>JBEKRU010000017.1:0-70373 GCA_049518435.1 Occallatibacter sp. | reverse complement strand
GTTTCAGCGGGCCGTGCAGACGCATGGGGTGGACCAGATCCGCGTGGTAGCCACCGCGGCTATGCGCGACGCACGCAACGGCTTGGCCTTTCAGGCCTGGGTTAAGGCGGAGACGGGCTGGAACATGGAGATCATCTCCGGCCTCGAAGAAGGGCGGCTGATTCATCGCGGGCTGATGGCATCAGTACCCGGCCTCGGTGGGCGCGCACTGCTGATGGACCTGGGCGGAGGTAGCTGCGAAATCACGCTGAGCGAGAAGAAGCGCATCAGGGAGACCATCAGCGTCCCCCTTGGCGCCGTCCGGCTGACTGAGGAGTTTCTGACCGCGGACCCTGCGCCTGTGGAGGGCCTGGCCCGCATGCAGCGATGGATTGCCCGCGAACTGCGGCGCGCACATAGAAAAATTCAGCCCTTGGGTGTGACACAGGTAATTGCGACCTCAGGAACGGCGGCGGCCCTGTGTGAGGCTTGCGGTACGAAATCCGAGAGTCAGCGAGCCGGCAAGTCAGCAGGGCCGCGGGCAAGCCAGGACGAAACCCAGTCGACCAGTGGTCTGGTGGCGACGCGCGATGTGCGCAAACTGGCCACGAAGCTCGCAAAGATGACGCTCCCGGAACGCGAGGCGGTGGAAGGCATCGGTCCGCGGCGGGCGGAGATTATTGTGGCCGGCGCTGAGGTCTTCGCCGAGATGCTGGAGAGCTTTGGCCTGGCCGGGTTTCGCTGCCCACAGCGAGTTTGAGCATGAGCGTTGGCAGAGCGTGCTGGCCACGGCGCGACGCTACGGCGTGGAACTCAAGCAGGCAGATCCGGTTCGAGCGCATGCGCTGCAGCTCTTCAGGGACCTGAAAGCGCTGCACAAGTTGCCGGCGGAGTACGAAAGCTGGATCGCAGCTGCTGCCATCCTCAAGGACACCGGAAAATTCATCAACCACCAGGGACACCACCGGCACACGCAATACATCGTTTCCAGTTCCGAAATCTATGGCTACACCCAGCTGCAGCGCACCCTGGTTTCCGCCATTGCGCGATACCTGGGCAAGAGCAGACCGCAGCCAAACGACCGTGCGCTCAGAAATATTCCTGCCGAGGAACACAAGAATGTGCACCGGGCCGTAGTGCTGCTGCGGCTGGCTGTAGCGCTGAATCAGGATCGGGCGAGCGATGTACTGCGGGTGGCAGCGAAAATCTATCCCAAGCGGGTTTACCTGGAGCTGGAGCCGGGGCGGACCGGCGCGGAACTGGAGCTTTGGTCCCTGCGCAAGGAATCCGGCTACTTCCGCGAAGTCTTCGGTCGGGAGCTTTTTGCCACGTTGTCGTAAATCGCGCGTGCCATGCGCGGATCGATGAGCCACTGAAGCTGCGGCGGATGCCGATCGAGATCGACCCTTGCGATGGAGCCTTTCCGCATGCGGATCGCGGCTCCGCCATTGGCGGTGACCAGTCGGCCGAGAAACTGAAAGATGTTGGGGTTGTGCCCGACGGCGAGAACGCCTTCCCGGTTGGCATACTTGGCGAGCATGGCCTGAAAATCGCCGTAGGAGCCGTCAGGCGCCAGGGCCTTGCTCATTTCCACCTTGGCTTCGTAGCCCATTTCCGTGCCTACAAACTGGGCAGTCTGCAGCGCGCGCTTCAAGGGGCTGGAGACGATCACGTCCACCTGGACCTTGAACGTATTCAACAGGCGCGCCATCAGCATGCACTGGTCTTTTCCCTCTTTGATAAGGGCCCGTTTGGCATCGAGGAGTGGGTTTTCGCGGGGCAGACCGGCGTTCGCGTGGCGCATCAGGTAGAGGTTCATGGGGTTCTGTCTTGGCGGGTACGGGCGAGTTCGGCCAACTCCTTGAGGTTCGATATTAACACATTTGTAACATTGACTTGGAGGACAAGTGCGGGTTGCGGTTGGGGTTAGGCGCCCGGGACCGGAATCCAAAGTTCGCTGACGAGCAGGCCCGCCAGTCGCGTCTGGCGCACCTTTAGAACGAATCCCGCAGCCCTCAGTGCAAGTCCGTGATCCGGTAGTGTGCGGACGGTGAGGCCGGTGAGAGCGGCGAATACGCGGTAAAGGCACCAGACGAGTGGCCGCGCGACAAAACGGCCATAGCGGCCGGGCGGAACAGCGAATTCAGATACATCCCAGATGGCAGAGGGCGAGAGATATGGCCGGAAAGTCTCTGCCATCGATTGAATCTCCGCGGTGGTCAGGCAGTCCAGAAAAAAGTGCGTGAATATTGCGTCATGCGGCTGTTCCCCTGGATCGGGCTGCCAGTGGCGGGCGTCCGCGACTTGCGTGACCACACGAACCGCATTAGATCCGGCTCGGCAGACCAACGCTTGAAGCATCGCGGGGCTGGCATCCACGGCGTGAATGCGGACCATGGGGTTGACGTGGAGCAGGCGTGCAGTGAAACGTCCATCGCCGTCGCCAAGAACCAGGGCGTTGCGGCAGTGGGCAAGCTGGGGAAGAAAAGCGCCGCGGGCGCGGGCGAGCCAGGGGCCGAAGGTCAGGTACTCGAGCCAGCGATAGGGACCTGCAAGCAGGTCGAAGTTGGGAGGCGCTGCGGGTCGTGTGCCGAGCTCCGGTGGGCAGGATGAAAAAGCCTTCATCGCAGGAGAAAGGTGAGCGGGGTCAGCAGGACCAGATCGGCGGCAACGCGCAGCGCGAGCGGCGTGAGCCGGTCGCGGAGGCGATCGAGAAGTGCAAGCAGCAGAGCGGCAGCCGCACCGGAGGCGACCAACAGCGCGACTCGCTGGTGAAAGGACAGGCCGGCTGCCAGCAACAGCCCCGCGAGTCCGAGACCGATGGCGTGGGCAAATGTGCCGGAACGGGGGGAGCGGTTGCCATTCGATCGGCTCTGGGCGGCCTCCCAGTGCTCAATTGAGTTGCAATTGAGCCACGCAAGCAAGGTGAAGAAGACGACTGCGATCACCATGGACCAGAACGCCGAAGCGAGCCTCAAAGAGCCGCCGGTGCCCGCGCGGCTCAGCGCCGGTAACGCACATGCGGCCGTAAAAATTACGGCCACCAGTGTTTCCTTCGCCAGAAGTGGTGCGAAAATCCGGGACAGCATGCGTGGATAAGTACGACCGACGTGAACGCTGGAAAAGTAAGCGAGCCCGGCAGCAACCAGCACGGAATTGCGCTCCCGCGCTGCAACGGGCATGCAGATGACGATGATGCAGGCAGCCGCGCAAGTGGAGGCTGCGGCCAGCGGAATGAAAAGCCTGCGATACCGCCAGTGGAAGTGGTGCCGCATGCGCAGCGGGTGGACCTGGGAGGTCCTGAATGCGGATCGAACATCAAGCAGGCGGTCTGCGATGTAAACGGGCCAGGCGACAAGCGCCAGCAGGATCGGGGCCCAGGCCGGCAAAGTGACATGCGCGGCCCATGCAAAAGCCAAGGCCCACACCAGAGCGACGGTGGGCGCGTCGAGGCTGGCCAAGTGCCACAGCGCAAGCGGGGCGGGCGCGTCAACTCTGCGGGCCGCTGGGCTATCGGGGCTATTGACGTAACTCTGCCTTGTGCTCTGCGCACATTCGGCGGAGGAAGGCGCGGTCGGATTGGCCAGGGCCTGCATCACGTATCTCCATTGTAGGAGATGCGTAGAACGGACCCTGGTTGCGCTCCCAATCCTGGTCGCGCTCCCAATGTTTGGTGGCCCCGAGATTGGCTGCTCGGTTCAGTTGCGGCCAGCCAGCACGTATCCGTCGCCGTGACCGATCCGGCGTTCCCCTGACCTATCGGCGGGTACCCCCGTGGTGGGCCACGGCGAGCTGCGATTTCTCCAGCTCCTTCAGGTTCAGGTAGCCGTCCTTATCAAGATCGAGGCGTTTAAACTCGGCCTCCATAAACGCTATGAACTCGGCATGAGAGATCTTTTCGTCGTTGTCGGCGTCCATGAGCTTCAGCAACTTGATGGCTTCCGGGCTGGCGGCCACCACGTTGGGTGAAGCGGGTGACGGTGCGGGTGACTGCGCGGCTTGTCCAGGTTGTACGGATTGGGCGGCGGCGACGACGCCGACCCCGGCCGGGGCCGCGAGCGCAAGCACTGCGGCGGCGAAAGCGACGGCCGGAGACATTTTTGGTGGGTAAAGCATAAGTTTCTCCTTGATAAGGATCTTGATCGTGTTGTCCTGATTGCTCCAGAACTATACAACAGAATGGGCGCGATGTTCAGCGTTATACAGCACTCTGTTTCGATGCGACGGAGAAACTATGGATACTTGGGGAATGCATAAAAGTCGAAGGGTAGCTGAACCATCCGCCATGCGCCGCTACGCTGAATGCGTATCGGCGCATGGCAAAGCACCTGCGCTCAGCGGGTGAAGCCGCCTGAAGCGTAAATGGTTTGACCGCTGAGCCAGCCCGAGTCGGCGGAAGCCAGGAAGGCGGCCGCGGTAGCCACGTCCTGCGGCTGGCCGATGCGGCCCAGTGGAGTTTCCGCGGCAGCATTCTTTTCGAAGTCGCTGCCGATGAATCCTGCAGCATGCGTGCCTTCCGTCTCAATCACGCCGGGATTCAACGCATTTACGCGAATCTTCTTCGTGCCCAGTTCCTTCGACAGCGAAACGGTGATGGAGTCGACCGCGCCCTTGGTGGCGCTGTAGACCGCGGCATTTGGGAACGACATTCTGCCCACGACCGAGCCGATGTTGATGATGCTGCCACCGGCGGGATTGAAGTGCGGGACAGCCGCCTGGGTCACCAGCAGCAGGCCAAGAACATTGGTGTTGAACTGTTTGTGGAAGTGCTCCGGCGTGATGGCCTCAAGCGGGCCGAACTCGTAGATGCCGGCGTTGTTCACCAATACGTCGATGGGTCCGAGCTGAGTTGCGACAGTGTCAATGAGCTGCTGGATGCTGGCTGGATCGGCTACGTTCGCCTGGATGGCGATGGCCTTTGCGCCCGTGCCGGTAATCTCCGCCACTAGCTTTTCGGCGGCGGCCTTGCTGCCGGAGTAATTGACCGCTACGGCTGCGCCACGCGCGGCCAACTCACGGGCGATGGCGGCCCCGATGCCCTTGGATGCGCCGGTGACCAATGCGACTTTGCCCTGAAGATTCTTTTCCTGAAAGCTGCTCATATGATGCTCCTCGTCTGAAATATCATCGCTTCGACATTTCGACAACTATCGAATTGATTAACGACAAGGGAAATGGATTCATCTCAATTTTGAATTTTTCTTTAAGGAATCTCTTCAGCGGCGTCCGCAGGGCGTGCTTTCCAGTGCCATGAGGACAGCGGCAACGGCCTGCAGCACACCGGGGCGGAGGGTAAGGAAGTGGAACTTGCCTTCGCGGCGAACGTGTATGAGGCCGGCCGTCTCAAGCTCCTTGATGTGGTGCGACAGCGTGGCCGCGGAGATAGGCAGAGCGGCCAGCGCCTGCGTACAGCCCAGCGGACAGCCGGCTTTGGCAATGCGCTCCAGCAATTCGAAGCGGCGCGGGTCGGCCAGCGCCTTGAGGATGGCGGTGCGGCGGGCGCGGGTTAGACGCGAAGTCCTGGCGGCCAGGGTTGGTTCAGCCGGATTCTCCAACACGGTCGGGTTCATCATCTTGCTCCACTCATTGGATGATAGGTCAACGCTGTTCGATTGTGGCAGGAGCAGGGAAAAAGGACTGTCCGTGGAGACGCAGCCATTGCGGATCAGTTTTCGCCGTGTACAAGAACGTAGCGCAATTGCACCTGGGCGCCCCCGTTGTATTGTTGGAGCCACATCTCAAAGCTGCCTGCCCGCGTGGTGCGGGTCACCGTGAGAAACGGCCGGTGATGGCACGCGCTGGATGGCGACACGCCGCCGGCATAGCCTGCACCCGCTTTCCAATGGCTGGTGGCCGCCCACTCCATCTTGGCCCGGTCAATGTCGAAACTCCATCCCTGTGCACGGTTGAGCGGGAGCGTTGGATAAGCGGCCACCTCCGCTGTGAGCCGAGGACGGAAGCGGAAGTCGAGAACGGGCCAGAGCCACATGAAGCGCTTGTTGGTCGATTCCGGACCGGCCTCCTGCAGCACGTAGAGTTCCTGTTCCCAGTCGAAGTTTTTGGTGTGCAGCAGATCGGCGCCGCCTCCCGCAAACCACAGTTGGTCTTTCCCGTAACCGGTGTCGTAGTAGCCCACATCGGGAAGAATCCAGCGGCCGCGCATCTGCTCCCATTCGGCCACTTTGTATGTCACAACGTGGGGTGACTGTAACTGTTCGCCTATGCGTAAAACGTATATGTTGACCACGCGGCGCTGATTCTCAGTCTGGGCCGGCAAATCACGCGCAACAAGCAATATACAAAAGATCAAAAACACGAACTGCGGCTTCATAATGCCCTGTATCCGATCGAACCATGAATCAATCTATGTCGTTTATCTGCCGAGGTCAGTGAGGCATGACACAACAGGCTGTCGCTCGAAGCGTTCTGTGGCGCGCCGAAATGGTTCGATAATTGCGCCAATTCTGGTTGATTTGAGGCCAATTATTGGTGTTTTCCTACCCAAAACCGCCCTAAATCGAGGGGTAAAGATGACCGATGAGTGCATGGGTCGAATTATTAAGTGACTGATTCAAAGGGATGTACGCGTTTTCTCCCGATCCGATTGGCGGCTTTTTGAGGGGGAGGGGGTGGGGTATTTGTTTTTTAAGGTTGAATTTGAGGCCGATTTCGGCGGACGGTCATGCGATAGATCCCGCTCGTATCCCTCGCGGCAAGGACCCAGTCGATGCTTTTCCAGGGTCGCCAGCATGGCTTCCAGGTCTGCGTCGAGGTCGCGCTTCCAGGCTTCGCAGTGGCGGCGAAGGGCTTCTTTGGGGTCGGTTCGTTTGGGGCGGGCGCCCGCGGCGACCTTCGCGGCATTCGGTAGAGCTTTGAGGGGGCGTTGAATTGGGCTTCCGGTCTTTGTTGCAGCAGGCATTGAGTTTCTCCTGCAACCAGTGTGCAGCGGAGAGGAGTAATTATCTGCAAAACCTCTGCGGTACGGCGGACGTTCTGGGGAGGCTCGCGTTGGCAGTGAGTGCTCGACGAAGATTTTGCTCGGACAGATCGGCGAATACTTGCCGGCTTTCCGTTACTGATAAGGGGTGAAACTCCAGACAGACGCAGGCTCGGCTCCATATGGTGCGATGTTTATTTTTCGATGGGCCGGTGCAAGCTGCTCCTCCAGATTGCACCGGCCCTTCTTTGTACGATCCCGCTTTGCATACTTACGATGCCCGGCCTTACGATGCCCGTTCTTACGATGCCCGGCCTTACGATGCCCGTTCTTACGACGCCCGCCCGCCTCTACTCGCCAGCCAGGGTTGCAAGTCCGTCAATAAAGGCCGACTCGTCGTTCAGCGCGTGCACCAGCACATCGAGCTGCTGCTTCGCTTCGTCGAAGCGGCCCGCTTCCAGTGCCTCGCGCACCCCCGGCAGCGTGCTTGCGCCGTAGCCCGTGTAGGTGCCAGGAGCGTAGATGAGATGTTTGGTCCACGGGCGTCCGGGCAGACCATCGGCGGCGATCAGCTTGCGTTCCGCAACGGCCAGGCCGTCATTGATCTCCCTACGTTTGTCCGCAGACAGATCGGGTGCCTTCGCGCTTGCCTGAGCGTAATGAGCAGCCGCGGCCTTCAGCTTTTCTAGTGCGCTATCCAGCGCGGCGAAGTCCATTGCCGGAGGCATGGGCAGTGCGGGCGGCGGCGCGACTGAGTTCTTGGGGTCATTCGCCAACTGATAAGCGCCGCTCTTCAAGAGGCGCGAACGCGCAGACGAGTCTGCCTGCAACTGCTTTAGCTCGCTCTTGAGGCTGGCTGTGTACCCATCGATGGTGAGCGACAACTCGCTGAAGCTGTACGGCATGACCTCCGCGTCGGCAATGCGCATAACGATGGTGCCGGCGGTCTGCGCGAACAGCTTGCCATAGACTTCGTCCTTGTCAGCGAACGTGTCCCAGTGCCACGGCGTGTCGTAAGCAGAGTGGTAAGTGCCGCCGCGATCCTCGCCGCCGTAGCCGATGTTGATGGATGCGACGCCCAGGTGGTCGATGAATCCGGCGAAGTCGGAGCCGCTGCCGGCCGGGCCAAACTCTATCGTCCTGCGCTCGCTGGTACCGGCGGCTGCAGCCCTGCGGCCGCGGCCCGCGAGTTCCGCTGCCTTCTGGCGATCCCATACCGACTTGCCCGTTTCAGGGTCAACCATCTCGTGCGCAACGTCGTTCACCATCAGTTCGAAGGACTGCGATCCGCTGGCGCCGAAGTAGCCGCGACCATTTTCGTCGGAGTTGATGTAGACCGCCCCATGCTTCTGCAGCTGGTCTGCATGCATCTCCGCCCACTCGGTCGATCCCAGCAGCCCCGGCTCCTCGCCATCCCATGCGGTGTAGATGAGCGTGCGCTTCGGGTTCCATCCCTGCTTGTGCAGTTCGCCCAGGGCGCGCGCCTCCTCAAGCAATGCGGACTGGCCGCTGATAGGATCGTCCGCGCCATTGACCCACCCGTCATAGTGGTTGCCGCGCACAATCAATGTGTCAGGCTCTTCACTGCCCTTCATGGTTGCGACCACGTCCAATACCGGCTTCGTGCCCCAGTCGGATTCAATCTTGAGGTGCACCTTCGCCGGGCCGGGGCCGAACTTATAGGTGATCGGCAGGCCGCCTCGCCACGTTGCCGGCACCGTCCGGCCCCCGAGCTGTTCGAGAAGTGGCTTAGCGTCACCCCACGAGATGGGGATCGTGGGAATCTGCACCATCACCTTGCTGTCCTTGATGGCCAGCCGCTTGGTGCCGGGTATGGAAGGCTCGCCTGGCGTCAGTGGATCGCCTGCGTAGAGAGTTGTATCGGCGACGGAGCCGCGCTGCACGCCCCACTCCGGCCGCATGGGACCGGCGGGAATGGTGTCGCCCTGACCGTAGCCGTCGTCGGCCGGGTCCGAGTAGATAATGCAGCCGATGGCGCCGTGTTCATAGGCCAGCTTTGGCTTAAGCCCGCGCCAGCCGCCACCGTAGCGGGCAATGACGATTGCGCCCTTCACCGAGACGCCGTTCCGCTCAAGCTCCTCGTAATCGGTCAACATGCCGTTGTTCACGTACACCAGCGGACCCGTCACATCGCCATCCAGAGCGTATATGTTGTACGGCGGCATTGAGGGGCTCTTGTCCTGCGTGTAAGGATCTTCCGGCACCGGCGGTTCCTCAAGCTTTGCCTTGTAGGGCTTGCTGCCCAGCAACTCCAGCACGCGCACCTTCGGCGTGGGATAGAGCACGTCGAACTGCTCGATCTTCGCATCCCATCCCCATGACGTGTACTGCTTCACCAGCCATTCGGCATTGGCGCGCTGCGCGGCTGAGCCCACGTTGTGCGGATGTGCGGCCAGCAGGTGCATATTGTCGGAGATGCGCTTTGCATCCGGGATCGCCACGAACTTGCTTTCCCATGTGCGCTCTACCATTTCGGAATGCGGCGTGAAGCCGAGTAGAGGTTGAGCCGCCTGCTGAGCGACAGCGGAGACAGGCAGAAGCATGAGGAGCGAAAAAGCGGCAAGACTACGCATGAAAGACCTCCCTGGTGGGGAGGCGACAGGGTATCCTCCCGATTGAGCAAATTTTTAAAGCTTCGGTTTTGAAAACATCGAGTGTGGAGCTGTCGTCCGCGAACTCGTCAAGCGAGCGAGAAACACTTGAGCTCTGGGGAACTGTGTGGGGCTGGTTTTCGGAGACGTTTCCAGTATAGTGATTTGGCTCCTGCTGTTGTCCATCTACGTTCCGAAAAGGCAATAAGTTGGCTTGTGCGCAATGGGGAATCCTGAGTATGGTTCCGTTGAGATCAAGAACGAGAAACGCCCTTGTCGCCGGGAATATTTTGGGACCATGCTAAGTTGCCGGACCGCGGGCGAAGCCCCTCGCTCGCCTTATTCGCCGCCAGCAGAGTCTGCAAGTTCGGCGTCTTCGGCTGCTCTCATCGCGTGTAAAGGCGGTTCTCTATTTTGAAAGTCGTCCGGCAAGGGAGAGGTCGATTGCGACGTCGTCGTCCGCTTTCCAAATCAAAAAGCTTGGATTCTTCAGTCCCCATCGGACGTACGGCACGACAAAATGAGCCTTGGCCGTTGCGGTTGTGCCTTCAAGATGCACGAGGATGGGGATGGTGATCTCGTGAGGCGTGCCGAGCAGTGTGAAGATACCAGTTACCTGGAGGTTCGAGTCGCCTGAAGGAGCGATGGCGCCCGTATAGGTCTTCGGCTCAAAGGAAACAGTTGCGTACTGTTCCACCTTGAGGATGTCCTTGTTCATCTTTTTATCGCGGCTGTCATTACCCGTTTTGCCGCTGCCGGAGAGGACGACCACCGACCCCGCCATTTTAGGATTGCTGCGGTCAAAGTCAATCGATCCGGATTGGATGTGGAAGGCGCCGTTGACCACCTCGTGGGTGGTTTTGAGCGTTATCTTTACCTCGCTGGCATCTGGATTGACGATGAAGGTCGGATGCTGTGCGAGCGCGGCCGGAACGAGCGCGGTTGCTCCGAGTAGGGCAGCAAGTGCGAAACCCGTGAAGAATTTCATTGCATCTCTCCGATCGTGCTTTGACTGCTGAGAGTTGTTCATTGCGCGGCTAGATTTCAGCCGGCAACTGCATGGGAGCGACAGCGGCATGCTGGGCGACGCGTGTCAGCTTTGCCGTCACACGCATTACGCCGGGCCAGACCCTGAGGCAGAACGGTAATACAGCGCGTGCGAATCCATTGTTCAAGCCATCGGCTGCGAACTCGGCAAGGCGCATCTGGAGACGCAGTGCGGACCGCAGATGAGCCTGGAAGACCGGCGCCGGTTCTCCAGCAAGATAGGCAGTGACGGCACAGCGCGCCGTATGCAGCGCGATCGATATGCCGTCGCCGGTGAACGAGGGAATGACAGCTGCCTGATCGCCAATGCAGTAGAGCCCGTCTTCCGATGTGCGGCGAATGTAACCATACGGGATACGCGTGATCGCGATCGGCTTGGCCAGCAACGGCTCCGCGCCGGCAAGCCTCATCGCGAGGTGTGGGCAGTCCTGCTGCATCTTCGCGAGGAACTGCTCCCAGCGATTACCCGTCGATGCGAGATACCGCTGTTGCACCACGCAGCAGAGGTTTGCAATGCCGCCTTCAACCGGCTGGATACCACCGTAGCCTCCTGGATAAAGCATCAGTTCAGAGGCGCGCGCAAGCTCGGCGGCCTGCGCGGCAGCCAGCCGGAAATACATTTTGAAGGCAATCCATCGCTGCGGGTCTTCCGGACGCGCATGACCGCGAAGATCGTGCTTGCCGGTGGCGAGAAAGGCCGTTGGAGCTTCACGGGTGGTACCGTCGTCGAGCGTAGCTTGCCAGAGGTTGCCTGCCGTGCGCGCGAGTGCCTGCACGCTGCGGCCCTGCTCCACATTGACTCCTGCGGCGATGGCTTCGGCGATGAGGGCCGTGTCAAGCGCTTTGCGTGTCAGCGACGCTGCGGAAAAAGGCAACGGAGCCTGCGCGGCACGCCTGGCAGCGGCGAGGCGAACCATGTGAATTGGCACGGCTCCAAGCGAGGCTACGGCGATACCAAGCAGGTGCAGGTCCTCAAGGGCCTCACCGCTCAGGAACTCGCCACAGACCTTATGGCGCGGGGTGGGTTCGCGTTCGATCAGCGTAACGCGTTCTCCCTTGCGGGCTAGCGCGATAGCAGCGGCACAGCCTGCCACTCCACCACCGAGGATGAGAACTTTGTGTCGCAAAGGAATTTGATTCAGAATTGGCGTTTTAACTTGAATCTCCTTTTCGGATCCGGTAGTTGAAGTATACCGCCCCAACGGGTTTTCGTTGCTCAATGCCGCAGCCGGATAGGGCGGACTTTGCAATCCAAAGCGCTGCCGCATTCGTTTGACGGAGCACCGAGGCCATAGTGAGCCGCAGCCTGCCGCCCCACGCCAGATCCCCCCTGTTCGAGGTCCATCTTCCCCAGGGCAGACGCAGCGTCTGTCCCTATAATTTGAGCTGAGGACCCATTGCGAATGACTGCGTCTGACCTGAATTACGCTGCGGAGACAATTCGATTTCATGGGATCTAATGCGGACATCGAATTCGGAACGCGGGTCTCTCCGCGCGATCTCCCCGAGCTGATGGATGGTGACTGTAGCTATGAGGATTTCCGTGGCTGCCTGCGCAGCCTGGAGCAGATCAACCGCCTGCTGCTGGGCTATCGGCCGACGCTGGCCTGGCTGAAGCAGCTACCGCATGCATTGCGTGAACCTGCATTGCCTGATCCTGCATTGCCTGATCATGTATCGCCTGATCCGTTGCATATCGTCGATGTAGGCAGCGGCGGGGGCGACCTGCTGAGGCAAATTGCGCGCTGGGCGCGGAAGCGCGGCATTGCCGTCGAGCTAACGGGGATCGACTTGAATCCCTACGCTGCGCGTGCGGCGGCGGAGGCCACGCCGAATGAACTCGGCATCGCGTGGGTGACCGGCAACGCTCTCGACTATCGGCCGAAGAGGCCAGTGGATATTGTCGTGAGTTCGCTTACGGCACATCACCTGGAGGATGAGGAGATCGTCGCGTTGCTGCGATGGATGGAAGCCACCGCGCAGGCAGGTTGGTTCATCAATGATCTGGAGCGGTCCGAGTTGAGTTGCCGGATGTTTAGTTGGGTGGAGAAGATCGTCGGGTGGCACCGCTTCGTCCGGCATGATGGGCCAGTGTCCTTCCGGCGGGCCTTCCGGGAGCAGGACTGGGTGCGTTTGCTCGCGGCGGCTGAGGTGCCGCGGGATGCAGTGACACTGGAGCACTGGAGGCCGGGACGGTTATGTGTGGGTCACTGGAAGTGAGGAGATGGAAGTGAGGAGATGGAAGCGAGGAGATGGCCGCGAGGCGGGGACGAACCTCACTCACGACGAGTGGTAAGCTCGTGCCAGTTCAGGCCGATGTCCACGATCAGCAGCGAGATAAGCGTGAAGGCGATGACACCTACCGCGGAGAGCACGTCGCCGAGATGGCTCCAGTACGCGGGCACCAGGTTCAGCACGCGGCTGGAGACGAACGTAAAGGTAACAGCGTAGGAACGCATCATCCACTGGCGATGCTGGACGATTTGCCGGTTACGCGCGGTGATCAAGGCGGCCGTAGTACAGACCATCCACGCCGCGGCCTGCATGGAAGTTCCGGGGAGGCCCGGACGTCCCCATGCGAGAGCGATCCCAGTGAACGACCCCACAAAAACGGAAACTACGTAGATGCGACCGAGCACGCGGTGGAGTTTCAGGTAACGGTTGCGGATCCGCGCGGAAAAATTGATGGGGCCGATTAAGAGAGCGAAGATTCCGGCGAGCGTATGCGGGATGAGGAGGCCGCGGTCCGCGATGACCTGCAGACGATAGGCGTGGTACATCGGGTAATCGGTTACCAGAAGAACTTCCGAAGTGATGAAAACGAAGAGCGTAGTGAGACCAAGGGAGATCCAGACAACGGTCTTAAATCTCGGACGCCTGGAGCTCGGAACACGCAGTGTGGAAGTTGCCATTATTCGCCCTTCAGATAGTTTGACGTGGCGAGGGGCACCGCGGGAGCGGAAAGGGCGAAAAGCTTCATGCTCCTAGTCTATCGAATATCGCCTAACGAATGTCGCCTAACGAATATCACCTAACTGCACGTCTACCCAGGCTTGTCCGCAGCTCGCCGGCTTCCTCGAATCGATGTTTCACCAAGCCCGGAACACCCGCCAATGAAAGCTCGTCTATTGCACCGAATAAGAAACGCTGGATTGATGCAGGATGTTGTATTTGTCGTCAAGGTCAAAAACGGTGACCGTGTGCGATCCAGGCGACAGGCTGAAGTACTGGTTCACGGTCGCGCCCGCATACCATCCGAGTTTGACGCCATTGTCCCAGACCTGCATTTGGCTTATCGGCACTGACTCGTTTGCCTGCGCCACGACATGCACTGTAGCCGCGTCGAAGACTTCAGTGGATGTCGGGGATACAATCTGCAATCCATCCACCAGGGCCTGCACCGTGTAAGTGACAGAGGCTGAATGAATAATTTTGTACGACGAGTTCAGATCGAGCGCGGTCGTTGTATGCTGTCCGGGCGCGAGGTTGTAGATGGCATCGATCTGATCTCCGTAAACGCCGAGTTTCACCCCGTTATCCCAAACCTGTGTCTGGCTCACCGGTTGGCCTTCTGAAGCCGTCGCCATCAGGTGAACTTCGCCCACAATCGTAGCACCGTTTCCGGGAGTGGAAATGACCACGCTGTTGGTTGGGCTTGCAGGCCCGCCCGTCTTGAAGAAGTCCGCCATCGGCGCGGCAGTTTGTGCGGCGCCAGGACACGCGGCAAGACCCATGGCCGCGCATACCGTGGCCAGTACGTTTTCATTGTGATAAGTGACCGTCGACTGATAGCCGGGCTTTACCTGCGGACCGATCACCAGGGCCGCGGTGCGCCCGCCACATCCCGTGGAAACGGTGGCGGAGCAACGGTTGTCCGTATCGAGAGCCCCTTCATCCCAGACGATGAAAAGAATGCCATCGCCTCCGGGGCTGAATTCAGGGCGAGCAAGAATAGCCGGGACATGGCCCTGGAACCACTCATCCGCCTCGGCAGGGGTACCGTCGTGATCATCGTCCAGTCCAGCCGGAGTGATCCACGCATAGTTCACCATGGTGCCATCCGCAAAGTCCGTTGCCATCTGCGTTAAGGGCACACTCATAATGTCCTGCCCTGTGCCGGGGCAGACGTCCGTAAAGTCAATCAGCGGATTATGCCGGCGGTAGTAGATATTGTCGGTCCCTGCATAGAGCCCCTGATATCCCGCGTAGGGAAGCAGTTCCTGATAAGCCTTCCATGTGTAACCCTGCTTCAGAAGCTCGCGGACGACATTGTCCTGCGGGTGCTGGCATGAAACCGTATCGTTGTTTGGCTCAACAGCCGCGCCGGCGACAAACCACATCAGCGCGGGCAGAGAGCTATGCTGATCGGAATAGAACTGGGAAGCGATCCCATATTGTTGAATCAGCTGGTTGTAATAGGGCATTTGGGGGTTGCCCACGATGTTCTCGTAGCTATTATTCTCTTCGTTAATCACCCAGACATGAGACGAGCGGGGAACATTCTGCGCGATTGCGATAGTGGCGAAAAGCAATAAGGACGCAAGACACACGAGTCTTGTTGGCATGGTGGGGGAACCATCCATTCAGTGGGATTTGGGCTTTCTATGCGATCTTGAGATGACTATACCGCGAAGCTCCTTGAGCCGAATGAAGGAACTGTAAAACACATCCTGATTCCCAAAAGGCATGTTCATCGTGTCAACAGGGAGTCTGCGGTCACGAATACGAATGGACGCGACCAATGCAGTAACTCGCTTCCATGGGGATCGTCGAAGTGCTTATGGGGCGTTTCTAACGGGCTTGTCCGCCACCGCCAGCAGCGTCTGGAAGTTCGGCGTCTCCGGCTCTTTGAACACCACTGAAGTCTGCACGCTGTGGAACCCAGCCTGCTCCAGCATCGATTCCAAATCCGACTCGCTGAAGCCCAGCCACTCGTCGGCATAAAGCTCGCGGGCTTCCTCGAATCGATGCTTCACCAGGTCGAGAATCACCAGGCGGCCGCCGGGGCGTAGAATGCGGTTCGCTTCAGCCAGCGCCCGTCCGGGGTGCAGCGCGTGGTGCAGCGACTGCGAGAAGAAGACCAGGTCGACGGTGCCGGTTTTGATGGGAACTTCTTCCATGTCGCCGAGACGGTAATCGACATTCTTCACCTCGTGGCGCAGAGCCTGCTCGCGCGCCACTTCAATCATCTTGGCCGAAGTATCGACCGCAATCACCTTCTTTGCGCGCTGCGCCAGCAGCAGGCTGAACGCGCCCTCGCCCGCGCCCAGATCGGCGATGACCATCGGCGGCATCAGGCGCAACAGCGCTTCTGCCAGGCTTTTCCACGATTTGCCGGGAACGTAGTCCTTCCCAAGGCGGCCAGCCACGGAGTCGAAGAAGCTTCGCATCTTGTCCTGGCGCTTTTTCACCACGCCGCGCATCGCCGCTTGATCGGGGGCGGCTTCGGGGAGTTCCGATTTGGCCCTGTCCAGAATCTCGTCCAAAGGGCTGCCGTCCGCAGGACAAAGACGGTAAAGACTGTTCTTGCCGGTTCGGCGGTCTTCCACCAGCCCCGCGTGCTTCAACTGCGACAGGTGTGTGGAGATGGTGCTCTGGCCCATGGTCAGAATTTCCTGCAGTTCGGCGACGGTAAGCTCCTCAGCGCGCAGCAGCAGCAGGATGCGGAGCCGATTAGGTTCGGCGACGACTTTGAGGATTTTCACAATCGAGGGCATAGTTTCCGGTTGACGGCGCTGCCGCGGGTCTGATACATATCAACATATCACGATTCGACGATGTGAGAAGAATTGGCGAAGTCGGGCAGACAGGCTTTCGCCGCGTGGAAACTGGCGAGATTGACAGAGAATTCAACAAGGAGAATCGAATATGGCAGCTTCAGCACTTGAAATTACGGAACTGGCTTACAAAGTAGCGGATATGTCTCTGGCGGACTGGGGCCGGAAGGAAATCAACATCGCCGAGCATGAGATGCCGGGCCTGGTGTCCATTCGGAACAAGTACTCTGCGGGCAAGCCGCTGGCCGGTGTGCGCGTTACGGGATCGCTGCACATGACGATTCAAACGGCGGTCTTGATTGAGACTCTGGTGAGCCTGGGCGCCGATGTGCGCTGGGCGAGTTGCAATATCTTTTCGACGCAGGACCATGCGGCCGCGGCCATTGCAGCCGCAGGCGTACCGGTGTTTGCGTGGAAGGGCGAAAGCCTTGAGGAGTACTGGTGGTGCACCTACCAGGCGCTGGCGCACAAGGGTGGCAAGGGCCCTGAGCTGGTGGTCGATGATGGCGGCGACGTTACGCTGCTCATCCACAAAGGCTACGAGCTCGAAGACGGCGACAAGTGGGTCGATTCCCCTTCCGGCAGCCACGAAGAGAAGGTCATCAAGGACCTGCTCAAGAAGGTGTATGCGGAAGATCCGCAACACTGGCATAAAGTAGCAAAGGAATGGCGCGGCGTTTCAGAAGAGACCACCACGGGCGTTCATCGTCTTTACAAAATGTTGGAGCAGGGCAAGCTGCTGGTCCCCGCCATCAACGTAAATGACTCCGTGACCAAATCGAAATTCGACAACCTGTATGGCTGCCGCGAGTCCCTGGCTGACGGCATCAAGCGCGCGACGGACGTGATGGTTGCGGGCAAGGTTGCGGTCATCTGCGGCTATGGCGATGTGGGCAAGGGCTGCGCGCAGTCTCTTCGCGGCATGGGTGCTCGCTGCGTTATCACCGAGATCGATCCCATCAACGCGTTGCAGGCGGCGATGGAAGGCTACGAAGTCACCACCGTTGAAGACACGCTGGGACGCGGCGATATCTACGTCACCACCACCGGCAACGTGGACATCATCACGCTGGACCACATGAGGAAGATGAAGAACCAGGCGATCGTCTGCAACATTGGGCACTTCGACAACGAGATTCAAGTGGACCCGCTCAACGCTGAGCCGGGTGTGACCAAGCTCAACATCAAGCCCCAGGTGGACAAGTACATCTTCCCCGATGGGCATGAGATTTTCATGCTGGCCGAAGGGCGCCTGGTGAACCTGGGTTGCGCGACCGGGCATCCGAGCTTCGTGATGAGCAACAGCTTTGCCAACCAGACGCTGGCGCAGCTCGATCTCTGGGCAAAGAAGGACAGCTACAAGATCGGCGTGTACGTGCTGCCGAAGCACCTGGACGAGGAAGTGGCGCGGCTGCATCTCGAAAAGATCGGGGTCAAGCTTACTACTCTTACTCCCAAGCAGGCCGAGTATCTCGGCGTGCCGGTAGAAGGCCCGTACAAGGCGGATAACTACAGGTACTAAATGACAGATGACAGGTTACAGATGACACCTCTGTTTTTTCTGAAACCTGTCATCTGTAATCTGTCATCTTGCTTTTCGGGGAGTGTGCATGACTGCGCCGCGAAGTTATTCCTTCGAACTTTTTCCGCCGCGCACTCCTGAGGGTGCGGCTAAGTTGCCTGCCGTGGTCGCCGAACTCGCCGCCGCGGGGCCAGACTATTTTTCCATCACCCACGGCGCGTGCGGGTCGACCCAGGACGGCACCTACGAAACGCTGGTGACTGTAGTTGAGCATTCCGGCGTGGAAGCCGTGCCGCACCTGACTTGCGTTGGCTCCACGCGCGCCAACATCGCCGCGCTTCTCCATCGTTATCAACGGGCGGGCGTCAAGCGCATCGTGGCCCTGCGCGGCGACCTGCCCGCCACGGCCACAAGTTCCTCAGCGCCGGGCGAATTTCACTACGCCAGCGAGTTGGTCAGCTTTATCCGCATGACCCATGGCGATGCCTTCCAGATTGAGGTCGCCGCTTACCCTGAGATGCATCCCCAGGCGCCCAATCCCACTGTGGACTTCGACAACTTCCGCCGCAAGGTGGAGGCGGGCGCGGACGGAGCGCTGACCCAACTCTTCTATAACGCCGACGCCTACTTCGACTTCATCGACCGCTGTGTCAACGCCGGCATCCAGATTCCCATCGTGCCGGGCATCATGCCCATCACCGGCTACGCCAACACGCTGCGCTTCTGCAATAGCTGCGGCGCAGACCTGCCGCGATGGATCCGTCTTCGCCTGGAAGAACTGCAGCACGACAAGGACGCGCTTCTCGACTTTGGGCTTGAAGCTGTGACCCGGCTCTGCGATAACCTGATGCGCAACGGTGCGCCGGGCTTGCACTTCTACACCATCAATCAGGCCAGCCCAACCATACGGTTATGGAAGAATCTTGGACTGCGCACGCCGATTGAAGCTGTGGCATAGAAGCGGTTCACAGTTCTGAGTTCTCAGTTCACACTCGGCAGCACAGCTTGGGAAGGGCGGATTCTCTTTGACAGGAGCTGCCCTTTTTGCGTTCCTGCAGCCCTTAAGAAATGTAACGCGCGATGAACCTCTGAATTTGATAGCTTTCAGTCAGAGGGAATGATTCATGTTTGTAACTGCCGAAGACATTGCGCACTTTACCAGCATCTTTGGTTTCACCGTTGCCATGCCACTGACTATTGCTACTTACTACCAAACGTTCAAGACACGGCAGGAGGCGCGGGATGCCCGCGAGGGCACGCTGCACAGCATGAATTGCCTGGAGTTTGTGAACGCGGACGGGCATTCCATCAACCTTGTGCCGCTGGAGACGCTGCACTCGCTGCCGAGGATTGGCGACGTGGTGCTTCTCCCCGGCGACTTGGCCGCCGGCGGCAAGATACATACATCCGCGTACCGGGTGGAGAGCGTGGAGCACATCTATTCGCCGGCAACGTTCATAAAGCGGCGGCCGCACCATGCGCGACTCACCAAAGCGGTGGCGCAGGTGATCTCGCTGAACGCGTAGGGCACGCCGTCGCTCCCTCGCATGGCCGAGGGCAATGAAGCGCCCGGTTGAAGGGCAATGATGAATGGATAATGAAGCCTCGGCGGCCGCCGGGGCTTTTCCATTTTCAAGGTGCGGAAGGGTGAGGTGGGCTGGTATGGTGGTGTTCCGCGGGATCGGCAGGAACCGCCGAAGCTGAGAAAAGCAGACTGAATTCCGGTGCCCGTACACACTTGAACAGGAGAACAAGGAAGTCATGTTGAATTATTTGATTTATATCTCGCCGTTGGGTACGTTTTTGGCCACGTTGGCATGGTTTCTGCTGGGACTGCCGACCATGATTGCCGCCTTCTATCAAGCATGGAAAGGGCGGCGCGAGGCCAAGGAAGCGCGCGAGGGCACGCTGCACAGCATGAACTGCCTTGAGTTCGTTTCCCCGGAAGGCGGCTGTGTGAACCTGGTGCCGCTGGAGACGCTGCACACCTTGCCTAAGCCGGGCGACGTGGTCCTGCTGCCCGGCCATGGAGTTGACACCGCCGGCGAATTTGTTCCCGGCGCATATTTGGTTGAGCGCATCGAGCACATCTACACGCCCGAGCGAAGCAAGAAAAGCCGTCCGCACCAGGCGCGGCTCACCAAGGCGGTGGCGCATGTTGCATCTCTGCATCCAGCCGTCGCGGAAGGGGTTTGAGGGGCCTTCCCGGTATTAGGAATGGGAACCCCCTGACCTCTGTTTCACCGCTTGCGCTCGATCAGCCGCCGCTTAATCCCCCACAAATGGCTATGAATCAGCCGTGTCTGCTCAGCCTTGAGGGCGCGGTATGAGCGCTCCACATAATCATCGAACTCCGGAGGCCAGCCGATCGTGGAGCGGCGCTCAACATAGTCGCCCTGCGCCCACTTCGACAAAACGGCCTTGTATCCCACAACATGCGTCACAAAGTCGAGCAGGCAGCGCGGCATCTGCTCCTCCACAACCAGGTATGCCTTCTCAATGATGATCTTTTCGCGCGTGTCGTTGAGCGGCATGAAGATGGTCGTCATCCACAGAACCCAGTCCTTCATCTCCGCGTCGGTGATGGGATCGCTCTGCGTCTTTCCTTGCTTGCTCAGCAGTGAGCGGTAAGCGATGTTTCCGGCCTGCGAAGCAACGTACAGGGGGCCGTAGAATTCGTTGAGGCGCTTGTTCACCAGGTCGAGTTCGTCCTTGCGCCGAGCCAGCATGCGGGCGCTGAGGAACGTGGCCAGGTAGCCAACGAAAGCCAGAAAAACGGTAAGTATCGCTGCGTTCTGTAGCAGGTTGGGGCTGAAAAAATCGGATAGGTCCATAGCGCACCTTGCTTGCGCATGAATATACGCGGCGACCATGATTGCCGGATGTGACGGCGAGCGCATGTAATATTTTGCGCCTCAAAATCAAAGCCCCCCGGCTTTGTTCAGAGTGCGCTTGTGGTTCCGGCCCTATCATGCGTGCGGATCAAGCGCGCCGCCGCCGCCACCAAATCGGCGTTGTCCCGTGCCGGCGTGCCGTCGGGCAGCAGCGTTACATCTTCCATGCCGGTACGGATCCCGTGCCCTCGATCCAGTCCACGCCGATTGACCGCCCAACACGCTATGCCGTAACCGTGGTGAACCTGCTCAAGCGTGATCCCCGCGGACACCACAATGTCTTCCATTTCGGCGGCGTGGTGCAAAGCAAGCGTCGGATCAGCGTCCAGCGGCTCGATCAGAACGCGGCGGCACCGGCCTGCCAATCCGGAATTCACGAAGGCTCGCGCGTCCTCAACCGTCAGCAATCCAGCTTCGATAGCCGCGCCCCGCGCCAGCAGCAACTCACATAGCTCGCCAATTCCCGGTTCGCCCTGATTCGCCGTTACAAGGTCAGGCATTTCCCGCCACGCCTCGACGATTCTGAAACGCTCAGCCGGGTCTCCAACAATCGTCGCCGAGGTGGTCAGGGAAATCGGAATCGCGGGACAGAGAGACCGGATTGCGCGCAGGACACTTGCGCAGATTTGGCCGTCGAGAGTCTCCCGGCCCACATCGTCGAATGCATGCACATGCACGGAGTGAGCGCCGGCTTCCACCACCGCGTGAGCCGCGTCCGCAATGGCAGCCGGGGTGCGCGGCGCCGCCGGGTGAACCCTGTCGCCGTTGAGAGCGGCCTGCAGAAAAATGGCTGTCGGCATCCTCTCCGATCCAGTTCCGATTGACTACTTACTCTTCTTAGCAGGAATAACCCTGGCTGCTTCGGGAATGACTTTAATTTCGAAAATCTTCGGCCAAAGCTTGCCCGTGACAAACAGGCGGTCATGCTCGGAATCGTAGGCTATGCCATTCAGAACCGCTTCCGGCGTGGAGCGCTCCGCGTCGGACAACAAGCCTGCGAGATTGATAAAGCCAAGAACCTTTCCGGTGGCAGGCGATATCCGCGCAATGCGGTCCGTGTGCCAGAGGTTGGCATAAATTTGGCCGTGCACATATTCAAGCTCGTTGAGCTGATCTGGTGGCATGGGCTTGCCGTGGTCCGTGACCGTAACCCGGCGCTGAACCTTGAAGGTTGTGGGATCGAGAAAGCGGAGTGTTGCTGTGCCGTCAGAAAGGATAATGCTTTTGCCATCCTGGGTAAGGCCCCAGCCCTCGCCGGTATATGAGAACGTGCGCAGCAACTTGAAGCTGAAGCGGTCGTACACCAGGCCGATGTGGTCCTGCCAGGTGACTTGAATCAGTGTGTTTCCCCACTCGGTAAGCCCCTCGCCAAAGTACTTCGGCACATCCTGAAACTGCAGAATGCGGCCGGTCTCAAGGTCTTCCATGCGCAGCGACGACTGGCCTTTGATCCCGGTGCTCTCGTAGATATGGCCGCCGGAATAGATGAGCCCCTGCGTGAAGGCCTGCGCGTCGTGCGGATAGGTGTGGACCACCTGCACCGTGTCGTCTGCACCTGCGGAAACAACAGCCGCGGTGGCGACAAAGCAAGCGAACAACACGCTGTGGAATCGAGAGAGATGCATCGTCGCCAACGGCCTATACGTGGCCATGGAAGCGCCCAAAGGAACGGGCGAGTACCACCGACATGGGCAGAAATCCGGCGCCCACAATCAGCACGTGGCCAATGTTGTGCAGGTCGAAAGCGCCTGCGTGAAACAGCAGAAGCCAGGCGATGAAGAGGCAGACGAAACCCCACAAAACATTGACCGTGGGCGACGACAGACCCTCCCCGGGCGGCTTGGCGAAGGGACTCTGGAAGGGCATTCCGGACATGCCATTGAGAAGATGGGGCAGGGAGTTGGCGAGGAAAGCGCCGCCAAAAAAGTAAGAAACCAGGTGGTACCAGTGCATAAAAGCTCCCTTGTGGCTGTGAAGCAATGCTAGCACCCGCCGCCTGCCGTGGCGCATCCGTCCCCCGCGGCGCGGCAGACGCTCGCTACTGGCTCGCAAAGGCTTCATTGCCTTCCAATCTTGCGGCAGGGAAAAACCGCAAGGAGCGAATCGACATTCCTTTAGCTTGCTCCGAGATAAATGAAGCGCGCGAGGAACAGTGCCGCCAGGATGTAGAGCAGCCAATCCTTGCGCGTGAATTTGCCCGTGACCAAATGCAGGACAGCCCAGGAGATGATCCCGAATCCAAGCCCGTTGGCGATGGAATACGTGAGCGGGATGAGGACCAGGGTCAGAAAAGCGGGAACGGCGACCAGCGGGTCGGTCCAGCGAATCTCCGTAATGGTGGCGAGCATCAGCGAG
Source organism: Occallatibacter sp. (assembly GCA_049518435.1). Lineage (GTDB taxonomy): Bacteria > Acidobacteriota > Terriglobia > Terriglobales > Acidobacteriaceae > Telmatobacter. Next base: position 47,250 of record JBEKRU010000017.1, on the reverse strand, counting down.
CCCACCAGCATCAGTGCCGGCGCAGTGGCTGCGCTGGGCACAATGCCGACGAAGGGCGCAGCGCCAATGGCGCCGAGGAAAAGCAATCCAGTAACAATGGCCGTAATACCTGAGCGGCCGCCCGCAGCCACGCCCGCGGTCGACTCCACATAGCTGGTAACGGTCGAGGTTCCGGTGAGCGAGCCGAGCACGGTAGCCGTAGCGTCCGCAAACAGGATGCGGTTCAGCCTGGGAATCGAATGATCCGCGGAGATGAGCCCTGCGCGCTTGGTCACGGCCACCAGTGTGCCCAGATTGTCGAACAGGTCGACGAAGAAAAAGACGAAAACAATTTCCAGCAGGCCCTTGTTGAATGCGCCGCGAATATCGAGCTTGAACGCGGTCGCGCCCAGTGAGGCAAAGCCGCCACTCGGGGGCGTCCAGTGAACCATGGTCTGCGCCCAGGCCACGGAAGTGGGCGAGAAGAAATCAGTGGACGGCGCGGCGTGAACAATGGTGAAGGCCAGCCCCCACGCCAGCGCGGTCGTGGTGAGCACGCCAATCAAGATTGACCCGCGAACCTTCTTCACCTCCAGCCCGACCATCAGGATGAGCCCAATCAGCGCGAGACCCGTAGTCGGGTTCCGAATATTTCCCAGCCCCACCAGCGTCGCGGGATCGGCAATCACCAGGCCCGCATTGCGGAATCCAATAAACGCGATGAACAGGCCGATGCCGCTCGCCACGGCCGCGTATAGCTCGTGCGGAATGGCGTGCAGAATCATTTGCCGGATGCCCCCCGCGGTCAGCGCAAGGAAGATGCAGCCGGAAAGAAACACAGCGCCCAGCGCAGTCTGCCAGGGAATATGCATCTTCAGGCAAACGGTATACGTGAAGTAGGCGTTAAGCCCCATCCCCGGCGCCAGGGCGATGGGATAGCGCGCGACGATGCCCATCAGAATCGAGCCGATAGCGGCTGACAGGCAGGTCGCCGCGGTCACGGCCGCCAGCGGCATCCCCGCGTCCTTCAATATGGACGGGTTGACCAGGACAATGTAGGCCATGGTCAGGAATGTTGTGACCCCGGCGAGGATCTCCGTCCGCCAGTTGGTTCCCAGGCGGGTGAACTCAAAATAGGTTTCAAGGCGCTTGAGCATAGGCGGGTGCTTTTAGAAGACCACACAGTTGATGGATCGCAAAGGAATTTGTGGTCGCAGCGAAACCTGATCAGATTTAAAATCGCTTCCTGCCAACTCCCCCAGCATCCATAACGCCAAGGAGAACTTTCTATGCCTCAGATTACAACCACCGACGGAACCCAGATTTATTTCAAAGACTGGGGCACGGGCCAGCCTGTTGTCTTCAGTCACGGGTGGCCGCTCAGTGCGGACGCGTTTGAAGACCAGATGGCGTTTCTCGCCTCGCACGGATACCGCACCATTGCGCACGACCGGCGCGGGCATGGGCGTTCTGGCCAATCATGGGGCGGGAACGACATGGACACCTATGCCGACGATCTTGCCGCATTGACCGCGGCACTCGATTTGAAGGACGCCGTCCATGTGGGCCATTCCACTGGAGGCGGCGAAGTCGCACGGTACATTGGCCGGCATGGGTCGAGCCGCGTGGCCAAGGCGGTGCTCATCGGCGCAGTGCCACCGCTGATGCTGAAGACCGAAAACAACCCGCTTGGATTGCCGATTTCAGTGTTCGACGGGATCCGCTCCGGAGTTCAAGCCGACCGTTCGCAGTTTTTCAAAGACCTGAGCGAGCCATTCTATGGGGCCAACCGCCCCGGTTCCAAAGTTTCGCAAGGATTGCGGGATTCATTTTGGCTGCAGGGGATGCAGGCCGGATATCCAGCCTGTTTCGACTGCATCAAGGCGTTTTCGGAAACGGATTTTACCGAAGATTTGAAAAAGATCGACGTGCCTGCGCTGATCATCCATGGCGACGACGATCAGATCGTCCCCATCAACGACTCGGCGTTGCTTTCGGCGGCGCTGGTCAAGGGATCAACGCTGAAAGTGTATAAGGGCGCGCCGCACGGACTGTGTTCGACGCGCAAGGACGAAGTGAATAAGGACCTGCTGGAGTTTATCCGGGGATAGCTGCATCTCAATCCACCGAGCCAGGCCCGATTCCTCGGCGCCTGTCTTTTCCGCGAAAAAACGCCGGAGTTGTCTGGGGGCAACTCCGGCGCTGGGGGAGGGCTTGGTTTGCGCGCTAGTCGAGCGTGTCGACGTAGTGTGCAAGCAGGCAGGTGTTCCCCGAGACTGGGTCCTTGATGAGCAACCCGACGATACGGACGTTTGCGCCACTCGTGACGCTGGTGATGCCCGAGAGGCCGTTGCGCCACTTGGTTCCAGGCGCGGTGTAGACGGTGACGGTCTGCGGAATCAGCACTCCGGCAAATCCGTTGATCTGGATCTGGAATGTGCCTTGGCCGGCGTTCACGCTGTTAGCAACCACGGTCGAGTTATATCCCCAGTGGCGCAGAACAACCCGCTTGACCGTAACGTCATTGGCATTGGCAGCGCCCGAGGCCGGGCCTCCAACGGAGACGTGCTGGCCCGGTAGCAGCAGGCTTTGGTTGAAGACAAAGTGGGTGAGCGGATTGTGGAACCAGTAGATGAAGTAGTTTTCATTGCCGCTCAGATCCACCGTTGCAAGTTCGCCGAGGGTCAGGCCTGTAGTAGTGGGAAGAAGTCCGCGCACATACAGGTCGAAGCTGGTAGCGGGGCCGCTCGAGGGCGTGACGTAAGTAATCTGGCCGCCCGCATAGAAGCCCGTCTGCGTCAGAATCCCGATATCGTCGGCGTCGATGGTCTGGTCGGCTTGATCGAGCGTGCCGGAGATGGTGACAATGCTGCTGGTGGTCAGGTCGCTGATGCTCTCGTTGTTCTCCCACTCGGTTTGGCCGCCCACGTTGACAGTGAAGTTTTCACCATGCGGCCCCTGAACCACGAAGGACTGGCCGCCGCTGCTAACACTCACCACGGCCGCGTCAAAGCAATCGATATAGCCGCCTGGATCGGTGTTGGCCACGGCGGTAACGTTGAAGGTTGGCGTCACATCGCCGGTGATGTTGCCGTTCGAATCAACCTGGATTGACTTGCGGAGATCGAAGTCCATGCGCAGGCCGGAAGGCGCGCCCGCCTGGGTGATGATGAGGGGTTTGGCCAGGTTCACGGTGATGGTGCTGGTAGAAAGCGTTGCGGCTTCCGTAACGATGGTGGGCGCGCCGCTGCCAGGCACGTTGAGATATCCGAGAGTCGCCGTGCCCATCGTGATCTGAACGCTGTTATATGTGCCCACTGGAACGTCATTCATGTCGAGCAGTGTCTGCAGTCCGTTGAAGCGAGCAAAGTCGACCGTGGGAGTCCCGCTGATGAGCGGGTGGCCGTTGTTGTTTGAGTCGATTGCCTCCACGCTCTGCAACTGCACAGCGAACGAAACCACGCTGGCCATTGGAGCGTCTGTGCCAACCACAAAAGAGGATCCGCTCTGGACAGTTGGTGTAGTGGGCGAGGAGGGTGAAGAACCTCCACCGGCGGAGCAGCCTGTGGCCACCAATGCGGCGGCTGCCAAAGAGGCGAGTGCGAAGGGCAAAATCCTGTGCTGGGTCCTGGAATCCATAAAAGTTACATCCTTTCCAATTTGGTGTTGTTTTTCTTACGTGGAACTCGCAGGACGAGGAGCAGGCACGAAGGATTGCCTCTGACACATTTGTGCAGGATCAGGGTGCGAACAGTCTTATTGGCTTTGGTGGGCGCTCAACTCAGCATTAGGAATAGATCGAGAGTCTGCCAGCCTTTTAATCAGGCAAACACGGTGGTGCGCGGATAGTTGCGAAGAAGCCAAATAAAAAATCGGCAAGGGATTTTCTGCACAAGTTGCTTTGTAACAGGGCACGACTTCAGTCGTGCCGATAAACGCAAAAAGATGAGTGGGTTTTAACCCCTGCAACATTCATAGATCGGGAGTGCCCATATGTACAGGGCTTCCTATGTTCATAATCATGAACCGGTGCGCAGGATAGATTGGTGGCTGCAGCTATTCGCGAATGCGCTTCCTGATCATGCGGCCAGGCGAGCGCGCAGAGGAGCCTCAACTTCTTCCCAGGAATAGGTGACGGCAGTTCCGGCCTCTGACTCAGCGACGCGGCTCTCAACTTCCGCCTTCCATGCAGAGTCAATTTCGGCATCCATGGAACCGTCGCCGACTCGGAAGAGTTCCCCGATCAGCGAATCCAGATCGCCATGGGGCAATTGACGCGCATCTTCGAGGACTTGCTGGGCGGAGCGGTTCATGCGGAGATTGTAGCGCGAAATCTGACTGTGGTCGGACAACTGGCTATTCTCAGTGCTGAACTTGTGCAAACCGCAATGCGGGCATGATCCCCGGGGAAACCGGCTCTCGCTCATCCATCTTCTTTTGAATTCCTTGTCGCAGCGCGGGCGAGGAAAACTACGAAGGCGCGAGCGCGTAATCATAAAGTAAAGCCAGAACGCTGGGATGGGGATGAGACTTGCTTCTCCAAATCTAGATGACAGATCGGCAAACACCGCTGTCAATCCGCTCAGCCCAAAACCAGCGAATGCCAACCAGCAATGAAGCCGCAGGCGCCGATAGCGCTTCCAGGCTTTATCGTATGCATGTTCCGACATGCTCACTGCATTATCCCAGCAGCTTCGCCGCATCCTTCGCAAAGTAAGTCACGATAAACCCCGCCCCCGCGCGCCGCATCCCAAGCAGCGATTCCAGAATCGCGCGATCGCGGTCCAGCCAGCCCTTTTCAAACGCCGCCTGCAGCATGGAGTATTCCCCAGACACCTGATAAGCGCCTATCGGCACATCCACCCGCTCGCGCGCCGCACGAATCACATCGAGATACGGCATGGCCGGCTTCATCAGAATCATGTCCGCGCCTTCCTGCAGATCCAGATCAATCTCCCGCATGGCTTCGCGAATATTCGCGCCATCCATCTGGTACGTCTTGCGATCCCCGAATTGCGGTGCCGAGTCCGCTGCTTCACGGAACGGTCCATAAAACGCGGATGCGAACTTTGACGCGTAGCTGAGAATCGGCGTGTCCGCGCAGCCGTCGTGATCCAGCGTTTCGCGAATGGCGGCCACGCGTCCGTCCATCATGTCGCTCGGCGCCACAATATCAGCACCCGCGCGGGCAAGCGAAGATGCGGTACTGGCCAGCAGCCGCAGCGACGAATCGTTTTCCACCTCAAAGCCGTCCTCGGTTTCCGCCACAATGCCGCAGTGCCCATGGCTGGTGTACTCGCACAGGCAAACGTCCGCAATCAGAACCAGCTTTTTTGCCGCCGCCGATTGCTTGAACGCACGCAATCCCTCCTGCACAATCCCCCGGTCGTCATACGCGCCCGAGGCCTGTTCGTCCTTACTCTCAGGCAGCCCGAACAGTAGCAGACCGCCGATGCCCAGGCTGGCGGCTTCTTCCGCTTCGCGAACCGCCTCGTCAACGGAGAGATTAAATACGCCGGGCATCGAGCCAATGGGCTTGCGGATACCCTCACCGGGAACCAGAAACAGAGGATAGATCAGGTCGCCTGGATCGAGGGAAGTCTCGCGGACCAGTGCCCTCAGCGACTCGGTGCGCCGAAGCCGGCGCATGCGGATTTCAGGGAAGCTCATGGTGGAAATTGTAATTGAGCAAAGATCCGGGAAGTGTGAGCTAGCTCACTCGCTGACCGATGCCGACGGTCTGCCATCGCAGCCTTCCGGACGCTCCGGCGAAAAAGGTTGCCTGTCTCGACCCAAAAAAACGCACGATGTTCTGAACTGACCATACACGGATCTTTGTATCCGCTAAGTTTCCATTACTGACATCATTCCAATCAGAAAGAGGACCATCATGTTGCCTGGCCCGCAGCGAACCTTCCCCCACCGGCTCAACCCGAACGGTTCCTATGACTCAATCTGCACAGAGTGCCACCTGACCGTCGCCTCGTCTCGCGATGAAGCCGCGCTCGCAAATTATGAGCAGGATCACGCCTGCAATCCGATCAGGATCTATCAGCTTGCCGAGGATCAGAGCCAGGCCGGGCGTCCCAGTTATTCGTATTAGGTCTGTTGACACTACCACAGACGGTGTCCCCGGCTCGGCTTCATGCCGGGCTGTGCGCGTCCCGGGCGATCGCGCGCCGCAGATACATCCATAAATAAAACACGCTCATGGCCAACAGGATCAGCGGAGCCGCAAACACCTGCACCAACACTAGGACCAGCCCAATCACCCCGGTGCCACCCAGGTGAAGCGCGTTCACGAGCGCGAAGAAAATCACCCATGGCAAATCGCCGTTCAAAACAAAGCCAAGGGACGTGACCAGCAGGGCAAGCCAGCCCGTGAGTCCGCGCTCCAGGAACAGCAGGCCGCAGGCGGGCACGGCCAGCAGCAGCAGCTTGGTGTCGTACTGGCGGTGATAGACGGGCAGCATCGACAGCGCCGACACGGCGGCCAGCGCCAGCCAGAAATTAGCCGGGGTGGCCCGTGCCCGCAGGGTCGCGAAAGCCCAAACCAGCAGGAGCAAGCCGAAGACCAGGTAGCTCGCCGGATTATAGAAATGCGGATCGTCGCGGAAGAAACTGAAAATAGGCTGCAGGCTGACCACCGTCCCCAGGCCGTGAGCGCCGCCAGAAGCCAGGCCGGGATCATTGGTGCCGCCGCGTGCTGAAAATGCTGCAAGGTTGGCGCTTAGCTCGCTCATCCAATGCGGCGATCGAACCCAGGCCCACAGAACTCCGGGGATGCTGATAACGGCCGTGGCCAGCAGCGTTTGCAACGCGCGTTTGCGGTAGATGCCGCCGGCCAGCAGCAGATACAGCCACACCAGCCCAGTGTCGTGCGGTTTCACCGCCAGGCTCACAGCCAGGCACACAATGCCGGCCGGCACAAAACGGTCTTTTACGAAGCACCACACAGCAACAATGCAGAGACTAATAACCAGGCCAGCCGCGTTGCCCGTAATCAGCAGCACTTCGCTGTTGGCCAGCAGAAAGCCCACCAGCGCCCCGGCCAGCACCGGCCGATAATCCGCCGCCAGGCTCCACGCCAGAAACCCCGCAAGGATAAGGCCGGCGATGGTGAGCACCAGCCATGCCATGTGCGAGACGGACCAGGGAAGCAGCGCGAAGGGAAGCGAGGCGGCAAACACAGTGGGCAGATACACGCTCTGCGTCGCAATCTGGCGCACCTTTTCGCTGTCTGAGGCACGGTCTACGCCGGAGGCGCGATAGATCGGCAGCACATCCGCTTGGGAGTACGGGTCACAGTGCTGGAAGAGGCATTGCGCCGGGAAATAGAGCCCGCGAAAATCCGCCTGCGGCGATGCGGCGCCGTTCTCCATCACCACGCCCAGAAGAATAAAGACCAGTGCGCCCAGAGACACCAGATACAGACCATCGAGCCGATCCTTTTTCATCCTTCAGCCTCTCTGGTTTCCCGCGCGGGGAAGGGTTGTATGCAGCAAAACGGGCGATTGGAATCTACGATCATACACGAAAGTGCAATGGCGGCCGCTGAGGCGCAACCGCCATGATTGAAAGGCCTGAAAGGCGCGCGGACGGCAAGCTCCGAAGCTGCCGCCTATATAATTCCGCAGGTACAGGGCTGTCTGAAATCCCATGCTCCCGGAAACGGAGAACGCGTTTTATGCAAGACAAGTGCTTATCCGTTGTCGTTCCCGTTTACAACGAGGAGCAGACGCTGGCGGCCATTGTGGACAAGCTGCTGCTGGTGCCGCGGTTGCTTGAGATTGTGATCGTTGACGATTGCTCCACCGACCGCACAGCCGAGATTCTTGCCGGCCTGTCCGCAAAATATAGCCAGATTCAGACCACGCGCCACCGGAAAAATGGGGGCAAAACGGAAGCCCTGAAGACCGGGTTCCGCCTCACGCGCGGGGAGATTGTCATCGTCCAGGACGCGGATCTCGAATATGATCCGCAGGAGATCCCCGACGTGATTGCGCCCATCCTGAATGGCCACGCGGATGTGGTGTTCGGTTCGCGGTTCCTGGTGCGGAAAGCAACGCGCGTTTTGTACTTCTATCACTACCTCGGCAACAAGCTGCTTACCTTCCTGTCGAATCTCGCAACCAACATCAATCTCACCGATGTGGAGACCTGCTACAAGGCCTTCCGCGGCGACATTATCCGGCAGATGAGGATCAATTCCAGCGGCTTCGGGTTTGAGATTGAGGTCACCGCCAAGGTTGCCAAGCTCAAGTGCGCCATCTATGAAACGCCTATAAGTTACTACGGCCGCACGTATGAGGAAGGCAAGAAGATTACGGTTTGGGACGGCGTAGCGGCGCTTTATTACATTGTTCGCTACAACCTTCTCTGCAGCCTTGAAGCAAGTTACTTCCAGATTCCGCGGATGGGGGCCAACGCTCCATCAAGCGACGACCCCCCGCCACACGCCTCCGCCTAGCGCTGCTCCAATTGCTCGTAGAGCGTGCTGTTCTGGAAGCCGAGCAGCACCACCAGGGTCCAGATGCCGAGAGCGGTTCCAAAGGGGAACTTGATCAGGCTCAGGATGGCGGCGACAATGGCCAGGATCCGTCCCCAGCGGGCGCGCATATACAGGCCATAGCCGGTCACGAGAGCCAGGCAAGTGCGCACCAGGATGGCAACCCACACAATATGAAAGATCGCCGGCCCGAACCAATCAGGTCCGAAGCCATTGGACCATGGCCCGTTGTCCCAGTTGCCGAAGTGATGGGAAAAGATGCCATGGGCGAAGGCGAGGACCGCAAAGCCGCTCAGCACCGAATAGCCCGCGAAGAAAAACCAGACAATGCCCAGAGCCTTGATTTTGCCTGCGTAGCTTTCCAACTGGAACTGGAGGCCGGGGACGGGAGGCACGACGGGAGCGACCGGACGCCCGCAATTGGGGCAGAAGGCCAATCCCTGGGTCAAAGCGTTACCACATGAGCTGCAATACATAAACGGCCTCCCGAAAAGCGAGTGCACAGATTATTACGCACCAGCCCCAGAACCAGTTCCACAGAGGCAGGGAACAGGGAATAGGGACTAGGGAATAAGGAATAGGGAATAAGGAACAGGGAATAAGGAATAGGGAATAGAAGAGCCCGCTGCCGCTCCGCTCCGAACCTTGAACCAGTCCATGTTCCCTGATCCCTGTTCCCTGTTCCCTGTTCCCTGCCTTTCCCTGCCTTTACCTGCTCGCCGCCTGCACATGCCTTTCCCAGCGTTCTTCGTGACGGTCGTCCCGAAGCACCAGGGCAGTCACGTGGCCTTGCGTGTCGCGTTCAAAGTTGAGCCGCGTAATGCTGGAACCGTTGGGATAGTAGAAGACGAACGGTTGTTCCGCGGCCATTTCGTCAACTTCGCCCACCCGGTTCTTCATGTAAAGTTGCTCGCCCTGGCGGAAGACAGTGATTTCCGGTCGGCCGCTGCGGTCGCGATAGTCGCCCGTCAGCGCGTCAAGCTGTGCGGGCGTCAGCTTGATGGCCGGTGGATGCAGCGGAACCAGCAGGCGCTCGGCGAAGGCTGGCGGCTCTGCCGGCGGCTTCGCGCTCTGCGATGCTTTATCTCCCGCCACAATCCCTTCAGCACGATGCGCCAGCAGCCAGCGCGGCAGCTCCGGCTCGTTGAAGCCCCGCGTCCACGAGTCGTGCTTCAGTCCCTGGTAGATCCACAGCCGCACACGCCCGCCTGAAGCTTTCAGCGCGTCGTACATCAGATCGCTCTCGCGCAGCGGCACCACGTTATCCTCCGCGCCGTGAAACAGCCATACTGCCGTATGCCCCACAGCCTTGGCATATTCGCCCGGCAGCGTGTTGATCTGCTGCCAGCGCTCCGGCGCATAGCTCCAGAACACGCCGCTGGAGGCAATGGCGATGGCCGCCCAGCGATGCGGATCAGTCCGCGTCAGCTCCCATGCGCCGTATCCGCCAAGGCTGATGCCGGTGAGATACGTCCGCTCGGGATCGGTATGGAACTCCGCCACCTCCTGGTCAAACGCCGCCATGGCCAGCGTCTGCATCTCCGGGTCGGTCCAGTAGCTTGGCTCCGGGCACTGTGGCAGCACAATCACAAACGGCCAGCGCTCCGGATGGTCGCGCACCTCCGCCGCCAGGCCAATTTGCGTTTGCCACATGCCTTCCGAGCCCCGTTCCCCGCGCCCGTGCAGAAACAAAATGATCGGCCATTGCTTATGGTCGTCGCGCCGCCAGTCTTCCGGCAGGTAAACCTGAAAGCGGTAAGTCAACCCGTGCAGCTCGATCTTCCGATTCAGAAACCCGGTCTCCTGGGGCGGCTCCACATGCGCCGGATGCGGCTTGGCCGCAGCCCGCACCGCCGCCGGCGCAGCAAAAAACGCGAGCGAGAGGCAGGCGGTCATCCATGGCGAGGCGCGCAGCATTCGGGGTCTCCCCTCAATTCTATGTTGGATGATGCGTCCAGCGTGGGATTAGCCTGCACCTATCGTGTTACCTTTCCGGTTCCTTAAGACTTTTCTTATGGTTTAGGGGTAACAATTAGAGTGTTATGCAGACCTTGCTCATGACCATCCTCGAATCCGGAGACACGCTGGACCACTACCGCCTCGACGCCACGGTGGCGCACAGCGGCATGTCTACGCTCTACCGTGCCACGGATTTGCGCGACGGCAGACAGGTGGCCATCAAGGTACCCCACCCCGAAATGGAGGCCAATCCCATCCTCGTCGAGCGCTTCAAGCGCGAGCAGGAGATCGGCCAGGAACTCGACCATCCGGGCGTCGTCAAGACCTACGCCGACGAAAAGCGCAGCCGCCTCTACATGGTCATCGAGTGGGTCGAAGGCCGCCTGCTGCGTTCGATCCTCAACGAGGAAGCACCCCTGCCCATTGAGCGCGCCGTCGACTTTACCCTGCAGATTTGCGATGCCCTCGACACCATGCACAAGCACGGCGTCGTGCACCGCGATCTGAAGCCTGAAAACGTGATGGTCGACGACCGAGGCCGCATCAAGCTCATCGACTTCGGCATTGCCATGAAAGAAGATGCGCGCCGCCTGACGATTGTGGATCTGAACTCCACCCTCGGCACGCCCGACTACATCTCCCCCGAGCAGGTCAAAGGCCAACGCGGCGATCAGCGCAGCGATATCTATTCGCTGGCCATCATGTTCTACGAGATGCTCACCGGCCAGGTGCCCTTCAGCGGCCCCAATCCCCTCGCCGTCATGAACGAGCGCCTGCTCCACGACCCCGGCCATGTGCGCAAGCTGCGCCCTGAAATTCCCGCCGAGATCGATGAGATTCTCAGCCGCGCCCTGCAGCGTGAGCCGCGCAACCGGTATCAGACGGCCAGCGAAATGGCCTGGGACCTCGAACACCAGGAGCAGGTCAGCGTGGAGGACGCCGCCCGTCCAAAACTGCGCGTGCCGTTCTCGCTGGACAAGCGTAAAGCCATGCTCTACGCCGCCCTTGCGCTGGTTCCCGTGCTCATTTTTGGATTGATGATGATGCTCGCCGGCCACTGATCCAGCGCCGCTGTGCCCCGCCGCCCATTCACTTCTTCCTTACAGCGGGCAGAGACTGCCTCAGTTCTCCCATGCCGTTCCACGGATCTTCTTGAAGACGCCTCTTCCAACCAGAAAACTCGGACACCAGAAACCGAGGCCTCGTCTTCTTGTTCAACTCCTCCCACTTCAAAGGCAGAGCCACAGGCATTCCCTCCCGCGCACGAGGAGAATACGGCGCAATCGCAGTCGCGCCTCGCTCATTACGAAGATAGTCAAGGTAGATTTTCCCCTTCCGCGCCGCTTTGGTCATCCGCGTCAAATACAAATCCGGCGCGTCCTTCTCCATGGCAAGCACCAGGTTGTGCGCAAATTCCTTCACCACCGGCCACGAATTCTCCGCACGAATTGGAGCCACCACATGCAGGCCGTTGCCTCCAGTCGTCTTCAGAAAACTCTCAAGGCCAAGGCTCTTCAGGCGCGCCCTCACTTCAGCCGCCGCCGCCGCCAGTGTCTTCCAGTCAATCGCAGCGTCCGGATCGAGATCGATTACCAACCCGTCCGGCTTCTCGATGTCCGCGTTGCGCGAGCCCCACGGATGCAGCTCAATCACTCCTAGTTGAGCCAGCTCAACCAGCTCCTTCAATGTGGAAAGCGTGATATAAGGTTCAGGCTTTCCCGTCTTTTTGTCGGTAATCTCAATGCTGCCAAAGTCAGTAGGCAGCATTGCGTTCTTGTGCTTCTGAAAAAAGCAGGCCTTGCCCGTTCCATCCACGCATCGCACCAGCGTCAGCGGTCGATCCTCGATATACGGCAACATGTACGGTGCGATTTCCATGTAGTAGTGCGCCAGGCCGTCCTTCGTAATCCCCGACTCCGCGTCCAACACCTTGTCGGGATGAGTGAGACGAATCGGCAACGCTGCATCCAAGTCCGCGGCTGTTGACGAAACGCGTCTCGCGGCAATCGACTTTGTATTGTGCGTCGCTGTTGCACCAGCCTTCACCTTCACGTCGCGCTCCCCTTCCGCAGCGTTCCCCTTCGCCACTTCCCGCTGCACTTGCTTCGCCGGCTTGTCTTCGCGAAGTCCCTTGAAGGCCGCTTGTCGCACAAGGTTGTCGGCCGTCCATGTGGCAAACGATATTTGCGCAACCAGTTCAGGCTTTACCCAACGTGCCCCTCGACCAGCGCCTGCGGGAACATCATCAAATGGCGATTCCTTGCGGACCAGTTTCTCAAGACGCTCGCGCATCATGCGGTGCGTCTTCTGCGTAAAGCCCGTCCCGCTGCGCCCGGCGTAAACAAGCTTGCCTCCGCGGTAATATCCCAGCAGCAGCGCGCCAATCCCGCGCGTTCCATTCGACGGCAGCGTAAACCCGCCAATCACCAACTCCTGCTCGTGATAGCACTTCAACTTCAGCCAGGAATTCCCGCGTCCCGATGAATAGCGAGAACTCGCCAGCTTCGAAACAATCCCCTCCGCACCCAGCCGGCATGCATGTTTGAACACGGCATTGGCGCCCTCGTCCAGATGCTCACTCAGCCGAACAGCGCCGTCCGCTGCGGCGCCGGCCAGCACCTTTGCAAGAATCGCTTTCCTCTCCACCAAAGGCAGGCCTCTCAAGTTCCGTCCGTCGAGATGCAGCAGATCGAAGACGAAATAGGTCAGTGCGCTGCCAGCCCCATCCTGACTTGCACCATCCTGACTTGCCCCATCCCGATTCGCCCCATTCTGAAATGCAGCCTGCAGATCCGCGAAACTCGTCGTCCCGTCCTCTGCCAGCACCACCACTTCGCCATCCAGCAGCGCGCTCCTCACCGGCAAAGCTGCAACCGCCTCGGCAATCGGCTTCATCCGGTGCGTCCAGTCGAGCCCGGTACGCGTCAGCAACTGCGCCGTCACTTTCCCGCGTTTCTCCTCCACCCGCGCTTCAATTCGGTAGCCATCCAGCTTCAACTCATGAACCCAGCGGTCCCCTGCCGGCGGAGTCTTCGCCAAAGACGCAAGCTGTGGCGCAATGAATTGCGGCAACGTCTCCCTCGGAGTTTTTTGAGTGCTGGGTCCTTTTTGACCGCTGGGAACCTTTTGCGCGCCGGTTATAAATGCCCCCTTCGCTTTTTCGGGACCCATCTTCTTCGGCTTCAAAGCCCTCTCCGGTTTGCTGCCGGCGGATTCACCACCAGCGGAATCCCACACCCGGTCCGCGGCCTTTGCAATCGCTTCCATGTTGCGCCCGGATGCGACACTATCCGGCGCCTCCTCTGTAATGGCCTCATCGTCCGCACCGCGCTCCTCGCCATCATGCTCTTTAATCAGCAGCCAATTCGGCTTGCTCTCGTTGGCTGCCCGCCCTCCCATGCGAATCAAAGCCCAGTTGCCCTTCAGCTTTTCGCCGTGCAATGCGAACTTCAGGCTGCCGTTCTTCAAACCCTCCGCAGCGTCCCCCTGGGGCTCCCACGTCCCGCGGTCCCAAAGCATCACCGTCCCGCCGCCATACTGGCCCTTCGGGATAATTCCTTCAAAGCTTCCGTACTCAAGCGGATGGTCTTCAACCTGCACGGCTAGGCGCTTATCCCCGGGAAAGTAGCTCGGCCCTTTCGTCACCGCCCAGCTCTTCAGCACCCCATCCCATCCCAGGCGAAAGTCGTAATGCAGCCGCGTCGCTGCGTGCTTTTGAATGACGAACGGTAACTCGGATGATTTGTTCTTGCCCCGTTTTCCGCCGGAGCTGCCGCTTGGCTCCAAAGTTATATCGAAGTCCCGCATGGAACGATAGCGCGCCAACTGCCTGTTCGCAGCGCCGGAAGGTTTCTTCGCCGGACTGCTTCGCTTTTTAGCCATTCGTTATTTAAACCACCAGGTTTTAGCCATCGGGCTCGTGTCTTGTCCCAGAAGTTCTAGATAAGACCAATGCTGTCATCCTCAGCAACCGACTCGCGGAAGCCAGTTGCGGCGAAAATGACCCCTCCTCGAAAGCTCATAAAAAACAACGACTGTCATCCTGAGCGAACGGGGCCCCAGGCGTCTTTCAGCCTGGGGGTGGTGAGTCGAAGGATCTGCATTTGCCCTTAGGAACTTCCGCCACAAACTAAACTTTAGAAACTCCAAACTGAACTCACGCTGATTTCCGCCGCTTGCCCGCAGCTCCTGCATGCGCCTGGATGAGCCTTGGTCCCAGTTTCTCCTTGGCCGCGCTCACTCCGGCCCGGGCCACCGGTTTCTTCTTCTCGGGCGGCTCCTTCACACTGCGACGCAGAGCGTCCATCAGGTCGATCACTTTGCCGCGCGGTGCTGCCTGCTGTTTGGGCAGCGGAATGTGCTTCAGCTTGGCATCCACAAGCTCGTGCAATGCAGCTTCATAATCGTCTGTGAACTTGCCGGGATCGAAAGCTTTCGTCTTCCGCTTGATCAGTTCCTTGGCCAATGCGAGTTGCTCTTCATCCACTTTTCCCGGCTTCACTTCGGAGAAGTATTCAGCAGCGTTCCGCATCTCCTCCTCATAGCGCAGGAAATACCCCATCAGCCCGGCAAGCTTCGCATCGGACGGCGCCGATATCGCAATCAGATGCTCCCGGCCTCCCACTGCGATTTTGCCCAGCCCCGCCTTGCCTGTCTCTTGCAGCGCCTTCTGCACTACGGCGAACGCATCAGCCTGCGCATCGTTTTCCGGTAACACGAAATATGGCTTCTCGAAGAAAGCCGGGTCCAGCTCATCCATATCCACGAACTGCTGAATCTCGATCGCGCTCCGCGATGCAATGCGCAACTCCGCAATCTCCGACGGCTCAATCTGGATATATTCTCCCTTGCTGTATTCGTACCCTTTCACAATATCGTCGTTCTCGACCGGCTCTTCGTCAGACGCGGAAACCTTCTGATGCCGGACGCGCTCGCCCGTCTTGCGGCTGATCTGATGAAAGCGTATCTCGCTCTTTGCCTCGACTGCCGGAAAGAGTTTTACGCCGAATGAAACCAGCGAGATCTGAATGTGCCCTGACCAGAACGGACGCGCCATACGCAATGCTCCCTGGACAAATCAGATGCTTCAAGCCATTGGGAGTTGCCCTGTTTTCAATCGCGTCGAGACTCACTGCGCCAATCCCCGCAGCCTTGTCCTCCGCGGGGAAACCTCCGGCGCAAAACCAGCGTCCTAAGTCGTCGGAGGATTTCGTCATGATCCGAAAACTAAAGTCCGGTCAATTCCGCCTCTATTCGCGCAAGAAAGATCCTTCCACCGGCAAGCGCCGCAACTGGGCACATTCGAGACCATGGACAAGGCAAAACAGCACGAACGCGACGTCCAGTATTTCAAGCGGCATTGAACCTTGACTTGCCGAACCGGCCCCGCCCTCCCGCGTTCGTGCGGTAGGCCGGGGATTTATCCCCGCTGTAGATCTTGATCCAGAATCGGACTCCTTTAACCCAGCATCCTGTTGTGTCCTGAGGACACAATCGCACAGTCAACAATAGCGAAATAAAGAATGCATTATCAGTAAGTTAAGCCGATATCTCGTGCAGAATCAGAGCGTTTTTAAAGAAAGCAGGGTAATTGTGAGCAGAATGACCGCTCCCGAACATCCAGTTCCCAACAAACAAATCAGGTCTTCCCTCACTTTCCGAGGTAAGTTTCTGAAGAATATCTCACCTCAAAGGGTGATGTTTCGGCCTGTTTCATCACCTTAAAGGCAGACTTTCACCCTATGTAGCTCACCCTCAGAGTGAACAGTTTGCGCTTAAAACCGATCACTGATCACTGATCACAGTTTCACGCCGGCAGCCGCCGCAGAAACTTGCTCGCGCTCCGGAACCATGGACGCTCGCGCCGGCGTAAATACCCCGGCATGGTGGGCCGCTTGTCCAGCACCTTCTGCGCCCACTGGCGCGCTTCCGCGTTGTTGCCCTCCGCGGCCAGCAGCTCCGCAAAGTTCATGTAAGTCTCTGATAACGTGGAAGCTACGGTGACGTGTCGAAACAGCGCCTCGGCCTTTTCCCGATTTCCCGTGAGCGCGTAGGCGTGCGCCAGCAGCCCCGCCGCCCGCCGGAAATCATAGTCCGGTTCCTTCAGAACCACCCGTTCCAGGTCGGGTAGAGCCGCCGCCGCATCGCCCAACTGCAGCGCACACACCCCGCGCCGGTAGAAGGTATCCGGCGTATCCGCCCGCGCCGCAATCGCCTTATCGAAAGCCGCCCGCGCCTGAGCCAGCTTCCCGTCGTCCATGTATAAGTTGCCTAGTTCCTCATAGTTACCGGCAGAGGGATTGTCCCTGATGGCGAACTCAAGCTGGTTGATTCGCTTGCGGCGAGGGAAAACTTTGAACGATTCCCGCGCCAGACCGATGTCCGGCACAGCCTCCACAAAGATATAGACCAGCGCGCCAAGAGGCCCCAGAAACACAATGACGTAAAGCCAATAGAAATTGGGGCGTCGCCGGATAAAGTGAAGCACGGCAACAACTTGGAGCAGCAGGCCCCAGGGGTAGAAAAGATGGCTTAAGAATCCCATGGCTGGTTTAAACCTTAAGACAGATTACACAGTAATAGATAAAAGGTTTCGAGTGATGGAGAACATTCCCGACAAATCCCTGAAAAACTCACCGGTAAGACTCGTCGCGGTGAATTACGAACTCGGGGTAGGCGCCGCCGCCTAACTCGTGCAGATCCATACCGATGCGCTCGCCGTCGGCTTCCACACGGAAGGGGACGGCGCGATTGAGAAGCCAGAAAAGCAGGTAAACCAGCGGCAGAATCAGTCCGAGCAGCGTGGCGATCCCGACAAGTTGCGCGAGAAACTGTCCCGTCCCACCTGCGAAAAGACCGGCGGCGGCGAGTCCCCATAGACCCGAAACGGCGTGCGCGGAGATGGCGCCGGAGGGGTCGTCGATAGAGACTGCCAGCTCCAGGACTTCGACCAGAAGCGGAGTGATCACGCCGGCGACGACCCCGATAAACAGCGCCGATAGTGGCGAAACCATTGCAGCGCATGCACTTGAGGCGACCAGACCGGCAAGCCACCCGTTGGCGCAAAGGCTGGCGTCCGGCTTGCCGAAACGGATGCGGGTAACGGTGAACGTGGCGGCAAGAGCTCCAGAGGCGGCAAGAATGGTGTTGATCGCCGTGACCGGGAGGGCAGTGAGCGGAGCCTGAAGCCACAGAAGCTGCCCGGCGAGGTTGAAGGCGAGCCAGCCCACCAGTGCGACCAGACAGCCGAAGAGAATATAAGCCGCATTGTGGCCGGGCATTGCGGTGGAAAAGCCCTCTTTGGGGAATTTGCCCCTGCGGGAGCCGGTGATCCAGACGATGGCTACGGCGCTGAGGCCGCCGAGCACGTGGACCGTGGCAGCACCGCCGGGATCCAGGAATCCAGCGCCAAGTCCAAAGTTGACACCGAGTTGGGCCAGCCAGCCGCCCGTCCAGACCCAGTGGGCGAAGAGGGGAAAGACCAGGGCTGCGAGGACGGCCGCGGCGGCGCAGCCTGCAGTCAGGCGAAGCCGGTCCGCGCCTGAGCCCCAGGGTATAAGCGCGGCCAGGCCAACGGCGAGGAGTTCGTACAGCAGTGCCAGTTGGGACCGGGGCGACGCGGCCGAGAAGCCGGTAAACAAGAAGGAACCCTCCCCGAGCCAGTTCCAGGGCTTGCCGGAGAGATGGAAAATGTGGCTGGGGCCGTCGGGCAAACCGCTAAACGTTGCGCCCACAAGGACAAAGACAATGGCGGCGACGGCCAGGATGGCAACGTTTCCGAGCAGCGCCTGGGCCGCCGAACGGGAGCGGCCGAGCCCGGCATTGATGAGGGCCAGACCGGCGATGGCCAGCGGGGCAAGGAGCAGCAGGACGAGGATCAGCGCAAACGCGCCTTCAGAGACTGCGGGAGTGGCGGATGAAGTCATCAGTTGGCATCTCCGCGGGGCTCAATATGACCGCGGACCGCAACGGCCAGACCTAGGACTTCCACGGCCAGACCGCAGAGGACAAAGGCGATACGCGAAGCGGGAGCAGGGAAGAGTATGAGCGCGGCGACGCACAGGAAAAAACCGGCCGGCATGACGAGCAATCCCGCGTATTTCATTCGCTTTCCCTTTCAGGCATCCGATCGATGGAATCCGGCTCTCCAGACCAGCGTCTGGGAACGGATCCGCAATGCTTGGGTTATGGGTCTGAAGACAACCGGCTCGAATGTCTTTATGAATTCTAAATGCTGGTTTTCAGAGCGTCGAATCGCGGGCGGGGATACCGTGATGGGGATCACGGGCAGGGGCCGGCCCCAGCCGGAAGATGCCGGTCATGGGCGAGCGTAGGCAGGTGACAGAAGGGGCCGCGGCGCGAATGATCTGCGACCCGGGACCGGCAAGACTCGGGAAAAAGGGCGCTTTGCCGTGCTGCTGGAGACTCTATGCCGTTTTGGCGAGAGGCGGCGCATCCTTGATGCTATCGGCGGGGCCGATGCGGTCGTCCTCCACCCATCCCTGGGGTGGCTCGGTGACTCCCGGTCGCAGATTGTGGTCCTGGGCGATCCACTTTCGCTCCGCGTGAGACTCATAACGGGGTTGGCCGGAGTTGAGTTCGCATTTTTCACCGGGCGCCGCCCCGCAGACAGGGCAAGAAAAATTCAAGGAGGGTACTCTCAAGGTCATTACAGTCTTTTATCGGATTCGGACCACGCAAGATTGGTCAATCTTGGGCACTTTTTGTCATCGGACGGAAATATCGGAGGAAATCGTTCACCGGCGCAACCCGAACCCTCTGCCCGCATAGAGTGGTTGCCTTAGGAATGGGGAACGGAGAGCGGAACGGAGCGCGAACGTGACATCGACAGAGACGTGGCCCTTACGGTTTCCTTTCGCCGGGCGGACCATAATTGGGCATGTACATTCGTCTTGATCGGGGCCGCCGGGTCCTGCCGGTGATTCTTGGACTTGTGACGCTGGCTGCGGTGGGCGTGTTATTTGTTTGGGATGCAATGCCGGGGAGGTTTCCGGCGCGAAGCCACGATTTTCTGGCGTCTTTTTCGCTTGGCATGATTGCGCTGGCTTACCTGGTGTACCAGATTGCGCACCGGCCGGCGCGGATGGAGTTTCTGAAGGCGGTCATGCTGGCGGTGGCATTTCTCTTCTGGGCGGCGAACCAGCTTTGGCCAAATGTGCCTCAGGCGACGTTGTTCAACGATATTGCCATTGCACTTTTTGTTCTGGATGTGTTCCTGGTAATGCTGGGATGGCCGGCGACGTCGCCCGACGAGTCGTTCGGAGAGACCTATGCGGAGTCGGCCGGGAGGAAGCGATCCTAGGGCGAGGATGCCGGTCCATATCGTGGGACTTGCGGCCGAGCCTGAGTGTTCGTTTCCACTGTTTTGGCGGGTTCTAACGAGGATTCGGCCACCGTTCCTGGATGTGGCTGGATTTGGAATCGTTGTGATATTTTGGAGTGAACATCCCAGTCTCTGGTACGCGGCGCGCCAGGGGTTCGATGAAGTTTTCCCCGAGTTCGACTTCATCACAAGCGGTATTCTTTTCAATCAATTACAAATCTGTCCCGGATTGAACATTTTTTCGGATTTTAGAGATTTATCCACCCCTTTCCCATCGCTCGGCTGCTATATTGATTTTTCAAGCTTCTCCGCCTCTCGGGTGATTTGTGCCCAAGATCTTTTTTTGTACTCAACCTGTGTGACCGTCGATACATTGGTGCATCCATTGTCGCAAGCACACCGCCGGATGATGACTTTAAATAACGGATCCTTTTGGCAACATGTTCAACCGCAGGCAGCGCAGGTAGAACCAAAACAACAATCAAGCAGGGAAAGTATCCATGGCGCAGATATTTGAACGCAGTTCCAATGCACTGGCTCGGGCGAGCCTGGTGTTGTCGGGGCTGATCGTGATCGCTTTGGGGGTAACACTGGATGGTTTGCAGCGTTCGCCCTGGGTGACGCGGCAGGGGCAGCGCCCGGACCAGCCGGTACCCTTCAGCCACAAGCATCATGTGCAGGGACTGGGGTTGCAGTGCCAGTACTGTCACGTGACGGTGGAGAAATCGAGCTACGCCGGGATCCCGCCGACGAAGACCTGCATGAACTGCCATGCGCAGATCTGGACGAATGCGCAACTCCTGCAGCCAGTGCGCGACAGCTGGGCGACGGACAAGAGCCTGGTGTGGACAAAGGTGCACGATCTGCCCGATTTTGTCTATTTCAGTCACGAAATCCACGTAAACAAGGGACTTGGCTGCGCAAGCTGTCACGGGCGCGTGGATCAGATGCCGCTCATGTACGAGCAAAACACGCTCCAGATGGAGTGGTGCCTGGACTGCCACCGGAATCCAGCGAAGAATCTGCGGCCGACAAGCCAGATTTACAACATGGCGTGGGAAAATCCGGCAGAGGATAGGCCGGTGTGGTGCTCTGTTTCTGACGTGGCCAGCGGAGTTCCGACGGCCCAGGGCGTG
Organism: Occallatibacter sp.; assembly: GCA_049518435.1. Taxonomy (GTDB): domain Bacteria; phylum Acidobacteriota; class Terriglobia; order Terriglobales; family Acidobacteriaceae; genus Telmatobacter. The sequence continues at coordinate 26,324 of JBEKRU010000017.1, read as the reverse complement.
AATTGTGTGGCAAAGGATCCGGGCAGCGAGGGACCTGAAGTGGCTTCGCTGCAACTGCCTTTGCATGGAGCAATCGGAACAAGCGGCCTGGCCGGGGATGTGGCTGCTGCAACACTGCCGGTCCCGCCCGTATTCAAGAAGTTTACGAGCCAGGAAGAGCTCGGTCATTTCCTGGTGGATCGGTACAAGATTCGGACCCCGAGAGAGCTGACCAGCTGCGAGGTCTGCCACCGATGAGCAAATACGAGAATGGCCCGATGACCGCGAAGGCGCAGAACGAAAACGGAAAGAACGGAACCACCCCGATGACGCTGGCTCAGGTGCGCGAAGATCTGAAGGGCGTGAAGGGCAAGAAGTATTGGCGCTCGCTCGATGAGTTGGCGGATACTGCGGAGTTTCAGGCGGCGGTGGAGAAGGAATTTCCGTCCGCCGCGCAGGAATGGGTGGACCCGGTTTCGCGGCGCGGCTTCATGAAGCTGATGGGCGCGTCAATGGCGCTGGCCGGATTGGCTGGTTGTACCAAGCAGCCGGACGAACCCATCTATCCCTACGTCAAGGCGCCGGAAGATTTGATTCTGGGCAAGCCGATGTATTTTGCGACGGCCCATCCCTTTGCGACTGGAGCTGTCCCGCTGCTGGTGAAGAGCGACGAGTTCCGTCCCATCAAGGTGGATGGAAATCCGGAGCACCCTTACAACATGGGTTCGTCGGACCCCTTTACGCAGGGAACCCTGCTGGATTTGTATGACCCTGACCGCGCGCATCATGTCACTTATCGCGGCGAGAATCGCGAGTGGGCAGAGTTTGCGCAGGCGTTCAAGCAAAAGCTGGCGGAAAGCAAAGACGGCACGGGTGTTTACCTGGTAAGCGCGACGGTCACGTCGCCTACGCTCGGCCGGCAGTGGAAGGCAGTTCAGGCTGCTTATCCGAAAGCGACGTTGATTCAATATGACGCGGCCCTGGCCCAGACCTGGGCGGAGAATGCGCCGGCAATTCAATACGACCTTTCCGCGGCCGATGTAGTTCTTTCTCTCGATGCTGATTTTCTATCAGGCGCATCGTATCCCGGCTTCCACAAGCTCGTAGGCGACTACGCCAAGCGCCGCAAGGATCCCTCGAAGCTGAATCGGCTCTACGCGATTGAATCGACGCCGACCACTACGGGTCTCAAGGCTGAGCATCGCCTCGGTCTGCGTGCCAGTGAAGTTCCGGCATTTGCTGCGGAACTGGCCAAGGCGCTGGGTGTTTCGGTTGATGCACCCGCGTATGCCTGGACCGATGCGCAAAAGAAATTCCTGACCGCGCTGGCGAAGGACCTGAAGGCGTCCGCAGGCAAGAGCGCGGTGCTGCCGGGCCTCTACACGGATCCAGCAGTTGCCGGGTTGGCACTGGCAATCAACAATGCACTGGGCAATGTAGGCAAGGCAGTTTTTGTGGCCGCGGAACCGGTGAACCCGATTCCCGCCAAGAGCCAGATCCTGGATTTGAAGGCTCTGGTCGCGGATTTGAATGCCGGCAAAGTGGATTGGCTGGTGCTTCTCAATGTCAATCCGATTTACACGGCCCCTGCGGATCTCCACTTCGCCGATGCTTTCAACAAGGCAAAGACTGTGGCGCATCTCGATTCGCACCTGAACGAGACGGGGCAGATTGCGCACTGGACAATTCCGGCGGCGCACTACCTCGAATCCTGGTCCGATGCACGGGCATACGACGGAACGTACTCGATTGTGCAGCCCCTGATTGAGCCGCTCTATGGAGGCAAGACGGCGCACGATGTGCTGCAGTTGGCTCTGAATGAGCCCATGCTGAGTGCGTATGAAGCTGTTCGCGAGACGTCGAAGCCGCTGATCAAGGGCGATTTTGAGACAGGCTGGCGCAAGGCGCTGCACGACGGATGGATCGACGGCACGGCGTTCGACAAAACCGGCAAGGCAGGCGGTGCAAGTGCATCTGCCGGCTTCAAGGTCTCAGCGCCAACCAGTAAAGACTCGATCGAGATCATCTTCCGGCCGGATCCAACTGTATATGACGGCCGCTGGTCGAATGTGGGCTGGCTGCAGGAGTTGCCCAAGCCGGTAACCAACCTGAGTTGGGACAACGCAGCGATTGTATCGGGCGCAACCCTGACCAAGCTGGGCGTGGAAGAAGACGACATTCTGGAGATCACCGTCGGCAGCTACAAGGTGAAGGCCCCGGTGATTGTGTCTCCTGGACATCCGGACAACTCGGTCACGGTCCACCTGGGCTATGGACGCGAGTTTGCGGGGCGCGTGGGCTCGGGCGCAGGATTCAATGCTTACGCCATTCGGACCGCGGACGCACCGTTCTACGCGACGGGCACGGTCGCGAAGGTGGAAGGCAAGTGGGGCGTGGCGATTACCAAGAGCCACTACCAGGACCACCGCGGCGAGAGATTCGGACAGCAGGGTAATGGGAACAATTCATTGGAAGCCGATGAGGCGATTAGCGAGCGCGGAATCATCCGCTACGCAACGCTGGAAGAGTACAAAGACAATCCCGGATTTGCGAACGAAGGCGAATCGCACACGAAGACAGATAAGAGTGTCTCGCTGTTCCCGAACTGGGAGTACAAAGACAATGCCTGGGGCATGTCCATCGACATGAACAGCTGCACGGGATGCAATGCATGCATTGTGAGCTGTTATGCCGAGAACAACATCGCGGTGGTGGGCAAGCAGCAGGTGCGTATCGGACGCAACATGCAATGGCTCCGCATCGACACCTATTTTGAAGGCGATTTGAGCGCGCCCCGGGCCCACTTCCAGCCCATGGCCTGCCAGCACTGCGAGAACGCACCCTGCGAACAGGTTTGTCCCGTGGGCGCGACCGTCCATACTCCGGAAGGGTTGAACACCATGGTGTACAACCGCTGCGTGGGCACGCGCTACTGCTCCAACAACTGCCCATACAAGGTGCGGCGATTCAACTTCCTGCTGTTCTCCGATTACGAGACGGAAAGCCTGAAGCTGTCGCGCAATCCGGATGTATCTGTTCGCTCCCGCGGCGTGATGGAGAAGTGCAGCTACTGCCTGCAGCGGATTACGGCGGCTCGAATCGAAGCCGACAAGGAGAACCGGGCGATTGCGGATGGCGAGATCGTGACCGCCTGCCAGCAGGCATGCCCAGCTTCTGCAATTACCTTCGGCAATATCAACGACAAAGGAAGCCGGGTAGCGAAGCTGCAACAGGATGAGCGCAGCTACCAGGTGCTGGCTGATCAGAACACACGGCCGCGGACGAAGTATGTTGCCGCGGTGTTGAACACGAACTCCGAACTCGATGGAATGCAAACGCCGGTGGAGCACCTGCCGGCGAAGGGTTGAGGCCAGGATGGCAACCAAAGACCTGATACCGAAAGATCCGAAGAGCGGTTTGGCAGGGGTTGATCCCGCGACCGGGGAATACCGGGTACTTGGCCTGGGGCAGACCTTCAGGTCGGTTACGGAGAAGATTTCCGGCATTGTGCTCACGCCGTCGACGCCGCTGGGATGGTTTGCCATCTTCGGCCTGGGCGGGGCGTTGGCAACCGTGCTGCTGTGCGCGATAACCTGGCTGTTCCTGAAAGGAACCGGAATCTGGGCTGTGACCCAGCCAGTGGCCTGGGGCTTCGCGATCATCAATTTCGTTTGGTGGATCGGCATTGGCCACGCGGGAACGCTGATCTCGGCAATTCTGCTGCTGTTCAAGCAGGGTTGGCGCAACTCGATCAACCGGTTTGCCGAGGCAATGACGATTTTTGCCGTGGTCTGCGCCGGCATGTTCCCGCTGATCCACACAGGGCGTCCCTGGCTGGCTTACTGGATGCTGCCTTATCCCAACTCGATGAGTTTGTGGCCGCAGTTCCGGTCGCCACTGCTGTGGGACGTCTTCGCGGTTTCGACGTACGCCACCATTTCTGTCGTGTTCTGGTACATCGGCATGGTTCCGGATTTCGGGACGTTGCGCGACCGGGCAAAGAGCCCGTTGGCGAAGTATGCGTATGGCCTGATTTCGCTGGGCTGGCGCGGCTCGACGCGGCACTGGATGCGCTATGAGACGGCCTCGCTCCTGCTGGCAGGCTTAGCCACGCCTCTGGTGCTCAGCGTTCATACGGTCATCAGCTTCGACTTCGCGGTTGCGGTTCTACCGGGCTGGCACACCACAATTTTCCCGCCCTATTTTGTAGCCGGCGCCATTTACTCAGGATTCGCCATGGTGCTGACTCTCGCGATTCCGCTGCGCAAGGTTTACCACCTTGAGTTTCTGGTCACTGAGCGGCACCTCGACAATATGGGCAAGGTCATGCTGGCGACGGGGTTCATTGTGGCATACGGGTACGGCATGGAAGTGTTCATGGCCTGGTACTCGGCATCGCACTGGGAAGCCTTCATGATGTGGAACCGCATGTTCGGGCCCATGGGATGGTCGTACGGTGTGCTGGTTCTCTGCAACCTTGCGATTCCGCTGACTACGCTGTGGGTCCGCAAGTGGCGCACCAACATGACCTTCATGTTCCTGCTCTCGCTGGTGGTAAATACAGGCATGTGGTTTGAACGGTTCGTCATTGTTGTCACCAGCCTTTACCGCGACTTTCTTCCGTCGGCGTGGGGCACTTACCGCGCCACACGATGGGATTATGCGATTTATGTGGGCACGTTGGGATTGTTCACAGCGCTGTTCCTGCTTTTCGTGCGCTTCCTGCCCATGATTCCGATGAACGAGATCCGCATGATGCTCCCCGGGGCTAAAATCACGCCTAAAAAGGCTGCGGAGGCTGCTGACTAACTATGCCCGCACGCGAAGGAACGTACGGCCTGCTGGCCGAATTCGATACACCGAGCGACCTCGTGAGAGCCGCACAACAGGCGCGGCACGACGGCTGGCGCAGGTTGGAATGCTATACGCCTTATCCCGTGGAAGAGGTGGCGGAGGCGATCGGCTTTCATCGCAACAAGGTGCCGCTGATTACGCTGATTGGCGGATTGATGGGACTGGTAGCGATGTTTTCCATGGAGTCGTGGGTTTCCGTGCTGGCGTATCCGTTGAATATTGGCGGGCGTCCGCTCTACTCGTGGCCTGCATTCATTGTGCCGGCGTACGAGTGGACGATTTTGTGGGCCGGGCTTTCGGCGGCCTTCGGCATGCTGGCGCTGAACGGGCTGCCGGCTCTGTATCATCCGTTGTTCAACGCGCCGAACTTTCGTGACGGAGCAACGACCGACAAATTCTTCCTTTGCCTGGAAGCGCTGGATCCTAAATTCGATCTGGCGGAGACGCGAGAGTATTTGAAGACCATGGGGCCGGCTTCAGTGGTGGAGGTGGAGTACTAATGAACCGCCTCAGAAACAATTGTCAGTTGTTAGCGGTCAATGGTCAGCGACTGGTTGCGGCTGTAGGATTCTCTGCGCTTCTCCTGGTGGCAGGGTGCAGACAGGACATGCATAACCAGCCGAAGCTGATCCCGCAGCGCGGCTCGGAAATGTTTGCCGATCATCGCGGGGCGCGGCCGCAAGTAGTAAACACGGTGGCGCGCGGGCAGTTGCACGAGGATAGCTACTTTTACACCGGGGTGGTTCAGGGCGCAAACGGATACCGCCAGGAGCAAAACCTGATTCCATTCCCAGTAACGCTGGACGTACTGAAGCGCGGGCAGGAGCGGTTCAATATTTATTGCACTCCATGCCACTCGCGCGTGGGCAACGGATTGGGCGAGATTGTGGAGCGAGGCTATAAACCGGCAGCGAATCTTCACGACCAGGTGCGAATGGCGCAACCGGTTTCGCATTACTTCTACGTGATGACGCACGGCTATGGAGCCATGCCAGACTATTCCGCACAACTCACACCCGAGGATCGCTGGGCAGTTGCGGCGTATATTCGCGCATTGCAGTTGAGCCAGGCCGCGCCCGCGAGCGATATTCCGGCAGGAGTAACAGTGCGCGAACTGAAGTCGGTTGCGACGGAAGCCGGACACCCGGAATATGCGAACCCCTGGCCGCTGACTTCAACATATGTCCAGGCATATCCGTCCGACACAAAACAGGGCACGCCGGCGCTGGCTCCGGCCAATCCAGCGGACCCAGCCATCAAGATTCCGGAAACCAAGCCGGCTGCGCACTAATGACTAAGAACTACGAACTAAGAACTAGGAACTACGAACTAAGAACTAAGAACTAAGAACTACGAACTAAGAACTAGGGATCAGGGAGTAAGGACGAACCGAATGGCTCACGAGACTCACGCCAAGACGCTACCAAAAGAACTGGGCGCTCCGGCATTTGTAGACGTCTGGAAGACGAGAGCACTCATCGTCGCGCTCGTGTTTGCGTTGATTGCTGTGGGACTCGCCTTTCTGGATGGCCACGGCTTTGACCTGGACCACGTACTGCGGGCTTGGCTGTTGGGCACGGTGCTGACCTTCGGGTGGTCAGTGGGCGGCCTTGCGCTGCTGATGGTGCAGTATGTAACCGGCGGCAAGTGGGGCCTGTTGTTGCGGCGGCCTCTTGAGGCAATGAGTCGCACTCTGCCGGTGGTGTTCGCCTACTGGCTGGTAATTGCGATCGCGATGTTTACGGGAAGGCTCTACTTGTGGGCGCAGGTGAACGGCGCGGATCCGCGTAATGTGGCTGCCGCGCTGAAATCCGGTTTCATCAATGAAGCACAGGCGCACGCAATCGAATTCAAGCGGCCGATGCTGAATCCAGACATGTTTTTTGCTATAGGCATCTTCTGCTTCCTCGTGTGGGCCTACTATTCATGGCGCTTGAACAAGCTGGGATTGCAGCGGGATGCGGATTCGCCGGCCAACACGCCGATGTGGATCAAGAAGATGGAGAACATCAGCGGGCCCGGAATCCTGGTGTATTCGCTGACCATGACAGCTGCGGTCATCTATTGGGTGATGTCGCTCGATCCCACATGGTACTCATCCGTATACGGGTTGCTGTTCCTGGTGGGACAAGGGTACTCGGTACTGGCTCTCGGAATCATCGTCACCATCTCGCTTTCCGCGGCTGAACCATTCAAGACGATCCTCAGGGCTACTGAACAGCATGACCTGGGCAAGTTCACCATGGCGTTTGTGATGCTCAATATCTATCTCGCCTTCTCACAGTTCTTGATTATCTGGTCGGGTAACCTGCCGGAAGAGATTCCCTGGTACATTGACCGGTTCGCGGGCGGATGGGCGGTGATCATCACGCTGGACTTCCTGTTCCACTGGTTGATTCCGTTTTCGCTGCTGCTGTCCCGCGATATCAAGCGCAACAAGAAACGGCTTGTATTGGTGTGCCAATGGATGATTTTCGCCAAGGCATTCGATCTGTTCTGGCTGATTGAGCCGAACTTCAAAGACGCGGCGCGCAACCTGCACTTCAGCTTTGGGATTCTTGAATACGCAGCCGTACCGGTGGTGATGGTTGCCATCTGGGTATACATCTTCTGCACGCGCTTGCAGATGCGTCCGCTGGTGCAGACCAATGACCCGCATGTTGCGGAGATTCTGGAGCCTGAACATGCCCACGCATAACGACGACAAAGAGCCGAAGATCCGCCTGTGGGAAGAGCCGGAGAGCCATGGGCCGGACGAGATTGATGTTGAGGCAGGTTACGAGAAGACCGACGTCCGAGTCACAGGAATCGTTGTGTTCCTCACTGCGCTGGCAGTCTTCGTTGCGGTAACGGGCGTGCTGTGCTACGGCATCGGCATGGCGCTAAACGCGGAACTGAACAAGGAAGACGGACCCAACAGCAAATGGACAAAGACAGTCGAGATTCGCCAGTTGGGGAACTTGCCCGCTAATCCGGAGATGCAGCGCAAAGTGGCCGAGTTGGCGCAGAGCTTTCCCACGCCGCGGGTGCAACTGGATGACGGCAACCAGGATGTCGCGGATTTGCATGCGCGCGAAGACCTGCTGCTCGAGAACTACACCTGGGTCGACAAAGGACAGGGCAAGGTCAGAATTCCCATTGAGCTTGCGATGCAGTTAGTGGCCAAGAGCGGTTTGCCGGTGGCTCCCAATGCAACTCATGCTGCAGTGTTAACCGGGGACGGCCATCCTGGTGCGGTAACCGCTCCGCTGACAAATGGATTTGCGCGCACCGCGTATGAGCAGGAAGCGACGGCGGCGGAAGCAGTTGCGGAGAAGCGGAAGTAGACGTCGTTTGAACTGGTCTTGAGAGTAATCGGACAGGAAAGCGTGAGACGTTGCAGAAAATGAACACAATGCGAGTGAGTTGGACACGCGCTGCGAAGACTGCGGCGGCCACGCTTGTATTTTCCATCGCTGCATGTACTCCATCGCTGCTGGCGCAGGTTTCAAGCTATGGAGAAAAGGAAACCGGCCCGACAAATGACAAACCGCCTACGCTTCTGGATGGCGTGAAGATTTCGCAAAAGCTGAATGGGCAGGTTCCGCTCGATTTGTCGTTTACCGACGATCAGGGCAAGCAGGTTCAGCTTGCCAGCTACTTCGGCAAGAAGCCGGCGATTCTGGCACTCGTCTACTACCAGTGTCCAATGTTGTGCTCCGAAGAATTGAACGGACTCACGAGCGCTCTGCAAATGGTCGACGAAGTTCCAGGTAGAGACTTCGATGTGATCGTGGTAAGCATCGATCCCAGCGAGGGATCTGATCTCGCTGCCGCGAAGAAGCGAAGCTACCTGAAGAAGTACGGGCATCCGGAGACGGCTTCGGGATGGCACTTCATGACCGGGACACAGGCCAACATCGATGTGCTCACCAAGGCAGTGGGCTTCGGTTACGTCAAGATTCCAGGGCCTGACGGAAAGTTGACTCAGTTTGCGCATGCAAGTTCGATTCAGATAGTGACACCGGAAGGTAAGCTGGCTCAGTACTACATGGGCGTGGAGTACTCGCCGAAGGATCTGCGGATTGGCCTGGTTGAGGCATCGTCGAACCGCATCGGCTCGCCGGTCGACAACATTCTGACCTACTGCTACCACTACGATCCGCAGACCAACAAGCATTCCCTGATCGTGGCGCGGGTGGTGCAGTTGGGCGGACTCGTCACAGTCTTTTCGCTGGGCGGATTCATGCTGGTAATGTTTCGCCGGGACGCGCGGCAAGGGGACAATCTGCCCGGAGCAAAATTGGCCGACGCAGGCAAAGCGAAAAAGGGAACAGGAACAAAGGTGAACGGATAACGGAATGAACCACATTAGTCCAGTGCTTTGGGAATATCTCGTCAAGTGGATGACGAACTTCGCGTTGTTTCCGCCGGAGGCGTCGAAGATCGCGCCTCAGATGGACGCGCTGCTCTTCTTCATCACGCTGGTGAGCCTGATTGGGCTGACCATCGTCATCCTGCTGGTGACGAGTTTCTCGATTCTCTACAGCAAGGAGCGGCATCCGCAGGCTGTGCAGATTGAAGGCTCGACACTGCTGGAGGCAACCTGGACCATCATTCCGCTGGGACTTTTTCTGGTCATGTTCGTATGGGGCTCGCTGATTTACTTCCGCGTATACACGCCGCCGGCGAATGCCATGAACATTTACGTGGTGGGCAAACAATGGATGTGGAAGGCGGAACATCCGGGCGGACAGCATGAGATCAATGCGCTGCATGTGCCCACTGGGCGCGCTGTTCAGTTGACGCTGATTTCGCAGGATGTGTTTCACAGCTTTTCCATTCCCGCCTTCCGAGTGAAGCGCGAAGCGATTCCCGGCCGGTATACGACAGTGTGGTTTGAACCCACAACTCCGGGAACGTATCACCTGTTTTGTACGCAATACTGCGGAACCAGCCACTCAGCAATGATTGGCGACATTGTCGTGCTTTCGCCGGATGACTTCAAGAAGTGGCTTGCGGAATCGACCAGCGGCAATTCATTGGCTCAGAATGGAGAACGGTTGTTCGCCAGCCTGAGCTGCAATGCATGCCACAATACGCGCCCCGATGCAAGGGGACCAAGCCTGGCCAACGTGTACGGCGCAAAGCTGCCGCTTGCAAGCGGAGGCACGGTGCTGGCCGACGACGCTTATATTCGCGAAGCGATTCTCAATCCATCGCAGCACGTAACGCAGGGCTATGCGCCAATCATGCCGACGTACCAGGGACAAATCAGCGAGGAAGGTGTGATCGCGCTGGTTGAGTACATCAAGAACCTCAACTCCGACTACCGAATCCAGCAGACGACCAACACAGTCGATCTACTGCCGGAGGGCGAAGGCAAGCTGGGAGCCCCTGCCGCTGGCCAGAAACCAGCCGCGCAACCTTCCGCTCAGCCCGCGAGTCAAGGGACGGTGAAGCAATGAGTACCAACTCGAATACGATTATCAATCTTCCCGATCAGCGGACCGCCAGAATCCCAAAGATGAACTTTCTCTCAAAAGAGAATGGGATTCTAAGCTGGCTGCTGACCGGCGACCATAAGCGGATTGCAATTCTCTATCTGATCTCGATCACGTTTTTCTTCTTTATCGGCGGCGCTCTGGCAGGCCTGATCCGGCTGGAATTGCTGACTCCGCAAAGCGATTTGATGGCCACGGACACCTATAACAAGGTGTTTACCATGCACGGCGTGGTCATGATCTTCCTGTTCCTGGTCCCAAGTGTTCCGGCAACCCTGGGGAACTTCCTCATCCCCATGATGCTGGGCGCGAAGGACCTTGCGCTGCCGAAGATCAACCTGCTGAGCTGGTATTTGTACGTGGCCGGCGGCATCCTGGTGATCACGACAATGGTCACCGGCGGCGTGGATACGGGGTGGACGTTTACGACGCCGCTGTCTACGCATTACGTGAACACCAACGTGCTCTCCACGGGCCTCGCAGTGTTTATCGCGGGCTTCAGTTCCATCTTTACCGGACTCAATTTCATCGTCACCATCCACAAGATGCGCTGCCCGGGAATGACATGGTTCCGCATGCCGCTATTTGTGTGGGCACACTATGCGGCCAGCATCCTCATGGTGCTGGGCACGCCGGTTTTGGCCATCGCGGTTGTGCTGCTGGCTCTCGAGCGGACCGTGGGCATCGGCATCTTCGATCCAACCAAAGGCGGCGATCCGCTCCTCTTCCAACATCTGTTCTGGTTCTATTCCCACCCCGCCGTCTACATCATGATTCTGCCGGGCATGGGCGTCATCTCAGAAACCATATCAACCTTCAGCCGCAAGCGCGTGTTCGGTTACACAGCGGTCGCGTTTTCATCAGTCGCTATCGCAGTGTTCGGCTTCTTCGTCTGGGCCCACCACATGTTCATCATGGGCATCTCGAACTACGCAATGCTCGTGTTCAGCCTGCTGACCATGCTCGTCGCGGTCCCATCGGCAATCAAAATATTCAACTGGACATTCACCCTATACAAAGGTTCCATCACCTTTGAAACGCCAATGCTTTACAGCTTTGGCTTCATGGGGCTGTTCACCATCGGCGGATTGACGGGCGTGTTTCTGGGAACGTCGGGTACGGACATTCATCTTACAGAAACCTACTTCATCGTGGCTCACTTCCACTTTGTCATGGTGGGCGGCATGCTGATGGCGTTCCTTGCCGGCATCCATTTCTGGTGGCCCAAGATGACAGGCCGCATGTATCCGGAGAAGATATCGCAGCTTGCCGCGGTGGTCACATTCATCGGGTTCAACTTCACGTTCTTCCCGCAATTCATACTGGGCATGCTGGGAATGCCGCGACGCTATGCGGCGTATCCTCCCGAGTTCCAGGTGCTGAATGTGTTCTCAACCGCGGGCGCCACCATCCTCGGCGTGGGTTACCTGCTTCCCATTCTTTACCTCACCTGGTCGCTGAAGTATGGCGAGATTGCCGGCGACAACCCATGGCAGGCAACGGGACTGGAATGGCAGACGCAGTCGCCGCCGCTGACGGAGAACTTCCTGGAGACTCCGATCATGGATCACGAAGCCTACGACTACGAGTGGCTCGATCAACAGAAAGCTAAAGAGGTAGCCAGTGTCGGATAGCACAGCGATCACGCATGGCGCCCCTGAGGCGCAAGGCATCACTCACGGGCACGGGGAACACCCGCCGTACCAGCGCCACCACTTTGAATCGGTGGAGCAGCAGGCGGATGCCACCAACTTCGCGATGTGGCTGTTCCTGTTGACGGAAATCATGTTCTTCGGCGGGCTGTTTACCGCGTACCTGATTTACCGCAACTGGTATTACCCGGCGTTTGTCGCGGCATCGCACCAGTTGAACGTGTGGTGGGGCACGGCGAATACCGCGGTGCTCATCAGTTCCAGCTTCACCATGGCCATGGGCGTTTGGTGCGCTGAGACACGGCGAAGGGGCGGCTTGGTGCTGTGCCTGGTGCTGACTTTCATCCTCGGCCTCGTCTTCCTTGGTATCAAGACGATTGAATACTCGGAGAAGATTGAGAAGCACCACGTTCCGGGATTCCATTACAGCCTCAACTCGTTCCTCCATCCGGAAACCGACGAGGCGGCGACGGCCGCGGGCGACAAGCCAATGCCGCTGGACATGGCTCGCCACACGGAGCTCTACTTCTTCCTCTACTTCGCCATGACGGGCATGCACGCGCTGCACATGATCATCGGTATCGCAATTTTGGGGTTCATGATCTTCAGAGCGCGAGCCGGGGCGTACACAACCGGGCATGTCACGTTTGTCGAGAACTTCGGGCTGTATTGGCACTTTGTCGACATTGTCTGGATCTTCCTGTTTCCGCTTCTTTACCTCATCAGCAGACACGCCAACTAGGGGGCAATCGCAGCATGAGCGAACAGACTCAGCATGGCACTCAACACGGCACAGAGCACGGCGAGCACGAGCATCACGTCACGCCTCCGATTGTTTACATGGTCATTTTCGGCATCTTGTTGGTGCTTACAGGAGTCACCGTGGGAGCGTCCTTCGTCGAGATGGGGGTATTCAATCCAATCGTCGCGCTCCTCATTGGCGTGGTAAAAGCTACTTTGGTCATCTTGTTTTTCATGGGCGTCAAATACTCCACAAGGCTGACCAAGCTGACGGTGGGGGCTGGGCTGTTCACGTTCCTGGTGCTGATTGGGATGACGCTTTCGGACTACATCAGCCGGGCCTGGGGACGGTGGTAGAAAAACAGTTGTCAGTGATCAGTTGTCAGTGATCAGTTTTCCGCCGCGGGCCGCCTTAGAGGCGGCCTTCGACGTTTGGCGAGACGAATGCGGCGTCAGGGCAAAGGAGGGTTGCGATGGGGCGAGAAGCGATTTGTACTTGCGACTGGGACGGAACGGTAGCCGAGGTAAAGGCGCTGCTCGAGACGAACGAGATCATCCTGCGTGGTGGAATTCGGAAGCGCGTGCCCGTCAAAGAGTTCTGCGATGTGAAAGCTCACCATGACCGGCTTTGCTTCAAGGTGGGCGACGAACGAGTGGAGTTGATCCTGGGGCCTTCCATCGCTGAAAAGTGGGCTGCAACAATTACGAGCCCACCGACCCCACTCTCAAAAAAGCTTGGGATTACGAAGACGAGTGTCGTGCAGGTCATTGGCTCGGTTCCCGACGAGGCGCTTCAGGAAGCACTGAATGAGGCCGCACGCATTGCAGTGAAGGACGCTGACGTGATTGTGGCGCACGTCGATTCGCCCGAAGCGCTGCATTCGGCGTTGCGGGATGCGAAGGCACAGCTTCTAAAGGGTGTGCCGATCTGGGTGGTCTATCCCAAGGGGCCCGGCCATCCGATCAATGAGACAGCCATCCGGTCTCTCCTGCGGGAGAACGGGATGATCGATACGAAAGTCGCTTCCGTGTCATCGAAGTTTACGGCGCTCCGTTTCATCCACCGCAAGCCCGGATGACAGCGCCCCTGTAGAATCTGCGATCCTCTTCCAGAGGCTTATTAATTGGCAGATCCGCAAATGCCCGACGAACTCTCGCGGCTGGCCAATCAGCCCCGCGTGCTTGTGCGGCGTAGTGGAGCGCCGCGCACAAATGTGAAATGCGTCGTCTACTGGATGCAGCGAGCCGTGCGGATCATCGACAATCCAGCGCTCGACATTGCCATTGAAGCAGCGAACCTCCTCGCACTCCCAGTGGTGGTCTATTTCTCCGTAATTCCGAATTACCCCAATGCCAATCTGCGGCATTATCACTTTCTTCAGCAAGGGCTCATGGATGCAGCGGAAGACGCGGCGGAGCGCGGAGTTGGGTTCGTTGTGCGGCGTCATCCCGGCAACTCTCTTGAAGCGTTTCTCGAAGAGACCCAGGCCGCTCTGCTGATTGGCGACGAGAATCCATGCCGCGAACCGGAGCGTTGGCGAAGCGTGCTGGCCAAGCGGCTCAAGCTCCCCTACTGGACTGTGGATGCGGACGTTGTCGTGCCATCGCGCGTCTTCGATCGGAGCTTTGTGCTCTTGCATCATTTCCGCCCACATTTGAATCGGGAGCTGCCGAAATATCTCGTCGCTCCGAAGAAAATCAAGCCCAATCACGAATGGAAACCGACAAAGGCTCTACTGAGCTTCGATCTTTCTCGCAATATAACCGAAGGGTTTTCAAAGCTCGATCGCAGCGTAGGCCCAGTGGATACCTTCACGGGCGGTACTCACGCGGCGCTGAAGCGCCTTAAACAATTCGTCAATACCGAGCTGAAGGATTACGAAGAAACACGGAACCATCCGGAGATGCAGGGCACAAGCCGGCTTTCCCCATACCTGCATTTCGGCAACATTGGCCCGTTGACGATTGCTCTGGCGGTGCAGGAAGCCGTGAAGGCCGGCAAGGCGCCTGCAAGCGCCGCGGAAAGATATCTCGACGAACTGATTGGATGGCGCGAACTGGCCGTCCTCTTCGTCCGTCATGAGCCCAACTACGACAACTGGGAGTGTGCTGCTCCCTGGGCGCGGAAGACGCTGCTGGAGCACGCGGGCGACCCACGGCCCCACCGCTACACACTCGCGCAGTTGGAGCGTGCCGAAACCTGCGACGACCTGTGGAACGCTGCTCAGCGCCAGATGGTGCACACGGGCTGGATGCACAACTACATGCGCATGTACTGGGGGAAGAAGATTCTGGGATGGACGCCTGATCCCGCGCGCGCGTTTGAGTGGGCTGTAATCCTGAACGATAAATACCAGCTCGACGGGCGCGATCCCAACGGTTATGCGGGGATCGCGTGGGCGATCGTTGGCCGGCACGATCGGCCATGGTTTAACCGTCCGGTCTTTGGCCTGGTTCGGACCATGACCGGACCCTCGACGGCAAAGAAGTTTGACTCGGCAACGTACATACAGCAGCAGGGCCTCGGGGCAGGTCAGATGGATCTGGAAGAACCAGGGGTCGGCAGCGTGTAATCTGCGTCACATACTGCAGGTCTCGCGGCCTCCTACAATGAATCGAATTTCCAATCCCGGAAACTGCTTGTTTCACACGATGCAATCCACTGGATTTCGCTTAAACCCCCTTTGATAGTCAGAGAGGGGTGGCCGGAATCGGATTCCGGACGTGCGCGAATATGCAGTTTTTTGAACGTTTGACCAGGAATGCGGGTTGGGACTCGGCCCGAATTCGTTTAACCCAATTCCGGTGCAATCGCGCCGTCCTGGCAATGCTGATTCTTGTTGGCTTCGCTTTGACGCCCCGCAACTCGGCATTTGCGCAATCCCCAGTAATTTCGAGGCAGCCTGCTTCGGCGGTACCGGCAAATCGACAAGCGCCTCCGCGCGTGAGGCAGGCACAACGATTTCTTGCCCAGCGGGGTTTTGCCCCAGGCCGAATGCCCGCGCGGTTGGACCCTGGACGCGCCACCATTCGTGGATATGAGGCAGCCGCGCAGGCACCTTCGACATCGACAATTACATCCACAGCGATCTGGCAGACACTCGGACCGGCATCGGTGTTGACCCCGAGCTACGGCCTGATAACCGGAAGAGTGTCCGCAGTCGCGCTGGACCCCGCAGACGCGACCGGCAATCGCCTCTACATCGGCACCACCGGCGGTGGCGTTTGGGTGGCGCAGAACGCCGGCACTTCGAATGCGGCAAACGTTGTATTTACACCTCTTACCGATACACTGGCAGCGCTGAGCGGCATCCAGGACGCTTCCATCAGCATCGGTGCGTTGACTGTGCAGCCTGGCGGCACCAGCGTGATTCTGGCCGGAACAGGCGACCCGAATGACGCGCTCGACTCCTACTATGGCGCAGGGATTCTACGCTCCGCAGACGGCGGCAACACCTGGAGCTTGATCCAGACAACAGCGGATTTGAGCTGGGGTTTTGCAGGGGAGGGGTTTGCCGGGTTTGCCTGGAGTTCGACAACTCCGCAACTGGTGGTGGCCGCGGTTGCTCAGGCGTATGAAGGCACGCTGGTGAATGCGGACCGGCCGCACCTCAGCTACGAGGGGCTCTACTACTCCAATGACTCCGGCGCGACGTGGAACCTGGCAAAAATCACCGACGGTGCCGGCGCAGACGTGCAAGGGCCACAGGATCCGTTTGCGGCGCCGGACGGGAATGCGGCGACGTCAGTTGTGTGGAATCCGGTGCGCCAGTTGTTTGTCGCGGCGGTGCGGTTTCACGGGTACTACCAGTCCACGGACGGGATGACGTGGACCCGGATGACAGCGCAGCCGGGCATGGGGCTAACGGCGGCCATGTGCCCGACGAATTCCGCGGCGACGGGGTCGATTGCGTGTCCGATTTTTCGCGGGACACTGGCAGTGAATCCGCAGACCGGCGACACCTTTGCATGGACCGTGGATCTGAACAATCAGGACCAGGGCCTGTGGCAGGACCAGTGCGCGGTGAGCGGGCAAGCATGCTCGAATCCAGCCATCAGCTTTGCTCAACAATGGAAAACCACGGCTCTCGAGACAAGCACCGCGGAGGGTCCGGCGACCATTGTGAACGGCGACTATACACTGGCGCTGGCTGCGGTGCCTTCGCAACAGGACACGGTCGTGCTGGCCGGAGATGGAGACGTGTGGCGATGCAGCCTGGCCATGGGCTGCGTGTGGCGGAACACGACCAATGCGAATACCTGCATGAGCGCGCAGGTTGCGCCGTATCAACATGCGCTGGGCTGGAGCACGGTGAATCCGCTGGAGATTTTCGTGGGCAACGACAGCGGCCTTTGGCGCTCGATGGACGCGATTGGGGAAACCGGAGCGGTGTGCGCGGCAACCGACGCAAATCACTTTGAGAACCTGAATGGGAGCCTCGGATCGCTGGCTGAGGTGATGAGCCTGTCCCAGTCGGCTGGTTCGCCGTACACAATGATGGCTGGACTGGGCGTGAACGGGACGGCGGGAGTGAAGGGCACAAGCGCGCCAACGGCGCAGTGGCCACAGGTCCTTGGCGGCGACGGCGGCGCAGTGGCGATTGATCCGGCCAATGAAAATGAATGGTATGTGAACGCCGAAGAGGGAGTTTCGATTTACCTCTGCGACCAGGCGGCCGATTGTACGCCTTCGAGCTTTGGAACGGCTCCGGTGGTGAGCAATGCGGACGTGGGTGGTGATGGTCTCACGATGGCAACGCCCGCGCCGTTCCTGGTTGATCCGCTCGACGAAACTCAGTTGCTTGTTGGAACCTGCAGGGTTTGGCGCGGGCCCGCAAATGGATCGGGATGGACAAGCGCGAATGCCATCAGTCCGGTCCTCGACAGCGGAAGCAGCACAGCTTGCAATGGGGACGCTCTCATACGATCGATCACCGCCATGAAGCTGGCCGGTGGGGACGAAGTCGTCTATCTAGGCACATACGGATCGGCTGACGGAGGAACCCTGTTGCCGGGGCATGTTCTAAGCGCGACAATGAGTCCGGCGAGCGGTGCCGCTGCTGTATGGCACGATCTAACGCAGAATCCTGTCACCAACGACAGCTTGGGATTGAATGCATTCGGCCTCGATATTTCCAGCATCTATATCGATCCGCACGATGCCACGGGGAACACGGTTTACTTGACAGTGGAAGGGATTCCAACCCAGCCCGAGGCAATTCGGTCGCTGTACCGGTCCTCCGACGGCGGAGCGCACTGGGCTGCGTTGCAGGCGAATCTACCCTGGGCTCCCGCCAACAGCCTGGTTGTCGACCCGCAGAGTGCCAACACCGTCTACCTGGCGACGGATGCGGGTGTTTATTTCACCACGCAGGTGGGAACTTGCGCGAATCTTCCATCGACCTGCTGGTCTGCATTTGGGACCGGGCTGCCGGGAGCGCCGGTGACGGAGCTGAGCGCCTCGGCATCTGGTCAGGTGCTCGTAGCGGGCACGTACGGCCGCGGCGTGTGGGAGACGCCGCTGTGGAGTGCGACGGCGGGACGGACGACTGCGACGGTATCGCCAAGTTCACTGACTTTCGGCAGCCAGGTGTTTGGGACGGCCAGCAGCGCGCAAACGGTGACGCTGACAAATACGGGCACCCTCGGCCTCACAACCAGCGCAATCACCACGAACGGGGATTTCAGCGAGACGGACAATTGCCAGGCTGCGGCCGTAGCGGCGGGAGCCAGTTGCACGATCAATGTAACGTTTACGCCCACCGCGACGGGCAACCGGACAGGGCAGATGACAATTGACCTGAACGTATCCGGCGGGCAATTTCTAGTCAATCTGACCGGAACCGGATCCGCCGCGGGACTGGTCACCCTGACGCCCGCCGCGGTGAATTTTGGCCCCGTAGCACTAGGGTCAACCTCGCCCCCGTTCCAGGTGGAGGCGGGCAACAGCGGATCGCTCCCGATTCCGATTACGAGCCTCACGGTGTCCCCCCCATTCGCAATCGCCAGCAATTCATGTGGGACGAGCGCTTTGGCCGCTGCTACGGATTGCCAGATCATGGTTTCGTTCTCGCCCACTCAGACCGGCGCGGCGACAGGAACGCTAACACTGGTGGATGAAGCCGGAACACAGACCGTGGCTCTCAGCGGAACCGGTGCAGCGCCGCCGACCGACACGCTGGGGGCCACGTCGCTCACCTTCGGTGGAACCATTGTGGGTCTGCTTTCGACGGCGCAAACTGTCAGCCTCACCAACACCGGTGCTCTCCCGCTAACGTCGATTGCCGTTTCAGTGAGCGGCGCGTTTCAGCAATCGAACAACTGCGGCACACAGCTCACAGGCCCTGCCAGCTGCTCAATTTCCGTAGTGTTTGCGCCCAACCAGGTCGGGACCCAGACAGGCACGCTTACGGTTTCCGACTTGCTGCGCACGCAGACCGTGGCTCTCACAGGAACCGGCTTGCTGCCGCCCGCAATCAGCGTCAGCCCACCGAGTTTGACCTTCGCGGTGCAGCAGGTGGGCGTCGCCAGCGCGCCTTCCACGCTGACGGTGACCAACTCCGGCGGCGCTCCCATGGCGAATGTTGGGTTCCAAACTACGGGTGCCGCGGCAAGCAGCTTTACGACAACATCGTCGACCTGCGGGGCGACGCTTGCGAACGGAAGCAGCTGCACCGTGGGCGTCACGTTTACGCCGGCGTCAGCCGGCGGCAGCGCGGCCACACTGGTGGTTTCCTCCTCAACGCTGGGTGTCACGCCGGTAAGTGTAGTGTTGAACGGCACGGGAACAACCACGACTGGCCTCAACGTAAGTCCCGCGCAATTGAGCTTCCCGGAAGAGATGCCAGGGCAGGCGAGCCCGGCGCAAACCGTAACCATCAGCAACACGGGATCCCTTGCGGCGAGTTCGTTGGTAGTGACAGTGAGCGCACAATTCAGCCTGACTCAAAACGGCTGCGCAAGCAGCCTGGCAGCCGGCGCAACCTGCACAGTAGGGGTGATATTTCAGCCGTCGGCAGCCGGCAACGTGACCGGGACGCTGACCGTAACTTCCCCAGCGGTAGCCAACTCAGCTACCGTGTCCTTGAGCGGGACAGGCGGTGGCGTGGGGGCGATTCAGGCGACTCCCGCGGTGCTGGCTTTTGGCACAGTCGGCGTGGCCGCGACCAGCAGCCCGGCGACCGTAACGGTAACCAACCCGGGAACCGGTGAGTTGAGCGGACTGGCATTCGCGGTTTCGCCAGGGTTTGTTCTGGTAAGCAACACCTGCACCGCGACGCTGGCGGTTGGCGCCCACTGCATGGCCGGCGTCGCGTTTGCACCGACAACCACGGGAGCGCAGTCGGGGAGCCTGAGCATCACCAGCAGCACGGCTTCCGCCTCGGGGACTGTAGCGCTGACGGGGACGGGATTCGACTTCACGGTCGCGGCCACCGGCGCCACCTCCGTCACGGTTTCGAACGGGCAAACCGCAGACTATACGGTGGTGATCACGCCTATGGCAGGGGCGCAGGGAGCTTTTACCTTTACATGCGGAACTCTACCTGCGAATGCAGTCTGCCTCTTTAATCCGAGCACCGAATCGTTGAACTCAGGGGTTACCGGAAATGTGACGGTGGAGATTTCGGTTGGGCAGTCGGGGGCCAGTGCGCGTTTGAACCGGCTGGGCAGATTGAATCTGGTTCCAGTGGCTTGTGTGCTGCTGCTTTTGCCTCTGGGATGGACCCGGTGGAGGAAGGCACTTGCGTGGTGTTTGCTGCTGGCGGTGCTGGCAGGGGGAGTGTCGAGTTGCACCAGTTCCGGTGGCGGGACCGGCGGGGGCGGTGGGTCAACCGGCGGCGGAGGAGGCGGCACAACACCGACGGGAACGTACTCGATTCCCGTCAATGTGACGTCGACCGGCGTGCAGCACAGTCTGACCGTAACGCTTATCGTCTACTGAGATTCCGTCCTGCGGCGCGGATAAAGACGACAAGCCGGGACGGGCTATACTTTATCTTCCGGCGTGACGAATCGAGCGATGCCGACCCGGCCATATAACGGATCGAGCCGGAGGGGAATGAGCAATAGATGAGCGAAAAAGTTACTGTGGACGAAGTGCAGCGCGTGGCCGAGCTGGCGCATCTGGAACTCACGCCGGAAGAGAGCGGCCACATGCTTCACGATCTGAATGCCATCCTGGACTACGTCGCCGAACTGAACGAGCTCGATACGAGAGGCGTTGCGCCGCTCGCGCAGGTATCTGAGCTATTCACCACGGCTTCAGAAGGCGGGCTGCGCGCGGACGGCTTGCGGCCTTCGCTGGATCGGGCGACCGTGCTCGACGAAGCGCCGGAGACAGATGGCGTCTTCTTCAAAGTGCCGAAGGTGATTGAGAGACAGTGAACAGTGTGACAGCGAAAAGGGGATACGGCGCAATTGGCTAGCGAGATGATGACTGCCGAGACGTTTGTTCAGAAGCCGAAGACGCTTGCGGATTTGCGCGCGGAGATCGCGGCTGGCGCGACCAGTGCGGCGAACCTGGCGACAAGCTATTACGACCGCATCGCGGCAGTAAACCCACGCCTCAATGTGTTTCTGAGCCTGACCAAAGAGCGGGCACTGGCGCAGGCCGAACGCGTAGACGCACTGGCACGGAAAGGCGATCCGCTCCCGCCATTGGCCGGGATTCCCGTCGGCATCAAGGACGTGCTTGTGATGCGCGGCGCCCCTGCGACGGCAGGATCGAAAATTCTCCAGGGTTACATGCCTCCCTATGACGCGACAGTGGTGGAGAAGCTGGAGGACGCTGGAGCCGTGCTGCTGGGAAAAACAAACTGCGACGAGTTTGCAATGGGCTCTTCAAATGAGAACTCCGCATACGGGCCGGTCCGCAATCCTGTCGACACGGAGCGGGTTCCCGGCGGGTCAAGCGGCGGGTCGGCCGCTGCTGTGGCGGCCAATCTGGCCGTGGCTACGCTGGGTACGGATACCGGCGGCTCAATCCGGCAGCCAGCCAGCTTTTGCGGTGTCGTGGGCGTGCTGCCCACGTACGGGCGGGTCTCGCGCTACGGGCTCATCGCGTTTGCTTCGTCGCTCGATCGGATAGGGCCTTTTGCGGGAAATGTGCGGGACGCTGCGACACTACTGGGAGTCATCGCGGGATATGACCCGAAGGACGCGACCAGTTCATCCAAGCCAGTCCCCGATTTCGCGGCGGAAAGCGACAGGCCAGTCGAGGGGCTTCGCATTGGTGTGCCAGCTGAGTATTTTGGCGACGGTCTCGACTCCGAAGTCCGCGCGGCAGTTGAAAAGGGGATTGAAGCGCTGAAGACAGCGGGTTGCACCGTGAAGCGGGTAAATCTGCCGCTGACGAAGAATGCGATTCCGGTGTACTACCTGGTGGCCACGGCCGAGGCCAGCGCCAATCTCGCCCGGTTTGACGGAGTGAGATACGGGCATCGTTCGGGGGCGTCCGGGAACTTGAATGCGATGTACAGCAACTCGCGCGACGAGGGATTTGGCGCCGAAGTGAAGCGACGCATCCTGTTGGGGACCTATGCCCTGAGCGCGGGCTACTACGACGCCTACTACTTGAAAGCGCAGCAGGTGCGCAGATTGTTGGCCGAGGAGTTTTTACGCGCGTTCACTGAGGTGGACGCGATCGTAACGCCGACTGCGCCGACGGCGGCTTTCAAGCTCGGTGAGAAGACAGGCGATCCGCTGGCGATGTACCTGGCGGATATTTACACAGTGACGGCGAGTTTGGCCGGCATTTGCGGGGTGACTGTGCCTTGCGGAGCGACGGCGGCCGGTTTGCCCGTCGGTATGCAGGTGTTAGCTGCGCACTTGAATGAAAGCACGGCATTCCGCGTGGCGCGGGCCGTGGAGGCTGTGCAGGGTTAGGAATCGTCATGCAAGGTGGACGAAGGTTGCGGATAGTGGGAATGCTGCTTGTGGCAGTCCTGGTGGGCGGATTGCCGGGTTCGGCAGCGCCAAGAGTGCATACGTTGGTGGTGGGGGCGGCGCGGCGGGTGCCGTATTCAAAGGTTGGCGACCCTGCGGGTGCGGCCGCTGGCGAGACGTCGCTGAAGGTTCGGGCGCTGCTTGTGGACGGCTTGGTCAAGGAGTGGACCACTGGCGACGCGCACGAGGTGACGGATCGGAGCTTCGTGGTCCGGCGGGCGATTCGCCTCAACGACGCTCTTCCCGGAGATAAAGCGGGGCAGTGGGTCTGGCAGCGGGGCCCGTGGCTGCTTGTCGACCGGCTCACCCGACACATAGTGGCGTTGAAGCTGCCGGACTACGATCCCGGAGTAAGCCAGGTGAGCTGGTTCCGCGACTATGGGGCCTACTGCGGGGTCACTGCGAGCGGCAAGAGTTTATACGCCGTAGTGGCGCAGGTGGCGGGGCGCAAACCCGTGTTGGCCAAAAAGCTGGCCGCATTCGACGCCGCGAACCATCCAGACCCGGTGTGCGAAGCAGCGGAGTGGCAGCGGGAGCCGCTCAAGATTACGTTTCACCCGGCGGGCAAAGATGGCGCGATTTTCGACGTCGTGCCGGGGTCGGCAGTGCTCGTGGAAGAGTCGGGAGACGAGGCCGAGACGCCGGAAGCCGAGGCAAAGCCGGCCAATTAGCGAGTCTCCAGCACCGCCAACCTACCGTCCCACGCTGCGGAGTGGGCCTGAACCGGAGGCAGGTGGCCAAGGGGCGGGGCGGCCAGCCCCTGTGCCTGAGCTACGCCATTCCTGAGTTGTATCAATGGTTACTTGACGACTGATTGAAGGAGCGTGCGATTTGCGCTTTCCAGAGGCTATGCAGAAATTCCAGAAGGCCCAGACCATGAAGGTTACGGGAAGAGCTAGAAGCAGAGTACAGACAGAGTCGACCAAAAGCCTTTGCATTGAGGTGATCCAGTTCTCTTTCCGCTGTTCGAGGGCGGGGCCGGTTGGATCACGCCGGGGCGGAAAGCGTCCTGACCCCAATCAGAGATGAAACGCGATAAATAGGGGGTAGAGGATTTATAAAGCCTTTGTAAGAGAGAAGAATTGGCTGGATGTGCCTCCAGTCGCTCCAAAAGGCGGGTTCGGCGGTGACTGCGCGCCTTGACACGCCCCCGGCCACGCGTATCTTATCTTTCTAGGCATTCTTTCGGAATCCGGACGGAACGAATCAGAGCGGAAGCATGCGGTTCGCCGGTTCGGGAAGCTGATGGAATGCTGTGTCGAACAGGAAGCAAACGGCAGTTGGGTCAAAAGAGCACGAACGCGGGCGCGGGGCCGGAGGAGAGGTTTCAGCGTACGGCAATCGCGGCTTACCCACGGAGTCTGGCTGCAAGCTTGGCCGGACCGGACGGCGGCCAGGAACATTCCCGGAGACAAATTTATTCAGGCGGCAGCTAAGGCTGGGTGCGCCTGTGCCCCGAGTGAGCGAGTGCGGTTGCGGCCGGGGTTGAGCAAAGGAAGAGTGCAGGGATGAGTTTGGTAATGTGTTTGGCAATGCTGGCGGATGTACCCGCCGGAGGGGCTGCAGGCAATCTAACCATGCTTCTGCCCTTACTATTGATCCCGGTGCTCTACCTGGTGATGATCCGTCCACAGCAGAAGAAGCAAAAAGAGTGGCAGGCCATGCTGGCCTCCATCAAGACCGGCGACCGGATCACCACAGCGGGCGGAATTCGCGGCATCATTATCTCCGTCAAGGACGACGCGTATGTCATTCGCGTTGCTCCCGACAATATCAAGCTGGAAGTTTCCAAGAGTGCGATTGCCTCCGTGACTACGGAGAACGGCGCAGGGGCCTGATTTTTTTCGACCAGAGAATTGAAATAAGAGAAACGGGACGATGAAGATAAATCTCAAGAACAGAATTGCCCTGATTATTGCGGTGCTGGTGATTTGCATCTACGGCATCTTCGGGGTTCCTTCGGGGGTGAGCGGCAAAGCGCTGGAAGAGGCGCTGGCCAAGCGGATTCACCTTGGATTGGACCTGAGCGGCGGTGCCCACCTGATTTTGCAGGTGGTGGTGTCTGAAGCGGTGAGCGCGGAAACGCAAAACACCGCGGCGCAGATCCAGCAGGCGCTGAAGACGGCGAACCTGACGTTTGCCCAGGTGTACCCGGATCCAGCCAAGCCGCAAGTGATCCACATTGAGGGAACGACGCAGGCCCAGGCCAGCACCGTGAGCAACACGCTTGAAACCAAGTACTCCAACGACTACGACCTGACCGGCGGCGGTGCCGACAACACGTTTACGCTCACCTTGAAACCTGCGGCTGAAACGGCGCTGAAGCAAAGGACTGTCGAGCAGACAATCGAGACCATTCGCGAGCGCGTTGACTCGCTGGGCGTCAGCGAACCGGTGATTCAGCAGTATGGGCTCGGCGACAACCAGATCCTGGTGGAACTCCCCGGTATTGAAGACCTGGACCAGGTCAAGCGCATCATCAATACCACAGCACGTCTTGAGATTCATGCGGTAGTTGGCGGCCCGTATAAGGACGAAGCCGAGGCGACAGCCAGCCTGGGCGCTACTGTCCCACCGGAAGACATTCTGCTGCATGGTTCTGGGAACCTGGCCAGCGGTTCCGATGCGGATAGCGTGTATGTCCTGCAAAGGAATTAC
This sequence comes from Occallatibacter sp., assembly GCA_049518435.1. Classification (GTDB taxonomy): domain Bacteria; phylum Acidobacteriota; class Terriglobia; order Terriglobales; family Acidobacteriaceae; genus Telmatobacter. The sequence continues at coordinate 1,012 of JBEKRU010000017.1, read as the reverse complement.
ATCGTGGGCGGCCAGGACTTCCGTTCCGCCGATCCAGGCACTGACCAGACCGGGCGGCGGAACGTACGCTTCACGCTCACCAACACTGCCGGCGACAAGTTCTACGACTACACCAGCCAGAATGTCGGCAAAAGCATGGCGGTCGTCATGGGCGGCCAGGTGCGTGAGGTCGCCAATATTCAGAGCCCGATTCGCGATTCAGGCGAGATCACCGGCAGCTTCACGCCCGAAGAAGTGACCGTCCTGTCGAAGATGCTCAGGACCGGCGCGCTACCGGCGTCGCTTAATTACATCGAAGACCGCCTGGTTGGCCCATCATTGGGTTCGGACTCCATCCACCAGGGCATTACGGCAGCCATTGTCGGCGTGCTCGTGGTCATGGCATTCATGCTTGTCTACTATCGCGGCTCGGGCATCAATGCCGACCTGGCGTTGATCATGAACCTGCTGATTCTGCTGGGCGTTCTGGGCTTTTGGACCGGCGCCACGCTCACGTTGCCGGGCATCGCCGGTGTCATTCTCACCATCGGCATGGGCGTGGATTCGAATGTGCTGATCTTTGAGCGAATCCGCGAAGAAGTGCGCGCCGGCAAGGCCCCCTCCGCGGCCGTCGATCAGGGCTTTGCGCATGCCTGGGTGACCATCATCGATACGCACGTAACCACCATCGTGTCAGCGGCCATCCTGTTCGTCTTCGGCAGCGGTCCAGTCAGAGGATTCGCAACTACCCTGACCATCGGTCTCGCGGCCAACCTGTTCACGGCGGTTTATGTTTCGCGCACCATCTTCGATTGGCATCTGAATAAGTTAAAGCCAGGGGAAGCCGTCTCGATCTAGTCCCCGAGGCAAAGAAACGGCTGACCGGATTTTTGGGCGGTCGAAAAACAAGAACGCCGGAGCCTGGGGGTTCCGGCACCAGGAAGCGGAGAGAACCAGTGGAATTGTTTCGCGGCGTAAATGTGGACTGGCTGAAGCTGAAGTGGTATTTCCTCGGCTTTTCATTGATCTTCAG
>JBEKRU010000016.1:0-81835 GCA_049518435.1 Occallatibacter sp. | reverse complement strand
AGAGGAGATCAACCCTTGCTAGTTCGGACACGGTATCAATATGGAAGTCTGCGGTTGAGGAAGCGCGAGCGCGGACCGGATGTGTGGGAGTTCCGTTATTACGAGACGGACTCTCAGGGAAAGCGTAAACGGCAGAGCGTGATCCTTGGTGATCGCGGTGTGCTCACAACGGAGACCCAAGCACGGAAAACCACGCAAGCCCTTCTTCTTCGACTCAACGAAGAATCTCCACGCGCGGAAGTGGAGGCGGCGTCTTTCGGAGCCTTGCTCGACCGTTATATCGAGCAGGAACTCTCAGAGCGTTACTCAACTCGGAAGTCGCACATGTCAAACATCCGAGTTCACATCCGTCCACGTTGGGGAGAGCACCCCGTGGATAAGCTGAAGCCGATGGCGATGGAACAGTGGTTGCGCGATCTGCCACTGGCCCCAAAGTCAAAGACTCATGTGCGGGGAATCATGCACCTGGTCTTCAAGTGCGCGGAGAGGTGGGGCATTGTCGAACTCGGCAAGAACCCTGTTTCTCTGGTGCGCGTGAAGAATGGAAGCAAGCGGCTCAAGCGGCCACGGGTCCTTGACGTGGACGAGTTCTTTGAAATGCTCAAGCATTTGGGCGAACCTTACCGAACGATGGTCTTGGTCGCACAATGCCTGGGCCTTCGCGTCAGCGAGATTCTGGGTCTGCAATGGGGCGATTTCAATTTCGAGGATCGCTCGGTTTTAGTCCAGAGAAGCGTGGTGGGCGGAAGGGTGGACGACGTGAAGACGGAATATTCGAGAGACGATGTTCCGCTCGATGCTCGTCTGGCGGAAGTGCTGTTGCAATGGCGCTCCGCTTCGATCTTCCCCAGAGACGAGGATTGGCTTTTTGCCAATCCTGTCACAGCGAGGCCGTACCACCAGGAGAGCTTGCAGAAGTCGCAGATCAAACGGGCTGCGAAGCTCGCCGGTCTTGGGGAGGATATTGGGTGGCACACTTTTCGCCACAGCTATCGCTCCTGGCTCGATGAGACGGGTGCTCCAATGAAGGTGCAGCAGGAACTGATGCGTCACGCCTCAATCCAGACGACGATGAACGTCTACGGACGGGCCATGACGGAAACCAAACGCCGCGCAAACAGTCAGGTAGTAGGACTGGTGTTCGGCCCAAACTCGCAGGATTTGCCCGCAGTTGCGGTCACTGCGACTGTCCAGTAAATTGCAGTCTGTTCCTATTGGGGGATAACGGGGACTTATTGAAAGCGGCCAATTAAGGTAAGTTATTGATTTTATTGGTTGCGGGGGCTGGATTTGAACCAGCGACCTTTGGGTTATGAGCCCAACGAGCTACCGGGCTGCTCCACCCCGCATTTACAGTTTACCAACCTACCCCGGAGGGGTCAAATACTCGGCACTCCAACCGTCCCGCCGCAGGGCGCCGCAGCATCCGGTACACTGTCCGGAACTCACATATCATTCGCGAGGCGCTCGCAAATGCCGCGCCACAGCAACTCAGGAGCCGCTTTGACCTTCTCCGAACGTTTCCACGAAATTCGTACCGGCTTTGAGCGGCCGTTCTGGGTTGCCAACATCAGCGAACTCTTCGAACGGCTCTCCTACTACGCCGCGTTTGCCTCGCTTCCCCGCTATCTGCATGAGAGTCTGAACTTCGGCGTCGAGCGGGCCAGCAGCCTGGCGGGATTGTTTGGCGGCCTGGTATGGTTTCTCGCCGCGTTCGGCGGTGCTCTCGCGGACCGGATGGGCTTTCGCCGTGCGCTGTCGCTGGCCTACCTGATCCTGGCCGTCTCCTACTTCCTTCTCGGCTCCATCGGTTCGCCGTGGCTCGCTCCGGTTCGCAGTGCCATGCCCCTGGTTGTGCTGGTCACCCTGATCCTCATGCTTCCGGCCCTCGGAATCGCGCTCGTCAAGCCGTCCGTTGTCGGCACCACAGCCCGCGCTTCCAAAGAGAACGTGCGCTCCATCGGCTACTCCATCTACTACACGGTGGTAAACATCGGCGCGGCTCTGGGGCCTTTTCTCGCCGGGTGGGTGCACCAGCATCTCAGCGTGGAGAAGGTCTTCGCCATGGCGGCCTTGAGCGTCTTTATCATGTTCTTCGCCGTGTTGCTCTTGTTCAAGGAGCCCCGCCGCTCCGGCGAGGCGCAGGCTGAAAGCCTCAGCCAGGTTGCAAGGAACTTTCTAACCGTCCTGTCGAACTGGCGCTTCATGCTCTTTCTCATCATCTTCTCGGGCTATTACATCGCCTTCTGGCAGCAATTCCTCATTCTTCCCATCTACTTCCATGACTACGTCAACGCCAACACCAATACTGAATTGCTCCTCATGTGGGATCCACTCACCGTCATCGCGCTGCAGATGGCAGTCAGCATCCTTACACAGAAAATGCCGTCGTTTCGCGGAATCACACTGGGCACTCTCATCTCCGGCCTGGCTTGGCTCCTGCTGGTTTTGCATCCCAGCGTCATCATGGCCGCAACAACGCTGATCGTCGTAGCCATTGGCGAAATCACGCAGCAGCCGCGCTACTACGAATACATCTCGCGCCTCGCACCCTCCGGACAACAGGGAACCTATATGGGGTTTGCCTTCCTGCCCATCGGCATCGGGTCGCTCGTGGGCGGATGGTTCGGCGGTTTCCTCATTCACCGCTTCGGGGAAGTGCAGCACCAGCCGGCATTCATCTGGTGGGCTGTCTCTGGAGTCGGAGTGGCGACGGCTGGGGGACTCTGGGTGTACGACCGCCTTATTCTCGTCAAACCCAAAGCAACGGTTGCCGTATAGGGTAGTTGCGAATAATTTCTTTGTCGGTTGGATCAGGGTTCAGCGTCTTCCACAAATCGATGTACTTCTGTTCATGAAAGGCTATGCCGGAAAACAGCAAGCCCGGTGAGCGCACCGGCAACGCGTCGAAATGTTCCACGTCCTTGGCCCACTTCCATGCGCCTTTGTCTTTCAAATACGGATAAAGAAACTCCGCCGCTTTCCGCAGCCCGCGCCCGTCGGCAAGTTGGAACTCCGTCGGATCGGGCGAGAGTCCTTTAAGCGACTGGCACAGCCCGGCCACCACATCGAAGTTAAAGATGGAATAGCTGTATGGCTTGGTGCGCGTCAGTTCTCGCGGAAACGATCCGTCCATCGCCATCTGATCCGGAAGCTGAACTTCACGATACCGCCGATAGATATCGTTCCTCGTCGCATCGTCGCCGGCCAGCCGCGCAAACTCGGCAGCCTGCAGCGCCCAGCACATGGCGTGGTTATTTTTTGCGTCGCGTTCGGTCCTTCCGGGATCGCTCGTGCTCAGCCAATCCAGATAGCTTCGAAACCAGTCTCCAACTGCGCTGCCTTCGCGTGGCCTCATCGTCCGCGTTGTCAGAAAACTCGCAGCCCTGGCCACTTCCACCAGGTGCAGCGTGTCGATGATGCCATAGGACCTCCCCGTCGAAACACCTTGAACCGCTTGCGCAAACTGCAAACTCGGGTTCATCCGCGTTTCCGGCGTTACGAACCACGCACGCAGGTGATCGCAAGCCCGCTCTCCGTATCGCTTCTCACCAGTCAGAAGCCACGCAGCCGTCAACGCAGGCATCTGGATCGATAGCCGCACCATGACCCTGCGATGCTCGTCGAAGTTATCCGGATTGCTCTGCCCGTCACGGTTGATGTACGGTCCATTCGGATCCTTCGGATTCGGCCAGAAGTAGTCCGCCTGTGAGTAGAAATCGTGCAATCCACCCGCACTGCGTTTCGTTGGGAAGGCCGTGATTGTGAGCGGTTCTTCGGAAACATACTTGGCCGCCGCTTCCAGAATCCGGTCGTGATCTGTGTCCGCCACAAGCCGATAAGCGTCTTTGCTTCCGGCATCGCCACGCAGGCCCCATAGACGTTGCGTGCCCGCAGCAGACACAGCAACTGCCGCTCCCAAAAACCTTCTTCGATCAAGTTGCATTGCAGGGCGTGTGTTCTCCATCAAGTGTCCAGTCCGCGCGTCGTGTGCGTTTCGCGCGCAACTGGATTCTCCTTGAATTGCAAGGAAAAATCCACCCGGTTCCTCGCCACCGGCATACACTGTCCGTGACAACTCTAGGACGTCATGCCCGTAGCCCAGCTTACCCTCGAGATTCGCATTGAGCACGCCCAGTCACTCAAGGACCGGCGCCAGGTGGTCCGCTCGCTGAAAGACCAACTCAAGCAAAGCTTCAACATCTCCGTTGCCGAGATGGACGAGGCGGTCACCTGGCAGTCGGCCACCATCGGCGTCGTGGCCATCTCCGGTTCGCGCAGTTACCTTCACGGCCTCGTCGAAGAAGTGGAACGCGCCGCCCGCCGCATGACCAACGAACTGGGCGCCGAGTTGGCCGACTCGTATTGGGAGTACATCGAAACATGACCGCTATTCGTAGTGCAAAGTCTTCGCCAAATCCAGCCTCAACGCGCGACGTGCAGGCAGCAGACCGGCCAGTAGAATAATGCCCAACAGCACCAGGATGGCCCCCGCATATCCGAACGGATCAAGATTGCTGACACCGAAAAGAACCTTGCGCAGCAGTGTTGAAGCAGCCAGCGCAAGCCCTGTTCCAGCGATCAGCCCAATCCCTACCGGCCATGCAAATTGCCGCAGCACGGCCGTCAGCACCTCCGACTTTCCCGCGCCCAGAGCCATGCGTATCGCAATCTCCTTCAACCGTTGCGACACCGAGAACGAAACCAGGCCAATGATCCCGACAGCAGCCACCAGCACGGCAATCAGCCCGATCATCGTGACCGTCGAGGCGATGGTCTCCACCATTTGCAGTACGTTGTCGCGATACAGAATCTTCATCTCGCGGATCTCCGGAAACAGCGCTGGGTCAAGGCTCTCACTGATCGACTTAATCATCGGGGGCAGGCTTCCCGGGTCGCCGCCAGCGCGCACCATCACCACCATATCCGGCATGTCGTCTGTCTGCGCAGGCCAGTATTGCTCCACGGCATCATCGTCGTTCGCCGCGTTCACATGCGCATCGCCCGCCACGCCCACCACCGTGTCTTTGGAGTTGCCTTTAGGCAGCAACTGGCCCACAGGATTTTGTCCCGGCCATTCCTTGCGCGCCATCGCCTCGCTCACAATCACCGCGTTCTTCTCGCCCGGATAAAACGTACGCCCCAGCCGAATCGGGATCTCCATGGTCTTGAACAAATCCGGTGTTACCCAGTTGGGATAGATCGGCAGTGGATGTCCATTCACCAATTCATCCATCCGTGAAATCGTGTGCCCCAAAGGCGGCAACTGCATCAGCGAAACAGACTGCACCCCAGGCAGGCCACGCAACCGTTCCTCCGTCCTGTCGAGATATTCCTTGGCCGCTGCAGGCGTGTAGTTATGGTGGCGAAGCTGCGGATCAACGGACAGCAGGCTCTGATAAGCGAAACCGGGGTCCGTGTAGAGTACGTGCTGCGTAGCGCGCACCAGCAGTCCGGCCACAATAAGCAACACGCAACTGCCAGCCACCTGCGCGGCAATCAGAATCTGCCTGATCATCGTCTTACGCTGTCTTTGGCGCGCAATCTGCAGCGCCGGAGCAAATCCAAACATGAGAGCAGCCACCATCGCGATCCCAAACGTGAACAGCAGAACACGCCAGTCTGGCGTTGCGGAGAGCCAGCCCGGAACCGGCAACTTGCTCAGCGCGACACGCAGGCATACATAGCTCAGCCCAACTCCAACCGAGGCCCCCAGCATGGCCAGCACGAGGCTCTCCGTACATAGCTGCCGAAAGATGCGTGCCCGCGTTGCGCCAATGGCCATGCGGATGCCAATCTCCCGCTCGCGTGTAACAGCGCGTGCAAGCAGCAAGCCCCCAAGGTTCGCACAAGCCACGGAAAGAATCAGCAGCGTCAGCAACCCGACCAGGATCGCAACTCGATACATCTCCGGCTGCATTACCTGCAGATGCCCTCCCGGGTGAATATCGATGTACTCGTTATCCCATATATCTTTGGGATGCTGGCGTCGCAATTCATTCGTCAATGCCAGCAATTCCTGCGCAGCGGACTTCGCTGTGGCCCCCGCCGCGAGCCTTCCCCACATCCGCACGCTGCTCGCCGATGGGTCAGTCAGAACAGTGCTGCCGGTAACAAAATAAGGTTGCTGCGCCATCGGAATCCAGATGTCCGGCGTCTGTCCACCAAGGCTTGCGAACGCATACGGAGTAACGCCAATAACCGTGGCCGGCTTCTTATTCAGTCGAACAGTCTGTCCAATGATTCCCGCATCGCCATTGAATCGATGCTGCCAAAGCGAGTAGCTGATCACTACCACCGGCGCAGCTCCCGCGCTGCTCTCCTTCTCCGGATCAAACAGCCTGCCAATCGCCGCCTGCGTCCCCAACTCCCTAAAGTAATTCGGCGTCGCAAACGAAGCGCTGGTCCCCTGCAGATCGTCGTCCACCTCCATCGGAGGAATCCCCAGCACCGCAATCATCGCCTGCAGCGACGTTGCATGTTCTCCATAAAAGACCGCTGACAAATACGGCATCTCACTCGTATAGCTCTGCGGCGAGCGCCGCTCCAGCCGCACCAGCGACCCCGGATCGCGCACCGGCAACGGCTCCAGTGCCACCATGTTGAACAAGCTGAAGCCCGCCACGTTGACCCCAATGCCAATCGCCAGCACCAGCACGGCAGTAATCGTGAATCCCGGTGAACGAGTCAGAGTGCGCGCGGTGAAACTCAGGTCCTGAACCAGTCGGTCGAGCCATGTCCAACCCCACGCCTCACGCGCCTGTTCCCTCATGCGCAGGGTGTTTCCAAAGTTGTTGCGCCCTGCCCGGGCTGCCATCTCGCGGTGAAACTCCATGTCGCTCTCGAGTTCCGCATCGAGCCGGCGGCGATTCAGCAGATATACGATGCGGCGGAAAAATTCACCCATGAAGGTCCTCCTCACAACTGTGCTGGAAACATCAGGCGGTGCGCAGAATGTCCTGGATGGCCTGCGTCACGCGGTCGTAATCGTTGAGCTCAGCTTTGAGATGTTTGCGGCCGGCAGCGGTCAGGCGATAGAACCGCACCTTGCGATTGGTCTCAGACACGCCCCACTCCGCCGTCACCCAGCCCTTGACGAGCATCTTCTGCAGCGTGGGATAGAGCAGTCCCTCTTCGACACCAAGCACCTGGCTCGAAAGCACGTGAATCCGCTGGCCAATGGCATAGCCGTGCAATGACCCCGATTGAAGCACCCGAAGGATCAGCATCGGCAACGCGCCTGAAGGCATTCCCGGTTTAGGCATATCGCTCATAGGCATAATCTACTTATGCCTGCGAAATTCGTCAAGCGGAAAAACCGGCCATCGCCGACAGTCTCAAATCCGCCAAGTGGCATTCTTCGTCCGCACCCGCACCCGGCCCGACGCTTTTCCTCAGCAGGCCACCCCCTCCCCGTCACTCTGATATCCTGAGACGTTTAGCGGTACCAGGAGACAATCGCCATGCCCGAGCACAGAGCCCGTAAACACCATCAGGATCGCGTGGCAGAAACGCTGCGGCTCGAAATCGGCACCATGATCAATGGCGAACTCGCCGACCCCCGCATCGCCAACTGCTACGTTAGCGAGGTCGCCCTCAACCCCGGCGGTAAATCGGCCCGTGTTTACGTTGCAGTTGACAGCGCCGTCCCAAACATCGCCAAAGCCGAAGTGGATACCATCGCCGGCCTCGAAGCCGCCAAGGGCTTCATCCGTTATGAGCTGCAGGAACGCATGGGTGTTCGGCGCATACCCGACCTGGCGTTTCTCGCAGATCGTTCAGGCCGCTTCCAGGCACGCATCGTCGAGCTGATGGACCGGTCCCGCAAGCGCCAAAAGGCTCCGTCAGACGAGCAGCCTCCAGCGGAAGAGCAGCCTCCCGCAGTATGAACCTGGGGCCGTTCGCGCCTGCCATCCCGCTTCAAGCCTCACATTCCTTCGGATCCGGGATGAACCCGGCCGGCTTCTCCGGGCATCCGTCTGCGATCCCTTGAGATTCCGCTCGAATCTGTTAGCCTTGTCCCTGACGACAAAACGACCACGATCCCGTCTACCGGTTGGCAAGGGTTCGTGGCCGGCAGCAGGTTCCCAACACCAGGCCAAGGCGGATTCACTCGTCCACGCGGCAAAAACCAGGTCCGCTGACGGAGAGACGCAATCACTGGAGAAGTGCGGGAAGTGGAAACCCATCTGGAACCCTCCGTTTCGGATTCACCCAAAGGCTTGCGCAAATGGCTCCCTAAATGGGCCAGCGTCGCCGAAGCATCCGTCTTTTTGTTGTTCGTTGTCTTCTTTCTCCTCTACGGCGTCACACCCTACCTGGGCGGCGATGGCCTGGGCCTTGTAGGCGCCGACGAACCCCGCTACGCCCAGATCGCCCACGAGATGCTGGTCCGGTTTGATTCCGCGCCCAATCTAAAAGAGAAGCTAAGCGCATGCGTCACGCCCTATCTCTACGGCCATCCCTGGCTTGAGAAGCCCGCCCTCTACTACTGGCGCGCGATGTTCCTCTTCCAGGATTTCGGAGTCCACGACTGGAGCGCCCGGCTGCCCTCCACCACCTTCGCCTTCATCATGATCGGCCTCATCTATCTGCACATGCGCCGATTCAGGCCCGGAGGCCATCTCGACGCCGCGCTCATCACCGTCGCCTGCGCCGGCATCATCGGTTTTTCCCGCGGCGCTTCCACTGACATGCAGATGGCCGCGCCCCTCGCCATCGGCCTCCTCGGCTGGTATGCCTGGTACGAGACAGACTCCAAATTCTGGCTTTACGACATCTACTTCTTCACCGGACTGGCAACGCTCGCCAAAGGGCCGGTCGCTCCGTTTCTCGCCCTCACCATCATTTGCGCATTTGCCTTTCTCCGCCGTGAGTGGTCCATCCTCTATCGCTCCCTCTGGTGGCCCGGCGTAATTCTCTACTTCGCCATGGTTCTGCCATGGTTTGTTGCCGTGCAGCACCAGAACCCCACCTTCTTCCGTGAATTCTTTCTCGAGCACAATCTGGAGCGCTTTGCCACCGACCGCTACCAGCACGTGCAGCCCCCCTGGTATTACCTGATCGTCGTAGTGCTGGCCATGATGCCCTGGACCGTCATAGCCGTCCGCGCGCTGATTGACGGCGTCCAGACATCCGTGGCCGAGTGGCGTCTGCGCCGCGCATCCACACGCCGCCCCGCCCCCAACCGCCCCGGCGATGCCTTCCCCGAATTTCTGGTCCTGTGGGCGCTCATCCCCATCGTCTTCTTCTCCTTCTCCAAGTCCAAATTGCCCGGTTACATTCTCCCCTCCATTCCGCCCATCGCCATCCTCACCGGAGACTATCTCTTTCGCCAGCGCAAGCCAGGCCTCAATCGCTGGGTCCTGCTGGGGCACGCGGTGCTCTGCGGCATCATGACCATGTTCGCGCTGCTGCTGCCGTGGTTCGTGGTTCACGGTGCGCAAATCCCACCTGTACGGGCCCTCGTGGTGGCCGCGCTTGCCGCTACCGGAGCCGCGCTCCTCATTCTCATCGTGGTCAACGGATTTGGCGTGGCCAGGCTGAGGCTGGTTACCACCGGCGTGCTGATAGTGCTCGTCCTCTTTCTTTACGGTGTAGGCCCGGTTCTCGGCATTCCCCAAATCGACGCCACCAAGCACGTGATTCATGTCCTTGACCGCGCATACTCCGCCCGTCCCCTGGCCGACCGCCTTGCCGCCGTTGCCCCTGCCGATGAAACCGTCGCAGTCTTTCAAATCCGTCGCGACATGGAATATGGCCTCTCGTTCTATCGCAACCGCGAGGTGGTCAACTATAAGGACAGTGGTGTGCCCGATGGACAGCACTTGCTCGTGGTCCGCGTAGCCGGCCGCGGCGTCGATCCCCAGACCACCGCCGACCTCGGCGAGTATCTCGAAGGCCGCCACTATGAGCAGCTTTTTACCTACCCGGAGCAGAGTCTGGTAGTCTATCTCGTCGGTAGCCGTTGACCCCACAGCGAAACCAGAGAAGGCAGCCGATTCAAGTTGCGCTGAGCCGGAGGTTCGTGGCAAAGTGACCAGAAGGCTAAATCCGACTCGAACGATCGCAATTGCCGAACCGAATACCGGCCGGAGCCCCTTTTCCCGGTCATAACAGCCCTCTTGCTGGGCCGCATACAGGGAAGAGCATGGCGTCCAACGCATCCATCGAAATCCTCGACCTGCGCCACTTCTCGGCGCCGGTGCTGCGTGCCGTGCTGGATGCCGAAGGCGAGCTCTGGAAGGAGCGCCTGCACTGGGATTACCGGACCTCGACCAAGCTGCTCATGCAGTATCTCGACAGCCACATGCTGCCGGGATACGTGGCCATCGAAGACGGCCAGGTCTCGGGGTATGTCTTCTGCGTCTACGAGGAAACCAAAGCAGTCATCGGCGATGTCTTCGCCCTGCCCAGCGCCCCGTCCGGGACGCTCTCCACTCTTCGCCCCAGTCCGGCTTCGGCCTTCGAGATTGAGGAGACCCTTCTCCGGCACCTCTTTGAGACGCTGCTCAACTCTCCCCAGCTTGACCGCATCGAGTCGCAATTGCTCCTGCACGCGTCCGGTGTGCATGCCGCAATCTTTCTTGAAGCAGGATTCAAGCTGTACCGCCGCCTCTTCCTGGTCCAGCAGCTTCGCGGGCTTTGGAACCCGCCCCATGTTGACCTGCCTCATGAGCTTGAACTGCGAGCATGGCGCGACGACGATCTCAGTGCCGCCGGCCGTCTCATCTCCGAGGCCTATCGCGATCATCCCGACAGCCTTATCAACGACCAGTACCGCAGCAACCACGGCTCGCAGCGCTTCCTCCACAACATCGTCCGCTACTCCGGTTGCGGCGTCTTCTCTCCGCAGGTCTCGCACGTCGTGGTAGAGCGCCGGACCCGCGATCTGGTCGCACTGGTGCTTGGCTCCCGCGTCAGCCCTCAGAGCGGCCACATCACCCAGGTCTGTGTGCGTCCCGACTACCGCCGTCGAGGCATCGCTCGCCAGCTTCTCGCTGTCGCCGCGTTCCACTTCATGCGCCAGGGCGTCACCGAGGTTTCCTTAACCGTCACCGAATCGAACACCGATGCCATCGATTTGTACAACGCCGAGGGCTACGTCTGCGCGCACACCTTCGACGCCGCAGTCTGGCAGCGGCAACGCGTCGGCTAAAGATATCTTCGGAAAAAACTTGCAGGGTGCCCCAGGTCCCTCGTCCGCCGCGGCGGAGGGACCGGGGAGAGCACAAAACTCCTGCGAACGAATAGCGAGCGATTAGCCCCACCGCAGGTGGCGCAGGTGCCTAGCGCGCGATGAAAAACATCACCCAGCTCAGCACAATCGCCGAACCGGCGAAGAGCACGAAACAATAAATCCCGTAGCGAAGCATCCGCGGCGGCGTCTCCCGCTGGGTAATCCCGAATACCACCGAAGCGAACAGCGCAAACAGCAGAACCGCCGCAAAATGAGAGGGCCGGAACATTAAACCTTCCTCCCAGTGCGAAGATTATGCGCGTCCACCGCCGCAATCACGTTCAGCAGGCCGGCCACCACAATAAACCGCGTCCCATAATCGGCCGTCGTCACCTGCACCTGGTCGACACCCCACCCCGCCATACGGCTCACAATATACAGAAACCCATTGCCCAGGTCCCCGGCCAGGCCCAGCATGTCGAGAATATCGTGCGCTCCACCGTAGAGCTTTCCCTGCATGGCGATACCCAGCAGGAACATGCTCAGGATGGATACCGCCAGCAGCGCCCCGCGCCCCCACTTGCCCAGCAGAAAATGTCCCGCTCCGGGCACCAGCCAGCCGGCGATCAGGGGAAGATACACAAACCCTTGCTGCGATTCTTTGGGAGCGGGAGAAATCTTGTCAGGTGATGTTGCCATTCCTTTTTGACTATATCGCACCCAACCAGCCGTACGGGTTTTTGGACCCCCAATCAGCAGTCGTCAACCCGCCGGCCGTCAAGCCGATTCCGTCCCCTCCCCGCCCTTAACCCCTTTACTTTCCATAAATGATCGCAGAATCAGCGTCGCCGCCACCTGGTCCACCACCTGCCGGTGCTCCTGCCGCGCATGTCCAGCCTCATACAGAATCTGGTGCGCCTCGCGCGTCGTCAGCCGTTCGTCCCACAGGTGAATGGGGAGCCCTGTCAGCGCGCCCAGTTCCGCCGCAAAGGCCTGGGTCTTCTCCGCCTGAGGGCTTGCTTCGCCGGAGAGGTGCACCGGATTCCCCACCACAATCCCCGCCACCCCAAACTTCCGCGCCAGCCGCGCCAGCCGGCGCAAATCGTCGCGGCCATTGCGACCCCGTTCCAGCGTCATCACCGGCTGCGCCGTCAGGCCCAATTCGTCCGTCACGGCCACCCCGATCCGGCGGTTTCCCACGTCCAGGCCGAGATAGCGCGGCTGCGTTTCCATCTTCCCTCTCCCGGCCCTGATCTTAAACCGCCCGGCCTCCAGGTCATTCGGGAGCCGCCACCGCCCCCCCCATCCCTAACGAATCAGGACCGATACAATGAACTTTGAGCATCCTCATGGGGTCCTCACGCGTCTTTAACTCATAAGAAGGGTAATTGAAGTTTGAATGGCGACTCGCAAACGCAGGAGCAGGAAGAAGAGTTCTGGCGCTGCGGGAACCTTCCTGTTGCTACTTTGCGTACTGCTTCTTGCCGCGGGAGCGGTTGCGTGGCTGGTCCTCATTCCCTACGGCCCCCACGCTGAAACATTTGTTGAATTGCCGCCTGGCTCGTCCACGCCGCACATCGCCCAGCAGCTGGAAAATGCGGGCGTCATCCGCAGCCAGTATGCCTTCGATCTGCTGCGCTGGCTCAAGCGTGGAAGTCTGCGGGCAGGCGAATACCGCTTTGACCACCCGGCCTCAGCCATCGAAGTTTACGCGCGTATCGCCCGGGGAGATGTTTTTACCATTGCGGTTACCATTCCTGAAGGCTCCAGCGTCTTTGATATAGCTGCCCGGCTGGAGCAGGCAGGATTTGGCAGCCGGCAGAGTTTTCTCGACACGGCCAGGGAGCAGGCAAAGCTGGTGGCCGATCTGGATCCGGGGGCGACCAGCCTCGAAGGTTACCTGTTTCCGGATACATATCGATTTCCTCGTAAAGCATCAACGGAGCGGATCTGTGCAACCCTGGTGCGGCGCTTCCGGGTAGAGGCCCAGCAGTTGGGATTGAAAGGCAACGTGCATACAGTTGTGACCATGGCTTCGTTGGTGGAGCGCGAAACAGCAGTGGACGCGGAGCGCCCCCTGGTAGCCAGTGTCTTCGTCAACCGGCTTGCCAAAAAAATGCCTCTGATGACCGATCCCGCCGTTATCTACGGACTTGAGCTCGATGGGCGCTGGCGGGGCGCCATTCACCAGAGCGATCTGAAGCTGGACACCCCCTACAACACCTACCTGCATCCCGGCCTTCCGCCCGGTCCCATCGCGAATCCCGGCGTCAAATCGCTGCGTGCGGCACTGGATCCCGCGCAATCCGATTACCTCTACTTCGTGGCCGCAGGCGCAAATCCCCAGGGGCACTCCCTCTTTTCCACCACCCTTGAAGAGCAAAACCGCAACGTGGCCGGGTATCGCTCCGCCATCAAGAAGGCTGGTGGCCATTGAGGACTCCCCTTCGACCCGCCGCTGCCGCGCTCCTGTTTCCCATACTGCTTTCGGGCTGCTCCATCCTGCCCACCACGCGCAAACTCCCCGTACCCAAAGCGCCCGCGCTTACACAAACAGTTGATCCGGATGAATTGGTCGCGCAGTTGAACAAGCGTTGGGCCGCGCTCAACACCATGAACGCCAAGGTCGACATCCAGGCCACCCAATTCAACCCCAACGCAGGTATCGCAAAAGATTCCCCCACCTTCGGCGGCCTCGTCTTCATGCAGAAGCCTGAGATGCTCCGCGTCTTTGGCAAGGCTCCTGTCATCGGCTTAGAGGCATTCGATATCGTAGGCGACGGGAAGACCTTCACCATGTACATTCCTCACAACAGCATGGTGTACAAAGGCACGTATGCCGTCGCTGCGAAAGCGTCATCGGGCAGCCTTGAGGAGAAATTGCGTCCTGGATTCTTCTTTGACGCGCTCGTCGTGCGCGGCCTTGAGCCGGAAGATGAGTACATGGTCACCGCCGACGCTCCCACCGTCGAGGACGCTTCCCGCAAGCATCTCTATTCGGTTCCGGAATACAAGCTCACCATCGTGCGCCGCAAGCCGGGAAGCGCCCAGCTCGAGACGCGCCGCGTCGTGTATTTCCATCGCGACAATCTCCTGCCGTCGCAGCAGGATATTTACGATAGTGAAGGCAATCTGGTGACCCAGGTGACGTATGGACCCTACAAGGACTTCGATTCAGTCCATTACCCCTCATCCATCACCATCATGCGCCCACTCGATAAGGTCCAGATCGTTCTCACCATCAACAGCGTGGTGCAAAACCAGCCCCTGGGCCCGGACCCGTTCGAAATCAACAACATTCCCAAAGACACACCCGTAAAGGACATGCACTAGGGGCTCTCCGCAAAGCTTGTTCTGGATCAAGGCACGACTTAACAGGCTGCGGAAAAGTTCATTGCGGTCAGGCTTTGTAACAGGGCACGACTTTCCGCCGCGGCGGATGCCGATAAGTCCAACAAAATGAGTGGGCTTTAGCCCCTGCAATCATCACGTCGCGGCCGTGCAGCACCTGCGCAGAGTCCCTTGCAAGTCCTCCGAAGCTCTCACCTCGCTCCAGCACCTCCATGCATCAGCGTTTGATAGCGCCGAGCATACTCCGCCTTGTAATCCTCCACCGCACCTTTGTAACTCAGAGCAGGCGCACCAGCCTTCACCGTCCAGCGCAATCGAATCTCCTTCGTCCCCGGCGGCACGGTCAGCATTCCGTGAGCCGCCCGAATCGCCTTTCCGTCCGCCGTCGCATTCTGCACATCCACAAACCACGGCATATGCACGACGATCTCCCGCGGAGCCGCTGTAAATTCCGTCTTCAGCGAAAGAATCGCCTCCCCCGCCGACGGCTGCGTCAGCTTGAATTCCACCTTGCCGAAACTCGTTGGCGCCCCGCTCACCGCAATCGTCTTGTCTTTCCCAATCCACTCCGGCGACACCACCGAGAGCAAGTGCAACTGGTCGCCTTCTTCGCGCACCATCATGTTCCGCAGCAGCGTCCGATACTCCGCCGCAAACCAACCGTGCGGAGCCAGGTTGTCCGTAAAATCGCGATTACCCCACGGCAGAATCGCGAACTCAAACCCCGCCTGCGTTGAGCTGGTGTGCAGCAGCAGCGCATATAACTCATGCACCGCCTGCTCCTGGTCCCCACGCACCACCTCCGTCAGCGTGTTCTTGATGGTCAGGTAGTGATGCAGAAACTCGCCGTCGGCATACGTCATGATCCCTTCCGCATACTTCGCCTGCGTCGCTTTCAATGTCGCCGTCACGCGCGGATCATGGGGCTCCAAAGTCGGTTCAGGAACCACCGCCAGCATATTGCCCCAGTCGTACCCGCCCTTCTGCCCGTCCAGCGCAGGAGGGATATACCCGTTGCCCTGCTTCGTCCGCTCATCCAGCACCTTCAAAAACGCCGTCCGATAATCGTCGTACTCCTGCTTCCACTTCGCCGCCAGATCCGCATGCCCAGTCTCGCCCGCCATCTCAATCGCCAGCTTCAGCCCGCTCAGCGCCAGAAAGTTATACCCCGTCAAATGTCCCGGCACAAATTCGTTGTCGCGCACATCGCTCGCCGGCATAATGTGCAGCGGATCGGCGGCCCGCGCCTGCTTCAGCCAGTCCACCGCCCGGTCAATCTGCGGAATCGCCCACTCCGCGAATGCCTTGTCGTGGGTCATCTTGTAGTGCTGCGAATAGCCCCATACAGCCTCGCCCCAGCCGTCGTATTGCTGCGGCTGCGATAAAAAATTCCCGTCCGCCTTCTGCGACTTTGCGAAAAATCTCAAGTCCTGATCAGCAATCTCCGGGTAGCCCGTCACGTCGTAGCTATGCACAATATCGGCCCCGTCACGCAGATAGAACTCGTGGTAATGCAGCTTGTTCACCGTCTGAATGTAGTCCTCGCCAATGTGGTCGCGGGCAATCAGGTCATAAACCAGGCTGGCATAAAACGTATCCACCGGCTTCCGCTCCGGCAGGTTGATCTGCATGCCTTCACCCACCACCTTCGCCCAGAGATCCACCGCCTGCCGATGAGCCCCGTCAAAACTTGCCTGCTCAATCGCCGCAATCGACGCGGCGTCATCCGTCGGCACCACCGGCATCTTGAAATCAAGTACCCGTTCCTCGCCCGCTTTCAGTAACTCGGAGTAAGTCACAATCCCCACCGCCACCGTCGGATCCACCTCAAGTTTCTTTGGCTTGCTAATGTCCTGCGGGTAGTTGTAGCGCCCATGGAGCGTAAATCCGCGGTCGCTATAGCCGGCCGGAAACGCATACAGCAGCCGACCATCGCGCAGAAAGCCTCCGGGCGCAAACGAGTAAACCCAATCAGGATTGAACAGCTCGCCAATCTGCCGGTAATTGCCGGCAATCTTTCCTTCTCGTGGGCGCGTAAAGCGGTTATCTCCATGATCGGCGCCCGTGTTGTTCGGCGCGTCATAGCGCATGCCCGTCGCCAGAATCGCTCGCGTCGCCTGCCCGCCCTTGTTCTTCAGCACAACGCGGATGAAGTTCACCAGCGGCCCCTCCGGTTCGCCATTCCGTACATTTCTGGTCATGGCAAACATCGTGAAGGCATAGCTCACGCCGTCCCGTTCAAAGCTGTAATCAACAATCGGAGAATGCCCATCTTCCAGGGTTCGGCTGCGTACGCTCGTCGGCTCCAGCTCCGGCCCGGCAAAGAACATCAGCTCGCCGTAGCCAGTGCGTAGATAGCCCTCAGGCGTAATCTCCGTGGCCGCTTCGGCATCCATCACGCCGATCTCGTCCGTCGGTTTCGAGTAGTAGGAAAACGGCTGGTCCGCTCGGTCCATCGCCGGAGAAACCATTTGTGCGTGCAGCATTGCGGCGGTCGGAACCAGGAACAGCAGGGAAGCAAGAACAACGAACGTATTGCGTGTGTTTTTCATGGCAGCAGAAAGCCTACAACATTTTCCAGCTACGTGATCAAGCAAACTGGACCAGCCAAACTCAATCAGGCAGGGCAATCGCATTTGAATTTATCGGCAAGCGAACATTCAGACTGCCGCGCCGACTTCATCAAAGCAAGCTCTGTAACAGGGCGCGACTTCAGTCGTGCCGCAAAACGCTCATAAAGGAGCTGGGCTTTAGCCCCTGCAAAATCCACAAGTCGGCAACAATGCGCCGGAGCAGTGCTTATTGGTTGCTGTGTTCTTGCGACGCATCCTGAGCCTTCGCCCTCAGCTGCTGGGCAATCATCCGTTCCCGTCTGCTATCCGCGGGGCGGTTCAGTTCGGTATATACCGAGGCCAACTGCCAGTGCGGATCGACCCAGTTCGGCTCGGTCTTCACCAACTCTTCCAGAATCGCCGCGGCCTCAGGATAATGCCCCGTGATTGAATCCAGCTTAGCCATTTCCATGCGCGCCAGCGGCAGCGTCGGTTGCAGTTGCAATGCCAGTTCCAAAAGCGGCCGCGCGTTCGTGTAATCCCCTTCCGCCAGCCGTATCGCGCCCAGGTCGAGGTTGGCCGTCGGATCCGCGGGGTTCGCGCGCAACGCCAACTGGAATGCCGCTGCTGACGCCGCCATGTCCTTCATCGCGTAGCGCGCCTGCCCCGCCATCGTCGCAAGTCCAGGGATTTTGGGATCAAGGTCCATCGCCGCATCCAGGTCGGTTCGAGCGGCTGGCATTTCGCCCTTGCGCAAATGCGAGGCGCCCGCAATCACATAGGCGCTGGCAGAGTGCCTCGCCTGCGCCACCTTCTCCATCCTCGGCACGCCTTCCTTGTCTCTCCCCGTCTGGATCAAGCTGAAGGCGAGCATGTATTCGAGTTCCATGTTCGTTTCCTGACCCTGCTCAAGCGGGGCAAGCAAATCCACCGCCTCCCCCTCGCGCCCCATCTTGATGTAGACAGAACCAAGAAGCACTGCGGCGGCCACGTCGCCCGGCGCTGCCGCATGAAGCCCTTCCCCCTGCGCACGGGCGTTGGCCAGGTCGCCCTTCTTGTAATACGCTGTCGCCAGATTCATCCGCACAGCAGTCCTGCCAGGCTCAGCGGCCAGCGCCTGCAAATCCTGTTCGATCGCCTCGTTCCACTGCCCCGTCGCGGCCAGGGCCTCTCCCAGCCCTGCGTGCGCTTCCGCCATCTTCGGCTGCAGCACCAAAGCCTTTCGAAAACTCTCAATCGCGGATCGATAGTCGCCTTGCTGCTCGGCGGCAATTCCCGCGCGCATCAGTTCCGCCGCTCCGCCTGGGGCAGAAGACTTCGCCGTTTGCCCCGCCGCTGCATGAAAGCCCAGCGTAATCAATAGAAAAAAGTAGGCCCGCATGGCAACTCAGCATAGCATTTTGCGGTCGCCGCATCAGCCAGGACAGCAGAGCTGCGTTCCCCTATTGCCGCGTGTAAAGCTGAAAGGGAGCCCAATAGAATGGCGCCCGGAATTTGCTCCCCGAATGTAATAGCCCAAGCTTGGCCTGCCGAAGCGCGGCCGCCGGAGTCTGGCCATCCTCAATTCCCTGATAGAGAGCATCCATCAGGCGCGGCGTCGAATCGTCGCTCACCTCCCACAACGCGCCAATCACACGGTGCGCCCCGGCACGAAGAAACGCCCACGAAAGACCCACCAATCCCTCTCCGGCATACGAGCGTGTACCGCTGCCATTGCAGGCGGAGATCGTAACCAGCCGCGCATCGATGGGACGCTTCATAATGTCCCGTGCGTACAGCTTGAAGTCGTCCTCGTTTTTCTTGGCGCCGGAGAGGATGATCGCCGAATCCAGCGGATCCGTGCGGCTGGCAACCGCATGAGAAACAAAATGAATGTAGGAGTACCGTGTCGGATTGCTGGAGAGATAAGCCGAGGGAGTCGCCCGTTGTCCGGCAAACACGGCAGAATGCGACGCCGCGAAGTGCCTCCGAATGCGAGTCATCTCAAACCCGAAAAATGGAAGGCTCGGATAGTCATCGCTGGGAGAAACGGGACTTCCCAGCAGCAGCAAACTTCGCTCCGTTTCGCGCTCAGGCTTTGCCACTGCCAGCATGGCCAGCGATGGAGCTGTAAGCAGCGTTGCGTCCTCCAACCAGTAATGAGTGCTTGCGTTGGAGCCTGAATTCTGCGCACCCAGATTCAAACTTGGCCCCGGCGCCAGCAACGTCTCAAAATTCAATTGGCTCAGCGCTCCATCCGTCAGAATCATGACCGGCGTGTTCGCGCGCAAAAGGCTCGACGCCGGAGCCACCAGCAACTTGTAAAGCGCCTTCCCATCCTCATCACCGGTTTCCACCGGATCCTTCATCGCCAGCAACACCTTCCTGTAGCGCTCCACGTGGTCAACAATCTCGGATTGCGCGGGAAGTGGAATCAGCGTTACCTTTGCCGGCGTAATAACCCAAAGATAGGACTGCTTCTCTCCCAACCAGTAAAAGAGCAGCGTGGCGCCTGTGACTCTTGCAATCTGTCGAGGGTTAAGCATTGCCGGCCGATACGAGGCGTTCCGCGCCGCCATCCCCAGGCCCTGCTCCAGAGTTCGCGCGCGACTCTGGTCCGCAATCGCCAACGCCTCGTCACTCCTGCCGTGCTGAACCAGGGAATGGATGTAATGGTCGTAGATACGCGTGGCGTTGGCAGCGAATGGAAGCCTCAGATTCTCGTTCTTGACCTGCGCCCGCGCCGACTCGAAAGCAGCAAGTGTGGTCTTGTACATCCGTTCCGCACCATTGCGATTTCCCTCCCGCTCCAGGAGTGCAGCCAGCTCATTTCCAGACTCCAACCGTATCGTGGTCGGGTTCGCCTGGTCGTTCTGGACCGCGCGAAAAAGTGTCTCAGCCTGCTGATCCTGGTGTCGCGCAGCCGCCAGTTCCCCCTGGGTCAACACAAGATTCGCACTCACGCGATTCCCGCCCGCGCTTTCCATGGGAATTACTTGATCGATGTACGCACTCGCCTCTTCCAGTTTTCCTGTAACCACTGAAATCTGTGCAAGGTCTTCGAGAGCGTTCACGATGTCTTCCTTGCTGCCGATTTGCTTTGCGAGGTTCAGGGCTTGGCTATACGACTGGATCGCATGGGTCAAATCGCCCGTATCCCGATAAATATATCCGGCATCGCTGGTCCATTTGAGTTCGTAGCGGATATCTCCGAGCTTTGCGGCGAGTCTCTCTGCATCAACGAAGAGTGCCAATGCCCTTTCCGCATCACCCAACTGGTAATAGGCCCAACCCCGGTTTCCCTCCGCAACCTGAGCCAGGTCTTCCGCGCCCAACGCAGCGGCATCGCGATACGCGGAATTCGACCAATCCAACGCCTCGTCGTAGTGATCTATCTGCATCGCGGCAAAGCCCAGGTTCAAAGCTGCACTCGCCTCCAGCAACTGGTCATGATGGTCTCGGGCGAACGAGAAACTGTCGAGGTAGAGCTTTCGGGCCATGCTGAGCTGGCCCTGCTTCCCCGCTAGAATGCCACGTGCCCGAAGGACATCGCCACATGCGGGGTAATCTTCTCCAGCACATAAGCCTTCGGCCTGGGCGAGCTTTCGATTCGCGAGAGACAGTTGCTGCTGATGGGTCAGGGCAACAGCTTCGATCACCCAATCGTGGACAGTTCCATCCGGGTTCTTGGGGTCGTGGTGATATGCAGCAAGCAGGTGCAGGGCATCGTCATACATTCCACGAAGGAGCATCGACTCCGCTTCAAGGAGTTGAAATCTTGCGCCCCAGGTGGGGCTGGAGAGGTGAAACCGGCTGTAGCCCTGTTCCGCCTCTCGCTGGCAGTCGACCAGTTTGCCATGCAGAAAGAGCGTCCGGACCTCGTCATAAACCACCTGGGCACTGGTGGGGCGCGCGTCTTGCAAGGGGATTACTAGCAACAGAAAAAGGAACACACCTGCGAAGCGAAAACCCCAGGTCTGGAGAGTTCGCCACACATAGTCAAACCGATTCGATACGTCTTTCGAGCCCGGCTCGATTCCCATCTCATTCCGGACGCTTTGGGGAATCGTTCGCTCTATGGCCAGGTCCCGCCGTTCGACGACCCCGTCCCGATCGGTATATCCCCGTCGATCACGCAACCCAGCTTGAGATCCACCATCGTCAGCGTCACGGTCGTCTTCATCGGAATGCCCGATTCCGGATTCGGATCCTCCTGCCTTATTTTCAGCTTCGCCAATGTAACCGTGCCGAATTCGGGAATTCGGATGATATGCCCAAAGGAGCGCCCAGGATGGGAGCTCGTCACCTGGTTGACCAATGAGCATTCAACACTCTCCGTCTTCCCCAAAGAAGAAGAAAGTTGATTGTACTGCCCGCTCAGGTCGTCCGGGACTTCCCGGCTCTTCAGAATGCGATCGTACTGGCTCGCAACATGGCTCAGAAAGCCCGGTTCTTTGATGTAAGGTGCATCGCCTGCGGGCTTGGGGCCAAAAAGCTCAAAGTTCAGATCCAGATGGATCGGATGGCCCGCAACCCGCAGGTTCTCGAACCGTGTGCCGAGAAATGAGATTGTCGGCACGTAGCCTTCCAGGGGATGTTCCGTAATGATCTGTGCGACCACTCGGTCGGCCGTCACTACCTGCAGAATGTTGAGGTCTTCGATGACCGTCGTAACCAGGGTGCTCCAGCCATGGCCGGGCTTTGTACCGGAGTTGCCCGCCACCTGGCTGTGGCCCGCCCTTAAGGAGATCAGCCCTTCCAGGCGGTAGTCGGTGGTGTGCTGCACGCCGTATCCGCCCTCAGCGTCCAGCTGGGCATGGGCCTGGGTAGGAACCTTCTGGGCAAGGGGCTGGCGTAAGCTGCCCTCCAGTACTTTCGCTTCGGCATTGAATTTGTGTGATCTCTGAACTGCTCCGGACATAGCTATGCCTACTTTCCTTCGCGTATCGTTGGGTTGTTTGAGACAAGTAACTCAGGACCCAGCCGCGGGGGATTGGCTGCTCCTCAGATCATCCTCGGGATAACACTCCGGAACCGAAATCCGGCTGCTTCAATTGCCCAATCATTGTAGCGGAGGTCGTAGACCAGCGCCTGAAGATTCACGCTGCCGGCGCATGAACGCCCTGGGGAGCCGCAGGACGCTGGCCCATCCGGCCTTGATGCGTTTTTAGCTGGATCAGCTTCTGTTCCAGCGCTTCCAGCCGGGCACGGCCTTCCGCCAGCCAGCGAGGATCTCGCTCAAACTTCAGATACCGGTTCCACGTCTCAACCGCGTTCATCACCTGGCCCCGGTCTTCCAACACCACCGCCTCATTGAACAGCACCAGTGGATCGTCGGGGGCCATCTCATCCGCGTGCCGAAGATTTTCCAAAGCCTTCGCCCGGTCGTCTTCGCTGCCCGTCAGCGAACCGCGCTCAAAGTAAGCGCTCGCATCGTCCACCAGCAGCCCTGCGGTCACAGGTTCCTTAGTCAGCAGGCGGTCCAGAATCTCGATTGCCGGATCGAACTTCTCTTCCTGTATATCCGCGCGAGCTTCCAGCTCCAGCCAGTGCGGGTCCTCCGGTGCATTTTCCAGTTGGCGTTCGATGCGTGCCCGCGCATCCAGCAGCCGCGATGATTCATGCCCCGTTTCTTCATGCCCCGTACTTTCATGCCCCGCTCCGCCGCCACGCAAATGCGTCTCGTTCGTCACCGCGGAAAAGCCCGCACCCGGCATGCGCAGATCGTAGGTGCGCGATTGGCTATAGGCCTCAGCCAGCATCTTCTCCGGAGAATTCGCCCGCTGCCACCAGAAGAAGGTCACGGCGCCAATCAGCAGCGTCGCCGCAATAGCGCTTCCCGACCAAAGATAGATCCTCGACGCCTTCCTGGGGCGGCTGAACTCCATCAGCCGGAGCGTCTGCCGCGGCGTCCGCGCCAGCTCGGCTGCCAGCCTCCCTTGCCACTCGGGCGAGGCCGAAACCAGCCCGGCCAGTTCCGTCGCTTCCTCTTCAGAAGGTTCAGCAGTCAGCATGCGCAGGTGCGCAGCGCATTTTCCGCACTCGGCCGCATGCGCCAGCAGCACATCCAAATTTGCGTCATCCGCCGGGTTCACGTCACCGCCAAGCAGCGGGAGCCATGCTTCCGGCTGGGGACATTGGACGCCATCAAGCACACTTGTGCTCGTCCATTCGGTCGCGGGACCCTGCGACAATCGATTTTCCATCAGCTCCTCCAGCGCCCGGGCTAGGGGGTCTGCTGAAGAGTCCGACGGGCGTTTCGAATTTGAGTCGTTATTCATGTCTACACACTGTCTAACGGCAATCCGCGCAACATTCCTTTCATCCAAATCATTTGTTTATTTACCCGGATTCCGCCGGATCCCCCGGCTTCTGCCGCTGCACTTCCCCACGCAACCACTTCGCCACCCGCCTGAGCGCGCTTTCCACCCCCTTGGGGGTAAGGCCCGCTCCCGCAAGCCCGGCAATTTCCTCCGCCGTAAGTCCCTGCCGGTAATAGAGCCAGAACAATGCCCGGTCGCGCTCGCCGATAATCTCCGGCGCCGAACGCAGCTTCTCGTCCAACTGTGCCAGCAATACTTCCTGCTCCAGCCGGGCCGTCGGATGCACGCTCGCCATTGGCCCCGGGGCACCATCCTCGGCCAAGGCCATGGTTACTACCTTGCCACCCCTTTTCGCCGAATGAGTGCGCCGGAAATAGTCATTCGCCACCGACGCGGAAACCAGCCGCAGAAGGCCCAGGAACGAGTCCTCGCCGCGCGGCTCAAACTCCCGCAAAATCCGGCGCTCCTGCTCGCACAACTTCATAAAGATCTCCTGCACGATATCGTTCACTGTGGCTGGAGAAGAGAAGTTTACCCAGGAGCGCGAAACGCGCAGCGCCACCAGCGATGCCAAAGGCGTACACCGGCGCAGAAACTCAGCCCATTCCGCGGCATCCGCGGAACCGGCACAGGCCTTGGCGAGATCGTTGACCGACGTGCGGAGTCCGTCCATCGCGTGGGACACCAGTTTACCGCAAGCTCAGCCCACTAGTTATTTGTTTGCTAATTCGAGTCCCACACTCGCCAACCAGCTCACGGCGCTTGAATTTCCTCTATGCTAGTATCCCCGCAAGCGCATACAGAACGATTTTCTGGGAGCTCCGCATGGAAACCAGCCTCCGACCCCTTACCCTCGGCGAAATCCTCGACCGCACCGCCGAGCTTTACCGCAACAACTTCGTCCTCTTCGCGGGCATCTTCGCCCCGTACGCCGGGGTTGCGCTGGTCCTCAATCTGCTCCTCATCGGCCTGGGAATCGTACTCAAGAACATGCACATCACCAGCGCTGCCATCTGGATCACGCTGGGCGTGGGCGCTCTTGAAATGCTGGTCCTCTTTCTCCTCCTCGGCGCCTCGGTGGCCGCCATCTGCCGCGCCGTTGCCTGGGTCCACCTCGGCCAACCCGCCACCATCCGCGGCGCGTATGCCACCGTGCTGCCGCGCCTCGGCCGCTACCTGTGGCTCATGACCATCACCTTCTTCGTCGTATGGACGCCCTTTGCCCTGCTCTACATCGGCTTCTTCGGCATTCTGGGCTTCTATGGAAAAATCTTCAGCGCCCACCCCGGAGCCGCGCCCACCCCGCCCGATCCGCAGACGGCCATCATCGTCGGTATCTCCGCCCTCGTTTTCATGCTGTTGCTGCTGCCCATAGGCGCCTACACCATCATCATGAGCCTCCGCTACGCGCTTGCGCTGCCCGCCTGTGTGGTCGAGAACACCAAGGCCCGCCCCTCTCTGCGCCGCTCCATCGACCTCAGTAAAGGCGCGCGCGGACGCATCTTCTTACTCGCGTTGCTCATCGGCGTTGTCAAGATCGGACTCGTTCTCATCACCCAGGTCTTCACCATCGTGGGCGCGGTCAAAAATCACGGCCAGCTCGGACCCGGCATCACCGCAATCTCGCAAATCATCGAATTCTTCACCACCACCTTCCTCGGTCCTATCTGGGCCACCGGCGTCACCCTGCTCTATTACGACCAGCGCGTCCGCAAAGAAGGCTTCGACATTGAGTGGATGATGCAGGCCGCCGGCCTCACCGCGCCCCCTCCGGTTCCGTTCATCGAAGCCGAATCCGCCCCGCTTCCACCCGAGACCCCAATCGCTCCCCCCAACCAAGCTCAACCGGAGCCGCCAACCCACGCCGAGTCTCTCGACCCAGCCCAGCCCGCACCCTCTCCCGCACCCTCTTTCACCCCGCCGTCCCCTGGCCCGACCGATCCACCACACCCCGCATGAATCCGCGCCTCCGGTTCGCGAGACCGGGCGAAGCATTACTCGCGCGTGTCCGATGCATTCCTCGATCACGCCCTCAACCCAATCCGTTTTGCATGGAGAAAGCCATGACCTGTCTGCGCCCCGCTTTGTTCAGCCTTCCAGCGTCGTTGCCAACCCGTGAGGGGATGAAACTTCGGGTGCCCCATCCATTGCGCAGTTTCATCGCGCAATGGGTGGGTGAGCACAAAGCCAAATCGTCGGCCACCGGGTCTTTCCATCTTCCATCGTTGCTTCTGCTCCTGCTCTTCGGCCTTCAGGCTGCAACTGCCCAGGACAAGCCCGCCTCACCCATTCAGGTCGCCTCGCCAAACAGCCAAATCGTCTTCTCCCTCTACGAAGCTCAGCCCCAGCTCCGCTACTCCGTCGAGTTCCACGGTAAACCCCTCATCGCCCAATCCAGCCTCGGCCTCGACATCACCGGCCAGCCCGCCTTCGGTCCCGGCATGCACATTACCGGCGCGCAAACCAGCGCCGCCGACGAGACCTACACCATCCCCGTCGGCAAAATCAGCTCCGTCCGCAACCACTACAACGCCGTCCGCGCCGATTTTCAGGACGCCACCGGCCGCAAGCTCACCATCGAAGTCCGCGCCTACGACGATGGCGTCGCCTTCCGCTACCTCGTCCCCGCGCAACCCTCCCTGAAAGAAGTCCACATCGCCCACGAGCTGACCGAGTTCGCCTACGCCAAAGACGCCACCACCTACCCGCTCATCCTCGATGGCTTCCAGTCCTCCTGGGAAGACGAGTATCAGCAGCGCCTCTCGAGCGGCCTCCACAAAGACTGGCTCATCGGCATGCCCCTTCTCGCCGAAGAGCCGGGGGCAGGCTGGGTTGCCATCACCGAGGCCAACATCGACAACTACCCCGGCATGTATCTGCGCAAAGCCGCCAATGGAAACACCGTCCGCGGCGAGCTCTCGCCCCGCGTTGACCTGCCCGGCGTAGCCGTCGAAACCACCGCCCCGTTCCACACCCCCTGGCGCGTCCTCATGATTGCCGACGAGCCCGGCCGCCTCATCGAATCCAACATCGTTCTCAACCTCAATCCCCCTTCAAAAATCGCCGACACCTCCTGGATTCGCCCCGGAAAATCCGCATGGGATTGGTGGTCCGGCCAGGCCGCTCCCAGCGTCAGCTTCAAAACCGGCATGAACACCGACACCATGAAGCACTACATCGACTTCGCCTCCGCCTCCGGCTTCCCCTACATGCTCATTGACGCCGGATGGGCCGTCGCCAATCGAACCGGCCCCGACGACTACGCCGCCGTCGCCGACATCACCCATGTGGTCCCCGAAGTCGACATGCCCGAGCTCATCCGCTACGCCAGGCAGAAAAATGTCCGCATCTGGCTCTGGTCCCACTGGACCTCCGTCGAAAAGTACATGGCAACCGCCTTCCCGCTCTACCAGCAGTGGGGTATCGCCGGAGTCAAAATCGACTTCATGAATCGCGACGATCAGCAGATGGTCGGCTGGTATCACCGCGTCGTCCAATATGCTGCCGAAAACCACCTCATGATCGACTTCCACGGCGCCTACAAGCCCGATGGCATGCGCCGCACCTGGCCCAACCTCATCACCCAGGAAGGCGTCATGGGCAAGGAATATCTCAAGTGGAGCGCCCGCACCAACCCCGTCCACAACACCACGCTGCCCTTCACCCGCATGCTCGCCGGCCCCATGGATTACACCCCCGGCGCCTTCGGCAACGCCACGCGCGAGACCTTCATCGCGCGCAACACCATGCCCATGAGCCTCGGCACCCGCGCCCACGAGCTCGCTCTGTTTGTCGTCTTGGAAAGCCCCTTTGAAATGGTCGCCGACTATCCAGAGCACTACCGGGGCCAGCAGGCCTTCGACTTCATCAAGCAGGTGCCCACCTCCTGGGACGACATCGAAGTCCTCGGCGGCGCGCCCATGGAGTGGATCACCGTAGCCCGTCGCAGCGGCCCCGACTGGTACCTCGGGTCAATCACCAATTGGACCGACCGCGGCGTCCGCCTGCCCCTCACCTTCCTCGGCGACGGCAAATTCATAGCCGAGATCTACGCCGACGCCCCCGACGCCGACAAGGAGCCCACCCACACCGTCATCACCAAAAAGCCCGTCGACAAAACAACCGTGCTCGACATCCAAATGGCCCCCGGCGGCGGCAACGCCATCTGGATCCACCCCGCAACCACGCACTAAACGCGAAAGGGAACCGCATGACGGCGCAGTTGCGCCCCATGAACCTCGGCGAAATCCTCGACCGGACCCTCCAGATCTACCGGTCGCGATTCCTCGTCCTCTTCAGCATCGCCGCCATTCCCGCGCTCGCACTCATGGCCATCAAACTCGCAGACAACAGATGGTTTCCTCAATCACAAAACCGCAGCGCAGACCAGAAAGGCATGGATGTTCTCTGGAACCTGTTTCGGTCTCTGCTGCACTATCACTTCGCTGCGATTGTGGCGCTTCTGATCTTCCCAATCTTCGCCAAAATCGCATCTGCCGCGATCCTCGATCAGGCAACGTCACTCCGCGCTGCACTCCGATTCGCTCTATCAAAGTGGCGGAGCTTCCTTTGGATCGCCTTCCTGAAGTTCGCGGCGCAACTACTTATCCCGGAGGCCCTCACCTCCGGAGCGATATTGCTGGTGGGCGGAATTGAATACGCAACCGGCGCCTTTGACGACAAGGGCGCAGTCATTCTCGTTGCCCTTGCTCTTTTCTCGCCGATCCTCGGAGGCGCAGCCCTGTTCCTCTGGCTGAGTTCCTGCCTCTCCCTGGCCGTCCCCGTCGTCGCCCTCGAACCCTTCACCGGGTTCAAAGCCATGAAACGAAGCTGGAAGCTGTCGAGAGACGCGCGCATCCGCATCCATGTCGCATGGATGAGCCTTTCCCTCCTCGCCATCGGCCTGGCAATCGGATTTCACATGATCTTGCGAGGCGTCGCCGTCTATGTTTTCTTTCATGGGCAATATTCGAGGCTCGCCGATCAACCACTCTACAGGTTCATGGACTACCTGCTCACCGCTGCGCTTTCCGCCCTGACCAGCCCTCTCTACCCCATCGCCCTGACCCTCTTTTATTACGATCAGCGCGTCCGCCGCGAAGCCTTCGACATTGAGTGGATGATGCTGCGCGCCGGCTTGGTAGTTCCCGCGCCGCCACAGCCCGAGACCCAGCCGCTCCCCGTTTCGCAACCATCTCCGCAACCGCCGCCCATGCCGCCACAACCAGGAGCGCTTGAATGACTGCACCCCTGCGCCCCATGAACCTCGGCGAAATCCTCGACCGCACCTTTCAGATCTATCGGTCGCGCTTCCTCGTGTTTTTCGGGATCGCCGCGATCCCCTCGCTAATGATGGCGACCGTGGGACTGACATGGCGCCTACTCGGAGTGCTCGACCTCCAGCCGACCGTGTCTGCCGATCTCCGCACCCCCCTTCGGGAGTTGGCATCGTGGCTAGCCGACGAGAATTTGAAATCGTATCTCTACTGCCTTGTGTCTCCATGGATTACATTTCTGGCATCACGCGCTTTCATGCAAGAGGCGCCTCCCGCACGGGCTGCGATTTCCATGTGCATCTCCCGTTGGCGTAGCTGGCTTGGTTTGGCTGCCATCGCGTGGGTCATGCTCTATTTTCCTCTTGGCATTTTGAATCGTCTGGCACTTGAGCAACAGGCGACCGCTTCCGCGGCTTCCCTCATCCTCAATGACACCAGTGCGCGAATGCTGCAGGTTGGCGCGATTCTTCTTTTCCTCTCGCAGTGGGTCGTACGGTCACTAATGAGCGTGGCACTGGGACCGAGCGTTCCAGCCTGGACTCTCGAAGGTCTTTCAGTACCGTCAGCAATACGCCGTGGCTGGCAGATCACAAAAGACTGCCGCGTTCGCATTCTTGCTTCGTGGTTCGCCATTGCTGCGATTCAGATCATCCTGCATATCGTCCTCTCAAGCGCGGGCGCCATCATCTTGCGGGTCCTATCGGGCTTCACGCAATTGAAAGCGTATTTCTGGACTTATCAAGCGTTGGTCCTTCTTCCAACCACTGGCTCCAGCATTCTTATCGCCCCTGTTTTCCCCATCGCCATCACCCTCTTCTACTATGATCAGCGCATACGCCGCGAAGGCTACGACATCGAGAGATTGATGGAATCCGCCGGAATGACCGCACCCCTCACCCCTCCCGCTGGAGAAGGAATCGCCGCGCCCGCCGTCCCCGCGCCCGCCATCGTCGAGGTCCCGCCCTCATGACCCTCCGCCCGGCCCGCGCAGCCCTCGCCGCCACCATCCTCGCCGCCCTCCTCGCCCCCGCGCCCACCCGCGCCGAAAATCCTATCACCGCTCCCGCACCCACTCCCCCCGGCCGCTGGCACGACGCTTCCCTCGACGAGTACCGCACCCACCTCCAGGACCTGATCCCGATCGTCGCCGCCTGCGCCGCAACCCGCGACCAGAAGACCTGCGACCCCAACCTCATCGGCCCCGACGACCGCATCCCCCTCACCACCGCCGCAAACGCCGAGCGCCGCCTCATCCGCTACGGCTGGCTCCGCGTCCTGTTTTCCAAGGCCCAGAGCCCCAAGAACGAGGACAAGGACCCGTCCCCTCCCAAATCCGATCCCCAAAAAGTCCACCCAGCCAGCGACGACACCGCTCTGCCCCCTCCACCCACCACCACCCAGCTCCTTGCGGACGCCCAAACCCGCCTCGCCCACGACCTTGCCCAAGCCGGCACACTGGCCAGCGCATCGCCCGCCAACCAGCCCGCTACCCAGCCCGCCCACCAGCAGCAGCGCAGTCAAATGACCCAGGTCCTCGCCGGCCGCGATTTCCGAGCCGTCGCCGAGCCTTCCCCCCGCGAAACGCTCGCCGAGCAAATCAATAGCTGGCTGAATCAGCTCTTCGACAGCGCCCAGCGCTTCGCCGCCCGCTCCCCCTGGATCGGCCGCGCCGTCATCGGCGGCTTCATTTTCCTCATCTGCATCGGACTGGTCTGGGGCCTTCTTCAACTTGAACGCCGCTGGCGTGGCCGCCTCGTTCCCGACCAGCCCGCTCCCCAACCCGGAGCCGCCTCCGCCCGCGACTGGCAACTCTGGCTTGACGACGCCCGCCGCGCCGCCGCCTCCGGCCAATGGCGCGAGGCCGTCCACTTCGTCTACTGGGCCGCCATCTCCCGCCTCGAGTCCCGCCGCCTCTGGCCCGCCGACCGCGCCCGCACCCCCCGCGAGTATCTTGCCCTCGTCGCCCCCAATGACCCCCGCAAGCCCCGTCTCGCCACCCTCACCCGCAGCTTCGAGCGCATCTGGTATGGTGGCCGCCCCGCCGCCGAAAGCGACTACCGCGCCGCCGAACAACTCGCCAACGCCCTCATCTCCGGCAGCGCCGCCCCAGCCGCAGAGTCGGCCGGAGGCCCAACCCAATGAAATTCCTCTCCTCAATCTTCGTGTGGCCCTACTGGTTCATCCTCGTGGATTGCCTGCTGCTGGCCTCCGCCGCCTTCGCCATCCAGCAGCGGCCCAAAGGAGAGCGGATTCCAAAGCTTCCATCCTGGTTCCTCTCCTCCCTCGACGCCAAAGACCGCCGCCTCCTCCTCTGGTGCCTCGGCATCGCCATCACCCTCGCCGTCGTCACCGGCTTCCTCATCCCCAGAGCCGGTAACAACGACAACCCCCTGCCCTCCACCTACTTCGCCGGCCGCCACGGTGCACGTGCGGCCTACGAGACACTGCTCCGCTCCAACTACCCCATCGAGCGCTGGGAGCAGCCCCTCACCGACCTGGCTGCCCAGTCCGGTCCCGAAACCGTGGTCATCTTCGCTAATCCCTTCACCCGCGAACCCAGTGACATCAAGGCCGTTCGCACCATCCTCGAGCGTGGCGGCCGCGTCCTCTCCACCGGCTACTACGGCGGAAACATCCTCCCCGGCCAGGCCAGCACACCGCCTGGCGAGCTCAACTTCGCCGCCTGCAAACTGGATCCCGAAGGCCTCGATCCGCTCGCCGGCACCGGCGAAGTCTGGATGGCTCCCCAGGCCGGCTGGCAGGTCGGCAATCCCGCTCACCGAATCGACTACAGTTGCTCCGGCCAGCCCGCTGTCGTTGAATTCGACTGGGGCAAGGGCCACGCCGTCTGGTGGGCCGCCTCTACGCCCCTCGAAAACGGCTCGCTCGCCCGCGCCAATAATCTCGATCTGCTGCTCAACTCCATCGGCCCGCGTGACGGCCATCGTTTCTACTGGGATGAGTCCCTTCACGGCGTTGTTCAATCCACCTGGAGCTATGCCGGCGGGCCCGCCCTCAACCTCCTGCGCATCGGCCTTCTCGCTCTCGGCCTGCTCATCGTCTTCAGCTTCAGCCGTCGCGCCGGCCCAGTCCGCGACCTGCCCCCGCCCCCCCGCACAACGCCCATCGAATTCCTCGACGCCCTCGGCTCCCTCTACCGCAAAGCCGATGCCTCATCCACCGCCGTCTCCGTCGCCTGGGAGCGCTTCCGCCGCCGCACCCTGCAGCTTTGCGGACGCCGCGGCAGCCAAATCAGCGCCGCCGAACTCGCCGCCATCATCCGCACCCGCTTCCCCCTTTCCGATCCCATCCTTGAAGCCGATCTCGCCGCCTGCGAAGACGCCTCCTGGAGCGAAACCACCACTCCCCGCGAGGCCCTGCAGCTCATTCAAATGCTCCATGCCCATCGTGAGAAGCTGCTCGCCGCCGCAAAACTCAGCGGCCTCGGCCAAATTCCGCATGTGCCCCCGCAATCCCAACCGTCTTCCGAAAACCGTCCATCCCAACCGAAGGAAAGGGCTTCATGAGCCAGGAAACGAACGAAACTCCATTCGAAGATCCAAACCAGAGCACCCAAACCGCAGAGCAACCCCTCCAGGCCACCAGCCACCTCATCGCCCACGCCCGCACCGAGCTGGGCCGGGTCATCGCCGGTCAGGAAGCGGTCATTGAAGAAGTCCTCATCGCCATCCTCTGCCAGGGCCACGCCCTGCTTGAAGGCGTTCCCGGCATCGCCAAGACCCTCATCGTCAAATCCCTCGGCCCGCTCCTCGGCCTCGGCTTCCAGCGCGTCCAGGCCACCCCCGACCTCATGCCCGCCGACATCCTCGGCACCACCATCCTCCGTGCCGGAACGGAAGGTTTCAGCTTCCACGCCGGCCCCGTCTTCACTGACCTCCTCCTGGTCGACGAAATCAACCGCATGCCCCCCCGCACCCAGGCCGCCCTCCTCGAATGTATGGAGGAACGCCAGGTCACAACCGACGGCGTCCGCCGCCCGCTTCCCGCCTGGTTCACCGTCTTTGCCACCCAGAATCCAGTCGACTTCGAAGGCACCTACCCCCTCCCCGAAGCCCAATTGGACCGTTTCCTCCTAAAAATCCGCGTCGCCTACCCCGCCGAGCAGGAAGAAATGCAGATCCTCGAGCGCCACCACGCCGGCTCCGGCGCAGGCCTGCTCCAGGACGCCTCCATTTCCCCCATTCCCACTGACCTGCTCGCCGCCGCCCGCGCCGAAGTCCGCGGGATCCGCATCGAGCCCGAGCTCTACACCTACATCCTCGCCATCGCCCGCCGCACCCGCGAGTGGCCCACGCTTCTCCTCGGCGCCAGCCCCCGCGCCGCCATCAGCCTCATGCGCGTAGCCCAGGCCACCGCCGCCTTCGACGGCCGCGACTACCTCGTCCCCGACGACGTCAAGCGCGCCGTCCAGCCCGTCCTCCGTCACCGCATCATGCTCAAACCCGAAGCCGAATTGGAAGGCTTCGACGCCGACCGCGTCCTGACCGACGTAATCGCCGCCGTCCCCGTACCCCGAAAATGATGACACAAACTATCGAACAGTTATTTCGAAAACTAATTGACACAAGATTTCGAAAATATTAGGCTCTTTGTAAGGAGCGCAGATATGAATTCGCCGGCGGTTTTGACTGATGTCACCTGTGCGGTCGAAGTTTTCATCGCAACGGCACTTCTCCATCGAGAGCAGCCATCGCGACTCGATTTCTCCATCCAGGAGATCGTAAGCAGGGCAGCTCGCGAAAATATGACAGGGGAAATGCGGCAAGGCGTCAGCGTTCACGCCTCGCAGCACTGCGTCGCCAACAAAGCTCCGAACCCAGCCAGGCACAAGATGCTCTTTGCCACCGACAAGCACAACCGGCGCTTGCTGTTACCCGGCGACGAAGTGCATCCCCAGCGCACCGGCAAAATCTTTCCCGATCCTGGCGAACTCCCCGAACGGTATCTTTCCCTGCTCGACTGGGCAAAATCGAGGTACGAGTCAGCCCGAAACTTCGCCAACGATCGGGATCTCTCATCAAGTGGCAATTTCTCGCATTCCGTCACTGAGTCAAAATCCGCCGATCGCTGGCTCGAATCCCTCTTCGAACTCGAAGGCCTCGGAAAAGAGCACTGGAAGGGCATCGACCCGGATGAATATGTCCGGCAACTGCGCGAGGGCTGGGAGTGAGCCGGATCTTTTTGGACACCAATTTCTTCATCTATCTCATCGAGGGAACGGGGCCAAGAGCGGCACGCTCCAAACATCTCCTCCGCGCATTCTCCTCCCGGAGGGACGATATCCTGACCTCCGTGATGACGCTCGGCGAACTGCTTGTCCAGCCAATGCGAGCCGGCGACCACTCTTTGGTGCAACGATACAGGCAGATTCTCCGCGGTCCCGGAATTACAGTGTTACCGTTCCCTGAAAATGTCGCAGAAGCATTTGCCCGCGTTCGAATAGACCCCGGCATCCGCCCACCCGACGCAATTCAACTAGCCACCGCCGGAACCGCCGGATGCGACCTTTTTCTCACCAACGACGAACGCCTGACGCGGGCAATCGTCCCCGGTATCCACTTCATCACGTCATTCGAGAAGGCTCCGTTTTGAAAGAAGACTCTCTTTGAATTGGACCGTGCAAATCGAGGCGTTTCCCGAAGCCGAACTCGAAGACTTCGACGCCGACCGCCTCTTAACCGACGTAATCGCCGCCGTCCCGGTACCGAGAAAATGACAGCAGGTTCGGCTGCCCGCGTTTCGCCAAGAGCCGGCGCTTATTAAGACACAAAAGGAAGCTGCCGAGGAGGAATTATGACGACGATGTGCACTGTCGCAAGATTGATTCTGGCAGTTGCTGTAATGTCTGCTTGTTCGTTGGCGCAGGGAACAACCCCAGAGAAGCACGCGAAAGACATCGAAGCGGAGCAGACGCAGGATGTGATGGCTTCAAGCCAGGTGTGTCAAGAGTCGGGCGAAGACAAACCCTATGTCTATAAGATTCGCCCCGTGGACCAGGAGACTTTGGCCCAAGATATGGCCGGCCTCATGGAAATGAGCGATGAGGTCCTTCTGGCCAGACAAACGCCAGGTAGCTCCGTCGCCCTTTCTCCCGCTGGAGACGATGTTTTTGAGTATTTTGACATGCAGGTATTGCGCAGTTGGAAGGGCGCCCTCAAGGCTGGAGAAATCGTGACTATTACTCTGCCTGTCAGGTTACGCATGTGGCATCCGGGCGCCCCGGCTTATGTCGACGTAGCTGAAAGTGGGTTTCGGTTTAGGCCCCAATCTACCCTTAGATGTCCGTGGCAGACGATCAATGGCAAACCCCTGGTCGTCGATATTAAGGGAGTCCGTGATTGGCAGGGTGCAGGCCACGACCCTTACGTACTGTTCTTGCGAAAGTCGACCCAGGAGGATTTGGTACAGATTGCTCCAGGATTCCGGCTCGCGGGAGGGGACGGTCTGCAGGGCATGTATGCCCTCGAAAACTCCATCACTGAAGGAAACCGCAATTGCGGTTTCCAGACCCCCGCGTTCTTTTCCACCACCAGCGGTAATGGGCCCGCGTGCATCGCCTCTCTGGAGGCGAGTCAAAGAACTGTTTTTACCGGATACCGGCCCGCCTCAGGCGGTATAACTGGCGACCCGATCCTGAAGAAGTATGGCCCAATTTCGGTCTCAAACTTTCTGAAAGAAGTGCAAGGCAAAGCGGACTCACTAGGTTATTCCACGCAAGCTGAAGTCAAAAAGTAAATCGGAAGACAGATGAAAAAGAGAATTTCCGTCACACTTTCAACTGATGTTTGGGCCGAGATTGATCTGCAGATCGGCGCTCACGGCTCGCGCTCGGCATTCATCGAGAAGGTTCTAAGTTCCCATTTCGAAAAACGGGAACGGGAAGAGATCGGCGCAAGAGATTTGGCCATCATTAACGCCAACGCGGATTACCTAAATCAAGAGGCGGAAGACGTGCTGCAACATCAAGCCGAAATGTTCTATGAGGTAAAGAATCGGGCTAAGTCTCAATGATCTCCCCCTCCCTCCATCCCGAACCCATCACCGCCCCTTGCGAACCCCGCAGCCGCTGGGCCTTCGCCCTCACCCCCCGCGCCCTCTGGCTCCTCATCGCCGGCTTCGTCCTCCTGGTCCCCGGCTTCTGGATCGGCCCCTTCTCCTACTCCATGCTCGCCTGGGACGCGCTCGTCCTCGCCGCCGCCTTCCTCGACGCCCGCCGCCTCCCCCGACCCGCCCAACTCAACGCCCGCCGCACCTGGTCCAACGCCCCCGCCCTCGATTCCGAAACCGAAATCGAGCTCACCATCGAAAACCACGGCACCCTCATCATCGACTGCCGCCTCGTCGACGACCTTCCCCCCGCCCTCATCGCCGAACCCGCCACCCATCGCCTCACCGCCTTCCCGCGCGTCCCCGCCTCCATCCGGTACCGCACCGAACCCTCCGAGCGCGGCGACTGCGAAACCGGCAGCCTCTACGTCCGCTACCGCTCCCCGCTCGGCCTCGTCGATCGCTGGGCCCGCGCGCCCCTCACCCAAACCGTCCGCGTCTACCCTGCCCTCCGCACCGGTGAGGAGCAGCAAATCTTCCTCGCCCGCAGCCGCCAAATCGACCTCCAGCTCCGCCAGGTCCGCCAGCGTGGCCTCGGCCGCGACTTCGAAAGCCTCCGCGAATACCGTGAAGGCGACGACCTCCGCGACATCTGCTGGACCGCCACCGCCCGCCGCGGCAGCCCCATCACCCGCCAATATCAGACCGAGCGCAGCCAGCCCGTCTGGATCGTCCTCGACTGCGGCCGCCTCATGCGCTCCCGCGTCGCCGCCGGCGCACCCGGAAAATCCGCGCTGCCCGTCGCCCAACCCGGCGCAAAAGTCCATTCCAAGCTCGACCACGCCTGCACCACCGCCGTCGCCCTCGCCCAGCTCGCCCTCTACTCCGGCGACCGCGTCGGCCTGCTCGCCTATGGCTCCGGAATCCAGCAGCGTCTCCTCCCCGGCCGCGGCGCAGCCCACCTCCGCCAGTTCATCGAGTCCCTTTCCCAGGTCCACGCCGAAACCGGCGAAGCCGACCACCTCCGCGCCACCGCCACCCTCAACCGCCTCCAACCCCGCCGCGCCCTCATCCTCTGGATCACCGACCTCGCCGAATCCGCCATGCGCCCTGAGGTCATCGACGGCGCGGTGCAGCTTCTCCGCCGCCACGTCTTATTGTTCGTCGCCATGGCCCAGCCGGAAGTCGAATCCATCGCCCAGGCCCGCCCAAAAAACGTTGAGCAGATGTTCCGCGCCGCCGCCGCCCAGGAAATGGCCGGCCGCCGCGAACTCCTCCTCGCCCGACTCCACGAGTACGGTGCCCTCACCCTCGACCTCAACCCCGAAGCCCTCACCTCGTCCGTCCTTAACCAATACCTCGCCATCAAGGAACGAGCCATGGTGTAGGAGCAACTGACGCAGCACACACAGTTCCAATCCGACTACGGCAGTCTTTCATCGGAGGGCAGAATGGAAACCATATTGAAGGAGAGGAAGAGCAGCGACCGAGAGCTATTTACCAGCGGCATGTCTGCGAGAATGCTCTGGTCCTTCGCCGGCCTGTGGGCCGCTATGGACTTCGTGATGGTCGTGCTCGATTCCTGGAACAATTACCACGCGCATGGAGCATCTTTCCGTTTGTTCTTCACCCCGCTCGTTTTCGTTTTGCCCGTCACCAACTTTCTTGGATTCCGAAGGTATATTCACTCTGCCCGGAGCGAGGGTCTTATTGCGGAACGGATAGCACGCAACTGCGACTACAGTCTTGCGGCATTGTGTTTTGCGGTCTATTTCGCGATTTCTTTCATAGTCCTCAACGGTTGAGTCTGAAACCCTAACCTCATTGGTTGCCAATCAATACTTGACCATCACCGAGTGCGAAAGCGTAAGTCAACTTAGCCAACTTAGCCAAGTCGTGCTAAACTCCCATCATGCGCACAGCCAACATCGGCACCCTCAAAAACCAGCTCAGCGCCTACCTCAAATACGTCCGCAACGGCGAAGAGGTCATCATCTGCGACCGTAACATCCCCATCGCCCGCATTTTGCCCTTCACTCTGCCGTTGCCGCCGGAAGGCGACTACGCCGCGGAAGAGGCCTATCTGATTGCCACGGGCAAGATGACGCCTCCCAAGAACCCGGAGCCGATGGATTGGGATGCATTTTGGGCTCTGCCGCGTCCCACTGTCTCCGATGAAGCCGTAAGGGAAGCGATTGAATGGGCAAAAGGCAAAGGGGACTACTAAATGGAGCCTGCTTTCTGGGATTCCAGCTCACTCGTCCCCCTCTGCATCCAACAACCATCCACTCAACTAGTGCAGGCTCTGGTTCAAAAACACGAGATCGTCGTCTGGTGGGCTGCCCCTGTTGAGATCCGCAGCGCATTCGCTCGCTTGCTAAGAATGGGCCTGTTTACCTCCATGGAGATCGTTCAGGCGCAGGTTGCTCTTGATGATCTTTGCTTCAATTGGCGAGAAATACCCCCGAGCGAAGATCTCCGCGACCAAGCGGAACGCTTAGTTGATCGATTCCCTTTGAAAGCCGCAGATGCTCTCCAATTAGCCGCCGCCATGGCCTGGTGCCTTGGGTGCACTAAGAGTCGCGCCTTCATCTCAGGCGATAAGCAACTCCTCGACGCGGCACGGCACCTCGGCTTCCAGGCGTTTCAAGCCTGACGCGCAATCCGCGCACAAACAAAAATCCTCCCGCTCCGTAGCCTCCGCCCCCAAATCTGCGGTACTATCTAAAAACCCGCCGCACTCGGCCACGGAGGACATAATGTTTCCGACTGTCACCGTACGACCTACCCGCTGAACATACCCTCGGGCCGATCCAAACTTCCCGCCGCCCCAAGCGGCTTCCCGAGGATGCTCACAACCCCGGGTCCCAGCACTGCAAATCCTGACCGGTAGCCAGGCCTGACCAGTAGCTAAGCCTGTCCACTGGCTAGGCCTGTCCAACAGCTAAGTCTGTTCTGCTTGCAGCGTCATGCCCTCGCTCGTGCCATCCCTTTCCCGATGGCATCGTGGAGATCACCATGTCCGTTCTTGAATCCTCCGCCCCGCAGCCGTCAAACGGCCGCGCCCGCACCCTGTGGTCTTCCGTCCGTGAAGCCCTCAGCGGCTCCCACCAGGACTACACCACCGGAAACCTCAACCGCGCCATTCTCCTCCTCGCCATCCCCATGGTCCTCGAGATGGTGCTCGAATCCCTCTTCGCCGTAGTCGACGTCTTCTGGGTCGGCCGCCTCGGCGCAAATGCCGTAGCCACCGTCGGCATCACCGAATCCATGCTGGCGCTTGTCTTCGCCATTGGCCTCGGCGTCTCCATGTCCACCGGCGCCATGGTTGCCCGGCGCATTGGCGAAAAGGACCCCGACGACGCAGCCATCGCCGGAGTCCAGGCCATTGGCATTGGTCTGTTCATCTCGCTCGCCATCGGCATCCCCGCCGGCATCTTCGCGCCCCAACTGCTTCAGCTCATGGGTGCATCCCCGGCCATCGTCTCCGGCGGATCAGGCTACGCACGCATCGCCCTCGGCGGCTGCGGCGCCATCATCATGCTGTTCCTCAACAACGCCATCTTTCGCGGCGCAGGGGACGCAGCCATCGCCATGCGCCTCCTCTGGGTCTCCAACATCATCAACCTCATCCTCGATCCCTGCCTCATCTTCGGCCTCGGACCGTTCCCCCACATGGGCGTCACAGGCGCGGCTCTCGCCACCTTTACCGGACGCAGCATCGGCGTCCTCTACCAGTTCTACCGCCTGCTCAAAGGCACTGAGCGCATCCACATCCTGGCCCGACACCTCCGCTTGAATCTCCCCGTCATGGTCCGCCTCCTGCGCGTCTCCGTCACCGGCATGCTCCAGTTCGCCATCGCCAACGCCAGCTGGATCGGCCTCGTCCGCATCATCTCCCTCTTCGGATCGGCAGCGGTCGCGGGTTACACCGTTTCCATCCGCATCGTCGTCTTTTTCATCCTCCCCGCCTGGGGACTCAGCAATGCCGCCGCCACCCTAGTCGGCCAGAACCTCGGCGCACGCAAACCCGAACGCGCCGCGCAGGCCGTGTGGCGCACCGGCCTTTACAACATGCTCTTTCTCGGAACCATTGGCGTCTTCTTCTTCATCTTCGCCACACCCATCGTCCGTCTCTTTGTCGACGACCCGGCCGTGGTTGCCATCGCCACCATGGCCCTGCGCACCCTCAGTTGCGGCAACGTCGGCTACGCGTACGGCATGGTCATGCTCCAGGCCTATAACGGCGCAGGCGACACCCTAACCCCCACCATCGTCAACTTCTTCGGTTTCTGGGTACTGGAGTTGCCCCTGGCCTGGGTCCTGGCCACATGGATCCACCTTCGCTCCGAGGGCGCTTTCCTCTCCATCGTCGTCGCACAGTGTGCCATCGCCGCCGCCGGCATTATTCTCTTCCGCCAGGGCCGCTGGATGAAGAAACAAATCTAGTGTCCATCCTCTTGTGTTGATAACGAAAAATGACCTGTCATCCTTGTATCAGCACAAAAGCGGGTGCCCCACCTTCGCCGCGGCACTTTCGCGGTTAAGGTGGGATAGTTCCACCTATCTATAGCTTTTTATGCTCTTCTCCAATATCTTCAGACAGTCGCTGAGCGAAAGGGGCCCCAGGCGCACTTCAGCCTGGGGGTGGTGAGTCGAAGGACCTGCATTTGTCCTTCTTGCATTCAACCAAATGCGGTTGGCGGCCATTTCACCGGCCGCCAACCCGTCTTTTCCCCTCGCATCCCGGAATCCCATTCGCCCTAATTCTCATCTGTAAAATGATGGCAGTGAATCGACCGCACCAATCTATCCCGCGCCGCGCAGGCATCCCGGCCCTTCTAGCGACCCTGGCCCTCGCCGCCGCGCCCCCGCTCCTGCACGCCCAGTCCCAGAACCCCTCCTCCGTCGTCAACCCCTACTTCGGCAGCGTCACCGCCCATCCGGCCACCGACGACGTCCTCAAGCTCTCCCTCGACGATGCCATCCGCCGCGGCTTCGACAACAACCTCGGACTCCGCGAAGCCCAGGCCGGCGAAAAGTCCTATCAGGGCCAGAAAGACCAGGCCCTCCAACAGTTCCTGCCCACCATCACCCTCACCGGCGACTTCGGACAATATCAGCACAACCTCGCCGCCCTCGGTTTCGGCCCCGGCGCTATCAAGGACTTTATCGGCCTCTTTCCCGGCGGCAACGTCCCCGCGGGCCTTTCCTACATTACCCGCGACACCCTCACCGAGGGTCAGCTCCACTTCAGCCAGACGCTCTTCTCCGGCCCCGTTATCGCCGGCTGGCGAGCTGCCGGAGCCGCCCAGCGCGCCGCCTACTTCGCCAAAATGTCAGCCCGCGGCGAAGTCGTTCAACAAGTCGCCACCGCCTACCTCCACGCCATCGCCGCCGCCAGCGAGGTAGACAACGCAAAAGCCCTCGAGGCCCAGGATCAGACGCAGCTCGACCAGACCCATGCCGCGCACCAAGCCGGAACCGCCGCCAATCTCGACGAACTTCGCGCCCGCGTCCAGCTCCAGTCCCAGCAGCAGGCCCGCATCAACGCGGAAAACACCTACGAGAAGGACCTCATCCTTCTCAAGCGCGAAATCGGCATCGACCCCGGCCAGAGAATTGCCCTCACTGATCCCGCGCCCTTCGCCGACCTCGCCACCGAGACTCCCGAAGAAGTCCTCGCCGTCGCCTACAAGAGCCGCCAGGACTACCAGAACCTGCAGAACCAGGCCATTGGCTACAAGGCCATCCACGCCGCCTATCGCAGCCAGCGCCTGCCTACTCTCAAATTCAACGGCTATTACGGTGTCAGCGAGGTCAGCGGCGTCGGCTCCCACGGCAACTTCACCGCCTATGGCACGCTCTCTCTCCCGCTCTTCCGCGAAGCCAGTCTCCGCGGCGATACCGACGCAGCCCAGGCCCAGTTCGCCTCCGTCCAGTCCCAGCTAGCCGACCTCAAGACCCACATCGATCAGCAGGTGCGCTCCGCTCTGCTCGACGTCGACGCCTCCCACAAACTCGTCGAGGTCGCCCAGTCCAACGTCGAACTCGCCACCCGCGCCCTCTCCGACGAAACGGACCGCGTCAACGCCGGCGTCGATGACAACCTGCCCCTCGTCACCGCCCAGGCCACTCTCGCCTCCGCCCAAAACAATCTTGTCGAAAGCCTCTACCAGTACAACGTCTCCAAGCTCGCATTAGCCCGCGCCTCAGGCATCCTCGAGCAACAATACCGCGTCTATCTCGGACGCTGATTTTTTCCCCGCCGATAAACGTCAACATTGCCCAAGCCGATCACAATTCGGATCGATGCCCTCCCGCTTTCTATCAGGGAACGACCTCACAGGCTACGGGAAAACTCATTTTGGACGGGCATTGAAACGGGGCACGACTTCACAGGCTGCTGAAAAACTCGTATGAACTCAAATGCAAGGCTCTGTAACCAGGGCACGGCTTGAGCCGGGCCGAAAAAGGCCAATAGATTGAGTCGGGCTTTAGCCCCTGCCACGCTTCATCGACCGAGTCTGCTTCGGTCCAGGGAGTTTTTTCCGCAGCCTGTTTGCCCCTGCTAAAATCCTGAGTCCCTCGCAGCCGCGGTGCGCACCCAACCCGGTTTGCCCTGGCAAAATTGATATTCACGTTCTCGTCGTTAGCCAGGAAACTCTCCCGCCCCCCGCTAAACTGAAAACTATGTTCGGTCTCCGCCCCAGGTCTGGTTTCGCCAGTCCGCCACATGGCTCCAAAAGGAAAACGCCCCACTCGGATAGATCAATTCGGACACCGCCTCTTCCAGGCTCTTATAAACCGCACCCCCTGCATCCTTGATCAGCCGCAAAGCATCTATCTCGGGGGATAATTTTCGTAGCCTTTAGTTCGCCGCTC
The DNA here is from genome assembly GCA_049518435.1 of Occallatibacter sp. Lineage (GTDB taxonomy): Bacteria > Acidobacteriota > Terriglobia > Terriglobales > Acidobacteriaceae > Telmatobacter. The sequence continues at coordinate 39,222 of JBEKRU010000016.1, read as the reverse complement.
ACCCTCATAACTGCCGCTGTTTCATCGAAAAGTTATCGGTCCCTCACGGCTCCCGTGTACCTTAGAACAAAGAGGCGCTCATCGCGTATGTCCAGAAAGCTCAGCATCAAATACTATGTCGAGCCGGATCCGGCAGCCACTGCGCGCCGCGCCGCTCAGTATTTTGTCGAGATGGCCGGGGAAGCCGTCGCCGCCCATGGCCGCGCCCGCATCGCCATCAGCGGCGGTTCCACCCCCAAAGCCGCCTTTGCGCTCCTCGCCGACCCCAACCAGCCCTGGCGCTGGCGCATGCCCTGGGATAACCTCGACCTCTTCTGGGTCGACGAACGCACCGTCCCACCCGACCACGCCGAAAGCAACTTCCGCATGACCCGCGAGACGCTCCTCGACCACGTCCCGCTCAAGCCCGAGCAGATTCACCGCATGCAAGGCGAACTCGATCCGCAAACCGCCGCCGATGACTACGAGTCAGCCCTGCGCTCCAGTTTCCATCTCGAGGGTTCCGACCTCCCCAGCTTCGACCTCATCGCCCTCGGCATCGGCCCCGACGGCCACACCGCCTCGCTCTTCCCCCACACCGCGGCCCTCCATGAAAGAAACCGCCTCGTCGTCGCCAACCAGGTACCGCAAATGGACACCTGGCGCATCACCCTCACCTGGCCGGTCATCAACCACGCCAGCTCCGTTTTCTTCCTCATCGCCGGCGCCGACAAAGCCGCCGTTTTAAATCAGGTTTTAACCGGGCCGCGCGATCCAGAGACATTTCCCAGCCAACTCATCTGGCCGCATAGCGGTATACTTACTCTGATTCTGGACAAGTCCGCAGCCGCGCTTCTACCTCCAACTGACGGGGAAGGCTACGGGGTAATTGAGAGGGAAAGATGATTTTGGCGGGAGATGTAGGCGGCACCAAGGTTCACCTGGGGCTGTATGACTTTACTGAAGGCAAACTCAAATGTGCCCGCGATAAGCAGTATCCCGCAAAGGAATACTCCGGACTCGAAGAGATCGTCAAAGAGTTTCTCGGTGCCGACACCGTCAGCGCTGCCTGTTTCGGCGTTCCCGGCCCCGTCCGCGATGGCCGCCTGCGTCTCACCAACCTGCCCTGGACCCTTGACAGCCGCGAACTCGCTGCCGGACTCGCCATCAATCATGTCTTCCTGATCAACGACCTCGAGGCCAACGGCTACGGCGTCGCCGAGCTTTCCGCCGACCAGATCTTCACCCTCAGTGAAGGCGACGCCAGCCAGATCGGCAACCGCGCGCTCATCGCCGCCGGTACCGGCCTCGGCGAAGGCATCCTCGCCTGGAACGGCCGCATCCACGTGCCCTATCCATCCGAGGGCGGCCACGTCGACTACGCCCCACGCAATGAAGACGAAATCGACCTCCTCCGCTTCCTCAAGCAGAAATACAATGGCCGCGTCAGCTTTGAGCGCGTCATCAGCGGCATGGGCCTCACCAACATCTATGAGTTCCTGCGCGAAGTGCGCGGCGTCGAAGAGCCCGCCTGGCTTGCCGAGCGCATCGCCGCGGTTCCTGATCCCAATGCCGTCATCACCGAGCTTGCTCTCGCCGCCAAAAGCGAAATCTGCGAGAAAGCGCTCGACATGTTCGTCTCCGCCTATGGCGCCGAGGCCGGCAACCTCGCCCTCAAGGTGCTTTCCGTCGGCGGACTCTACGTTGGCGGCGGCATCGCGCCCCGCATCGTCGAAAAGCTCAAGGACGGCATCTTCATGAAGGCCTTTACGGACAAGGGCCGTCTCAGCCAGTTGCTCATCAACATGCCCGTCCGCATCATCCTTGAGAGCAAAGCCGCTCTGCTCGGCGCAGCCGCTTATGCTGAAGCCCGCTCCGCCGAAATCAGCGGCGTCTCCCCCCGCGCCGCCTCCGTCCACGCGTAAGACCGTATCGGAGAGGCGTCCCGCAGGGACAGCATGAAAGTAGCCCCGGGTGAACCCGAAGCGCCGCGAAGGAGCAACCCCGGGGTCACCCGACCCAGTATTAGGAGCGTCCCGAGGGCCGCCGCGAATCCTATCCATTTCGCGCGCATGCGCACAGTCAACAACACCCAAATAAATCACGCATTATCAATGGATTACGCGAATATCTCATGCAAAATCTGCACATTTTCTCCCACCGCCTGTAATTGGGAGCCGACAAACCCCCAGAAAACCTGTAACTCCGCACAGACAAAACATGTATCTCCTCACTTTCCGAGGTAAGTTTTTGGAAGATATCTCACCTCAAAGGGTGATGTTTCGGCCGGTTTGCTCACCTCATAGGCAGACTTTTACCCTATGTAGATCACCCTCCGATTGAACTTTTGCACCCGGCGGACTCACCACCACTGGTGCGAATGGCAACTGTGAACTGCGAACTAAGAACTAAGAACTAAGAACTAAGAATGCCGCCCAGCAAGCCCCAGATTGAAGAAGGTTTTTCATCGTACATCTTCCTCGAGCGTGCGCCGTGCCTTCTGCGCCCAACTCAGTTGTGCCTCCATCGCCTCAACCCCATGTTGAAACGCAAGCAGGCCTGTGTGGACCGGTTTCTGGAAGCAAGTGCGCTCAAACCTTCCGCGCAGCTCCCGAACGTAAATGCCTAACTCCAGCTGGAATTGCTCCAGAAAACGGGTCGTCGTCGACCGCGGCACGTTCCCGTCCATGAAGGCAAACCTCAGCATCAGCTCCGCCACCCGAAACACAACATCCTCGCGCTTAATATCCCGCGAAAGCCACTCCGCCAGCGCCGTAACGCCCTCATTCGAAAGGTGAAACACCTCGCGGCCGCGGCTGTCTTTCGGTTCGGCTTCAATCCAGCCCCGCGCCCGCAGCCGCTTCAGCGCCGGGTAAATCGACCCCGGGCTGTCGCTGTAGTGGCGCATTGCCGTCTCGGTGAAAGTCTTGCGTAGGTCATAGCCTGACTGCGCTTTCTGCCGCAACAGCCCCACCAGCGCAAATTCGAGAGTAGAAGCTGAATTCATAGTACGCGGCGTACTATAGTACGCCGCGTATTATATGTCAACAGCAATCCATCTCCTGACTTTCCCCGCCGCCTTCACTTCCCGGGCTTCATCCCCGCCTCAATCACGTCACGGTATACCTTGCACGCTGCCCCGCGCAGATCCTGCGCCTCTTCCACCGTTCCGCCCTGGGTGAACTTAACATACGTTGCCGCAGCACCAAACTCAGGCCAATTCGGCAACCCCTCCCCGTTCGGATTCCCCGTTCGCGCGAAATTCGTAAAGTAGTTCTCCACCGTCTCGGAAACCTTATAGTCCGTGTCCGAATAATTGCCCGCCAGGTTCCCTTCCTTCGGATAGAACCCAAACACAAATCCCAAATCCGACGAGTGAATCGCCGCCGGCTGCCCCGGAACGGCGTGGTCAAACTCGTACTCGTATGTCGCATGGTGCTTGGCCGTGTGCCACCGTCCCTCCGTCGTCGCGGGGCACCGGAACGTCACATCCGCCGCGATCTGGTCCGCGGCCGTTCCATATACCGCGTCTATCGTCCCTGTCCCGCCACCCGCCAACCCATAGACCTTCAACGCCTCCGGAGCAAATTCCCCGGCCAACCCCGCGATCCTCGACCGCAATTCATCCGCCGACGCCTTCGACTCGAACTCCTTCGTCGTCGTCCCAAACAGCAGCGGAATAGCCGACTCCTCGCCCGCCGCAAACGCCTCCGTCGGCTTGCGCGTCAAAACCCACCCATCCACCACCGGGCCAAATCGTGGTCGCGGCTCATGCGCCGTCCACTTCTTGATCAGCTCCGCCGCCGGAATCGCCCGCAAGAACGCAATCTGCCCTGCTCCCTCCGGCGATCCCATCACCACGGCAAACCGTTTCCCATCTTCCTCAGCCTCTACCAGGGGCATCACGGGGGCGGTGAACGCAGCGCCGCTCTCCTGAATAGCCTTTTGAAACAGCCCCTTCGCCGGCGACACCATCAGCATTCCCGTATCAATCGCCCCCGCCGATTGCCCAAACACCGTAATGTTCTTCGGATCGCCTCCAAACTGCTCAACGTTCGCAATTACCCACTTCAGCGCCAGAATCTGGTCCATCAACCCGTAGTTTCCCGACGCGTGATGCGCCGACTCGCCCGTCAACTCCGGATGCGCCAGAAAACCAAACACCCCCAGCCGGTAGTTCACACTTACCAGCACCACCCCGTGGTTCGGCAGCTTTCCGCCTGTGTAAAGCCGGCTCATTGCCGTCCCGCCCTCGTTCGCGCCGCCATGAATCCAGAACATCACCGGCAGCAGCGTCTTCGCTGGCCACGCCGGCGTAACCACGTTCAGATAAAGGCAGTCTTCCTGCCCGGTCTCCGCGTCGTGCCGGTTCCAGGACCCCAGGTCCGGCTGCGCGCATGGAGCGCTATATCCCTTCGCGTCCCGCACTCCGTCCCACGGCTTTGCCGGCAGCGGCTCGTGCCAGCGCAGCTCACCCACCGGCGGCTGCGCAAACGGAATCCCCAGAAACTCTGCCCCACCGCCATTCCGCACCATGCCCCGCACCAACCCGTCGCTCGTCTTCACCACCAGCGGGTCGTCCTGCGCCCCAGCCACCGCCGCGATGACTACAGACAATGCCAACAACCCAGCCAACTCCGCCGACCGGAACACATAAGTCCGTTTCATTCCCAATCCTCCCGCTAACCCAAAGCCCCGCCAATTCTAACAACCCCGCTTCCTCTCGGCTTGCTGGGCCGCGGTGCTCTGTTTCGCCATGATCCACGCGGGCCGGAGCGAAAGCCTCGAACCTGCCCTGGAAAAAGACTGCCTTTACCGAAAGCTCTATGCGCAAAACTGCGATCCCTTCGCGCGACCGCCCATCCCGATCGACAGGTTATTGCATTGGGACCAGTTCTCCGTATCTTTTCATCGGGTGCACCTGCGCGGAACCGTCACTCTGCAATGGCCCGGTTTGTCGCTTTGCATTCGAGACGGGACCCGCGGAATTTGCATGCAGACGGATCAGAAATTCCCTCTCACCCTGGGCAGCGTGGTCGACGTTGCCGGGTTCGTGGGAACCGAGAACAATGAGCCCGTCATTACCGACGCCGTCTTCAGGACCACCGGCAGCAGTCAGCCAATTGCCGCCGAATCCACATCTGCAGAGGAGGCTCTGATCGGAAAACGAGACTCCCAACTCATCCGAATCGAGGGCCAGTTGATCGGCTACGATCACACCTCTTCCGACACCACCCTCCTATTTTCCTCCGGTGAGACTCTTTTCCCCGCAATTCTGCCGAAAAGCGGGGCGGGACAGGTGGCAAGCCCGTGGAAGATCGGAAGCCGGATGCAAGTGACCGGCATCTGTTCCGACCAGATCGACGCGCAAAGTCATGTACGCGAGGGTATTGCGGTCACAAAGTCCTTTCGGGTTCTCATGCGTTCACCAGCGGATGTGGTTGTCCTCGAGCGCCCCTCCTGGTGGACACCTGCTCATGCGATCTTGCTGTTGACTCTGGCGCTCACCGCCACCCTGGGCGTGCTTGGCTGGGTGGTCGTGCTCAGAAGGCGCATTGGGCAGCAAGCAAATCTTCTCCGCGAGAGCGATGCGCTGTTTCGCCATCTCGCTCTACACGATGCGTTGACTGGACTCGCAACCCGACTGCTGCTGCATGACCGCCTCAATTTCACGCTGGAGAGCGCCAAGCGCAGGGGCACTGGGTTGGCGGTCCTTATGGTCGACCTTGACAGTTTCAAGGAGATCAACGATTCCTATGGCCACGCGGCCGGCGACGAAGTTTTGCGCATTACGGCAAACCGCCTCCTGCGGTGTGTGCGCAAGGAGGATACTGTCGCCAGGTTGGGAGGGGATGAGTTCGTTGTGCTCCTTGCCGATCTCGCCAATCTGCATTTGGCAGAAGTGATTGCCGCAAAAATCGTGAAAGCCCTGGCTGTTCCCATTCCCATTGAGGGACTTGAGGTGCCGGTATCGGGAAGCGTCGGAGTTTGCGCAGCTTTCCCCGACCAACTCGATTCGGACGCCCTCCTGAGCTGTGCGGATGCCGCTCTTTACCGCGCCAAGGCGAAGGGGCGAGGATGTTTTGAAACCTTCACGGCCGACTCAATGTCCGCCAGATAAAGCGGCGATCTAACAGAAGGGTGCAATACACAAGGCAGCTCGAGCGAAATGTAGCGAAACCAGCGCGTACATATGCGGACCTCGGCTGTGCCTCGGATACTCTAAGTACAACCGCATGGCCTTCGCCCACACCCTCGGCAACACGCGTTACACTTTTGCCGACCTGCGCGACCTGCTGGCCAAAGCCACCCCTCCCCGCAGCGGGGACGTCCTCGCTGGCATCACCGCCCGTTCTGCCGAGGAGCGCGTCGCCGCACAGTACGCCCTCGCCGATCTCCCGCTCACCCACTTCCTTCAGGAGCACGTTGTCCCCTATGAGATCGACGAAGTAACTCGCCTCATCGTCGACACTCACAGCACCGCGGCCTTCGCGCTCATAAGCTCCTTCACTGTCGGCGAACTCCGCGACTGGCTCCTCTCCGACGAAGCAACTGCTGACCGCCTCGCTGCTCTCGCACCGGGCCTCACTCCGGAGATGGCCGCCGCGACAGCCAAGCTCATGCGCGTCCAGGACCTCATCGCCGCTGCGGCGAAAATCCGCATCGTGACCCGCTTCCGATCGACCGTCGGTCTCCCCGGCCGCCTCAGCGCGCGCCTGCAGCCCAACCACCCGACCGACTCTCTTCCCGGCATTGCCGCCGCCATTCTCGACGGCCTGCTCCTCGGCTCCGGGGACGCCGTTATCGGCATCAATCCCGCCGGCGACAATGTCTCCGTCACTACCCGCCTCCTGCGCATGATCGACACGGTCCGTCAGTGCTTCAAAATCCCCATCCAGAGCTGCGTCCTCGCGCACCTTACCACTCAAATGGCCGCCCTCGAACAGGGTGCTCCCGTGGACCTCCTCTTCCAGTCCATCGCCGGCACAGAGGACGCCAACCGCAGCTTCGGCGTCAATCTCTCGATCCTCAGAGAAGCCAACCAGGCCGGCCAATCGCTGGCGCGTGGAGCAGTCTATGCGGATGGAACCACTGGCTGCAACGTCATGTACTTCGAAACCGGCCAGGGTTCAGCGCTCTCCGCCAACGCCCACCACGGTGTAGACCAGCAGACCCTCGAAGCCCGCGCCTACGCCGTTGCCCGTGAGTTCCAGCCCATGCTCGTCAACACCGTCGTCGGCTTCATCGGCCCCGAGTATCTCTTTGACGGCAAGCAGATCGCCCGCGCTGGCCTCGAAGATCACTTCTGCGGTAAGCTCCTCGGCCTGCCTATGGGCTGCGACGTCTGCTACACCAACCACGCCGAGGCGGACCAGGACGACATGGACACCCTTCTCACGCTTCTCGGCGTAGCCGGCGTCAACTACATCATGGGCGTCCCCGGCGCGGACGACGTCATGCTCAACTACCAGAGCACCAGCTTTCACGACGCGCTCTATCTACGCCGCATCCTCGGTCTCCGCCCCGCGCCTGAATTCGAAGCTTGGCTCGCCGGCGATCACTTCCATCGTCTGGCCCTCGAAGCCCGCCACCCGGAAAGACTGCTCTTCGCATGAGCGAACTAGATCGAAATCTCGGCCAATCCGCAGCTCTTACTAGCCGCCTCCGCGCGCTCACACCCGCCCGCGTTGGACTTGGCCGCACCGGAGTCAGCCTTCAAACCCGCGACCTCCTCGACTTCCAGCGCGCCCACGCCCAGGCCCGCGACGCCGTGCATGCTCGGCTGGACTCGGCAGCGCTGGCAGCGGAAATCGAACGCGGAGGTCAACCTGAAGTGCTGCGGCTGCACTCGGCAGCCGCCAATAGAGCGGAGTATTTGCAGCGTCCTGACTTGGGGCGCAGATTGAATGAGGCCAGCCGCGCGACTCTGGCCGAGCAGCCCGTGGGCGACGTGGACTTGGCTCTGGTTATCGCTGATGGGCTGTCCGCATTGGCCGTAGAGCGGCACGCCCCAGCACTGCTTCAGGAACTTCTTCCGCAATTGTCAGGGTGGGTTCTCGCACCTATTTGTATAGTCGAACAAGGCCGCGTTGCCATCGCCGACCAGATCGGCGCAGTTCTCCACGCGCAAATCTCCGTGATCCTCATCGGCGAACGCCCCGGTCTCAGCTCGCCCGACTCCCTGGGCGTCTACATCACCTGGAATCCGCACCCCGGCTGCACCGACGCCGAGCGGAATTGCATCTCCAATATTCGTGCCGAGGGCCTGGCCTACGCGCAGGCCGCCGCCCAACTCGGCTACTATCTCACCGAGGCCCGCCGCCGCCACCTCACTGGCGTAGCCCTCAAGGAAGAAACGCATCTCCTCAAGGAAGGCTGAAACCCATGAACTGGAAGGGATGGCTGTTACGCGGAATCCTGGTCCTGCTGGTAGGCTTCGTCGTCATCTACTTTGGCGATTATGCCCTCTTTCGGCTCCGCGGCTCCCCGCTTTCCAAGGTCACCATCAACCAATTCCAGAGCGTCCCGCTCAAGGGCACCAAAATCGAATATGACTATCTCGGCACTTCCGACGTGCCCTGCTCCCAATCGCTCTTCCCTCATGCTGGCCAGAGCCCCTGCTGGTATCTGCGCAGAAATCCGAACCAAAACACCAGCCTCTAGGCATGCCCCCATCACACGACTTGGTGACGGCAGGCACGCTCAGGCTCCGCAACGAAGCTTAACATCTGAAGACCTCATCAGCTTCACGAGGTCCTATGTACAGCCGTACGCAAAACGATAACGGCAGCTACAACACCCGCTGTCTCCACTGCTTCATGACGATTGCCACTTGCGTTGAAGCGGACCAGGAGCTGCAATCGCTCGAAGCGCGGCACATCTGTCCGGAAATGGTGCTGGCCGACCTGCTCGACCGCGAAAAATCCACCCAGTCGATGGCGAATCTGAACTAGAAATTCAGTTTTGCGGCGGCGTTGCGCCGGGCTCCGCTTCATGCTTCGGTTTCGCCGTCGCCCCATTCATCCTCGTCAGCAGCGCGTCGTCGGTAGCCTTATGCAGGCTGCTGGCCTTTTCGAACTCTGCCTTGGCCTCGTCCTTCTTGCCCATCGACTTTAAAAGCCTGCCCAGCCGCCAGTGAGCGTTCACATCGTCGGGAGTCAGCTTGACCGCGGCATTCAGCTCGCGAAGAGCATCAGCCTGCCGCCCGCCATCGGTATACAGAATGCCCAGGTCCAGGTGCGGCAATGCCAGTCCGGGATCTGCCTTCGCCACCCTCTCCAGCAGCGGCGTCGCAAGCTCCGGATGGTTCAATTGAATATCGGTATCCGCCAGGTATGCCGTCGCCTGCGCGTGGTTGGGATCGTTCGCCAGCTCCGCCTGAAACTCCTGCGCAGCCTCTGGATATTGTCTTTGCGTCCACAGCAGATAGCCCAGACCGAAGTGCACATTGGGCTCCTTTGGGTCGGCCTTTACAGCGGCGCGAAACTCCGCAATCGCGCCGTCATATTCCTTCAATTCGTCCTGCGCTTCGCCCGCCAGCATGTCGGCCTCTGCCGACTCCGCGTTCAGCGTAAGAATCTCGTGATACACATCCAATACGCATTGATACTGTTTCGACCACAGGCAACTGTGCGCCAATGCCAGCCGCAATGGCAGGTTTTGTGCATCCGCTCCCGCGGCAGCCTTCAAGTAAGGAACAGCAAGCGCGTACTCGCCCACGCCGTAATGAGCCATCGCAACAAGAATGGTCAGCCGCTGTGCGTCCGGTGATCCTGCGGGCGCCGCCTTCAGCAGAGGCGTGAACTCCACCAGCGACTGCTTCAGAGCGCCACCTTTGAATAGCGCCAGCCCCAGGTTCAACCGCAGGCCAGGCATCCGCGGATCCAGCGCCAGCGCTCTGCGATAAAACGGAGCTGCTTCCTTGTAGTGTTCCTGCCGTGCCTCCATCAGTCCCATGTGAGCATAAGGCTCCGCGTTTGCAGGACGAGCCTTGGCGAATGCCAGCCAGGCCACTTCCGCCTCGGTGATCTTGCCCTCATTCTCCAGCGCCATCGCCTGCTGGCGGAGCGCTTGCGATGCTGCCGCTGGTTGCCCTGTTTGTCCTGTCGCCCCGCCGCAAATTGCTGCATACACCGCCAGAGCAATCGTTCCCACCATCCGGATTTGGAACCCCATCCTGCGTTTCACTCTCACACCTTGTCGATCTTATTAGACGACCGCCAGCCCGAATGAACATCCACCTTCTGATTGGGTCACTATCATCTCTCCGCACAAAGAAAAAGGGCGCGGCAGGATTTCCCGCCGCGCCCTGTTTCGGGTTACAGGTTAGAAGATGATCTTCCCGCCGAACTCGAATTCTCTCGGGTCCTGCGTGTTCGTCGTAATACCAAAGTTGCTGCTGCTCGCCGTGTTGTTGAACGCGTCGAACTGCGTGTGGTTGAAGGTGTTGAAACTATCCGCGCGCATTTCAAACCGTGCCCGCTCCGTGAACGCGAACGACTTGTACACGGAAGTGGTGAAATTGGTGCGTCCGGGTCCAAGAATCGCGTCCCTGCCTTCGTTGCCGAAGCCCAGGTTCGGGCCGCCGGACCAGGATGGAGTCGGTTGCGAGAAGTTCGCAGTGACCCACTGGTAGCCTGCTGCCGTCTTCGACTTCACGTAGTTCGGCTTGCCGGTGATGTTCGGGCGGTTGGTGTAGCCGCCGCCCAATCCCACCGTATCCGAATAGCCGCTTCCAGGGGTATTGCTGCCTGCCCAGGGAAGACCCGACTCGGAGATAACCGTACCCGAAAGCTCCCATCCGCCCAGAATGCTGTGCGTGAAACCAGCAGAGTGTGCGAACAGCGGGATCTTGTAGGTGTAGTTGGCGTTGAGAATGTTGCGACGATCCAGCGAGCCGGAACCCTTGTCATACTTCAGGTTCCAGGGGTTGCTGGTTGTGTTCAGATCGTTGCTGCCAACCTGATCGTCGATCTCGTGCGCGTAGGTGTAGTCAACTTCAAAGCTGAGCCCGTGCTTGTTTTGCTGACGGACGCCGACTTGGAAGCTGTTGTAGCTGCCTGTTAGAAGATTCGTGATCTGGCTCATGCCGCCGAAACCAGGATAGGTGCGCGCCAATTCACCAAGAGCTGCGCACGTCGAGCACGCTGTGAGTGAACCGTTCGCCTGCGCTTCGCGTGTTGCCAAAGGCGTGCTGAGCGGATCGTTGTTGATGGGCAGGAACGTGTTCTGGTGCCAGGCGAGGTTGCCTACATATTGCGTCACCAGGATCAACGCAGGAGCCAGTTCGTGTTGCACGCCCAGGCTGTACTGCGCCACGCCAGGCGCCGGGTAATAGGTGCTTTCGCTGTTGGGACCCTGAGGAAAGAGCGGTTTTGCTGCCGCTCCGCCCGACGCCCAGTTGTAGCTTGGATTGCTGAGCTCAACGTTGTTTGCCGAAGGTGTGTTCTCGAACGGTGCTCCGCCGGCGATGTCGTAGATGTCGTTCCCCTGCTCACGCTCAAAGAAAGTGCCAAAACCGCCGCGAAGCACGGTCTTGCCATTTCCAGTTACGTCATAAGAGAAGCCAACGCGAGGTTGATAAGTCTGGAACCAGTTCTTGACGATTCCGCGCGGAGTTCCGTTCTGGCCGGCGATCTGGACGCCGTTCAGGTAGAACTGTGTGTCGTTTACCGTCTGCAGGCCGGGGCTGGACGTCACGAATGCACCCGTGGTCGGATCGAACGTGGGTGCCAGTGCCCCCTGATAGGTCGAAGGGACAAAGTTGGAAATTGCATTATTGCGTTCCCACACGTGAGGCAGTGCATCGTAGCGGATGCCATATTGCAGGCTCAACCGCGTATTCACGTGCCAGTTGTCTTCGCCATAAACCGAAACGGTGTTGTTTACGTAGTGGAAGACGGGGTCGCTGTTGGCCTGGCTGAAGGATGTGCTCAAGCCTAGCAGGAAGTCAAGATACGAGTCGCCGGTGAGCTGGCCCGTGGGTTTATTCTTGCTATCGTTCCATCCGTCGCCGAAGGTATAGCTTCCCTCAGTGCTGGAACCGTTGATCTGGTTCTTGGTATAGCGGTTGTAACCGCCACCGAACTTCAGCTGATGCTGCCCTTTGGTAATCGAAAGGTTGACGAGTTCGTTGTAATCCTCGGCGCCATTGTGCCACGGATCGCTTCCCGGTCCCCAGTTACCGGCGTTGCTGAAAGTGGTGAGGTCGATGTTGGGCAAGCGGTTCTGCGCATTCTGCCCCGTGAAGTAGGTTCCTGCGCTCCAGCCCGACGGAGTAACAAAAGACCCGCCACCCTCGGCGACCGGTGCAATCACAATCTTGTTGCCGTCATAATTGAATGCCGCTTCCAACAGCACGTTGGGAGTCAGTGTTCCGGTCAACTTGATCGCAGAGCTATACGACGGGTTTCCAAAGTTGGAGCCGACCGTCGGATAGTTGTCACTGTTCCAAAGAACGGTGGCGTAGTTCTGGCTCACCGCGTCATGGATGAAGTGACCGAAAAGTTGCCACTTGTCGTTTATGTTGTGGTCGATGCGAAAAAGATCTTCCCGTACAAATGTGGGAATCTTCACCGCCGAGGGTGTCACCTGGTCCGTCGTCTGGTTCGTCGCAGCCGGGATGTTCTTCAAGGTATTGAAGAGCAGGGCATTTGAATCCAGAAGACTGGCTGGAATCGTGTTATTCGGGAAAGGCGTTCCCGGTGTCAGCCCGGCAGTTGCCAGCTTCGCATTGAATGCCGGATCCCCTGTTGTCGGGACATAAATCACCTGTCCTTGATGAGAATCGTTGAACGCAGGGACCACAAAGTTGAAGGTCGTCGGAGACGTCACCAGATCCGCTGCGGGAATTGAATCCAGCGGCGTCGGAGCATTGCCCTGGATTTCCCTGCGCCACTCTTCGTTGTAGAAGAAGAAGGTCTTCTTCCGGCTCGAGTTGTACACGTGAGGAATGAATACCGGGCCGCCGATGTTCGCGCCGAATACGTTATAGCGCAACTCCGGGTTCGGGGTTACCGTCGCTCCATCTTTTGCGAAGTACGGATAAGCATCAAACGCATCGTTGCGGGCGAATTCCCAACCTTCGCCGTGGAACTTCTGCGTGCCGCTCTTGATGGACATTGAAACCGTGCCGCCGGAAGAAATACCGTAGTCCGGAGGATAGTTGCTGGCCAGCACCTGGAACTCGCCGAGTGCATCCTGCGAAGGCATCATCGACATCTTGCCGCCGGAGCCGCGATCATAGGCCTCGCCGCCGTCAATCAGCCAGATGTTGTGCGCCTGGTTCAGTCCGTTAAAGCTGATGGAAAAGCTCGAGCCCACCGAGGTCGGAGCATTCGAGTCAGGCAGATTGCCGCTGACGCCCAAACCGAGGGCTGCCAGGGCCACCACGTTGCGACCGTTTGTCGCCAGTTCCGTGATCTGCTGCTCGTTGATCAGTGTGCTGACTACGTTCGAGTCGCCCTGCACTGCAAGTGCATCGGCTTCGACCGTCACCGTCTGTGTTTCCTGGCCGATCGTCAACTTGATATCGGCCTTGAATGTGCGGGAAATGTCAACCACGATGCCCTTCTGCGCGAAGGTTTCAAATCCCTTGGCCGTCACCTTCATGTCGTAGTTGGCAGCGTTCAGCCCGCCAATGTCATACAATCCCGTACCGCTGCTGATGGTTGATTTCGACGCGCCAGTAGCTGGATCGGTGAGCGTAATCGTTGCCCCCGCCACCACCGCTCCGGTCTGATCCGTCACGATGCCGGTGACGTCGGAATTAGCCTGCGCAAACGCTCCCGCGCACGCCATTACGACGAACAACAGCAACAGGAAAAACCTGTTTCTCGCTTGTCTCATGTGACCTTCCTTTTTCAATGGTCTTGCTGTCTCGGTTTGCGCTCTCATCGCTTGCCCGTCGGCAAGTGAGAAAGCAGTGAATGGAAACTGATTCCCGATGACACGGCTGGCATTTGAGCTCTTCCCGCGGCTTTGGTCCATACCGCGCACTCGAAACACCACCCTGGGCTGTTACCCTTCTTTCGCCCTTCCCCCGTAAGGGAGAGCTGAAAGAACATGCCGTCCATCTGGAACAACTCATGTGAAGATGAACCGATTTCGGTGGTCCCGCAAAGCAACCACCAACCCGTTTTTCTCCGTAGTTTGGAAGGCGATTTACCCACCTTCTCCACTTTTTGGGATCTTTAGGCTTAAACGGTTGATTCTTGCTGCTCAAACGTTTAAGTAGAACTCCCAAGCGGCCCTGTTCTGTGAGCCGCACGCCATTTAATGCCCTCTCCCAAACAGTTGTCAAGTCAAACTTTTAGCGGCGGTTTCCGGCCCGTTCTCTCGGCTGAAAAACTTCGCTGGACGGCGTCTGCAAACGCAATCAGGGCACCCATTTGCAATGTGGAATCGTTTACATACCCATGCCCCTGTAAACCCTGGCATGACTTTGGTAATCAGTGACGATGCAGACGCCAACGCGAAAGGAACGCCCTTGCGCTCCCTGCTTTTCTTCAAAGCTCGCGCCCAATCAATGGATTTTTCTTAGCAGGACCGTCAAGGCCTGGTTAATGTCTCTATTGAAAACAAATACTCACTGAAGTCGCGCCACATCCCGCAACTGCCGCGCCGTCGCCTCCAAAAATGTCTCCACGCTCGCCCCGGAAGGCACTTCCAACCCGGATTTAGCCTGGATCGCGGAGGCGATTCGTTGCGCAAGCATCTGACGCGTCCCCATGTCCATGTCCAGCCGACGGGAAAAGAACCCCTCCAGCACCTCCAGGTCGACCGACGACAGCTTCGCCACTCCTGTTGCCGGCAGTGTCACACTGGTATGCGGCTCCGGAATCGGCGCGCTCGCGGGAAAAATCTGCGCCGTAAAGGTGCGCGACCCAGCCTCGCCCCAAAGCGGTGTTTCTGTGTCCCGGTCCCGAACCACCAGCGTCCCCGCGGCCATGTCGCCCAGTCTCTGGTGCTGGCGGCTGGCAAACACAGCGATAATCCCTATGCCATAGAACCCCGGAAACCAGTCCACGTAACGCACCAGGTTCCTCGCCATGGATTCGAACAGCCCAATCGCTCGCCCCGAACGCTGGATCACCCGTATCCGTGCCACCCGCTTCCCCGGCGTCCGCCCGTTCCAGAAAGCCTCGAATAGCGTGAAATAGCCCCACTGAAACAGGAACACCAGAAACACCACAATCGCAATCGCCCACTGTTCTGACACCTTTGAGACAACATGGATTGCCGGCAGCACAATAATGCCAATAAAGATCAGCGCCAGCAGTCCCGCACCCCAGATCAGGTAATCCACCAGCAGCGCAATAAAGCGGCTGCCGATGCCCGCAAGCGGCATCTCGATGTCCACCAGTTCCGGTGTCTCGATGCTAAGCTGGTCTGAACCGGGGTTCATGGCGCAAATCCTCTCCAACCAATGGATTCTCAAGCGGCGGCCCTACTGGGACCGCTTATCCGTCCTGCTTTCCCAATCGGATGCCGGCGGCCTCGGAAAGCTCACCCGCGCGGAACTCCAGGAGATGGCCCTGCTCTACCGCCAGGTCGCCGCCGACCTTTCGGTCCTGCGCCAGGACTCCACTTCCCGCAGCTATGCCCTGCATGTAAATCAATTGCTGGCTCGCGCCCACCATATCATCTATTCCGGCCGCAAGACGAATTTGCGCACGCTTGTTCGCTTCCTCCGCGACGACTATCCTGCCATCTTCCAGAAGCAAATCGGATACGTTCTCGCTTCGGTCCTGTTCTCCGTGGCCTGGGGTCTGCTCGGCGCCGCCATCACCACCGCCCGCCCGCAATTCATGCGCCACTACGTCGGACCCGAAATGATCGCCACCATGGAACGCCACGAAATGTGGACGCACTCCATCGTCGGCGTCGAGCCCATGGCCACCAGCAAAATCATGACCAACAATCTGGCCGTCAGCTTCGTCACCTTTGCCGGTGGAATCGCCTTCGGGCTCGGAACCTGCTTCCTTCTCTACAACAACGGCATGATGCTCGGCGTCATCGCCACTGCCTGCCATCAATACGGCATGTCCGTTGCATTGTGGAGCTTCGTCGCGCCCCACGGTTCCCTCGAGTTGCCTTCCATCATCATCGCCGGCGCAGCCGGTTTCCGCCTCGGCCACGCCATGCTCTTCCCCGGCAACCTACGCTGGAAGGAGTCCATTTCCCGAGGTGGCATGGAAGCCACGAAGCTCGTCTCCGGCATCATTCCCATGCTCGTCGTCGCCGGCTGCCTCGAAGGCTTCTTCTCCCCTTCGGAAGCTCCCGTCTGGCTCAAGTTCACCGTAGGCGGAATGCTCTTCAGCCTGCTCAATCTCTGGCTATTCCGCCCCGTCAAGCCCGCCGCAAAAGCGGCATGAGGCCTGAACAAATGAAACAATGTTCGCATCCCTCCGCATCCAGGAATTCAGGCTGCGCTCGGCGCCGTTGGCATGGTCGCCGTGTCCGTCTGGTCCGCCGCTGGCCGGGGCGCAGCTTCATCGTGTGATTCGCAGATTGCCAGCTTCGGTTCTTTGCCATGTTCGATCGCCTCAAACATATCTACAGTCGGCTTAAGTGTTGAGTTCAGTTGAATAGCCCTCTGCCACTTCTCCTTTGCCGCATCCTTATTCCCACGTAGATAGTCGAAAACGCCAAGATTCGAGAGCGGCTCTGGATAGTTCGGATTGAGTTGGCAAGCCTCTTCCCAGTTCGCCTTCGCAAGCTCCCACCGATCCAGTTGCGCGTAACAATTCCCAATCTGATATGGAGCTTGGCCCGACAAGCGCCCAAGGCGATAGCTTTCTTCGAACTCTGCCAGCGCCCGCACAAAAACGCCACGTCTGTACAGCATCCCCGCAAAATTGTAGCGGGCCACTGGCGCATTCGGCTCCAATTCCGCAGACTGCCGATACCGGGTCAGCGCTTCGTCCCTCTCGCCAAGAGCGTCATAAGCGGTGCCGATATTGTTCAACAGCTTCGCGTGCACATACGGCACGGTATCCCCCGCCAGCGCAGCCTCCCATTCCTTGATTGCATCGCGATAAAGCTTCTCGCGCTTGGTGGCATCGTCCGTTGTCTCGGATGCCTGCTGGTATCTGGTGTCACCTCGCAACTGTGCGAGCTTTTGTTCAGTTCGCGCATCGCGGCGGCCAAGATCGGAAGCCTTTTCGTAAGCAGCGATGGCCTCTTCGCGACGTCCCATGAGTTGAAAAATCTCCCCACTTTCGTTTAGAAGATCCGGATAATTTGGGTCATGGATTAGAGCATCGGGATCATGTCCCAACAACTCGTCGCAAACTTCGCGCCGCGGATGCAGAAGTTCTTTCTGCTTTTCAGAATCGGTGCACTTGGAGAAGGCTTCCGCATATTCGCGCAGGGCATCAAGAAGGTGACCGGCCGCTCGTTGAATAATGCCCAGGCATTCATGAGCACGATAATCCCCAGGGTCCGCGGCGATGGCCCGGTTACATACGGATATGGCTTGCTCGGTGTCGTTTCCCTTGCCGAAAGCATGGCATAGCGCGATCGCGAACAGGCAATCGGTGTCGGACGGCTTCACCGCCACGGTCGCCTCCAGCGGTCCCAGCGCCTCTTCGTAGAGTTCGGCGGCTTGGAGTGCAAGGCCGAGGCTTCGCCGGTAATCGCCGTTTTGCGGATCATGATTGAGAGCTCTCTGATACGAGGCCGCGGCCATGTCGGGCAATTGGAGTTGCCGCCGGGTCTTTCCCAGATAGAAGTGATAGGCGGCATTGTCCGGGTCTAGGCGCAGCGACTTGTCAAACTCTTCCTGTGCGCCCAGAAAATCGTTCCGAAGAAAAAGCGCCCGGCCCACCATGAAGTGATCCTCAGCCTTGGTACTTGTGCGGAACACCTCACTCCGCGTCCGAAACTCCTCCCCCGGCATGCTCTGATTCAGCGCTGAGTACGCGCTCTCCAGCCACAGCAGATATCCGCTATTCGTGCAGTCGCTGTCCATCGCCAACCGGCGATATTCTCTAACCTTGACCAGGTCGCCTCCCGCCGCGAACAGCTCCGCAATGCGCGTGTAATAGTCCGCCTTTTGCACTTCTTTTCCGGTCTCACCCGGAGAAACCCTTGCCACCGCATCTTCGAAGTGCAGCAGTGCCATCTCCGGTCTGTTTCCGGACTTTGAAGCCTCGCCCCAATTTGCGTGGATCACCGGGTCGTTCGGTGCTATCTCGCTGGCTACTCGATAAGCGTTCTCGGCCTCGGCCCACAGATGATTGTCGCTATAGAAATTGCCTAGCTGGTTCCATCTTAAGTAATCGGTGGGAGAAAGGTCGGTGGCCGCCTTGCAATGTTTGATGGCGTTCTCCGTTGCGATCGTTTGCTCCTTCTCCGATTGACCACTTGTCGCCGCTTTTTGACTCCACATCATGGCGAAATTCAGCTCGACAATTGCCTTCGTATGAGCGTCCAGATCCTCACCATTGACAGCGTCCGTATAAAACTTCTCCGCATCGGCAAAGTTCCCTTGCATCACCCGGACATTTGCCATGTTGTTGAGCGTCTCAGCGCGTTTCGGGTTTTCCCTTCGCGCCGACTCGAATAGCTCAAAAGCCTGGGCGTAATCCTTACTCATATACGCAGACCAGCCTCGACCGAAAAGTTCGTAGAACCGTAGTCCTTGCTGGCCCACCAACTCGCTCAAGCTTTTTCTGTTGTCAACGCGCTTCTTTTCCGCAATCCGAACCAATGCGTTCGTGCCTGCCATCCCGGTAAAAACATCGTCGTTCATCTCAGGCGCAAGCGGAGCAGCGGCCCGCCTGTGCGGAAGAATGTTCTTCTTTGCCCATGCCGTCCCCATTTGTTGTTCGAACAACCCGGCATATGCCATCAAATAGCCAACCAGCTCTCTTACCTCGCGATCGTTCGTCGTGAGCCATGCCCTGAATTCTTCCACTTGTCCGTTCAGTGCCTTCGACGCGGAATCCTCTTTTCCCTTCGCCAGTTCGACCATCTTCGAAAAATCGCCCACCAGTGTCTTGTCCTTCAAAAACGGCGACAGGTACTCCAGGCGAATGTGAAGACGCGCGACGATCTGGTTATGCAGGTCTTGCATCGTTTGCCCTGCCCAAACGTCGGGGAGATAGTATTTGGCGCCCTCAACCCAAAACAGTTCCGAAATCGTCCGGTAAAACTTGGCTGCAAAAAACAGGCTTTCTCGGCTGGCGTTGACCGCGGCCCCTTCAAGATCCGTCTTTTTTAAGATGGCATCCACTGCGAGCTGCACATCCATCTTGCTATTCAAATAGCCCACCAGCGCGTTCGCCAGAAGATAAGCGTGGTTGCCTATCAGGTCGTATTTGGGTGCGAACGTCTTGATGTGTTGCAGAACTTGGTCTTCGATCGCATCCCGGCGTTGCTTGGTCGAGTCAAACCAGCTTTGCAACCATTTGCCGCCCCACCCTGCAATTCCGCCAACGGCGCCTGTTGTGAGAAATGTCCAGAGACTCAATTCGGAATCCTCCAGGGTTGCAGTGTACATATTTTTCGCTGATCATGTAAGCCGCAATCGCTTTCGATCAAAATGCTGGACGCGGGCATATCCATTCCAGGTAATGATTGCGTTCCCATGGGCCTTTCTCAAAACTTTCCCCCTGACAATCACATCTTGACGGTCATATGGAAGCGATGATAATGTTCTCTTCCATGGACGATCAAAACACAGATGTAATTCAAGGCACTCTTGACATGGTCATTTTGAAGACGCTGAGCCTCGAGCCCATGCACGGCTTCGGCATCGGCCGTCGCGTGGAACAAATCTCCCGCGGAGTTTTCAAAATGAACCCGGGATCTTTGCTCACCGCATTGCAGCGCCTCGAACGAGCTGGCTGGCTCGATTCCGAATGGCGTCAAACCGAAAACTCGCGCCGCGCAAAGTTCTACCGGCTCACGCGTTCCGGAAAAAAGCAGCTCGAAACCGAAACCGCGGACTGGACCCGCCGTGCCTCGGCAATCGCGCGTCTGCTCAAGGCGGAGGGCTGACCCATGTCCCTCTGGCGTCAGCTCACCTACGGCCTGCGGCGTCTTGCCCGCGGAGCGAACCACGATCGTGATGCCGCCGATGAAGTGGAACAGTACTTTCAAGATGCCACGGATGCGTGGATCGAGCGTGGACTCAGCACTGAAGAAGCCCGCCGGGCCGCTCGCCTCGAGGCAGGCAACATAACCACCGCCAAAGAGCGCGTCATTTCATACGGATGGGAAAACACCATCACATCCTTCCTTGGCGATCTGCGCTTCGCCGCGCGCCAGTTGGCCAAGCACCCGGCCTTCACGTTGACGGCAACACTCACTCTCGCATTGGGCATTGGCGCGAACACGGCCATCTTTACCGTGGTGCAGTCGGTGCTGCTCGCCCCGCTTCCTTATCAAAACGCAGACCGCCTCATGGTTCTGGATACGCACTGGACCAGCAATGGGAAAACCACGCCACGCATAACGGGCCCGGATGCAGCCGACGCGCGCGACCAGGCGAAGAGCATTGAAGCCCTGAGCCTCTACTACGGCGGCAATCTCGGCGTCCAGTTACGCGATCACTCCGCCTACTCGGTGGTGACTCTGGCCGATGCGAACTTCTGGCGCGTTTTTCAGTTGCAGCCAGTCGCTGGCCGTCTGTTTACCAATGCCGATGCGCAAGGCGCTGCGGTAGTGAGTGAACAGTTTGCCCGCGATAACTTCGGCAGCGCGCAGGCAGCCTTGGGACAAGTGCTGCACGTCGAAAGCGATCCTCTCCAGATCACAGGTGTACTGCCGGCCGGCTTCAACTTCCCAGGCAAGACGCAAGTCTGGGAAGCCCGCCCTCTGCGTGAACCGGCGCTGGACAATCGCACCGCATTCAACTACAAGGCCGTAGGGCTGGTGCGGAGCGGGATAAGCTTTCAATCCGCCCAGGCGGAACTCGATGCCCTTTCGCAGCGGCTTCAAACGGCGCATCCCAATGAAGACCGCAACAAGCAACTCATCGCGCAACCGCTGCAGCAGGCCCTCACCGGCGATGCCCGGCCCACACTCCTGCTTCTCTGGTCCACCGTAGGATTCATCCTGTTGATCGCCTGCGTGAACGTGACCCATCTTCAACTCGTGCGCTCCATGGAGCGGCAGCGGGAGATTGCGATTCGCAAGGCGCTCGGGTCGTCCCGCCGCCAGGTCATGCGCCCCGTCATCATCGAGAGCCTGCTGGTCTCGTTTATCGGCGGCGCGGCTGGAGCACTGTTTGCTTTCCCTGCCGTGCGCATTCTCGTGGCCATGGCGCCGAAGGAGCTGGCCCGCGCCGATGAGATTCACCTCAACTTCGCAGTGCTGGCGTTTACGCTTGCGCTCGCGGTGCTCACCGCCCTGGTCTCGTCCGTGCTGCCGGCGCTGCGCGCAGCGAAGGTCGATCCGGCCGAAGCGCTGAAGAACGACAGTTCTCGCGGCATAAGTAGGCACGGAGCAGGCAGGCTGCGCGACGGCCTCGTGATCGCCGAGGTTGCGGCGACATTCGTTCTGGCGATGGGCGCGGGCCTTCTGCTCCACACCATGATGGAGTTAATGGCGCGCGACATGGGATACGAGACACGCCAGTTGCTGGTGGTCGATGCCGATGCTCCCGCGCGCACCGAAGAGGACGGACAGCGCGCCGTGCGGCAGTTCAACGATATTTTTACCCGGCTGTCGACGGTCTCCGGCGTTGACCATGTAGCGGGCGTCATGGGCCTGCCGACAGGATTGTATGGCTCCAATGGCTACTACACCGTAACAGGCGCCGGGCCCGTCAACATCAGCCATTCTCCCTATGCCGACTTCAGCGTCGCCAGTCCTGGTTACTTTCAGACCATGGGAATTCCCATGAAGCGCGGACGCGATTTTACCTCTCAGGATTCGTTTGCCAGCCCCTTTGTCGCAATCATCAGCGAGTCGGTCGCCATGCAGAACTTCGGAAACGCCGACCCTCTGGGCAAGCAAATCCAGTGCGGCCTCGACTCCGATAAATGGATGACCGTGGTCGGTGTCGTGGGCGATGTCCGTCAGGATTCGCCCGCGCAGAAGCCGGGCCCAACACTCTACATGCCCATGGCGCAGCATCCGTATTTCGCCAACCAGATCCACATTGTGCTTCGGACCGCGGTCAAGCCGTTGACACTCTTGAACACCGTGCAGCAGAACATTGCGCAGGTCAATCCGGCTGTCGCCACAAGATACACAACCATGGACGCAATGGTGAATCAGTCCATTGCGGGGCAGCGTTTTCGCGCCGCTCTGCTTTCATCGTTCGCCGGCGTCGGACTGCTTTTAGCGATGCTGGGCGTGTACGGAACCATGGCCTATTCCGTAGCGCAACGAACATTCGAGATCGGCATCCGCATGGCATTCGGCGCAAAGAAAGGCATTATCCTGCGCGCCGTCCTGGAACACGCTGCGAAGCTGGCCTGCATCGGCGTCGCTGCAGGCCTCCTGCTCAGCCTTGTACTTGCGCGGCTGGTAACGGGCATGCTCGTCGGAGTCAGTCCCATGGACCCCATGAGCTTGGGCATAGCCGGTCTGCTGCTCTTGCTCACAGCATTGGCAGCGGCGTTTGCGCCCGGCTGGAAAGCAACTCACGTTGATCCCATGGTGGCTCTGCGCAACGATTAGCACCGTCATCCTGCTTGCTTCAGGCAATCGGAAAATGCGCCTCACACCTTAACAAAAATCCTCTTCCGGTAAAGCACCCACACCGGGACAAAGCAGACCGCCGTATAAGTCACCGCATAAGCAAATGCCGCCCACCCCACATCGGGAATGTGCGCGAAGATGTGCGTGAACGCATAACCGAACAGGTCCGAGTGCCGGCCGCCCGTGGGGATCGGAATAAGCCCGACCACCCCCGGCAATAACTCGCTGATCATATAAGCCACAATCGCGTTTGACCCGAACACCAGCCACGGAAATGTCCAACCCGTCCGCCAGCCCTTCACCTCAACCATCGCAAACACCAACGTCAGCAGTGTCAGCGAGTATCCCGCCGCCACCAGCACATACGAGCTCGTCCACATGTTCTTGTTCAGTGGAAACCATGCCGACCACAAGTACCCCAGGCACAGGCAGCCCAAAGCGGCCGACGCCAGCCCCGCTGCCTTCGTCTTCGCCGTATTCTCCCCGCGCAGCCATAGCCCTGTCAGCAGCCCAATCAGCGCCGTCCCAATCGCCGGCAAGTCGCTCAGCAGCCCCTCGGGATCGCGAACACTATGCGCATTCGGCCCGCTCCAGTTCAAATACAAATGCCCCTTCAGCAGCAGTCGATCCAGCCAGCTCACCAGGTTCTGCGTCTGATCCATGAAGGGGAAATCCCGCCCCGGCATTCCCGCTCCCGGAACTGGAATCCAACGCAGCAGCACGTAGTAACCCACCAGCGCCACCACCAGCGCAGCAACCTTGGTCCACACCCGCCTGTCCCACAGGTAAAATAGCCCCACCACCAGGTAGCACACGGCAATCCTCTGCAGCACCCCATAGAACCGCATGTGCACCAGTTCGAAAAACGGAAAGCTGTTCACCACAATCCCCAGCAGCACCAGGATCACCGCCCGCCTCACCGTATGCCAAGCCAATTCCGTCCGCGTCGCCCCCCGCTTCAGTCGCGACTCAAATGCAAACGCAATCGACGCCCCAACCACCAGCACAAACGTCGGGAAAACCAGGTCAGTCGCCGTCAGCCCATTCCACTGCGCGTGGTTCATAAATCCCCACGACCCGGGCCCGCCGTTGTTGTTCACCATGATCATGAACGCAATGGTGATGCCTCGTGCCACATCCAGCGCAACCAGCCGCTGCGATGTTTTGCCCACACCTGATCCCGCCCCTGCGCCTACCGACGAGACCGTCGCTGCGCTTGCTGATGAAGTTGCCATCTGAGTCCTCATCTCCATCCCGTTCTCGAATATTGATCCCTACCCTACTCGTTCCGGCATCACTTCGCCAACCCCTATTCCCCCCACTCTGTCAATCAAGCCCCGTTCGCTGTTACACTCCCCCTTCAGGTAGATTCCATCATCTTCACTGACGCTCTCATGGAGGCACATTCGTGGCAGAATTTCAGCCCCCCGCTTTTAAACCTTTCGTCTCGCCCGATCAGAACCCGCCGGAACTCAGCATCCGCGCTCTCCTCCTCGGCTCCTTCTTCGGCATCATCTTCGGCGCCGTCACGGTCTATGTCGGCCTCCGCGCCGGCCTAACCGTCGCCGCCTCCATTCCCATCTCGGTCCTCTCCATCAGCATCCTTCGCGTCTTCGGCCGCGCCTCCATCCTTGAGAACAACATCGTCCAAACCACCGGCAACGCCGGCCAGTCCATCGCTTCGGGCGTCATCTTCACCCTGCCTGCGCTGGTCTTCCTCGGCTTCGATCTAGAGTATTCCCGCATCTTCATGCTCGCCCTCATCGGCGGTTGGCTCGGCGTCCTCTTCATGATCCCCCTCCGCCGCCAGCTCATCGTTGAAGAACACGGCAACCTCCCCTACCCCGAAGGCACCGCCTGCGCGGACGTACTCATGGCCGGCGAGCGCGGTGGTTCCCTCGCCAGCCGCGTCTTCCTCGGCCTCGGACTCGGCGGCCTCTACACCTTCTTCCAGAATGAGAACCTCTTCAAGGCCTGGCCCGGCACCCCGGAATTCCAGCCCGACTTCGGCGGCGATGCCCACATCCTCAAAGGCGCCAGCATCAAAGCCGATGCCACACCGGAATACCTCGGCGTCGGCTACATCATCGGGCCCCGCGTCTCCGGAATCATCTTCGCCGGCGGCGTCTTCTCATGGCTCGTGCTTATGCCGTTAATCTACTTCTTCGGCAAGGAACTCCCGCATCCCGTCTATCCCGGCACCATCCCCATCTCCGCCATGGGCCCCAGCCAGCTCTGGTCCACCTACATCCGTCCCATGGGCGCAGGCGCAGTAGCAGCGGCAGGCCTCATCACCCTTATCAAAACCCTTCCCACCATCGTCGGCGCGCTCACCTCCGGATTCAAAAACATGAAGCCCGGCGCAGCCGCAGCCAGAACCAAACCCCTCCGTACAGAAAACGATCTCTCCATGAGCGTCGTCATCTTCGGCTCACTCGCCATCGTTGCCCTCATGTTCTTCTTTCTCGAATTCAAGCCCGTCCCCGGCGCTCAAGTCGGATGGGCCGCCAACCTCGCCGCCGCTCTTCTCGTCGTCGTCTTCGGCTTCCTCTTCGTCACCGTCAGCTCGCGCATCGTCGGCCTCATCGGCAGCTCCGCAAGCCCCGTCTCCGGCATGACAATCGCCACCCTCATGGCCACCTCCGCCATCTTCCTCGTCAATGGCTGGACCGCCCCTGCTTTCGGCGCCCTCGCCATCACCATCGGCGGTGTCGTCTGCATCGCCGCCTCCAACTCCGGCGACACATCGCAGGACCTCAAGACCGGCTACATCATCGGCTCCACACCATGGAAGCAACAGGTCGCCCTCATGATCGGCGTCGTCGTTTCCACCATCGTCATCGGATTCACTCTCAACCTCATGAACACCGGCCTGCAATCCTTCCGCGCCGCCCCGCAGACCTGGGACATCAACGCCTCCCACCCTGGCGTCGCCGTGCAAACCGATGCGCAGCACCTGCCCGACTCCATCCGCGTCCAGGCCGCAGGAAATTCCACCGACAAGTCCTCCACCGTCCACCAAAAATCCGAGTACGTCATCCTCAACGCACTCGGCTCTTCTGAACTAGCCGACGGCAAATACCTCTACTCCCCCTCCACACACCAGATTGAAGTTCAGTGGATCCAGGGCATCGGCAGTGAGAAAGCCGCAGCCCCGCAAGCCCGCCTCATGGCCACCGTCATCAACGGCATCCTCACCCGCAAGCTCCCTTGGGGACTAGTCATGATGGGCGTCTTCCTCGTCATCGCCGTCGAGCTATTAGGCATCCGCTCGCTAAGCTTCGCCGTAGGCGCGTATCTCAGCATCGGAACCACGCTAGCCATCTTCTGCGGCGGCATGGTCCGCTTCTTTGTCGATGCAGCCGTCAAAAAAGCCGGCGGCGACAGCACCGAAACCGAAAGTGAAATCTCCCCCGGCTCCCTCTTCGCATCAGGCCTAATCGCCGCCGGCGGCATAGTCGGCCTCTGCGGCGTAGCGTTAAAAGGCTACGAGTCCACCTTCGACAAAGGCGACATCCTCAACTGGCCCCACACATTCTTAGACAACAACTACGTAAGCGTAGCCGCCTTCGCCCTGCTAGCCTTCTCCCTCTATTACTTCGCTAGAAAGCCCCTGAAGAAGTGAGCGGCTTGAGCTAGTCAATTCCAACGTCCGTGCCCGAAGTCCAGCTCTTAGGACCAAAGTTCCTTTAGAGCCAAGGAAGCAATGCACTCAAAAAGTGCCCGCGCGTTAATCGCCGCAGCTTTTTCTGAATCTCCTTCTGCTCGCCGCCAACTAATCCTGCAGTCGGGTGATACCGCAGCCCCGAGTGACCCATCTTTGCAGCTTCAAGAGCCTTGACGGCGTGCTCCTTAGCCACAACCTGATCTCCACGTGCCGCTTGAATCAGTGCATAGGCTCCGTGCCATGCGAAGAGCTCGCTGGCAAACATCAAATTGGACTCATGCTCCGCTAGAACCCGCACTGCTTCGTCAAAATGAGGCTCAAGACGGCGGTCAGCTACCAGAAGTGCGAATTCACTCCACGCCGTGGTCTTATAGCTCGGAACCAGTCGCTCTCTCTCCAACGCCTTCTTGAAGGAATCCACTGCTTCTGAGTTTTGGCCCAGCGTGAGGTATGCATTCGCCTCTGCAAGATATGCGTCAGGAATAAACAGACTCTCACCAAGTTCAAAGAACTTTTCTATTAGCTTTAATGCCTCTCTAGGGTGCGTCGCGGCCAGGCAAGCAGCTTGAATTTTTAAATACTGCGCCTTGTCTCTCGCTCGGCGAAGCTTCTCGAAGAACTTGGTTTCAATCTCCGGGTTCCAATTTGAGTTTCGGTACCAATCTTTTATCCGTTCGACTCTTGCTCGCCATGATCATGAGCTTCTCCAACCGAGATTGTAGCTGCGGTCGAACGCCCCATGCCTCAATCCCGAGACCTGGAGTTGAGTGCCGCTCATGCCACCGCCTCCACCCGCACCCCTTCATACTTCTGCAAGCAAGCCACCACATTAAACAAATTCGCCGCCGTCCGCCTCACTCAATCGCCATAACATCAAGCACGCGAATCTCTGCGTATCGCACAAAATCCTGCACATTGAACGTGAGAATGTTCTCAATTCCATGCACCACCATGGCCGCGACCATGCGCGCATCGTGAGCGTTCTTGCCTGAGACGCGATGATCGACCACGAGCTGCTCCCATGCCTCCTGGAGCGGCAATTCCGGCAGCAACAAGAACAGCCGCCTCAAAGCATCGATCTCGGCTGCCGCCTGCTCAGGAGAAAATCCCAAGCCGTTGGCTGCGATTGGACGTGTGGCTACAGCCCAGAATTCAACAATGTTCTGCTGCGTAATATGCAACATCTCGTTGCTTGTTCGCAGCGTCTGCAAAGCCCGCAGTGCGAGAGGTGCGCTGGGATGATGGGGCTGTACTAACCGCAGCAGGACATTCGTATCGAGAAGAACCGCCATTTACAGCCCGCGCGCGCTATAAATCGAATCCCGCTCGATTGCATCATCCGGAAGCAATGGCGTGTCCTTCGAATGGCTCTCGCTCCAGGCGGTGAGTTCCCTGGACCACTCTTGCGTACCAATCAACCGCGCCCGGCCGAGCTCTCTCACTTCGGCGGAGAGCTCGCGCATGGATTCTTGCGTAATCTCGCGGCCCTCACCACGTGCCAGCGAGGCGCGGGCTTCATCGAGAGTCGCGCGAAACTCCACACGACGGCGCTCGCGTTCTTCCCAAAGCGCAAGGGCTTCCGCGACTGCCTCTCTTCCTCGCTCCGCAGCCGTCCCGACGCCACGGCATGCCGGACGAACGCTCTTTGATCGGATGTAAGTTCCACTTCCATCGCCTGCGACCTCTCTCGACAGCGTACTGCAACCGATGTGGAAACGCCAGCGCCCGCTGCCAGTTCCTTCGCATTCATTGCGAACAGAGGGGAGCCAATGAAGCCCTACGCCATCACCCGCAGCCTCGCCCCTTCATGCTCCTGCAGCATGGCCATACTAAACAAGCTCGCCGCCACATGATTCCCCTTCGGCCCAAACATCCACCACCGCCTCTTCCCATGAACTGCAGTCTTCTCCGCGCCGGCCCACCCCATCAAAACCCCGATTTCCCCCCGGATAACCCCAACCTCCCCTGCGCAACTAAGCATGCAGGAGGAAAGACCGAAATGAAACTCACACTTTCAACCGTCTGTTGTTTGGCTCTCTGCTGCTTGTTCGCAACGGCGCAGAAGGCCAAAACCGGACCCCTGACCGACCAGAAGTTCCTCGACATGGCGGCTCAAACAGATATGCTCGAAGCCCACCTGGGTCAAATGGCCGCCAGCCAGGCCGGAAACCCGGCCGTCAAGCAATACGCGCAGATGCTGGTCGCCGATCACACCACCGACTATCAGCAGCTCACTGCCCTCGCGGCCAAAGCCGGCCTCACGGTTCCCACTGGACTCGATGCCGCCCACAATCAAATGATCGCGCCGTTTGAAAAGCTGAAGGGAGCAGCCTTCGACACGCGCTACATTCACACCATGGTTGCAGGTCACACGGAGGCCATTGGGGTTTACACGAAAGAATCAACCGGCGCGCAAAACGCGGACCTGAAGACCTACGCCGGCGCCACGCTGCCCACGTTGCAAAAGCATCTGGATGCTGCGAAAGATCTTTCGAAGAAACCCGTTGTGCAATAACGGGTACCTCGCGGCGTCTGACCCTGCCGCTCGGCCGAGGGACTCCGCGAGGGAGTCCTTCCGCGATTTGGGTATATTGCCCTCAAGATTCAGCCGCAACCCGCGATTTCTTCCCCCCATAAACCTGCATCAGCCCCACCACCCCCGGCAACACCATCGCAAACAGCGCCACCACATGCAGCGCCGGAATACTCGCAGCAGTCGCATATCGCAAACCGTGTATTGCATACACAATTACTGGGAGTCCCGCGAATCCCGCCGAAACTCCATCCGCACCGCGCCTGATCCGCCAGATCATTCCCGCCCCGCAATACACCAGGAACGTCGTCAGCAACCAACCGAAATAGTTCCTCAGCGGCACGCCAAAGTAGGCCCCACCCTGTTCCCAAACCCAGTTGCCCGCCGCCGCCATCCCCGGATCCATCACCGTATCCCAGGCCGTCATCACCATCGCCGCCGCCAGCGCCAGCCCCACAATCCCAGCGGCTGTCTGCGTATTTACGCCCCGCAGCAGCGCCCGCGCCGTCACCCACGATGGGTAAATCATCATGAACCACGCCAGCGGAATCAGCACCGGCACATGCCCCAGCTTCGGCCCCAGCATGTCGCTGTAGTGGTACGGCCCATACACCAGGCCAGTCCGCACACCCGTCTCTTCCAGCAGGTAGCTAACCACCGCCGCATCCGCAAAAAACAGTCCCGTCCGGCTCCAGCCCTCGCACCGCGCGCAATGCAACACGGAAAACAGCACAAACACCAGTGTGAAGCCGATGTTCCCCAGTCCTGGCAAGTCGAACCACGGCCGCACAGCTTCAGCCGCGATCAGATACACAATCGCCGCAAAAAGGAACCATATCAGCAGATCGAATTTTCGGTTCATGACGAAATTCTAAATAGAGCGAAGCCAAAAATCGCCATCGAATTCCGTCAAGCAATGCCCCGCCACTGGACATGCTCCGTTTCCGGCATCTCAACCAAACCCGGTGCCTCCGCAACGCCACTACGCCGCGCCTTCCCCCGGCCACTCACAAGCATGCGATGAAACTCCTCGGCAGGAACAGGCCGCCCGTAGAACCACCCTTGACCGTCGATATTCTCGCCGGCCCCAGAAAAGTAGTTGGCCTGCTGTTCCGTTTCCACACCCTCTGCCACCACACCCATCTTCAATGCTTTGGCCATCGCCAGTATCTGCGGAAGAATGCCCACAGTCACCGATTCGGTCCCGATCGCTTTCGTGAATGCCTTGTCGATCTTGATTGTGTCCACATTCAGATAAAGCAGGTACGACAGGCTTGAATACCCCGTGCCGAAATCATCTATATGAATGCTGTGGCCCCTTCTGCGCAATTCGCGGATCGTCTCCATCGCCTCCACGCGATTCGCCGTCGAGCTCTCCGTGATCTCGATAACCAGGCTTGCGTGCGGAATCCTCGCCCGCTCCAAAGCCTCATCCAGCATGGGAAGGAATTTCGGGTCGGCCAAATCCGGCGCGGTCACATTCACGCTCAGGCGAAAGTCGGGGTTGGCGCGCAGCGTGTCTCCAAAATCCATCACCGCGCGGCGCACCACCAGTCTCGTCAACGATCCAATAAATCCCTCTGCCTCAGCAATCCGAATAAACACATCCGGGCCCACCACAATCCCGTCTTCATCCGTCCATCGCGCCAGCGCCTCGGCTCCCACGATCCGATAGCTGTCCACATTCACAATCGGCTGATAGGCCAGCTGCATATTGTCATTCGCAATGGCCCGGCGAAGCTGTTGCTCCATGCTCTTGCTGCGTCCCAGCAGGAACGAAATCACTATGCCCAGAAACGTCCCCGCCAGGCCGCCCAGAACCGTCCCCAGCACCACCACATTCCCTTCCCCGTGAATGGCCTCCTTCACCGTCGTGGTCGTCGTCACACACTTGAAAAACGTGGCCGAACACCGCGTCGCATAAAGAGCGTCTCCCACCAGAAACGTCCCCTCCGTGGTCAGATCCAGTCCCGGAACGGGAGAGCTTTCGCCAGCCCGCGGCTTGCTTCCCTCCCCGACCGGGGAATTCATCGTGTAGATCGCCCGCATCGGAATCGGCCCCAGAGCCAGCGGCTCCTGCGGCCCGAAAACCACGTAAGCGTTGCCCAGTTGCAATCCCGCCCGCTTCATCCCGGTGTCTCGAATCGGCATCAGATTGCTATACGCGGACGTACCATCGTGCTGCAAAATCTCCGGCTTGAATTGCCCAATCGATCGTCCCGGCCGCTCGGCCGTCGCGGAGCAATCAATGATCCCTCCGCGAATGTGCCCTGCATCCTTCAGATAGACCGAGCGGAACACCAGCTCACGGAAATACGCAATTTCCGCGTCGGAACAATAGGGACGTGGCGAATCCTTTATCGCCGCCAGCACTTTCATTGCTTCTTCTGAAGACGCGTCCTGCAACTCCGCAATCAGCGATGAGTAATCGCCGAGCCAGTTTTCAGCCAGGTAAAGTGCAACAACATAGCCCAACAGAATGCCGGCAGTCATCCCAAAGACGGCCGCCATCATCGGCGCTGCTTCCGCAGCAAATCCATATCGTTTGCCCGACCTCGTCATCAAACTTCCCGCCAGAGATGTTCACTCGAGTGCCTGGGACAACACTTCACCTTAGTGTCAGAGTCCCGCTTCGTGGATTCCCGCAATCCCCTTCGGCGGTCACCCGATCACCCGGTTGTAGGTACTATAGTACTTTAGATTGGGTACTATTGAGTCTATTAAGTCTACCAAAAAGAGTACCTATGCCACCATCCGATGCATTACCAACACTTAGACCCATGGCTTGGCGAAGACAAGCCTTCGGATGCCCCATCATTCGCGCTTTTGTAAAAGATGGGATAGCAGGAGACTGATCTCCCAACCTTCACGCCCTTGGAAGCGGAGACAAGAAGGCCTCAGGTAAACCGATTTTTACCGACCCCTTGCTCCACTCCCGCTCCAATTGGGTACACTTATGTGTTCCACCGGAGGAACCATGAAATCGTTTCCAGTTCTTGGCCAGCCCTGTTCCTTGAAGAACTTTTGCCTCGCCGTCCTCGTCGCGGCGGCGCTTACCTGCACATCCCTTGCCTTCGCCGGCCCCATTCATGACGCCGCCCGCAAAGGCGACCTCAAGAAGGTCCAGGCGCTCATCCAGTCTGACCCCACCCTCGTCAACAGCAAGGACAGTATGGGAGATACGCCCCTTCACGTCGCAGCCCTGCATGGGGAACTGGCCGTCGCCCAGGCGCTCGTCGCCGCCGGTGCCGATGTGAACGCAAAAAACAGTGCAGGACCGTTTACACCTGGCGACCTGGGGGGGTTCCTTTCCTCCAGTAACCATCAGGATCCGGTGGGTCTGCTCACCGTCCACGGAATCATCCAGGCGGATATGAAGAACGGCTACACGCCTCTCGACATGGCTGCCTTTTCCATTCGTTATATGCCGATGGTCAAGTTCCTCATCGACAAGGGCGCGAATGTGAACGCCCAGGCCTCCAGCGGCGCCACACCCATGTTCTGGGCCGTGATGCGCCAGCAGAAAGACGAGTTGCTGTACCTCATCGACCACGGTGGCAACGTCAACCTGGCCGACGCCTACGGCGACACCATCCTCGACATGGCGCTCCACCTGCAGTACTTCACCATGATTCAGCCTCTCCTCGACCATGGCGCGGACGTCAACGCCATCGACCAGAGCCAGCATCGCCCGCTAACGTACGCGCTCCAGATGGACGATCACAAGTGGGCCGATCTGCTCAAGAAGCACGGCGCCCACGAGTAGCAAAACACTCGGGCAACCCGTGTTCATCCGCGCTTTGCCCGAGAGTTCCACCTCACGCACACTTGAACTCCGCGTATGCGCAGCGGCCAACCTTCAAATCTCAAACGGAAAAGCTTGTTGCAGCCCGTTCGAGCCGCCCTCGTCCGCGCCGGCCTCCAACAAACGGTTCGACGACTGCCACGCAAGCGCAAGATCGCGCCCAATGTAAGGCGCCCATGCGGCTCCGGGAAGAATGTCTCGCAGCATGAAGCTGCTCTGCGGTTCGGCGTGAAGGTGGTTAAGAATCTCAGCGGTCATGGCGTCTCCTTGTCATCAACAGGCTGCTGGTGTTCAGGAACAATCCAATCACCGTCGCAGAATTCAGCAGGTATTATGTCGCCCATTCTCCCGCTCCGTTTCCTCGCAGTATGTGACTAGGATCACTCTCCTCTGAAAATTCCGGCCTTCCGCCGCCCAGCCATGCCGCCACGCCAACCTACCCGTTTACCCCGTCGCGTTATCATGGCGCTTGGAGAGACCACCCCATGAACCTCACCGGCAACACCATCCTCATCACCGGCGGCGGCTCCGGCATTGGCCGCGGCCTGGCGGAGGCCTTCCACGCCCTCGGCAACCAGGTGATCATCGCTGGCCGCCGCCGCCAAGCTCTCAGCGAAACCGTTGCCGCCAACCCCGGCATGCAGTCCGTCATCCTCGATGTTGAAGACCCCGCCGCCATCCGCGCCTTCGCCGCCCGCGCAACCGCCCAATTCCCCGCGCTCAATGTCCTCATCAACAACGCCGGCATCATGCGTCTTGAGAAGCTTCTCACCCAGCAGTCCGATCTCTGCGACGCCGAAGCCATCGTCACCACCAACCTCCTCGGCCCCATTCGCCTCACCGCCGCCCTGCTCCCGCATCTTCAGTCTCAGCCCAATTCCGCCATCATCAACGTCTCCTCCGGCCTGGCCTTCCTGCCCCTCTCGCTCACTCCCACCTACTGCGCCACCAAGGCAGCTCTCCACTCCTACACGCTCTCGCTCCGTTACCAGCTTCGAGCCACCAACACTGAAGTCATCGAACTCATTCCGCCCTATGTCCAGACCCACCTCATGCAAGGTGCTGAAGATCCCCGCGCGATGCCACTCGCCGAATTCATCGCTGAGGTCATGCAAATCTTCCAAACCCAGCCCACCCCCGCCGAAATCTGTGTCGAGCGCGTCAAGGGAATGCGTTTCGCCGCCGAAGCCGGAAAATTCGACGCCATCTTCCAGAGCCTCAACGGCTCCTTCAGTCTTTAGCCCTGAAAGGTCCTCCCCGGCTCGCTCAAATCGATAGAACACGCCGCACCTTTCCCGCCGTGTTCTCAAACCAGGAGATGAATCAGTGACCCAGAACCGTACCAGCGACCTTGCTCTGCAGGACCTTGCTCTGCAGGACCTTGCTCAGCAGAATCTTGCTCAGCAGTTTGCCAGCGATAACTACGCCGGGATCTGTCCCGAAGCATGGGCCGCCATGGAAAGCGCGAATCGCGGACACGCCGTTGCCTATGGCGACGATCCGTGGACCGCCCGCGCCGCCAATGCCTTTCGCGATCTGTTTGAAACCAACCTCGAGCTCTTCTTCGTCTTCAACGGCACCGCCGCCAACTCTCTGGCCCTCGCCTCCCTCTGCCAGTCCTATCAGGCCGTCATCTGCGGCGACCAGGCCCACGTCGAAACCGATGAGTGCGGGGCTCCCGAATTCTTCTCCAACGGTTCCAAGCTCCTCGTCGCCCGCTCTGAGGACGGCAAGCTCACCCCCGGCGCCATCCATGAGCTAGCCACGCGCCGCACCGACATTCACTTCCCCAAGCCGCGCGTCGTCACCATCACCCAGTCCACTGAAACTGGCCGCGTCTACACCGTCGACGAAATCCAGGCCATCTCCGCCACCTGCAAGGCGCACCGCCTTTCTCTGCACATGGATGGAGCCCGCTTCGCCAACGCCTGCGCCAGCCTCAATCGCACTCCTGCCGAGCTCACCTGGAAAAGCGGCGTCGACGTCCTCTGCTTCGGCGGCACAAAAAACGGTATGGCCGTCGGCGAAGCCGTCCTCTTCTTCGACCCCGCCCTCGCCGCCGACTTCGATTACCGCTGCAAGCAAGCCGGCCAGCTCGCCTCAAAAATGCGCTTCCTCGCCGCGCCCTGGGTTGGCATGCTCGAAAGCGGCGCATGGCTCACCAACGCCCAGCACGCCAACCAATGTGCGCGTTACTTCGCCGAAGGAGTGACGTCCATTCCCGGCGTCCAAATCGTCTCGCCCGTCGAGGCCAACACCGTCTTCCTTCAAGCCTCTGACGCCACACTTGAAGGGCTCCGCACCCGCGGCTGGAAGTTCTACACCTTCATCGGCGGCGCGGCCCGCATCATGTTCGCCTGGGACACCGACCTCGCCCGCGTCGACTCCCTCCTCCACGACCTCAAAGAATCCGCCCTTCCGGAATAACGACAGGGTCCCTCGGTCGCGCAATTATTATCTAGGTCAAGTTGAATGAGGTTGCTCCTATGACACAATTTCGGTGGATTGTCGCGCTGTTGTTGTGTATCGCCGCCACTTCATCTGGACAGCAACTCCCTCCAGCCCAAACTGAATCGAGCCAAAGCCCCGCCGCATCTCCCCTCACACTCATTCCCCGCTCCCATGCAGAACGAGAACAAAGATATCGAGACCTCCATCGCATCATTCTGAACGTGCTCGCTGTCGATCAATCGGATTTGCCGGCAACCGGCCTGAAGCCACAAGACTTCGTGCTCATCGACAATGGGCGGCCACAGGAATTGGCCACTTTTCGCGAGATGCATGGGGAACAAGTCGTTGTTCAACCACACATCATTCTTGTCCTGGATGCCGTGAACAACACCAGCAGAAACATCGCATTTGAGATCAAAGAAATTGGCAAATACCTGGCATCGAATCAGGAGAGCCTCAAATATCCAACCTCAATTGCAACCCTCACATCTGCCGGCTTCAAGACCAGCCAAACCTCAGTTGACAGTTCAGCGCTGCTGCAGGAATCTAAAACCCTGTTCAACGGCATTCGTCCCTATGAGTGCAAGGGTTCAGCGGATGATGCGGCCCATGCCTCTCTGCTCTCCGGTCATGGGGACAAGAGCATTGGCGCTTCCGTTCAGAAAACAGACGATGGAAACTGCCTGAACCACAAGTTCACACTCTCAGTGACCGCACTTGGTGATCTGGCCTCCGCGCAAAAGGACGTTCCCGGCCGAGTGATCCTCATCTGGATTGGACCCGGTTGGCCGCTGCTGACCGGCCCGGAGTTTCTCGCCGACACGGCAGAGATCAAAGCCAACTTCTTCGATCACATCGTGCACCTGTCAAGGACTTTGAGAGAAGCTCAGGTAACCGTGGATGCCGTATCTTCACCCGATATGTTTCGCCAGGCCGCGTTCGAAAGTAGTCCCGGCAAGTCGCTCGCCGATGGTCCACTTACAGAAAAGCAGGCGACTGCGAATGACCTGGCTTTGCAGGCAATAGCGACGCAAAGCGGTGGCCGCATCTTGGAAAGCAACAGCATCGCCGCTCAAATTGCAAGGTGCGTTGCAGATGCGCAGGTCTACTACGCGCTCTCATTCGACTCGATTCCTTCGTCCCAGCCCGACGAATATCATTCGCTGCAGGTCAAGGTAAACAAGCCTGGAGTGACAGTCTTCACAAACAGTCTGTATTACGCGGAGCCTTGAAGCATAAAAACGAACAACCCCGGGATGCGGCAGCACGCCGGGGCTATTAGTTAGTACCTGGACTGCATGGACTCCGGCCGATCAGTGTGAGGCGGAGCATCCCGGTTCGCTGGCGATTCCTCCCGGCGTTCCATTTCCTGGTTTCGTTCCAGGTTATCTTCCATGGTGTGTTCAAGAGCACTGTGCGCCACCACTTTGTGCGCCCACGTCGGTCTCTTCACTGAGAGATGTTTCTTCAAATCGGATTTGTTTCCAAAGATCATGATTGTCTCCAATCGTTCCTTTGGTCTTGCGTTAGCGGTTTCCGTCTGCAGTCGGTCGTCGTCCTCTGCAGACGAGGGGGATAACCAACTGCCGAGGAGTATACGCCGATTGTGGGTTCTCCATCGGCCTCTTGCTTCGATTCGCTTTCACCTAGTCGCAACCAACCCGTGCGGGTGGCCCCGGTCCCTCGTCCGCCGCGGCGGAGGGACCGGAAATGTAGCAGTTGCTTACTTCGGCGCAGGCAGCGTATACGCCGCCCCAAACGTGAACTGGAACGAGTTCCGCTGGGTTGCCGGCGTCGTCACCGGCGGATCGTTCAAATACGAGTCAACCGTTCCCACCGATAATCCCAACCGCTTGTAAACCGGCAGGATCAGGCTGTTGATCTCGCCCACGGAATAGTCGTGCATTTCATTCCATGCCGGAAGGTAAGCCAGCTGCTGATTGAAAATCATTCCCTTGGGCAGCTTCCGCATGTAGTTGCCTGAGAAAGTCGATCCAATCAGGCTCTGATCCGGGCTGGGAGCCGTCGGTGGGCTTGTCTGCTCCTGAATCATAAAGCTCTGACGCTCATATTGCATCGTTGCCTTCAAGTCCAAAGTCTGGTTCGCCTGCTTCACAATCGTCCAACCCAGTCCGCCGCCATAAATCTGCTGCAGGTCCAGGCTCTGTGAGAAATTGTGGTCAAACGTCGCCTGCCCCAGCGCATACACGCGCGGCGAAAAGTATTCATCGCGCTCCGCGTACCCGTGGTAAATCGCTGTCTTCTCGGTCTGCGTGCCTGGCTCTGTGATCTTTCCGTAAGACCCCTGAAACCCAGCCAATGTCCGTTCGCGCGGATTCAGCCAGCCCACCCACGGTTCCGTCCGAACCAGCGCAATCCCGCCGTTGAACGTTTCGGTGTTCTGCGTCGCCTCCACAATCGTGGCTCCAGCCGTGGCGCTTCCCGTCCAGCCTGAAAAGAAACCCGGCTCGCGGCCCAACGCACGGTCAAACGTCGGCTGGTCGATCACGTACGCCACCTCGGCCAGCGGAAACGGCTCAATCCTACCGCCCTCCGTCGGCGTCAATTCAATCTCTTTGTTCTCCACCGTCAAACTCCCCGACGGCAAGTGCGCAGGCAGTCCCTTCCGTCCAGGCTCAAAGCCCTTGTTCAGCACCACAAACTTCGACGCCGAATGAATCTCCTTCACCTTGTCCCAGCTCACCGTAACGTCGCCGGCAATGTCGCTATGGAACACTGCATTTCCGCCCACCGACCGCAGAAACTTCCCTGAAAGTTGATCGCCATTGTTGAACACAATCACGTCCGGCGGAGGTGCAGCTTTTGCTGGTGCTTCCGGCGGCTTCTGCCCGCCGGCGGCAGCACCAAAGCCTGCCAGAATCACAACGGCACTCAGCCAAATGCGCCGGTGAGTTGAAAAACCATGCGAATCAAAAGGAATGAATGAACGAATGAGGCTCATGCATAAGGGCATCATGGGGAATGTGCTCTCCTGTGGGGGATTTGGAATTCGGGGCATTAGCCAATCATGTTGCTGTGCCGGTGCGCTTCAACATCGCAAAGCGCAATCAGGTCTATAGGATACCGCAAAGTTTGGCGCGGCGGGTCGGCGTTCTCTTTCCTCCCCGGTTTCAGTCAGGGGTGGCCTTGCGGGGGGGCTTCCAGGTTTGGATGCCAGCCGGAAGACAGTGCTGCCTCAAGCTCTCACTTCCCCGCTCCGCTTCCTGAAAACCACCTTCAACTCCCGCCGCCAATGCTCGCCCACCGCAATCAGCTCCCACTCCACCTCCGGCGCAAAATACCGCAGCACCGGCTCGTTCGCAGGATGAATCCGCAGCGCCGGACCCGCCAGCAGCAGTCGCGGCGTCAAGGGCGAAACCTCCGCCCCCTCAAAATATCCCTGCCGCTCGAACGCCGAAAGCGCCCGCCCGCCCGCAACTCCCGCCACCGGCTGCCGATCGGCATTCAGCGCCCGCACCCGTAT
The DNA here is from genome assembly GCA_049518435.1 of Occallatibacter sp. GTDB lineage: Bacteria > Acidobacteriota > Terriglobia > Terriglobales > Acidobacteriaceae > Telmatobacter. The sequence goes on along the minus strand of JBEKRU010000016.1, from coordinate 644 downwards.
CCAGTAGTCCAGCGCCTGCAGCGGCAAGTGCAGGTCTTCATCCGCCTTCAGCTCAATCACCGTCAGCCGCCCGCCCCGGTCCAGCGTCAGCAGGTCCAGCAGCCCCCGGTCTCCTGTCGAAAGCGCCGGAACCGGCTGCAGCCGGTACAGCGGATCGGCATGCGTCCCGTCCTTGTGCCGCCCCGCAAACAGCCTTCGCAGCAGCTCCCGGCACAGCGGCTCCGTCGCTTCCGTCAGCGGCGTCTCATTCGCCCCCGCCCCAAAGCTGATCTCATCCTCACGACGAAACGAGTTCGCAGCAAACCCCTGCCGCACCCGCGCAAACTCCAACCCATGCAGCCGCAGCCCCACTTCGCTGGTCGAACTCGCTCGCACCTCCACCCGCTCCCGCGCCAAATCCGGCAGCATCTCCATCAGCCGGTCGATTCCCGCCTCGCATCGCTCAATCGCCGCATCCGCATCGAACGCATGCACCAGCCGCGCATCCAGGTTCCCCGTGTCGCGATAATCCACCGCCGTCAGCTCTTCGCTGCGCTCGTCCAATGTGTAGAGTTGAAAATCCGCAGCCTTGTGGTTCAACCACGCCATCCGCTCCGCCGTCGTCCGCCACGCGCCCGCCGGAACCACCACCTTCAACCCGCCAA
>JBEKRU010000015.1:0-72593 GCA_049518435.1 Occallatibacter sp. | reverse complement strand
GTTTTGAGGCATATGGAAGGCAGGACGACCGAAGAGATTGGGGATGCGCTGGGCATCGCGCCGAATGCCGCCAAGCAGGCTGTCTTCCGCGCCGTACAAAAATTGCGGCGCCGCTTGTCCGCTTTAAGGGTGAGGATATGAGGCATTTTTCCAGCTGGAAGGTGAGGGTTTGAAGCATTTGTTCAGCTTGAGGGTGAGGGTTTATGAAGCATTTGACTGAAGAGCAACTTATTGAATATGGCTACGGCGAAGGCGACAAAGGCTCGATAGAAGAGCACTTTGCGGAATGCAGGGAATGCGAAAAGTCCTACGCGGCGGTGCAATCGGACCTGGCCGAAATGAAATTTGCCGCTCCCCCGGCGCGTTCTGAAGATTACGGTGAGGCCGTGTGGCAAACGCTGCGGAATCAGTTGCCTGCGTACGAAGTTCGGAGGCGTAGCTGGCTGAGCGGAGGGCTGTTTCGAGGGCTAAGTTATGCGGCAGCGTGCGCCGTGTTGGTGACATGTGCGTTTGTTGGCGGACGTTTATGGGAGCGGCATCAGGCAGCTACCTCCGCGAAGAATCACGCGGCGCCAGCTCCACCGCCTGTAGCGCACGCACCACAACGGGTAGTGGTGGTGGTCTTAAGCGACCACCTCGACCGTTCAGAACGTTTGCTGGTCGAACTAAAACACGTCGACGCAGACAACTCCGAGATGGTGTCTCCGCTGCGCGACGAGGCACGGAGCCTTTTGGATGCAAATCGAATTTGCCGACAGAATGCGAAGCAGGACGACGATCCGGCGCTGAGCGGCGCGCTGGATCATCTGGATCGACTGCTGGCGGAGTTGGCGAATGAACCGGGAGGCCTAAATAGCGCAACCATTACCCGGCTTCAGGATGAGATGAACAAGGATGGCTTGCTATTTGAAGTGCGCGTGCTGCGTGCAAGGATCCCGCATGCGCGGGGAGCAGGGGCGGACGGCTCCAAGGGAGGGACGATATGAAGACTGCACCATTCTACGCAGCTGCAATTCTCGCGGGACTGATTTGCTTGCCGGTGCGCGGTGCGGCCGTTCTCGCGGCAGGTCAGGAATTTGCGGCACCGTTGCCGGCGGCCAGTACCGAAGGCGCAACGCTTGAGGCAAGTTCGGCAGAGAGCAGCTTGTATGCCAGCGGGACGCGCGCCATCAATGAGAGTCGCTGGCCAGACGCTGAGGCAATCTTTGCCAAGGTTGCTAGTCAGCACGGCGAACACAAAGATGGCGCTCTCTACTGGCAGGCATATGCGGAGAACAAACTTGGACAGGCTAGCAAGGCGCTCGACACGTGCGCCAGGTTAGGACATGAGTTCGCTGGCAGCGGCTGGATTCACGAGTGCGGGGCACTGGAGATCGAGATTCACGCGCGAAGCGGGAAGCCCGCCGAACCCAAGCCTGGAGATGACGACGACCTGAAATTGCTGGCGCTGAACTCGCTCATGCAGAAAAACGAATCGCGGGCGCTAGCGCAGATCCAGGAGATTCTGAACAACAGCGAGTCGAGCGAAAGGCTGAGGAACGAGGCTCTTTTCATCCTCGGACATCATTATTCGGACATAACGTACGCACAAGTTGTTCGGATCAGCCTTGTGGAAGGCGATGTGCGGATTGCGCGAGGTGAGCAGAACGAGAAGCCTGCCGGCCCGGTTTGGGAAAAGGCTACTTCCGATTTGCCGCTTGAGTCCGGATTCAGCCTGGTGACTGGAGCCGGAAGGGCAGAGATTGAGCTTGAAAATGCTTCAACCATCTATCTCGGCGAGAATTCGGTTTTGACCTTCAACGATTTGCATACGCAGAGCGGCATCTCGCACACTGAGGTGGCGTTGTTGAGCGGAACGGTGACATTGCATATTCGCCCGCTTGTGGCTGGTGAAACCTTCATTCTGAGAACTCCCACTGACGAACTCACTACCCGATTTCCGAACAAGTCTTACATTCGGGTCACAGGTTATACGGATGCGATAGGGATTTCTGGACAGGATGGCGGGGTTCTTCATTTACAGCCAACCGGCGACGAAAAAATGGCCTCCGGTCAAACGCTGTTTTTCCGGGCAGGCGTGAAGGTGAATGCGCCCGCGATGGAAGGCAGTACCGAATTTGTCGAGTGGGACAAGTGGGTTGCCGACCGGGTTGAGAAGCGGAAGGAAGCGATGACCGAGGTTATGAAAGCCGCTGGGCTGAGTTCGCCCATTCCCGGCCTGGATGAGATGGATGGGCAGGGAAAATTCTTCGAGTGCAAGCCGTATGGGACCTGCTGGGAACCGAATGTTGCCGATGAGGACAATCAGGCCAGCGCACATTCTCCTCAAATCCGTTCATCTTCCGCCGGCACTGCTGGTGCGTCGGCACATCTGGTGCAGACAAGCTTTCTGAAGACGCCAGGGATTCCTGGAACTGCGGCCGCGCAATCGAGCAACACCCAGTCACTCATTGGCCCGTGGGATGAGGAGCCTTACTTTCCATGCATGCCATTGGCTCTTCGCTACCGGATCTTCCGCGATCCGGCAACGGGAAAGGAGAGGGTAATAGCACCTTTCGATACGAATTTGTACCCTTATCGCTGGGCTGTGTGTCACGCAGGCAGCTGGGTCCATCGGCGGCATCACTATGTGTGGGTTGTTGGTCACAAGATGCACCACGTTGAGCCAGTTCGCTGGGTGAAGAGCGGCCATACCGTAGCCTTTGTTCCGCTTCATCCCTATGACGTAAAAGGAAGACCTCCCATCAACCAGAAGGAGGAAGTATTCGCAGTCAGCAATAAGAACGGCCTGACGATCGAGAAAATGAAGTTCGACCCCAGCCATTCTGTTGAGTATTTAAAGGAGCCGCCTCGAGAATTTCGAACTACTTATCTTCGCCCGCTTCCGGGAGCCGAGGTTCCTCGCATGGAATCGCACATGATGAAGGATTTCGTCGCTCGCGACAAGACAGTCGCCGGCAAATCCACCGGAGTTCCAATGCATTTCGATCCAAAGTCGGAAAGCTTCATGGTTGCCCGGGAGATTACCAAGGGTGGAAGGACCGTAACGGTGACAGCGCCCGTCTCCAACCGATCCGGCAACTTGCAGGCAAGGGGCGGCAGCTTTACGGGAGTTCATGGAAGCTCTAGCGGCGGGGGCACATCGCGCAGCGGTGGAGGAGGCACGAGTTCCGGCGGTAGTGGCGGTTCGCGTGGAGGCGGCGGAAGCTCGGGAGGCGTCAGCTCCAGCAGCACTTCAAGCGCAGCTACATTGAGTTCCAGCAGTTCGGGATCAGGCGTAAGCAGCTCTGGAGGCGGGCACCACTAAACTCAACATTCCTCAGAAAAGGGCTGCCGCGCATTGCGCGGCAGCCCTTTTCATTTACGGGGCAATTTGCGTAGGAAACTCAGAATGAGTTCCCTGCCTGGATTATTTGGCGGCAACCAATGGTTGAGTAGTCAGAGACCCGTTGGCGTAGCCCTTGGCAATCTCCTTGATGTCGATGGGAGAGTAGTCACCTGCATGACCCGCCTGGCCGAACTGCGTCATGCGCGTGGCAACAACCTTCTGCATGGCTTCACGAGCGGGCTTGAGATAGTCACGCGGATCGAACTTCTCCGGTGTCTCCGCGAAGACCTTGCGGATGGCGCCTGTGATGGCGAGACGATTGTCGGTGTCCACGTTGATTTTGCGGACACCGTTGCGGATGCCGAGCTGAATTTCTTCGACCGGCACACCCCAGGTTTCTTTCAGCTTGCCGCCATACTGATTGACGATGTCTTGCAGATCCTTGGGCACCGACGAACTGCCATGCATGACGAGGTGAGTGTTGGGCAGGCGCTTGTGAATGGCGATGAGCACATCCATCTTGAGCACTGAGCCGTCGGGCTTCTTGGTGAATTTGTAAGCGCCGTGACTGGTGCCGATAGCGATGGCCAGGGCATCAACGCCGGTCCGCTCGGCAAACTCAACTGCCTGGTCGGGGTCCGTGATGTGATCGAGACCGCTGCCGCCTGCTCCATGACCGTCTTCCACGCCGCCAAGTACGCCAATTTCGCCTTCAACCGTGACGCCGCGCTCGTGTGCAAAATCAACAACCTTGCGGGTGACTTCGACGTTCTCTTCAAACGTTGACGGGGTCTTGCCGTCGGTCTTCAGCGAGCCATCCATCATCACCGAGGTATACCCCAACTCGATGGCGCTCTTACAGGTTTCAAAGCTGTTGCCGTGGTCCTGGTGCATGGCGATCGGAATGTCGGGATTAAGTTCGGCGGCAGCCTGGATAAGCCGGAAGAGGTAGAGATCTTCCGCAAACTGGCGAGCACCACGGCTGGCCTGGACGATGACCGGCGATTTGGTCTCGCGGGCCGCGGCCATGATGGCCTGAATCTGTTCCATATCGTTGACGTTGAATGCGCCGACGCCGTAACCGCCCTTGGCGGCCTCGTCGAGGAGCTGCCGCATGGAGACTAATGGCATAGTGATTTCTCCTTCTTGGGTTGGCCCCGGCCGCCGGTGCGCTCAGGCCCGGAGCGATTCTCCAATTGCCATTCTCCGAAGCCGTCACAGCTGAGTGGCTTTTCCTTAAGAAAAAGCCGCCCTGTCGAACGCCAGCTAGGGCATGAGAATTGGAGAACCGCTTTATGGGCAGGAAAACAGCCTCGCGAGCGGCAGGAACTGCAATCGTCCTTATGGTAGCAGAGGTTCGCAAGGGAAAAATGTGTTCGCAAACACCTTTTCTCAACCGACAGGAGTGTGGGGCGGGCAAGCGCTCTGCGCCATGTGGAATAATCTGCGGGTGAGTTTAGCCGACGCAACCCCGCACGGCAGTTGGTTCCTGGTCGCCTGCGCCGCGGGAACTGTACTGCTTCTTCTCGTTTTAATTGCGAAAGTCAGGCTGCATCCGGCGCTGGCGCTTTCTGTAGCCGCCCTGGGATTGGGCGTGGCTTCGGGGATGGCGCTGAAGCAGGTGCCGCTCTCGTTCACCGCCGGCGTCGGTAACCTGATGGGGCATATCGCCATTGTCCTGGGCTTGGGAGCGGTGCTTGGACGGCTGCTTGCGGGGTCGGGAGGAGCGGGGGCACTGGGCAGAGTTCTGGTCGAGAACTGCGGTCCAAAAGGCCTGCCGTGGGCGCTGCTGGGGCTGGGCATCCTGGTCGGCATGCCGGTGTTCTTTGAAGTTGGACTGGTTCTGCTGATGCCGATTGTGGCCGAAACGGCACGACGAACCGGGCGCCCACCTGTACTAGCGGGCATGCCGCTATTGGCAGGGCTTTCGATTGTGCATGGTACGCTCCCTCCGCATCCCGCCGCACTGCTCGCGGCCACGATGTATAACGCCGACCTGGGGCGCACCATCCTGATGGGCCTTGCCGTCGGATTACCGGCTGCTGCGCTCGCCGGACCGGGGCTTGGCTGGGTTCTGATCCGGAGGTGGGAAAAGCGGCAGTCCAGGGTGCCAAAGGAGACCCCCGACATTGCGCTGACTTTGTTTGCGCCCAGCGTGGAAGAAGAGCAGCGGATTGAACGGAGCGAGGAAGCTGAGATCGCGCACACGAAGATAACAAGAGACGGGATTCCTGAACCGGCTGGACCATTCGTGGCAGCCGCGGCGGTCCTGCTGCCCATCGCCTTGATTTTTCTGGGGAGCTGGGCCGACTCGATTGCAGCTCCGGCAAGCCTTGTGAACCAGATACTGCACTTCGTGGGGAGCCCTGATATCGCGCTGCTGATTGCAGTGCTGGTGGCGCTTATGACGTTGGGACCGCACATCCAGACGGGACAGCATCATGGGCGCGAGTTGTTACGGCAACTGACCAGCGAATCGTTTGAGCCGATTGCCAACGTCCTGGTGATTTTGGCCGCCGCGGGGGGGCTGAGCGGGGTCCTGAGGGATTCAGGCGCCGCGCAAGCGACTGTGAGTCTTGCCTTGGGCGCGCACATGTCGCCGCTGGTGCTGGCGTGGTCGCTGGCCGCTGTGGTTCGTGTGTCCATGGGTTCAGCTACCGTAGCGATGGCCGTTGCCTCGGCGGTGCTGGCTCCGATAGCCGGGCATGCGGGCGTGAGTCCCGAGTTGCTGGTGTTGGCCACTGGGACCGGGTCGCTGATTCTCTCGCATGTGAACGATCCGGGATTCTGGATGATCCAGTCGTTCTTCAAGCTGGAGTTGAAAGAGACCCTGTCCACCTGGTCGGTGATGGAGACGGTGCTTTCGGTGGCCGGACTGGGAACGACTCTGCTGCTGGCGACGATGCTGCGGTAACCTTCGGGGCTACTTTGGCTGGGCGACAATGCGCAGGTAGGGCCTGGGCGCGCGCCATCCATCGGGATACTTCGCCTTTGCCTCTTCGTCGGAAACCGCGGGAAGAATAATCACGTCATCTCCCAACTTCCAATTCACTGGCGTCGCCACTTTGTGCGAGGCGGTCAACTGCATCGAGTCGAGAACCCGCAGGACTTCGTCGAAGTTGCGTCCGGTGCTCATGGGATAGCTCAGCGTGAGCTTGATCTTCTTGTCCGGGCCAACCACAAACACAGTGCGCGCGGTCGCGTTGTTGGCCGCCGTTCGGCCTTCGCAGGTATCGCCCGCATCCGCCGGAAGCATGTCATAAAGCTTGGCAATCTTGAGTTTGGGGTCGCCGATCATGGGGAGGGTCACGGCGTGTCCCTGTGTCTCTTCATGTCCGCCGCCCCCTTGGCATGATTCAAGATCGGGTCAACGCTGAGCTCGATGATTTTGGTATTTCGTTTTGCGAATTCGAGTGCAAGTCCCGCCATGTAGCCCAGCTCTGTTGTATACACCGGTGTGAAGTCCTTCAGGTGCGAGGAACAGTACGGCACAGCGAGCGCCAATCCATTCGTGGAAATTAGTCATGCCGCGGGTTGTTTCGGTAGTAGAGTCGGGGAAGTGTGGTTGATGTGCGAGGACATTTCTCGTACTCCATGGAGTCCTGGGGAGTGGATTCGTGAGGTTGGGTTTGTCCAGAATTGAAAACAGGTTAGCGCGGGAAACGAGATTCTGAATCAGTGACGGAAGAGAAGATCAATCCGCGAAAGCTGGGCAAGCCTATTTAGCCACCGCCTACCGCTCCAGCACCGCCCGTTGCGCGGCGAAAATATCGCTGAGCCCCCCCACGGCAAGATCGATCAGGCTGTTCAACTGGCTGCGGGAGTAGCTTCCCTTCTCCGCCGTGGCCTGGGTTTCGATGAGTCCGCCGTCAGCCGTCATCACCACATTCATATCCACTTCCGCCTGGGAATCCTCCTCGTAGCAAAGGTCTAGCAACTCGACGCCGCCGACGATGCCGACCGAAGTGGCGGCCACGAATTGCTTCAGGGGCGATTGCTTCAGCGTCCCTGCTGCAACCAGCGCATTGAGGGCCAGCGCAAGCGCCACGGCCGCACCGGTAATCGCAGCGGTGCGGGTGCCGCCATCTGCCTGGATCACGTCACAGTCCAGAATCACTGTTCGTTCGCCCAGGGCCTGCATATCGACAACCGATCGCAAGCTGCGGCCAATAAGACGTTGAATCTCGTGGGTGCGTCCGCCGATCTTGCCGCGTTCACTCTCTCGAGGCGTGCGGGTGACGGTGGAGCGGGGCAGCATCGAGTACTCAGCAGTCACCCAGCCGCGACCGGAGTTGCGGAGCCATCCTGGCACGCCCTGTTCGATGGTGGCGTTGGTCAGCACGCGGGTATTGCCAAAAGAAACAAGCACAGAGCCTTCAGCGGTCTGGACAAAATCAGGGATGAAGGAGAGGGGACGGAGTTGAACGGGGGTCCTGCCCCCGGGGCGGAAGAAATCTTTCATAGCCCGATTGTACGGGAGAGACCAATTTTGACCGGGATCCTGCAACCAGCCGATGGCTCGGTCCCAAAAAGGGAAACAGCTTTGTTTTGGGACCGGAATGGGAAATTCACGGAAGGTCATGAAAAGACAATGTTTAGCCGAGGTTTACGCTGTTCTCTCTGTTTCATTTTGGGACAGCCCGCAGGAACAGGATTCATCAGAGGTTTCAGGAACTTGCCTGTAACCCGCTCCCTTATCAAGAACTTAGAGAAGGCGTTCCGGTTTGGCACGCTGCGTGTAATAAGGAGGGCAAGCAAACGCCTGAAAACAGCGAAATAAAAACATCGTGAAGCAGAAATAGACGAGCGAATCGGGTCTGAAATGAAAGGGGAACAAACCATGCAGCAGATCGAATCTATAGTGGAAGCGGAGAGAGCTGAGCGGAAGCGGGTGGAAGCGGTGGTGGAGACGCTGGCCGCAGTTCGCGGCAAAGGAGAAACTCTGGCAGAGGTTGCGCACGACGCCAGAAACATGGTCACTGCCCTTGGACTCTACTGCGATCTGCTCGAGGAGCCCGGCGTATTAGACACCCCGTTTCTTCACTATGGAAGTGAGTTGAGACTGGTGGCGGCGGCAAGTCGCCGACTGGTGGAAAAACTGATGGCACTTGATAATGCAGGCGCGACGGGAAGCGATTTGACGAAGGGTTCAAACGGAGTTCTTCGCGGCCGCGGAGCACTCCGGGCACCTGCAAATGCCGGCAACAGGAATTCAAATCACCCCAGCGTAGAACGACTACCTGCGAGAACGATTGAGAGCTTTGCCGGAGAGCTAATGGCTAACCGGAACCTGCTGGCTTCGTTGGTAGGGCCTTCCGTCTCTCTCAGGGTGGACGTTGAAGGCGGCGCGCTTCCTGTGTGTATGACCGGGGAAGATTTGACCCGAGTGCTGGTGAATCTGGTAAAGAATGCGGCCGAGTCCATGCCGACGGGGGGGGGCATCGCGATTAGCCTGCACGAGTTCCACGCGGGCTCGAGTGCTCCGCCGCAACTGGTGTTGACGGTGAAGGACGATGGGCCCGGGATTCCCCGCGCGGCTTTGAACAAGGTGTTCGAAGCGGGCTATACCACACACTCGAAGGAACACACCGACGCGGGACAATGGCCTGGCTCCCATCGCGGACTGGGTTTGTCCATTACCCGCTCGATTCTGGCAGCAGCTGGTGGCAGCATACGAGCGGCAAACTCTGATTCGGGAGGCGGACTCTTTGTCATCGAGTTGCCCGTTCGTTCACAGTGAATTCGATGTGGCAACAGGAGACCGCGGCGGCGCTGGGAATGGATGTCGCAGGAAATCAAATTGAGCTAACTCTAGGTGGGGCGAATACAATGCTGGAAGCAGTTTCAACGTCGAGAATCATGGAGTTTGTCCCTCAAGTTGCGGTGCCGGTGGTCCATCTGCACCTATTGGTGGTAGATGCAGACGGAGCGGTGCGCTCAGCCTGTGCAGAGATTGCCGCAAGCATGGGCTACGCTGTCGCAAGCACCGGCGACATGGGCCATGCACGGAACCTGCTGCGCGGGCGAGCAGCCGACATTCTGCTGATCAACCTGCCGGCGGGGTCCAATCAGGGCCTGGAACTGGTTTCGGAAGTGAAGCACCTCTATCCCAAGACCGCGGTCATCGCGATGACCGCCTCAGGATCGGTGAATGCGGCGGTCGAGGCAATGCGGTGCGGAGCTCAGGACTATCTGACCAAGCCATTCGCCATGGACGAGCTTTCTACGGTGCTGGACCGCGCTTCCGCCGGTTTTACCGCTGACATTGCCAGCCGGCAATTGCGGGAACAATTGCGCCTTTCAGAAGGATTGGGCGCAATGATTGGCCGCTCGGTGGAAATGGAAAAGCTCTACCGCATTCTCTCCAAAGTTGCGCAAAGTTCGCATCCGGTGCTGGTGCTGGGAGAGAGCGGAACTGGCAAGGAACTGGTCGCACGAACAATCCACGCCTACGGGCCGAATCCCCAGAAGCCGTTCTTGCCCGTTGACTGCGCGTCGCTGGCCCCCACACTGATTGAGAGCGAGCTGTTTGGCTACGTCAAGGGAGCTTTTACAGGAGCAAATCGATCTAAAGACGGTCTCCTGATATCAGCTGAAGGGGGAACGGTCTTCTTGGACGAGATAGGTGAGTTGCCTCTTGACCTGCAGGTCAAACTGCTCCGGGCTTTGCAAGAGAAGGAAGTTCGACCGCTCGGCGCGAATCACACTGTCCCAATCCGGGCGAGAATATTGGCTGCAACCAACAGAAATCTGGCCGATATGGTCGAGAAGGGGACCTTCCGTAAAGACCTGTTTTATCGGCTAAACGTGGTCAATCTGCGGCTACCCGCGTTGCGCGACCGCCGGGAAGATATCCCACTCCTTACCGCCCACTTCCTTGACCGCATCAGCAGAGAACACAAGACCAAATTCGTGCTCAGCGACGAAGCTCTGCGCACAATGATGCGCCACGACTGGCCAGGAAACGTGCGTGAATTGGAAAGCGCGATTGAAAGAGCCTGCACTATGTGTTCGGGTCCCGTCTTGCAGATCGGCGATCTGCCCACGCAACTTCAACAGCAAGCGCTTGACACGAGAAACGATTCAACAACGAATGATTCCGATGCAATTGGAATTGAGGAGTCTCCCCCAGTGAAGACGCTGGCGGATCTTGAGCGCGAAGCGATTCTAGGAACCATACGAAAACTGAAGGGCGATAAAGTGGGGGCGGCGAAGCTTCTGGGCATTGGCAAGACGACACTCTACCGCAAGCTTAAGGAATATGGGGTCGAAGAGGCTCAAAACGAAGATTAGAGTCGTTGTCGGAGCAAACATTAACTATCCGACATGGAATACGGGCGGACTCACCCAGGAGACCGGATGTGGTACTACCTTCCGGAAGGCAGTTGAGTCGCAGCAATGAGGCAGGCGAACACTAAGCGAGGAATTGAAGATGAGCATTCTGATTGTTACCGGTATCGAAGGGGCGCAAAACTGCGCTGCCGTAGTGGCTGCGCAACTCAAGATGGACGTGGATGTTGCCGGGGGACAGAAGTCCGCTCTCGAAGCACTTCGGCGGCGCGAGTATGAGGCGGTCGTCGTGGATGAAACCATGGCCGAATGCGATCCGTCGGCTGCAGAGGCAATCTGGAATCGGGCTGGATTGGCGATTCCATTGCAAATCAGCTTCGCCCTCTCCGGGACGGCTCGGTTGGTCCGCGAGATTCGGGCTGCATTACACCGGCGCGAACGCGAGCAAATGCTGGCTCACAGGGCTGCGGCGACGGCAATTGAAAACGAACTGAAAACCACGGTGACTGGATTGCTTTTGCAGTCGCAGTTAGCACTTGCCACGAGCGAAGTCTCACCTTTGCTCGCCGACAAGCTTCGCGTGGTCGCCGAACTGGCAGGCAGCCTGCGGCAACAATTGAGCATGGCAGGCGTGACGGGCCGGGGTTCTGCTGCCTGAAGACGAGTTGGGGATCGGTGGTTGCGGCACTTGATTTAACAGCGAAAGGATTCGTTGCTCTCACCGGCGACTCCAAAGCTTAAGCCCTGCAAGTTTTGTTGAGTTGCAGGGCTTCAAATGTTCAATCGGAAGGTTAGCTACATAGGTAAAAGTCTGCCTATGAGGTGTGCAAACTGGCCGAAACCTCACCCTCTGAGGTGAGGTTTCTTGCAAAAACTCACCTCAGAGGGTGAGGGAAAACGTGTTTTTTCTGTTCGGAACTGGATGTTTGGAGCGGCAAGTTTGCCTCAAACTGGATGCGGTTTCGAAAAATGCGCTGATTCCGCACGGAAATAGAGGGCAGCTGATTGATAATAAATGAGTTATTTTGATCTTTGCTGTGCAAAACCGCGGGCAGATCAGGCGCTGCTCAGCGCTCACACGGGCATGATTGATCTTCTTACGGGCAGGGAGCATGATTTGGCGTTGTACGCGTTCGGCTTCGCTGCCGAGACTGCCACGATTTATTCGTAGCGTAGCGCTTCCAGAGGATCGACCTTCCCTGCGCGGCGCGCCGGCGCCCAGCAGGCCAGGAGCGCAACTATTATGAATATCGCCCCCACAACGATGAATGTCGCCGGATCGCCCGGCTGCACTTCGAACAGGAAAGTTCGCAGCACGCGCGACACAATGACCGCCAGCGCCATGCCCCCGAGTACGCCTCCCACAATGAGCCGGAAGCCTTCACCGAAGATCAGCCTGCGAATGTCTTTTTGCTGCGCGCCCACAGCGCTGCGGATGGCTAATTCTCTGCGCCGTGAGGCCACGGACAACGAAATCACGCCGTAGATTCCCACCAGCGTCAGCACGCTTCCCAACACGGAAAAGCCCGTCAACAAGTGCATCGCGAAGGTCCGCGACGCCAGTGAGTCGTCGCGAATCTGCTCGAGCGTTTTCACGTTCTCGATGGCGGCCGTTGGATCCACGGCATGGAGTTCGCGCTCGACCGCAACGACGACCGCGCGCGGATCGGCTCTTGTTCGAACGACGAGATGCTTTGAGAACGCCTGTGCCTGCCATAGCGGCAGATAAACCTCCGGCGATGGTGCCTGTGTCAGATCGTCAGTCCGCCCATTCGCGATCTCGCCGACGATCTGCACCCCCGGTTTATCGGGTCCACGTCCGCCGAACCAGATTTTCCTGCCGACGGAATTTCTGTTGGGAAAGTAACGGCGCGTAAATGCCTGGTTCACGATGGCCACAGTCGCCGCTTTGTCATCGTCTGTCGATCGAAATTCCCGCCCATCGGTGAGCGCCCACCCCATCAACTTGAAATAGTCGGGCGTGACCGCGCGCAGCGGCAGAGTGATCGTGTCGCTCTCTTTGGCTGCGGGCGGTTGGCCCTCAATGTCCATTGAGGCGGGCCAATTGTTTCCCGTAAGCGGGACACCCCAGGCGAACGCAGCGTACTGGACACCCGGAATTGCTGCAACCCGCTCCAACGCCTGCTTGTGAAAGGGAGCCCAACTGGCGCGGCTTTGCACGTCCGTCACACTCATGGTCAGAATGCGGCTTGTGCTATAGCCCGACGGCACCTCCGCGATTTTTACCATGGTTCGAATCAACAGGCCTGCGCCTACGAGCAACGCCAGCGTCAACGAGGTTTGCAGCATCGCCACGCCACGCAGCAGACGCCTCTCGCCCACTCCCGCCGTTCCCTTCGGTCCTGCATCTTTCAGCACCTCCATCGGATTCAAGCGAAAGGCGCGCAGTGCAGGAATTGCTCCCGCGAAAAACGCGGCGAGCACGGCCAACCCGAGTCCCCAGCCCAAAACGGCCCAGCCTGCTGTTACTCCGTCGAGGCGCGGAACGGCATGTTGGGCGATCACTTTGAACAATTTCACGGTGAAAATGGCTAGCCCGATTCCTAACGTGCCGCCGATCAACGCCAGCAGCAAGCCTTCCGTCACAACCTGCCGCACCAGACCGATGCGTCCCATGCCCATGGCGATCCGCACAGCGTATTCCTGTTGCCGTTGCAGCCCGCGCACAAGCAGCAGAGCCGCGGCGTTGCCGCAGGCGATGAGCAGCACCAGCGCCGAGGCGCCCAGCAGCGGCAATAGAATCCGCCTCCCATCCCGGTTCATTTCGTCGGTTAGAGGCTCAAGTTCGGGCGAGAACCCTTCAAACTTCTTTTCTGCGCTGCCTTCTCTTGCGGTGATTGAGGCCAGTTCCTGCAAGCCGCGCTGTAGAGTCACTCCATCCCGCAACCGACCGACCACGTTCCAGTAGGACTCCTTTAGATACTTCGGGTCCGGATCGGCCGGCACCCACAGATCCACCGTCGCGTTGACGTCGTAATTCGGCTCCTTCGCTGCACTTGGCGACGGCAGGAATCGCACTCCCGGTTCCATCACGCCAATCACGACCGGCGACGAATCCCATCGGCTGATGCGCACCGTCTTTCCGATAATCTCCTTATCGCCGCCAAATGCACGCTGCCAAAACTCATACCCCAGCAGAATCGACTTGACGTGCCCCTGCCCGAAATCCGAATCGTCGAAGCCACGCCCGAAAGCAGTCTTCAGTCCCATCAGTCGAAAATAGTCCTTGCTTACCTCCATGCCCTGCATGGACTGGCTGCCATCATTACGAATCAAGAAATTGAAGGTCCAGTCATACGCTGCGACGCCCTGAAAAGATGCCACCTTTTCGTTCCATTCCATCCACTGCTGCGCTGCCCAGCCTCGCGGGCTGTCCATCTTTTGCCCGTCGGTGCGTACGGTTTGAATCAGCATGAGCTGTTGCGGTTTCTGATAGGGTGGCGGGGTGAGCAACACGCCCTGAATCAAACTGAAAACCGCGGACGTAGCTCCAATTCCGAGTGCCAGCGTCAGCGCGGCGACCACCGTGAACGCCGGGCTCTTCCATAACATGCGGAGGCCGTAGCGCAGATCTTGAAAAAGATTTGGGAAATACAGGATTGTGCGCGATTCTCGATGGCGCTGACGCAGCAGTGTCGTGTTGCCAAACTGACGGCGAGCGGCTGAATAGGCGTCTTTTGGATCCATGCCCTGCCGAATGAACTTCTCCGTCAACAGTTGAAGATGCGTCTGAGTCTCGAGATCGAATTCCGAATCTGCTTCTTTCTGTCCGAAAAAGCCGCGTACTCTCGACGCAATCCGAAGCATCCAGGAAGTCATGTCTATTTACCCTCCAATCGCAGAACACGGCCGATCACCCCGGAGATCCGCTCCCAGTTTTCCGTCTCGACTGCAAGTTGTTTCCGTCCCTGCCGGGTGATCGAGTAGAACCTTGCTTTGCGGTTGTTCTCCGATGTTCCCCACTCCGATTCGATCCATCCCTGCTGTTGCAGTCTCAGCAGCGAGGTGTACACCGTGCCTTCATTCAGCGTGAGAACATCCTCGCTCACCTGCTCGATGCGGCGTGCAATTCCGAAACCATGCAACGGACCAAGTGCGTGAAGGGTTTTCAGGATCATCATGTCCAGCGTGCCCTGCAAGACTTCAGATTTATCGGTGCTCACGATCACTCCTTTGGCCATTGCAAAGAACATAGCACGACTCCTTTGGGATGTCCAATGGTAAATTAAATTCGAAGAGCCGGCGTCTTGATTTCATGTTTTTGTCAGGGCTGGTTGAGAGGTTCCTGGCGATGCCGAACGCGCTGCGGCAAATTTATGAGACATTCGTCATGTGAAGAACCTTACCGCCAGATCGGTATTTGATCCATTCAGTTCTCGATTTATGCGTGATCGCCCAAGCACGTTTCCTGGCACATTAGAGCGAAACGCGAGGTGACTTTTTGTTGGAGCGTGTTTCATGAACGGCCCAGCGAACTTGGCCCAAATCCTTCAGGGGTTAAGACCCCCCGTTTCTTTGGACTCGATTGGCACGACTAAAGAGCTTGGTGAATAAGTCTCCATTTTGGCGCAAGATCGCTACCAGCCTTGGCATGGGCTGAAGCCCGACGTTGATTTATTGGTCTTATGGCACAACTAAAGTTGTGCCCCTTCACACACCTACTTCGCAATGGAGTTTTTTACCAAGCTCTGAAGTCGTGCCCTGATACAAAGCGGATTTATGAAACACGCTTCAAGGATAAAGCCACTTGGCATTGTGCTTTCTGGGTACAGCTACTCTGGTTTCGCTGGATTGCCGGAAACGTTGTAGGGGCTGTTCCCGCTCAATGACATTTCATTCGCGGCGGTCGAAGGAGTTCTCAGGTCAATCGAAATTGATTTGCAGTCGCGCAAATCTTTCGCCGATCCGAGCGCCACGTATGTCCTTACTCGCATCGAAGGGCGTGAACCGGGTCGACTTTCGCAGCACGGCGTGCGGGGAGCCAGCTCGCAAGCACCGTCATCAGGCTCACCATCAGCAGTGCGGCAGCGAACGAGGCGGGATCAATCGCATCCATCGCAAACAGTTGTTGCTTGATGATCCTTGTCGCCATTATCGCGAGCGGTAACCCCAGTCCCACCCCAATGGCCAGTAACAGAAGGGACTCGCCCATGATCATCCGCAGCACGTTCCCGCCCTGCGCCCCCAGCGCCAGGCGGATCCCAATCTCGTTGGTGCGGCGCGCCACGTTATAACTCATCACGCCATAGAGCCCAATAGCCGCCAGCAGCAGCGCAAGTACTGAGAAGATGCTGGTCAGCGTGGAGATCAGCTCATCATGCGAAATCAGATGGGAGACCTGATCGTGGATGGTGGTGATCTGTAACAGGGGAAGGTTTGGGTCAACTGCCGCGACGGCTGCGCGAAGATCCGCAATCGTCTTCGCGGGGTCGCTCGAGGTGCGAATCAAGATCGTATGCGCGTAGCAATCCTGATTCTCTTCGCGAGGTACGGGCTTTCCGTTTGCCGTTGCAGCCGCAGCATCCACGGGGAGATACGTCTCGATTTGCGACAGCGGAATGTAGGTCATCCTGACGGGATCAGGGTTGCGCGGGTCGCCCGATTTGGTGTCCCTGGCGATGCCCACAATCTGCCACGGCCCTTTCACTGAATCGATCTCGATGGTCAGTTGCTGCCCGACGGCGTCGCCTTTTGGATAGAATTTGCCGGCAATTGTCTGGCTCACGACAGCGACCTTGAGACTATTGGCCGTGTCCGCGGGAGTAATGCCACGGCCCGTGACGATCGAAATCCCCGCCGTCTCAAAATATTTCCCGGAGACACGATTCAGATTCGACACCATGTTTTCTTTCGGGCCGGGCGTGTAGCCGGACAGCGAAATGTTGGAAGTCCAGCCGCCGCCACTGATGGGTGGAGTGGCGGACAATGCAGCCGAACGCACGCCGGGTATCGCGGACATTCGGTCGAGAAGATTCTGGTGAAGCGCGGCAACCTGGTGAGGCTCGTATCCGGCGAGGTGCTCGCCAATGTCGGCCAGCAGCAGGTGACTGCGCTCGAAGCCGTAGTCCTGATCCTGAAGATTGCGCAGGGTTCGCAGAAAGAGCCCAGCCACCACCAACAGCACCAGTGACAGCATTACCTGCGCAGTCACCAGAGCCTTGGGCCAGAATCGCGCCTGCCTTCCGCCGCGGCCCTGCACCGTGCGCGCAGCGGAGCTCAGAGTGCCGCGAGATCCGGTGCGCGCTGCTTGAATGGAGGGCGCCAGCCCGAAGAGAATTCCCGTCAAAACGGAGACGCCCAGGGTAAACAGCAGCACGCCCGCGTTTGGCACAGGGCTCATGGGAATGTATGTTTCGCCGCGCGCCACAAATGCAATGAGGGCGCGGGTTGCGGCAAACGCCACCGCCAGGCCCATCACCCCGCCGGCGACAGACAAGAGGAAGGTCTCGATGAGCCCCTGCCGCACAATGCGCATGCGGCTTGAACCCAACGCCAGGCGCGTCAGGATTTCGTGCTGGCGCGCGGCGGCACGCGAAAGCAGAAAGTTGGCCAGGTTGGCGCACGCAATCAGCAGCACCAATGCAACAACAATCATCAATATCTTCAGCGAATCGCCATACTGGGTGCGCAGCAGGGACACGCCATGCGCAGCGGGAACCAAGGGAACGTTGATACGGCTGATCTCCAGTTGGCGTTCGGTGGAAAGGTTTGCCCCCTCGCGCTCCCGGACCCCAGTGTGAATCTGCTGGTTGAGCCAGTTCTGGCTCTGTGCGAATTCAGCCTTGTGCGAGGTTGCCGCCACGCTCAGCCGTCCAAATAAATGCAGGAAATACAAACCTGAGTGCGGCGTCAGCATCGAGGGTTGCTGCAGCACCACGGTTTGCATGCTGATTGGCGCCCATAACTCCGCTGTCTCCAATTCCTGCTTGATGCCGTGAAATTCCTGCGGCATTACGCCCACCACTTCAAACGGAGTGCCGTTGATGGATAGCGATTTGCCCACGATGTCCGGGTCGGAAGAGAGAGACTTCTGCCAGAAGTGATAGCTCAGCACGACTACCGCTCCGCTCCCTGGAGTTGCGTCGTCGGACGGCAGAATGGTGCGACCCATACGGGGTTGAGCTCCCAGTACGCTGAAGTAGTTGCCTGACACGAGATTGGCCGGAGCCAGCATAGCGGGCGAATTTGCGTCGGCGACTCGCTGGCTCCGAGCCTGCGGATGCTGACCTTATTTGAAAAGCTTCCGTAGGCTGCAATGCCCTGAAACGGTCCGGGATTCGCTTCCATCTGACGTGTAAAGTCCCATGGGAAATAGCCGCCAAAATCGCCAAGGTTAATCCCGCCGGCCACACCACCATAGATGGAGTCGCCGAAGGCAACCAGTTGCTGCGGATCGCGAACAGGAAGATTGCGCAGCAGAACCTGGTTGATCAAAGTGAAAATCGCGGTGTTGCCGCCGATGCCAAGGGCCAGAGATAACAGCGCCACCGCCGTGAAAGCGGGGCTCTTGGCCAGCGACCGCACGCGAAGGTCCTGCAGAATTCCTTCCGCGGTCGACTCCCAGCGCGAAGACCACACCTGGTGCTTCACAGAATTGCTGCTGCCGAGTTCCACACTGGCCGCGCGGCGGGCGGCTTCATGCGTCATGCCATTGCGTTGCTTATGAGCCGCCGAAGCTTCAAGATAGCCCTGCAACTCTTCGTCGAGCTCGCTTTCAACATTCTGGCGACGAAGCAACGATGCGATTCCTTTGGCGAAGTTTGTGAACCAGTTCATATATGTCCTCGTTTGCTCTTCATCGGAATGTCACGCCTCGAGAATGCGTGCGATTGCGCCGATTTGACGCTGCCACTGTTCGGTGTCAGCAGAGAGAGACCGCCGGCCCTTCGCGGTTAACAGGTAATATTTTGCGCGGCGATTGTTTTCCGTCGCTCGCCACTCCGATTTCACATCGCCGGCGCGCTCCATCCGGCTCAGCGCCGGGAGCAGCGATCCGGCATTCACCTTGAATACACCGCCGCTGATTTGCTCGATGCGAAGACCCACGCCGTAGCCATGCATCGGCTCGAGCGCCAGTGTCTTCAAGATGAGCATCTCCAGGGTTCCCTGAACCAGGTCACTGGGCTTCGCTTTGAGGGGATGGATTTCGTTGGTTCCAGCCGGCATGTATCTCCTCTAGACAAACTAGAGGTTAGTCTGTTTACTCTAGATTGTCAAGAGGAGAGCGGCGGCAAGGCTGACACTCTCGGATGGCGCCAAATCGCCTCAGCCCATTTCAGGCACTTTTAGTCCTGGAAACGTGGTGGGGATGTTATGTCAATCGAGAGCCGATCCCCGATGAAGTGGGTGGAATCACACCACAGCGTCCAGATTGGAGGGTCGCATGCTAATCGGATTCGCAATTGCGTGAGCCCACGGAACTGCGACTTTTGGCTTGACTGACTATGGCGGGAGTTCCAATTTGGCGGCCCTGTCACTCCGGTTGGTACCTCAACAGTGACAGTTACCGCAACTTCAGGATCTGAACCGCACAGACACTGGGCATCAGCATCACGATCACCCATTAGGGAAGCGCGACACGAGTCAGATGGTCAATTCTTCTGATTCGGGCTTGACGGAGTGTGAGTGGAGTGAAATCCGTAACTCTCCTTCCGAGTTGCCCGGAGGCTGTTTATTTTATGGAGCGGGAGACCGGGATCGAACCGGCGACATTCAGCTTGGGAAGCTGACGTTCTACCACTGAACTACTCCCGCAAATCTAAAATTAATCACTTACGCGATTGACTCTGGTTTACTATCCATCCGCCTACAATTCCTGCAGGAAAACCATGCGAAAGTTGGGCATTTGGTGCCAACCCCATTTCCGCCACCATTCCTAACCTTACAACTCCAGATAGCGTGGATAGAAAGCCTGCAGGCCGTAAGACGAACCTAAACAGTATCGCTCAGTGAATGGCAAATGGCAATTGTCCGGGTGGTCAAGGTCGAAAGCAGCCCCAAGCCACAGCTCGTCCTGATTGGCCACAAAGAGCAAGGAAACATTGAGAGCATATGCTCGCGACTTACTCTGATTCGGGATGCATTGCCGAAAGCATTATGTCTCCGAGCTAAATCAGGAGGACATGATCGCGCTCTTCGCCGCTGGCCGTGATCAGGGGCCCAACCAGAAAACGATCAACAAGAAAGTAATCGTCGCTTCCGCGAGTCCGCAAACTCGAGCAGAGGACAGCATACCTTGGTGCGCATCGTTCTGGGAATTCTGCGCCCGCTATTGCGGAGATCGCTTTGGAGGTGAGTGGCGTCCGTCGCCAGAACAGTAACTACAACAACGAATGGGGTAGTGACCCGGCTTTCTCTCATGCTTGCGGAGGCCGGAGTCGATTGCGTGCTGGGGAGCAATCGCTCGCAGCGTCGATCTATGTATTTGATGTTTCAGTCAATTCCTCCGTCGAGGTTAAAACACTATCTTTCATAATCCTGGAAACGCGCATTCCCTGCTGCGTGCTACACTTCATCCGTAAATCAGTGCCATCGAAGAGGTCGGGATGACTGCGCGGGCCGCAGTCGTCCCGAATTTGGTTTGCGGCGACGTTTGTTTATCACAAAACAAACACTCCGGTAACCGGGCACGCGTTCTCAGAGGAGTCATTTTTCCATGTGTGCCATTTCTGGATTTGCAAGCCCCGCCACCCTTGGTGTTCTCTCGGGCCGAATTTTCGGCCAATTGCGGAAGTCTGGCGTCATGGCCGGCCTGGGCGGTGGGCTGATTGCCAGTGTGCTTGGGACGTGTGGGGCCGCTTCGGCGCAGACTGCGACCGCGACAACCCTTGCGGTGACTTCCGGGGGCAGCGCGGTGACCACTGTTGCCTTGGGCAGCGTGGTGACACTGATGGCAAACGTGAGTGCCGGCGCCACGGCATTGACGACCGGGCAGGTGAACTTCTGCGACGCCTCGGCCACGCACTGTAAGGATATCCACGTGCTGGGTACGGCGCAGTTGACGAGCGCAGGAACTGCGACGCTGAAGTTCCGGCCAGGGATTGGCAGCCATAGCTACGAGGCTGTTTTTGCGGGGACCAAGGCGTATGTGGGCAGCACATCGGGCGCGTCCGCGCTCACGGTGACAGGAACCAATCCACCGCTCGCGACAGCAACCACGATCAATCAGGCAGGGAGCTGGGGAGCGTATACAATATCAGCCACCGTGACAGAAACCGGGAATACAGCCCCACCTACCGGGGCTGTCTCGTTCCTGGACACAAATCACAGCAATGCAATCCTGGGCAAAGGAACGCTCGGCAGCGCCACACGCGGCGTGGCCTGGTCAACCGTCAACAGCAGCGCCCCCAGCGTTGCCGGCGTCTCTTACGCTGTAGCGGACCTGAATGGGGACGGGATTCCGGATCTATTCGTGAAGGACTACTTTGGCACCTACGATGTCCTGCTCGGAAACGGAGATGGAACCTTCACGGTAAAGGGTTCTCCCTTCGGCCCCTCCAGCGAGACCGGCTCATTCATTGTGGGTGATTTCAACAATGATGGAATCCCCGATGTCGCCGCCATCAATGCTGCGGAGTACGCGCCCACAGGCAACGTAACGATTTTCCTCGGCAATGGCGACGGCACTTTTACCGTCGAAGGCTCAAGTCCAACCCTTGGCTATAATCCTACCGCGATTGCCACGGCCGACATTAATGGCGACGGCAACGCCGACCTGATCCTCGTACAGCAAAGTTCTTCAACTTCGTCGAGCGGCCAAGTTGTGATCTTCGTTGGAAACGGCGACGGTACTTTCACCCAGGCGTCATCCACAACGACCGTAGCCTCCGTCGCCTACTCCATCCTTCCGGCCGATCTCAACGGCGACGGCAAAATCGATCTCGTTCTGACCAGTGTGGGATCAACAGGAAACACCATTCTGCTGGGTAATGGAGACGGGACCTTCACTATCAGTGCGGGACCAGGCCAGTCGAGCGAATCAATGATGGCCGTGGCGGATGTGAACAACGACGGAATTCCTGACCTGGTCTTTCCGGCGGCCTCCACTTCCTACCTTACAGTCTTCCTCGGCAATGGCGACGGCACTTTCACCGCAGCGCCATCGAATCCCAATTTGAATGTGAAGATCGGCAATTTCGCAATCGGGGATTTCAACCGGGATGGAATTCCGGATATTGTGTACACCAACCCTTACGCCACGACTGCCGCGGTGTTGCTTGGGAACGGAGACGGCACCTTCGTTCCGACGCCTGGAACGCTCAGCTACCCCTACGATTTCAGTGGCAATCTTGTGGTTGCAGACTTCAATGGGGATGGCTGGCCCGACGTGCTGACTGAAGATGGGAACTCCCGAACGGTAATCGATTCGCTGACCCAGCCCACAGAGACCGCAACCACCTCAGCGGCAGTGTCCATAGCCGCCGCAGGTGCGCATCTTGCAGGCGCGAGTTACCCGGGAGACTCGAATTACAACGCGAGTACATCCGGCACCATCTCGTTATGGGGTGTTCCGGCTGCGACGACGACAACCCTGGGAATAAGTTCCGGCGGAGCTCCGGTAACATCCGTAACTCCGGGCACCGTGGTTACGCTCGCCGCGACAGTGCAGGTAGGGGCAAGTCCGTTGACGGGCGGCCAGGTGAACTTCTGCGACGCATCGGGAATCGACTGCACGGATATCCATTTGCTGAGTTCAGTGGCTCTGTCAACCAGCGGGACAGCGACGTACAAATTCATACCCGGAGCAGGCGTACACAGTTATAAGGCTGTCTTTGTGCGGGATGGCTATGGCTTGACCAGTTCCTCTGCCATTGCAACGCTCACGGTGGGGCCTGCCCCCAGCCCGGTGTATTCGGACGCAACAGCAATTTCTGTGAATGGGTTTCCGGGGGACTATTCTCTGACGGCCACTGTAGTGGGATATGGAGGTTCGGCTTCGCCCACCGGGAGTATCTCTTTCCTGGATACGAGCTTTGGGAACGCGTCACTCGGAAGTGTCAACCTGGGATCCAGTACTGCGGGAACAGGCTGGACCATTTCGCTGACACCGCCGACCGGAAGCGATCAAGTGTCTGAAGTGGAAGGAGATTTCAACGGAGATGGCATACCGGATTTGGCAGTCCTCTGGAGCACTAGCACTTATGCTACTCCATACTCCGTCACAATCCTCTTCGGCAAGGGCGATGGCACATTTACAGCGGGTCCAACATCCTCAGTGAACGGCGCACAAGAGTACCCGACGATGATCGCGGGGGATTTCAACGGTGATGGCAAGACCGACCTCGCGGTGCTGAGTGGGAATGGTTATTCGTCCAGCTACATCACAACAATGCTGGGCAACGGTGATGGGACATTTGCTGCTCCGCAGACGGCCACGATTTTTGGACAGGGTGCGGGCGGCGGCTATGAAGCTCCTGAGACGATGGTTGCGGCAGACTTCAACGGAGATGGAAAGTTGGATCTGGCCATTGTGGGTTCATATGTTTCTCCAGGCGGAGTCGCCATCCTGCTCGGTAACGGGGATGGAACGTTCTCAGCACCGGGATCAACGGTTGATCCGAGCGGGAGCTTCGGGTTGATCGCGACTGGAGACTTTAATGGGGATGGCATCCCGGACCTAATTGCGACCAATTTAGCCGAAGACGGCGGCGGCCCAACAATTCTTCTCGGCAAAGGCGATGGAACCTTTACATCGGCAATAGCATCCTTCCCCCTCGACTACTACCCGAAATCCATCGTGGTGGGAGATTTCAATGGCGATGGAGTTCTCGATCTGGGTTTCTCTGACCTGAATGGTATTGAGATCGCCCTGGGCAACGGAGATGGAACATTCAAGGAGACGGCAGCCAGCCCGATATCGGTTAACAGTGATCTCGCCGGCCTTGCGCTTGGAGATTTCAACCACGACGGAAAGCTCGATATTGCATGTATAGGCAACTTCAACGGTTTCGCTGGGATCGTTCTTCTCACCGGGGCTGGAGACGGCACATTTACGGTTGCGACGACGACCATCTCCACTATTCAGAATTCCATTATGCCTACTGCGGTCGTTGCGGCTGACTTCAATGGAGATGGCGTGCCCGATCTGGGGATGCTGACCCAGAATGCCGACGCAGTGTCGATTCTGTTGACTGAGCCGACCGAGACGGCCACCGCAACGATCAACGGCGTTGCCCCGATTGGTGCCGGAACGCACAATGTGGAGGCAAGCTACCCGGGAGACGGCAATTATCCTCCCGCCATTTCCAGCACTGTGGCACTGACTGCGGGTCTTGAGCCGCTCGTCATCTCTCCCGCCGGAGGCACCTATTCCACGGTGCAGACGATAACGATCAGCGAACCAATTTCTGGCGCCACCATCTATTTCGCGGCATCCGGAACTGTCAACACCAATGGATATATTCCCTACACCGGCCCCATTCAGCTCACGGAAGGCGGCTACGAATTCATCTCTGCGTACGCAACAGAGACTGGATACCAGGAAAGCAACTCCGTGAGCGAAACCTACATCCTGGACCTGCCCGCTGCACCGGCGCCAGTGTTCTCACCGCTCGCGGGCACCTATTCAGGCACACAGACGGTGAGCATTACCGACGCTGCGCCTGGGGCCACGATCTACTACACCACCAACGGAACCGTGCCAGGAACGACGCAGTACACTGGGCCCATCACGGTGTCGTCGTCGGAAACGCTTGCAGCTACTGCAATCGCCAGCGGCTATTCAATGAGCGTCGCTGCCACAGCGCAATATCTCGTCACTTCGGCTTCCACTCCGTTGATCTACACCATCGCAGGCAATGAGGTTACCGGATATACAGGGGATGGGGGACCAGCGACTGTTGCCGAGCTGAATTACCCCGCAGTTGCCATTCGAGACAGTATTGGCAACCTTTATATCGCTGATTCAAATAACAACGTCGTGCGCAAAGTTGCAGCGGGCACCGGGATCATTACCACCATCGCAGGGAACGGAACCGCGGGTTACATTGGCGACAACGGCGCAGCAACCAGTGCGGAACTCAATTACCCGTTTGGTCTGGCGTTTGATGGTTCAGGAGATCTCTTTATCGCGGACGAAGGGAATAGTGTCGTTCGCGAGATAAACGCGACTACCGGAGTGATCACGACCATTGCGGGTAACGGAACAGCAGGCTTTGCCGGCGACAACAACCTGGCTACCGGCGCCGAACTGAATTATCCCCATGGTCTTGGTTTTGATAGCAGCGGCAACCTGTACATCGCCGATACCTACAACGGTCGAATCAGGAAAGTGGCCGCGGGTACAGAGGTCATCACCACCATTGCGGGAATTGGCTACGGCTACAGTGGCGATGGAGGGCCAGCAACCAGCGCGGGTCTTTCAGACCCCTTTGGAGTTACCGCTGATAGCTTAGGCAACCTGTACATCTCGGACACCCTCAATAACGTGATTCGCATGGTGAATGTTGCCGGGACGATCTCAACCATTGCCGGTCATGCCAGCAACCCTTACAACAATTACCCCGGCGGTTACAGTGGCGATGGCGGTCCTGCAACCAGCGCTCAACTGTTTGAGCCGTTCGCAGTGGCGATCGACGGCGCGGGTAATATCTACATTGCCGACACGGAGAACGGTGTCATCCGCGAGGTCACAGCCAGCAACCATATCATCAACACGGTCGCTGGAAACGGGCCCCTTTGCTATGCGTTTAGCGGAGACGGCGGCGCGGCGACCAGTGCCGACTTGTGCTATCCGCAAAGCGTCTTCCTCGACAACTCCGGCAACCTGATCGTTGCCGACACTTCATGGAATCGAGTCCGCGAGATCACAGCCCCCGCTGTTCCTCCGTCTACGGCAGCAGCCGAACCAACATTCAGTGTTGAGCCCGGTACTTACACAGGAACACAAACGGTGAACATCACCGATTCAACACCCGGTGCGGCAATCTACGTAACGTTCGGCGGTGCGACGCCGACTACGCTTTCGCCCATCTACAACGGCCCCATCAGCGTCACTGGATCGGCAATCATCAACGCGCTTGCTCTTGCGCCGGGGTATCTAGCCAGTGCTTCGTCAACCGCGGCGTACACCATTACTACTCCGCCCACATCCATCATCTCCACCGTGGCCGGCAATGGCGTCACTGGATTCTCCGGCCAGGGTGGACCCGCCACCGGCGCGGAGATAAGCCTGAGCGGGGGCCAGGAGTTCTATTCCCAGGGAATCACGATGGACAGCTCCGGCAATCTCTATTTTGCCGACAGCGGGAACAACGTGGTGTGGATGGTTGCTGCGGACACGGGAATCATCTCTGTTGTCGCGGGCAACGGCAGCGCAAGCTTCCCTTCCACTTCCCAGGGTACTGTCGGGGACGGGGGACTCGCGACGAGCGCTGAATTGAACGCGCCAAGCGGGATTGCGGTAGATAGCGCTGGCAACATCTACATCTCGGATCCGATTATCAACGTTGTTCGTAAAGTGAGTGCATCAACCGGAATTATCACCACAATTGCCGGTACCGGACAATACGGAGGACCTGGCAATCCTCTTCAATTGGGCAATGGCGGTCCCGCAATCTCAGCAAACCTTTATGAACCGACGGGCCTTGCGGTTGACGCTGCCGGAAATCTCTACATTACCGATTACGGCCATGGTGAAGTGCGCGAGGTTTCCGCTGCCACTGGCATCATCACGGCCGTCGCTGGAAATGGCGGATTCGGCGCTACAAAGAGCGGTGTTGCTGCCACGGACACACCTCTCTATCCCACCGCGATTGCGTTGGATTCAGCAGGCAATCTCTACATCGCCCAGCAAAATTACGGTTGGGTAAACAAAGTGTCAGCAAGTACCGGAATCTTATCCATTGTGGCGGGAAATGGGAAATATGGTCAGAACAATGGTGACGGAGGACTGGCGACCAACGCCGCCGTCGTCCCATGCGGCATTGGAGTGGATGGGGCGGGCGACCTTTACATTGCCACTTGGACCAATGAAATTCGTAAAGTCTCCGTCGGTACTGGCATCATCACGAAGGTGGCAGGCAACGGGTACGCAAGCTACAGCGGCGATGGCGGCTCGGCCACTGTCGCGGGCCTAAACGGGCCCACAGGAATTGCGCTAGATGCCGCCAGCAACATCTATTTTGGGGATATCGTCAACGACAGAATTCGCAAAGTAACCTTCACCGGCCCGGCGCCTGCACCCTCATTCAGCCTCGCCGCCGGCACTTACGTTGGCGTCCAAACTGTGACTATCTCCGCCAGCGTCCAAGGCGCGTCCATCTACTACACCACCGATGGATCGACTCCCACTACGGCCTCCAATCTTTACAGCGGGCCGATCACGGTTTCCCAAACGGAGACTCTGCAAGCCATCGCAGTAGCCACGGGATACACCGAGAGCGCTGTTGCTTCGGCCGCATACGTTATTACGCCAGGCATCGGCACCGCAAGTGCTACGGTGACGGTGACGCCATCCGGCACAACGATCACGTATGAACAGAGCTTGACCGTGAAAGTCGCCGTGGGCGGCGCGAGCGGGCAAGCGACGCCGACAGGAACAGTAACACTCGCCAGCGGGTCTTACACCTCCCAGCAGGCGCTCTCCGGCGGCGCGGCATCCTTCAACATTGCGGCCGGAAGTTTGAGCAGCGGAACGGATACGTTGACCGCCACCTACTCCGGAGATCCAACATACGCCGGTGAAAGTGGAACAGTCACGGTTACAGTTTCTCCAGTTACGATCGCAATCCCCACTCCATCCCCGGTTTCTCCAGGGGGCAGCACCACCGCAACCGCGACGTTTACAGCAGGAAACAATTACTCGGGAACGATGAATCTGACCTGCACGCTGACGGGGTCTCCAACCGGTGCTCAGAGCTTGCCCACCTGCAGCTTGAATCCAGCAAGCATCACGCTCACTTCAGGCGGCAGCGGAACCAGCACTCTGACGGTCGATACGACGGAGGCATCAACGACTGCCTTCGCTCGGCCGCACAGGCGGAACCTGTGGGGACTTGGCGCAGGCGGCGCGCTACTGGCGGGGGGGATTTTCTTCTGCTTGCCATTGCACCGGCGACGCTGGATCTCAATGTTCGCGCTCATGCTGCTTATCGCCGGAGCGGGGTGCATCGGCTGCGGTGATGGTGGTGGAGGGCAAACCACGGGCCAAGGCACTCCTGCTACTACCGCTGGCAACTATACGTTTACAGTGACTGGAACAGATTCAGCCAACCCCAAAATCACGGTTTCAACAACCGTGAGCGTCGCCGTGCAGTAGGGAGTGGAGGGTAAAAGGCAAACTCGAACGATTCAAGTCTCGTACATCAGTTCGAAAGGGCCGTCCGTCGCGTTCATCGGAGATCGCCAGCGCTGACGGTTATTTCTTGTGCGCATGGCCGGATCGATGTCGTGCTTTTGAGGCCTGGCCATCCACTCTACCCTTGCGGCGCCGCTGTTTCAGGAGCCACACGTTTTGGAACAGCCTGATAGTCGAGATCCGGCTGCTTTTTTTGTGGGGTCTAGCGGACGGGGTTTCAGTACCCTTTCGATTCTTACCGTAAAGATCGGAACAGGTTTAGGTAGTGAATGACCGGGATTTCCAGGATCCCCGATTTGCCCCCAGTGTCCGTCCGGCAGTGGATCGATTCTTGATACTTTGTGCTACCTCAAAGTGGATATCGGGGACATTATAGGAAATGGGAACACACAACTCTCTGGATACATTTGCCCAATGAATCCAGAGAGTTGTCCCCAGGGTACTCCGATATTCAAGCCATGAAGCCGCCGCGCCTCGCACCGATTCAAGCGGCATAAATGAACTGGAGATGATTGGGACCCACTTTGCCGACTTGATAGCCAGCCAACCGGATATCGATTTGAAATCGGGCAAGACTTCAGGAGAACACCCGCGGAACCGCTTCCTCCCAACGTCCCTGCGCTTTCAAGATGAGTTCAACCACTTCCCGTGCAGCGCCTCGCCCCGCAAGCCTTTGAGTGCTGAAGTGGCAAACGGCGGCTAGCTCGGGTGCTCCACCGGCAACACACACTGCCAATCCGGCTCGCCGCGCCAGCGGAATGTCCGGCAGATCGTCGCCCATATAAGCGACCTGCTCTTCGGTTACACCCGCCTTTTGCATACATTCCACGAAAGCCTCAGTCTTCTTCGCCTGGCCAAGATATACAAATGTGACTTTCAGTTCTTCGGGCGCCTGGCAACGGCTGGCGAAGACCGGCCGGTGATGAAACCTGTCTGAATCCCCATCGTGTGGGCGAGCGACAGTCCCTGGCCGTCGTGCGCGTTAAAGATCTTAATCTCGGAGACGGCCGACTTTTCGGGACCTTCGGCAGTAATTGTCGAGATTAGACAGACGCCACCATCGGTCAGCGTGCCATCTACGTCCATCAAAAAGAGTTTGATCTTACGGGCACGGGCCAGCACCTCGGGAGAGGCGAGGTGCGCAGTGGCAATGTCGGTCATATGCGATGCTCCTAGTTTCTTTTGATGATGAATACGGTCTTATCATCGATGCGGTCCGGCTCGCCGATCTGCATCAAGCGCTCGTCATTCTGGAGCGCATAATCCAGAATCGCGTTGCAGATTTCCTTGGCCGGCTGACGCTTATGTTCCTGGATGATCTTTTCGATCTCTTGCCTGTCCTGCTGATCGTCACCGTCATAGACTCCATCTGTATAGAGGAAGATGATGTCACCCGGACTCATCAGGGTGATCTCATCCATGTCGAAAGCAGTCATCTGGCTCGGACGAAGCATCAGCGATACATACCTGCTCCTGTCCGGATGATCCTCGGGAATCTCCAGGCCGAGCGAAGGAAACTGCACCATTCGCTCCCATCCAATATCCATGAACCTCCCGTACTCCGCCGAGAACACCAGCGGCGGAGGATGTCCGAAATTTACAAAGCGGAAGAGCCCGCTGGTGCTTATTTCGCCGTAAACCATAGTTGCAATTTCGCGGGTGTTGTTCTCCGTGTCGAAGCCCAACGCATTTCTGGCAGTCACGGAATGTGCAAGCCGGAGGTTGATGATCTCGAAGACATCCGCCGTCGTTTTCCCGTTGGCGTCGAGCTCGAAAAGCATAGCTGTATGAAATGTGTCGTGGACGGTGGACGCAATCTTGGCCGCGATGCTCCCGTGTCCCTGAGCATCAACGAGCAGCACACCGGCGGTTGTATAGAGATCATGCAGGTTCTCCGCAATTCTTAGCTGTTCGGAACTCTTGGCCTTCGTGTATTGAACAGCGTCTTCCGGAGTGTAGTCCGGCCTGGACCTCAACCACCGCAAATGGTCATCGATTGCATTTCGCGGTCTCAGGCCGTCCGGAAGCGGTTCGAGGTGTTGTCTTGCCAAATTGTTGGCGCGTTCAATGCGCGCATCGATGTTATAGCGCTGCTGAAAGTTGATGTACTCGAACAGATCCCCATCTGCATTCGCGGCAGGAATTGAGCTCCCGAACATTTCGATTCCCGGCAGGTGAGGGATTACACCTTCTACGGGTTTCAACCTCTTACGAAGATAATCATCGAGAGTCGAAGAGACGACTCCGTTTTCATTCACACCCATAGCGAGTTCCCCTCATGCAAACGAGTATATTTGGCGAACTCAAAACGTACGAACGGTTCGATACCGCCTGAGGACAGGGATCCGGCTCGCGGGACTCAAGCTGCTTTGCGAAGTGATTGGTATTATGTGAGGTTTGGCGCCCGTCTCCGTGCCGGCGATACAATGAAGCGTGCGAAAAATCATTGTTCTTGTCATTGTGATTGCCGTGCTTGTGCCGGTTGGCCTGCTCCTGGCACGGTCGACAACACCCTTCCTGGATTTGCCCGCGCAGGTCACTTCCATCGGGCAGGCCACCCCAGTCACCTTGCACGTGCACGACAAGAGCGGCGTCCGCAAGGCCTCAGCCTCCATTGAACAGAATGGCGCTCACTTCCCGGCATGGGAGCTTGCGCAGCCGACCAAGAATGCCGATAGCACGTGGAGCTTTGTGGTGGGGATTAAATCCACCCCGCAACTGCGCGACGGCCCAGCGAAGCTCATTCTTGAAGCGACTTCGAACGATTTCCGAGGCAAGACGGCGCGGCTGGAACACAATGTCACGGTGGTCACCCAGCCTCCCACTGTCAGCGTTGACTCCGAGCAGCACTACCTCTACCTGGGCATGGCCGATCTGGCCACTTTCAGCGTCACTGGCAACTGGTCCGCTGCGGGTGTGCGAGTCGGTGACCAGACATTTCGGGCATGGCCCATGCCGGGCGGTAAGCCTGGATTATTTGCGCTGTATGCTTTCGCCTGGAATATGCCGGCCGATACCATCCCGAAAGCATTCGCGGCGAACGGCGCGGGCAACGATGTCACCAGCCCGCTCGCAGTGATATTTCCGAAAAAGGAGCAGCCGAAGTACACCGTGCACGATTTGCAGGTGAGCGATGCGTTCATGCAAAAAGTTGTCGGCGAGCTCGATCCGAACGGCACTGGGGATTCGGTCACGCGCTTCGTCCGTATCAATAACGAAATGCGCAAGGCGAACAACAAGACACTGGCCGATCTTCGCCTCAAGACCGCAGACAAATTTCTGTTTTCGCAACCCTTTGCCAGGCAGTCCCATTCACAGGCGGAGGCGACATTCGCGGACGTGAGGAACTACATCTACCAGGGCAAGAAGATCGACCAGCAGGTTCACCTCGGCTACGATCTCGCGGTAACGCAACACGTAGGCGTCGAGGCCTCCAACGATGGGCGGGTTGTGTACGCGGCCCCGCTCGGCATCTACGGTAACTGCATCGTGGTGGATCACGGTTATGGACTGCAGACAATTTACGGCCACCTCAGCCACATCGATGTGCACGAAGGGGACATGGTGAAGCGGGGACAGGTGATGGGCCAGAGTGGGATGACGGGTATGGCTGGAGGGGACCACATTCACTTCGCCATGCAACTGGATGGCGTGCAGATCGACCCCAAGGAATGGTGGGACAGCCACTGGATCAAGGACCACGTCGCCAGGCGTGTGGACTTGCCGGGGTTCACGGAGGAAGTTCCGACGAGCAGCGCGCCCGCAGTTCACAAGCGCACAAAGAAACGATGAATCATGGACTGAGATGAATTAGGGCGTGATCAGTTGATCTAAGGCCGCGTTGACGCAATTGGCGTTGGGGATTCAATCACGTCCATGTCCACGCCAACATGCAGGACGTGGGCTCCGCCTCCCTGGATCACTCCGTACAGCGGGCTCACATCACCATAGTCTCTGCCCCAGGCCAGGGTCACATGCTCGTCAGACGGCACGACGTTGTTGGTCGGATCCAGATCAATCCAACCAATCCCCGGGCAATAAGCAGATAGCCATGCGTGGGAAGCATCCGCGCCCACCAGCTTGGGCTGCCCTGGCGCGGGATAGGTTCGAAGGTATCCACTCACATAGCGAGCCGACAGGTTGAGAGAGCGGAGACACGCAATCTGGAACTGCGCAAAATCCTGGCACACGCCCCTGCGCTTTCTGAAAACCTCTTCGGGCGTGGTGCGGACCGTGGTCACCTTTGAATTGAATCGGAAGTCGCGGTGAATCCGAGCGGTCAAATCGAGCAGCGCCTCACACATTGGCCTTCCTGCGGTAAACGACAGCAAAGCATAGGCTGCAAACTCCGGACGCGCCTTGATGCGAGGCGAATCAAAGCGGAACTGATAGGCTTCAAGCCCGCCTGGGCCAGGTTCCCTGGCAAGCCACCTCACTGCTTCTTCCCATGGCACTGAATCCTGCGGCGACGGTTTCGCATCGCCTTCCACCTGCACCTGACTGCGCGACTCAACTACAAGTTCCTTGTGCGGCTCCTGAATCGTAAAAAAGGAGTGCACATTCCCGAAATAATCGACCCTCTCAGTAAGACTCGCCGGGACCGGATCTATATGAATCTCGCTATGCGCCACCTGTTGGCCGGACAGAGTCCGCAGCTTCAAACATGCCACGTGTTTGCCCACCGAAACCGGGTACCTGTACCTGAAAGTGGTTCGATGCGTAACTTTGTAGTTCATAGGCCTATGGCAATTGGCAGGGTGCGAGCATGGCTGAAGTACCTGCTCGATAGATTGTTTGACCACGATGGCAACAGGGTTCCCAGCCCGGTAAGAAATCGCTCGAGCCGGGAGAAGTCATCGGCTGCACTTGCCACCGGTGTGGCGCCAGGTAGCGGATAGCTCAGCTTTCCAAGGTCGAGACTGCGCAACAACGCCAATGCATTTTGCATGGCGCTTAGATCCTCCGGAACATGCCGAGGCAACTGGCGGTAGAGATGAACAAGGTGGGTCAGTTGAAAGTCGAGGGACCGTGGATTGGTCTCATCCGCCATCAGCACGTCAAGCACCGCAAGCGGTTGCAGCGTTGTGTAATAGCGCGACCGGTAAGTCATCGAGCTGTCGGCAACTTCAAGCAAAGTCTCCAGAAGCGCCCAGTCCTGCTCGCCTAGCGGTTTGGAGATCTCGCGAAGCTGCCTGGTCAGATAAATGGCGCGCTCCAACCGCCGGCCGATGCTCATGAACAGCCAACCCAATCCGCGGTTGATGTTCTCGCGCTCCATGCCGGAAAACGCGGAAAGTAGCTCAAGACAACCTGTCAGCATCGCGGGGTACTCAAGAAATGTCGTCTGCGGTTCAGCCCTGAGTGAGTCCCGCAGTTGGCCGAGCAGAAACACCATGTCGGCCGAAAGCCGTTCCCGTACCGTTCCGCCTACGCGCGATACTTCCTGCAGCGTCGATGCCAGGCTGTCTCCTCGCTTCACGTCGCAAATCAGAGAGATCAATTCAAGTTCAAACTGCCCAGCGGTGATTCGCTTTCTTCTGATCCGGGGCAGCTTGGTGTGTCTTGATTCCAGGCACGCGTGAAGGCGGAGAAGGCATGCAAGCTCTGCGGGGTTGGCAGTTCGAACACGCGAAGCCATTGCGCGAATCATCCGCGCCGTGCACTCCGCGCGCTCCACATAGCGTCCCAACCAGAACACATTGTCCGCCACGCTGCTGGGCACTGCGGGCGATTCCCGGCGCAAAGCAACCGGCTCATTGCGCGGACGCAGCATGCTGAAAGTGTCGATCGGGCTATCCCACAGCACCCATGCGTCCTTGCTGTGCCCACCGCGCTGCATTGAAACTACGGCGCCCTCCAACTCGGCAACGCGCACCAGGCCTCCTGGTATCGCCGTCCATCCGGTGCCCGTGTTCAACACATAGGCGCGCAGAACCACGCTACGTGGATAGAGGTCGCCTTTGTCCCAAACGGGCGCATTCGACAGGGATATCTGTTCCTGCGCGACATACTCGTTAGGACGCGCGCGCAACTGGTCGGCAAGTTTGCCTTTCGCGCGTTGTTCAAGTTCAGCTCCGAAAACCGGCTCCATGCCCAGCGATGGAAACGCCGGCTTCAGCACTACGGAATCCAAATGATCGAGCACCCAATCGAGCGCATACGGCTGTCCGCACCACCATGTGGCCACGGAAGGTAACTCAAGCGTCTCACCTGTGAGATAACGGCAGAGCCCGGGCAGAAATGGCATAATCGCGGCCGTCTCAATCAGGCCGCTGCCCAGCGCATTCGCAACCTTCACGTTGCCGGCAACGATGGCATCCACCAGGCCCGCGACACCGAGCAACGAATCGCTGCGCAATTCCAGCGGATCGCAAAAGCTGTCGTCGACGCGCCGCAGAATCACATTCACTTGCTCCAATCCGTTTACCGTCTTTAGAAAAACGCGGCGGTCGCGTACGGTCAGATCGGCTCCTTCAACCAGCGTGAATCCCAGATAGCGCGCCAGGTACGAGTGCTCGAAGTACGTCTCGTTGTAGGGGCCCGGAGTCAGCAGGACGATGCGCGGGTTGTCGCATTGCGCCATCTCCGTCAGCGCATCGCGCTGCGCACGAAAGAAAGGCGCCAGCCGCAGAACATTGGATTGGCGGAAAAGATCGGGCAAAACATCGGAGACAATGGTTCGATTCTCCAGCGCATAGCCGCTCCCTGAGGGAGCCTGCGTGCGATCTGAAAGCACCCACCATTGCCCATCGGGTGAGCGGGCAAGATCCACCGCAAGCATATGCAGGTAACTATGCGCGGGCACTTGCACCCCGACCATCGGCCTTAGAAACGCCGGGTTGGCATAGAGCAGCGCGGCGGGAAAGTGGCCGTTCTTGATAAGGCTTTGCGAGCCATAGAGGTCTTCGAGGACCAGGCTCAGCAGGCGCGCGCGCTGAATGATTCCCTTTTCAACCTTGCGCCATTCGTCCGCCGCAATCAGGAACGGGACGATGTCGATTTTCCAGGGACGATTTGCGCCGAGTGGATCGCTGTAGATGTTGTAGGTGATCCCGTTCTCGCGGATCCGTCGTTCCGCGCGCGCCCACCGGCGCTCCAACTCGTCCGGCCCAATCTCGGCGAGACCCTCCATCAACTGCGCCCAGTGCGGGCGAGGCGAAACACCGTCCGCCGACGACTCGTTATAAGCATCCCCAAGGGGCAGCTGAGTCTGATGGAGGTCGACGGTCATGGAACCAGCTCCGGCGTTTCGATTTGTGTTCCACGTTGCGGGGACTGTCGCCGCAGGTCAAGGGTCAACGGGAACATGGGGTTGGTTTCGTCTTCGGGCGTGGTCACCGGTGTTGGCTCGGCGCTCCCGATCTGAAACCGCTCCGAGCGCCGCCCTTCCGCTTCGGCAGGATTGGCTGGGCGTGCGGCATACAGCCGCCTGTCGGGGGGCAGAACATGATAAGTGCATTCGGCAATCGCGCTGTTGCGCCAGCAATCAATGAGCTTGAACACGAGAGGCGCATGCACCGGCACCGTGGGATGAAGTGTCGCATTCAGCTTCCGCGCTCGATAGCGAACTCCCGCGACAACAACGCCGTCCTGGCTTGTTGGGTGAAGCGGCACACGGCGTCCGTTGCACGCAACCGCATAACGGCCTTCCTTGCCTAGGCCGGATAACTTCACCTGGATCCGCTCGAGCGACGAGTCGACGCTGCGCACCGTCGAGCCCGAAACGCTTTCTTCCGCAAGCACATTCCACGGCTCCAGCGCCCGGCGCAGTTCCATCTCCACGCCTTCCGCGACAATGGACCCGATCTTCGGAAAGCGGAATTCGAAGTGCGAGGCAAACCAATCCTCTTCAAAATCGAAGCCCGATCGCCGCAAGCTGGCGAGCACCTCGAAAAGGTCCTCCCGGATGAACGCAGGCAGCATGAATCGATCGTGCAGTGTGGTGCCCCAGCGAATCAGTCCGCGTTCGAATGGAGTCTTCCAAAACATGCTCACCAGGCCGCGAACCAGCAGCATTTGCAGGAGATTCATGCGCACATGCGGCGGCATCTCGAAGGCTCGCAATTCGAGCAATCCAAATTGCGATCCGCTTCCTTGCGGGGGAAATAGCTTGTCCACGCAGAATTCCGCGCGATGCGTGTTGCCCGTAATATCGGCCAGCAGGTTGCGGAACAATCCATCCACAACGTAGGCGGGACAGTCGCCCGTGGGCAGTTGACCGAAGGCAACTTCCAATTCATAGAGAGTATCCAGCCGCGCTTCATCTACCCGCGGGCATTGGCTCGTCGGTCCCACGTACATTCCGGAAAACAAATACGACAGCGACGGATGATTCTGCCAGAAGGCCACCATACTGCGCAGCAACTCCGGCCGCCGCAGAATTGGACTATCGGCCAGGCTCGCACCACCGATCACAATGTGACTTCCACCGCCCGTCGAAAGGTGTCCGCCGTTGTATTCAAACTTCTCGGCTGTCAGCCGATTGCCGCGAGCTTCTTCATCCACCACCATGTAGATCTGTTCGAGCTCATCCCAATTGCTTGCCGGCGGAAGGTTCACCTCCAGCACGCCAGGGTCGGGCGTCACACTGAACATCTTCAGGCGCGCGTCGGAAGCGGGCGTATAACCCTCCACCCAGACCGGCATGTCGAGATAGGTGGATGTATCTTCGACGGCGCCCACCAGGTCCAGAAAGTCCGCAAGCACGGGCGTATAGGGTAGGAAAACATGCAGTCGGCCTTCCCGTGCCTGCACGCAGAGCGACGGCCGAATCAACAACTCCGCACCTTCGGCAGGACGCAAAATCGCGGGCAAGGAATCAGGCTCGGGCTCAATCTTGAACAACTCCATGCTCTGCGGCGAAGGCGCTGGCAGCTTGATTCGATCCGCAAAGGGCGCATCTTCAAACTCATATTCAAGCTCGTCCGGCGCAACCCATGGCATAACTTCGGTAGGGAGTCGGTAGCCGATCGGCGAATCGCCTGCTGACAGGATCAGCGGCTCCGGCCGTGCAAACCATAACTGGCTCGACCACCGTAGTTGCCTTTCCGGCTGCCTACGCCGCAAGGGGAGAACATATCCGGCCGGCTCACTCAAATCGGCATTCGGATTGAATGCCGGCAGGATGTTTTCCCCGCTGACCTGGAGCCGGCGAGTGAGCGCCTCGGCAAATCTGAGAGCCTCAGACGCGCCGAATCCATAGTCCTTGTCTTCTGTTGCAATCAGCTCGCTATTGCTCCAGACAGGGACTCCGTCGGACCGCCAGTAACAGCTCAGAGCCCATCGCGGAAGCGGCTCTCCCGGGTACCATTTTCCCTGGCCGTAGTGCAGCAGCCCCCCCGGCGCAATCCGTTTGCGGAGACCCTGGATCAGCGCCATGCCGCGTGTTCGTTTCATGGCTCCCAGCGCTGCAATGTTCCATTGCGGGCTCTCTGGGTCGTCGATGCCGACGTAGGTGGGTTCTCCGCCCATCGTGAGGCGCACGTCGTTCGCCTTCAAATCCGAGTCGATGCGATGCGCAACCTT
Source organism: Occallatibacter sp. (assembly GCA_049518435.1). Taxonomy (GTDB): domain Bacteria; phylum Acidobacteriota; class Terriglobia; order Terriglobales; family Acidobacteriaceae; genus Telmatobacter. Next base: position 35,133 of record JBEKRU010000015.1, on the reverse strand, counting down.
CGTTATCGCGGCCCACTCCGTCTCGGCAAATGGCTTGGAAAGGCTGCGTGTTTCGTTCATCCGGCGAACCGCAATCGAATAGCTCAGGTCTGTGCCGACAGGCTCCGACGTGCCAGCAATCGGCGCGGCCTGCGCAGCCTGGGGCGTGCACACCAGCGGGATGTGGCCCTCGCTCGCGAGCAAACCCGAGGTTGGGTCCAAACCAATCCAACCGGCGCCGGGGATGAAGGCTTCCGCCCAGGCATGCAGTTCTGCGGAGTCGTGCTTCGGGCCGTCAGGCGCGCCTTCCACGACCAGTTGAATCAGATACCCGGAGACAAACCGCGCCGCAATCCCCAGATTGCGCAAACACTGCACCAGCAACCATGCCGAGTCCCGGCACGATCCCGAGCGCTTCCGCAGGGTCTCCTCGCACGCCTGAACGCCCGGCTCCATCCTCGTTTCATAGCCAACCGCGTCTCTCACCTTCCGATTCAAGTCCAGGAGCAGATCGACCGTTCCGCTTTTTCGGCCCGCAAAACCCTCAAGAAACATCTTGAGCAGCGGCGCCGGCGGTTCCGTCTTTCGGTACGGCTCAAGGTCGTCGGCGAGCGCGGGCGCATAGGCGAATGGGTGTTCCTCAACTCCAGGTTCAAGGAAAAAATCGAATGGATTGATAGGGGACAAATCCGCAACCAGGTTCACTTCCACCACAAATTCGTCTGTTTTTCCCTGAAAAATGACACGCGCCTGACGATTGTTGTGAGGGTCCAATTGCCAGTTCAGGATGTGGTTGGCGGGAGTGATATCGAGGCTATAGCTCAGAATGGGTGTGCGGCAGTGCAGTGCGGGGCGCAACTGAATAACCTGTGGGCCGAGGGAGATTGCCTTTTCATACCGGTAGCTGGTCCGGTGATTCAACGCAATGTGTTTTCCCATCCGCCCTCTTGCGGTACCCACCTGGATTCAGGGGCCGCCATTCTCCGGCACTTCGGGGTGCGATCGAGATGCTGTCCGTGCAAGTCCGGGTATAGAGTCAAGTTACCATATTGCTTGTGCGTTTCAGGTCGAATATCCCGGCGCACTTCGCAGGCCTGTTCGTTCCCACGAGCGCGGACGTAACTCTAACTCAGTCGCCGGGGAGCCGCTGGTCAATCGTGAACATTTGCCAGCTTTCCTGAGAATCGGATCACCGCTGCGCGCCACATTGTCTCCATCCCTTCGTTCATCATTCCGTGACGCTTCGCCCGCCGCTCAGGCAAATGAGACATCAATAGAATGTCGGGTACCCGACATATACCGTCCTGAGGAACTCTGCCCCGAGTCGCTGGATCCAAAGGAGATAGGCGCCGATGTGTTGATCCGCTCATCCTGTCGCGGAACGCACAGACTTTCTTTATGAGATCTTTACGGAGACCTGTCTACGCTCTATTAGACAAGCCCTTGAAGTCGAAACAGTTAGACGCAGGTCAAATGGCAATCAATTCGGTCTTGGGAGAGAGACATCCGCTGCCAGGGCTGCTTGTTGTGGGGCAGTTTCTTTCAGCTTGCGCGATCCTCGGCGCGCTTACTTACTTCGGATTTGTTCTTGGCGCGGATCTTGCAACTATCAGCTTCGTTTACCTCCTGCTTGTTGTCTCCACCGCATTGTTTTGCGGCTTCTGGTACGCGTCGCTGATTTCGCTTCTCGCCGTCGCCTGTCTTGATTATTTTTTCGTCCAACCCATCTTCCGGTTTGCCATTTCAGATCCTCATAACTGGGTGGCGCTCGTAGCATTTCAGACCACAGCTCTCGTTATTGGGCGATTGTCCGGAAAGGAGTTGCGGAGTTCCAGAGAAGCTGCGGCCCATCGCAAAGAAATGGAGCAGCTCTATGAGTTGAGCAGAAGCTTTCTCCTCCTCGATTTACATGAACCGCCAGGACCCCAGCTTGTGGTCCTTATTCACCGAATTTTCAGCACCCGCGCCGTGGCATTGTTTGACGTGAACCTGGCGCGCCAGGACAGGATGGGCGACTGGGATTTGCATGAGGAGGATGTAGCAAAAGAGTGCTACCTGCAAGGCGCAGCGCACGATGATGCGAAGACCGAAATCGCGCAACGGATCCTGAAGGCAGGATTCGGACCAGTGGGTGCGCTGGTTGTTCGCGGCAAGCTCAGTACGCTGGTCGTGGATGCGCTCGGCTCTCTGGCAGCAATCGCCATGGACAAGCACCAATCCTTCGAGAAGGAGGAGAGAGCGGAAACCGCCAGCAAGAGCGAGCAATTGCGCGCGGCAGTAATGGACGCTCTGGCCCATGAGTTCAAAACGCCGCTGACAGGGATTGTGGCTGCCAGCTCAGGGTTGTTGGAACTGGGAGGACTCGTCGGGCCCCAGCGGGATCTCGCCGCCCTGATCGACGACGAGGCGGTCCGTTTGAACGAACTTTGCACGCGCCTGCTGCTTACCGCCAGGCTGGATGCCAAACAGGTAGGCCTGGAAAGAGACGAAGTAAGCCTCAGCGAGCTGGTCAATGAAGTATTAACCAGCCGGCCCGCGCAAGACGTTCGGGATCGGCTTGAGGTTGAAGTGGAAGATCCCACGATGACTGTGAATGTGGACCGCGCGCTGGTGGCTATGATCCTCACCCAGTACATTGACAATGCGCGCAAGTATTCCGCCCCGGGCACCCCCATCGCGATTGCCGCGCGAACCAGCCATACTGAAGTAGTTATTTCGGTACATAACTTTGGTTCAACCATTCAGATCGAAGATCGTGAAAGAATCTTCGATCGCTTCTATCGTGCAGAGAATTTGAAAGATTCTGTGCCCGGCACCGGCATTGGACTTTCCGTCGTGAGGAAGGCCGCAGAAGCCCATCACGGACACGTGTGGGTGATCAGTGACGATGAGGAAGGGACGAGCTTTTTCCTCTCCCTTCCTACAGGTGCAAGGAGGACGCATTGAATACGGAATCGCCGACTGCGGCGCAAGGCACAATCCTGGTGGTTGATGATGACGGCTCAACGCGGCGGGCCTTGCGCGTGACCCTGTCCGGCATGGGCTTCTCCGTTGTGGAAGCAGCACGCGGCGAGGAAGCGCTCTCCCTGGTGCGCGTTTCGTGGTTCGATGCCGTCCTGCTCGATATCGATATGCCGGGAATGGGAGGCGTCGAGACGTGCCGCTGCATCCGCCGCGCCATTGCCCGCCTGCCCATCATCATGTTGACAGTTTTGGATAGCGAGGACGACAAGGTGCTGGCGCTCGATGCCGGTGCAGACGACTACATCACCAAGCCGTTTCAATTGCGCGAACTGACAGCTCGGCTTCGTTCAGCCGTGCGGAGAAGGAACGCCCAGGATACCAACCGCGATGCTCTGATTCGCCAGGGCGCTCTCGAACTCGACCCCGTAAAGTACAGGGTCATGAAGCGCGGGCGCTCCATCCATCTGACGCCCAAGGAATTCGAAGTGCTGCATTACCTCATGATGCACGCCGGAGAGCCGATTCCTCATGCACGCCTGCTCAAGTCTGTCTGGGGCCCGGAGTATGGAAGCGAACTCGAATACCTTCGCACCTTTATCCGCTTGCTTCGGAAAAAGATCGAAGACGATCCGCAAAATCCGCAATACCTGTTGACGGATGCTTATGTGGGTTATCGTTTCAACGAGCAGCAGCCGGACCCGGATCGTGAGCTGGAACAGAAATAAAGTTCAGCGGAATGGCGGCGTTCTCTGAGTTGTTTTTGGTCGGGATTTCACCCTCACACAAATTGACCTGCATCCAGGTTGGAAGGCCCCCGGCGGCGTTGCCAAGGGGCCATGGCGTAGAATGGCACCGCCCCGGAATACGCTTTCTGGCGCCGCGCTAATTCGCGCCGCCAAGGTGGCATTTCCGGAAAAATTCAGCCGTATTCAAAAAGGGATGGATCCATATGAAACTGCTCCTTCACGCACTTGCATTGCTCCCCTTTGCGCTGCCGATCCTGATGGTCGGTCCTTTGATGGTGATGAGCCAGGCACAGACTGAGGCCGAAATCGGCGGCCAGAAGGTTGTTACCCTCAGCCGGAAAGCTGCCAGCACAACCAAGCCGGAGTTCACCAGTGTCACCCTCGCTCCCGGACGCGGAATGGAACTGCTGCAAGTGACCGCCAATTTCCCCGGCAAGGGGAACATCAATGTCCTCGCTTCGCCCGACATGGACACCATTAAGAAAATGCTCGACGAGCAGGACACGCCAAACGGCGATCTTGCCTACCGGCTGGGCTCCGTATTCCTTGTTCCTTATCCTAACCGCATTCGCGGCAAGCTCTCGGCCGATGGCAAGACACTCACCACCGAGTGGAAAGGCCACACCATCACCCTCCCGGCCAACAACATAGGCAGCAAGCCCACGGCGGAGCGCCACGCCATGCATGGGTTGATTCTTAAGTCCAAGACCGAGAACGTCACCGTGAAGGACATCCCCGGCGGCCAGGAAGTCTCCGGAATCATTCACGCGGGCGATTTTGGCGGCCATTGGCTCTCCAAGACCGATCTTCACATCACCATCCGGCTCACCGCAGAGGGCGTCGACGCATTGGTCGAAGCTATCAATGTGGGCAGCGAACCTGAGCCCATAGCCATTGGCTGGCACCCCTACCTGACCCTCCCTTCTGGAGACAGAACCCAGGTCAAGATCCGCATTCCTGCATCGAAGCTGGCTGAGGTCGACGGCTACGACAACGTCTTTCCCACGGGAAAGATTTTGCCCGTAGAAGGAACTCGCTATGACCTGCGCGCTGTGGGAGGAGTTGCACTCGGATCGAACATGTTCGACGACAACTGGAGCCAGATCGACTGGGAGAATCACGCCGCAACGGTCCAGGTCATCGATCCGGCTGCACATTATGGCGTGGAACTCATCGGATTGTCCCCGCAGATCAAGACCATCCAGATGTACGCCCCGCCAACCAAACAATTCGTAGCCATCGAACACCAGGACAACTTCGCTGACCCATTCGGCAAGGAGTGGGGATCGATGGATACAGGCATGGTCACGCTGAAGCCCGGAGAAACCACCAAATGGCATGTCCGGCTCCACGTATTCGTTCCCTAAGTATTCGTTCCCTAGGTATTCGTTCCCTAATCTGTATGAGTTCGTTCCAAATTTGTCGCACAGGCAAACAAAACGGGTCGGGGCAATCGCCTCAACCCGTTTTATTTTCTTCTTTCTCCGACAAGCTTCGAAAAGCTCATTAAACTCAACTCCACAGGCTCTCTAATAAAAGCACGACTTGAATGGCCTCGCGATTGGATCCGGGTTCAGAGGATTGAAACCCCTGCTCCCTCCGCATATCCGAGCGCGCCTCCCACGTTTGTAATGGAGGTGTTGGGTACTTAGGATTTGCGCCAGAATAGCCTTGTTTTGCGCGGTGTCCGTGTGGAATACGTTAAAATTAGGGAACCGGATGATGCAAACCTCTCCAGCGGCTGCCAGCCAGGCCTTCCGCTCCACGCGGGAGACGGAGTTGCGGGCTCCCATCATTGAAGTAAACAACCTGGAAAAAACTTATAAGACCCCCCGCGGCATCCTTAACTTGTTTGCCGGTCTGGATTTGCAGGTGAGCCGCGGCGAGATGGTGGCCATCGTGGGACAATCCGGGGCGGGAAAAAGCACACTTTTGCACATCCTGGGGGCTCTTGATGCGCCCTCCGCGGGAACTGTATACTGCGCGTCAACAAACGTGGCCAAACTCTCCCCACGTGAGGCAGCGGCGTTCCGCAACCGGGAGATTGGGTATGTGTGGCAGTTTCACTATCTTCTGCCGGAGTTTACGGCCTTGGAAAACGTAGCCATGCCGCTGCTTGCACGCGGTGCACAAAGAAGAGAGGCTCTGCAATTGGCGGCTAACTGGCTGAAGGAAGTGGGCTTGGAAGATCGCGGAGGGCACAGGCCCGGCGAACTGTCAGGCGGCGAGCAGCAGAGGGTGGCGCTGGCCAGGGCGCTGGTGAACAATCCTAGGCTTCTGCTGGCAGATGAGCCGACTGGCGACTTGGATCAGACAACAGCAGGCCGCGTTTTCGACCTGGTGGAACGACTTCACGCAAGCCACGGCCTCACCTCAATACTGGTGACGCATAACCTTGACCTTGCCGCGCGCTGTACACGAGCCTTGAAACTGGAGAGCGGCCGTCTGGTTCCGTTGGGCGCCGTTTCGCAAACGTAAGTAGATCCTGCAACTTTCAGGGATGTAAAGCACCTTTTACCCGGTTTTTTGAGTCTTATCTAAGTAAGCAGTCTGGAAGGGGATGAGTTCTTCGTCTGCAACCAGGTTGCCAGCGCAGGATGGGAGTCTCTCCAGCAGCAGGAGCGCTGGCGAACGATGGAGCGAAAGCTTCTGAACCATCCCAAAGGGCTGTTCGGGGCATGAAGAGATTTTTCATGGGGCCTCCGGCGGCGAGTTATAGAAAAGTGGCACGAGCGAACAGGGCCGAGGCCGGCGCACGCACCGGACGGCCACTCTAAGCCGATTGCCTGCTGCAGAGGGAGAACATCATGTTCGAACGCTATACGGAGAAGGCACGGCGTGTGATCTTCTTCGCGCGATACGAGGCCAGCCAGTTTGGTTCGCCCTATATCGAGACCGAGCACCTGTTGCTTGGACTGCTGCGCGAGGACAAGGCTTTGACCAACCGCTTTCTGCGCTCCCATGCCTCGGTGGAGTCGATACGGAAGCAGATTGAAGCACATACCACGATTCGCGAGAAGGTTTCGACGAGTGTGGATTTGCCGCTATCAAACGAATGCAAGCGGGTGCTGGCGTATGCGGCTGAAGAGGCCGAACGGCTGGGACACAAGCACATCGGGACTGAACATTTGCTGCTGGGACTGCTGCGCGAAGAGAAATGCTTTGCGGCGGAGATTCTGCAGGAGCGCGGGCTGAAGCTGGCGCAGATTCGCGATGAGTTGGCGCGCGTGACGCAGGAGAAGGCGCCGGCTCAGGCGCGGCAGCGCGAGTCGAGTTTGCTGGCTGAGTTCAGCCGCGATTTGACGCAGGCGGCGATGGACGGGCAGTTGGATCCGCTGGTTGGGCGCGATGGAGAGCTTGAGCGCGTGATCCAGATTCTGTGCCGTCGCACCAAGAACAATCCGGTGCTGATTGGCGAGCCTGGCGTGGGCAAGACGGCCATTGTGGAAGGACTTGCGCAGCGGATTGCCGACGGCGAAGTGCCGAGTTTTCTGGCGGACAAGCGCGTTCTTGGGCTGGATCTCTCGCTGATTGTTGCGGGCACCAAGTATCGCGGGCAGTTTGAAGAGCGGCTGAAGACCATCATGAAAGAGCTGATGGAGAATCAGAACTCGATTGTGTTTATCGACGAGCTGCATACGCTGGTTGGGGCGGGGTCGGCGGAAGGTTCGCTGGATGCGGCGAATATTCTGAAACCGGCGCTGAGCCGCGGGGAGATTCAGTGCATTGGCGCGACGACGCCGGCTGAGTATCGGAAGTCGATTGAGAAGGACCGTTCGCTCGAACGGCGCTTCCAGGCGGTAAAGGTGCCGCCTCCGAATGAAGTCGACGCGATCCGGATTATTCACGGCATCAAGGACCGGTATGAGAAGTTTCATGCGGTGAGCTATACGGATGCGGCGATTGAATTTGCGGTGTCGCATTCGAATCGCTATATCCCGGATCGTTTTTTGCCGGACAAGGCGATTGATCTGATTGACGAAGCGGGCGCGCGCGTGAAGTTGCGGCAGACTTCGTTGCCGGAAGAGATTACCGAGGTTCAGAAGCGGATCAAGTTTATTGTGCACCGCATGGACTCGGCGATTGCGAATCACGAGTTTGAGAAGGCGCGGTTTTATAGCGACGAAGAACGCAAGGAGCGCGAGAATCTGCGCGCGCTACGCGATAAGTATCACCTTGATGATTCGGCTGCGGGGATTGTTGGGCGCGAGGATATTGAGGATGTTGTGAGCCGGTGGACAGGCGTTCCGGTGACCAGCATCAAGGAAGAAGAGACGCAGAAACTGCTGCGCGTGGAAGGCGAACTGCACAAGCGCGTGATTTCGCAGGAGAAGGCGATCTCCGCGCTGGCACGGGCGATTCGCAGGTCGCGTGCGGGGTTGAAGTCACCGCATAGACCGATTGGAAGCTTCCTGTTCCTGGGGCCGACGGGCGTGGGCAAGACGGAGATGGCGAGGACGCTGGCTAACTTCCTGTTTGGATCGGACAAGGCGCTGATCCGCTTCGATATGTCGGAGTTTATGGAGAAGCATTCGGTTTCCAAGCTGATTGGTTCGCCTCCGGGATATGTGGGCTACGAGGAAGGCGGTCAGTTGACGGAGCGCGTGAAGCGGTCTCCATATTCTGTGGTCCTGCTGGATGAAATTGAGAAGGCGCACCCGGATGTCTTCAACATCCTGCTGCAGGTATTTGAAGACGGGCAGTTGACGGACGGACTTGGGAACACGGTCGATTTCAAGAACGTGATTCTGATCATGACGTCGAACATTGGTGCGCGGTTCCTGATGAAGAAGCAGGGGCTTGGGTTCCAAAGCGATCGGGAAGACATTGTTTCGGACAAGATTGAAGAGCTGGTGAAGCAGGAAGTGAAGAAGACTTTCAATCCTGAGTTCCTCAATCGTCTGGACGAAGTGATTCTGTTCCAGTCGTTGTCTGACGCGGATCTCATTCAGATTGTTGAACTTCTGGTGCAGAGCCTGAACGCAAACCTGGCGCAGAAGGCGATCACGATCTCGGTAACCGAGGAGGCCAAGAAGTGGATCCTCGACAAGACGCTGGTGGATCGCAGTTACGGCGCAAGACCGTTGCGGAGAGCGCTGCAGCGGTATGTGGAAGATCCTCTGTCGGAGGCGTTGATTGCTGGGAACATTACACAGCGGCCGGCGTTCCTGGAGGTTTACCTGGACGCTAACCAGTTGTTCTATAGGCCAGTTAGCGCGGATGAGAGTGTCAGCGAGGAGAAGGCGGCGGGGATCCTGCTGTTCAGTAACTGAGGCTGATTTCAAAGTTTCAAGAGAGGCCCTCGGCAGATTGCCGGGGGCTTTTTCTGTGCGCCGGGAGGCCGAGCAAGGTTCAGTCGGGAGTTATTCAAGTTCACCTTTCGTGGTTACAAAACAGGCAAAAAGTCTGCTTGTAAGGTGAGAAAACAGGCGCGAACATGCCCTTACATGGTGAGGTTTCTTGCATTTTCTAAGCGTGGAAGGTGAGGGAAAGCACATTTTTACTGTCTGCAAGTGGTGGTCTCAGAGCTGGAGTTTGTCTCTAATTACAGGCTGGGGTTGGGAAATGGGCTGATTGTGCAGGAGATATTGGCGTAAATCGTTGATATAGAGTCATTTATTGGATGTTGTTTGCTGTGCAGTTGCGCGCGGGAATGCGTTCAGCCGTCGCCAATCCCCCGGTCCCCAACGGCGAGGGACCGGGGGCGCCCGCGCACGCTGATGAATCGTGGCGGCCCTTCGGGACGATTTGACTCGTAGGGGATGCTGACCCGGGGTTTCACCCCGGGCGATTCTCACTCCCTCCCGTCCGGGAGGAAAAACCTGGAGCGCAGCTCATTGAGGGGTTGGCGGGGTTGGGCGGGCGGTTCGGAGGGCGGTGCGGAGGGAGATCAGGCCGAGCAGGGCAATGACGCCGATGAGGGCGGCCCAGAGGAGCCATGGATGCTGCTCGGTGAAGGGGCGGGTGTCGGGGCGGGGCTGATGTGCAGGATTGGGCTGTTCGGGACTGGCGCTGACTTGTGCGACGCTGGGTTGGGACACAAAGAGGGTGGCGTAGTCGTAGCGTGGAGAGTTGAGCGCGGGGTCGCCGTAGTAGAGGGTGTATTGCGCATTGGTGGCGGCTTCAAAACAGAGCTTGCGTTGAAGCATCTGGAGTTGAACGAGCTGGAACTTCACGGGGGCGTCGTCGCCGTTCTCGACGGTGATTATCCACTTTGACGGGGTGGCGGAATCGGATTGAGGGGCATCGATGGCGAGGTGCTCTTCGTTGATGCGATGGCCGTTTTCCAGAGTGTGGACACGCAGCAGATTTCCGAACGTCGTTGCCGGTTGGGGAACTTCGATCGGCGTTGAATCGGGCGCCGTGGTGGGAGAGATGGAAGACACGCTGACGGTTACATCCCGGCTGAACGAGGCCGGTTCAGGGCCCGGCACGAAGAGGATGCGGTCGACAGGGACGTGGGCGGGGACGATGAATGTGTAGACCGAATTGTGACCCTTCAGCGTACCGGTTGGGGATTCCGCGAATGATAGATATTGCGGGGCGGCGGCGGGGAGGCGGTCCACGGAGAGACCGGTGAAGTTTTCCGGGTGCAAGGGGCCGTTGACTTCGAAATGCAGATAGGGAAAGTCGGATTCGGGAAGATGAAGGACAGTGCTGCGGCCGAGCTTTTGCCGGGTGAGATCGAAGATGGTGTAGGAGCCGAGTTGGGTTGCGCTGCCGCCCTGGGTTTGAGTGCCGGAAACCGCAACGGCGGCGATGAAGTCGTGGCCGCTTACGGCGAGTTGCAGGTCGCTGTATTTTCCTTCGGGCATCTCGGCGTCAAACGCGGCGCGTCCTTCCCGCTGGCCGAGGTTGAGCAGCGAGATGTTCTTCTGAGCGCCTTGTTCGGGAGCTTCGGTGCGAATGACATACGGTTGTTCTGCGCTGTCGCGGTAGAGACGCAGGTCGGACAGTCCGGAAGCGGTGTGGGAGAAGATTCCGGGATCGAGGACAAGACAGCTTTGGCCGCCTTGCGCGGGAATGTTTGTGAGCGGGCGGATGGTTTGGAAATAGCGGATTTCAGGAGACGCGATAGTAACAGCCAGCAGCAGAGCCGCTGCGCGGAGTTTCACGAGTCCCGCCTGTTTGGATTGCGCAGATTGAGCCAGTCGCGCTGATAAACGTAGCTGACGCCGAGCAGCAGGGCGCCGAGGCCGAGGAAGCTGAGGATGCGGTAACCTTCCGCGAGCTCGCTTACGTCGACGAGGAAAACTTTGGCGATGGATACGGCGAGCAGCACCAGCGCCTGCCAGCGCAGGAAGGCAGAGCGACGCGAGAAGCCGGCCGCAAGGAGGATTGCGCCGTAGGACATGAACCAGGCCGAGTAAGTGAACTGCTCATACATTCCCATCCTGCTTGCGGGCTGGTAGCCGAAGTGGGCGGGCGGCATCCAGTAGTGATGAATCTCAATGCCGACGGAGAGAAGAATGAGCCCACTTACTGCGAGGCCGGTTAGTAGAGACAATAGACGCCAACCGCCTTGTTGACCGGCCTCTTCCCGAATATGGGCGGTGTGCGCAATCCAGCAGGCGAAGGCGAACGCACCAATTCCCGCGCAGTAGGTTCCAAACTGCACATTGAAGAAGGGCGTGGGGAAGGCCGGCGGTTCGGTTAGGAGAAGCGCACCGAGTCCAAGGGCGAGGCAGCCGATGGACAGAACGCGCAATAGCTGCGACCGCAAACGGGCTGCGCCCCAGAGCAGGGCGGCGCCTTCGGCAAGCCAGCCAATAGTGAGCCAGTGTCCTTTTGCCTTGAGCGGAATGGCGATGGTGAGAAACACCACCGCGAGGGTCAGATGCAATCCGGAGAGAACTGTTCCGGCGACACGGATTTTGCTGGTTGCCGGCACCTGCAACAAGGCCAGGTAGAAGGCCGCGAACATGACCGCCAGCCATGGTTCGGCCCATGCGGCATCTCTGCCGTCGAACAGAGCGTAGAAGGCGGTGAATCCGACCGCAGCATTGGCGAGCGGCATGAGGACGCCGGCCAGGGCATCCCACGCGGAGAGTGTGGCGCTATCTTCGCGGTCGACACGCACGAGGCGGGGCGCGAAGGCAAACATGAGGAAGAAGCAACCGATGAAGAATGTGGTGATGCCGAATGCGGAGTCTGCGTAGAATGTGACCCACCAACCGATGACGAAGACCACGGTGCCAACGAACGCTGCAAACAGCAGCCGCGACCATGGCTTGAGCGCCGCGAGGAGCAGCACGGCAATGTCGAGAATGAGCAGATAGCTGAAGAGCGTGACTTCGTGGTTTTCTCCGGTGGAAAGCAGGAGTGGCGTGCTGAGGCCGCCGGCGATCGCATAGAGGGCGAGCAGTTCCGCGTCCTGGACCCAGGCCATGAATCCGTTGAAGGCGGTGACCAGAATCATGGCGCCGAAGGCGACGCTAGCGGGCACCAAATGAAAGACGGAGAACGACGCCCACAGCGAGAGATAGAGAACTCCGCTGCCAACTGCCTTGAGGGAATAGGCGAAGGCGGTGAACCCTTTGCTGTGGAATCTCTCAGACCATGCGATGATGGCCGCGCCGGCAACGAGTCCGATGAGGACGCGGCCGAGGGGCCCGATCCAGTGGTTGTCGAAGGCCATTTTGAGGAACCAGGCGACTGCGATGAGCACTGCGAGAATGCCGATGCGGTTGAACCACTGCGAGCCGATTTTGCTTTCGAGGGATTGGGCGTCGGCTGTTTTTATTTTTGTGGGGGATGGCGGGTATCCGAAGCTGGGCGGCGGGCTTTGCGGTTCCGCGATGTGTGCCGCATGCTGGGCTGGCTTGACTGGGGCGGATTCCGGGGGTGCGGTCTGCAGGCGAAGCTGGGCGAGGCGTTGGACTTCGGCTGTCCAGGATTCTGATTGTGGATCTGCCGGGGTGTGGGTTGCCGGTTCTGTCGGGGTGTGGGCAGGTTCGTTGCCGATTGCGATGCCGTGTTGATGCAGGGCTGCTTCAAGCCGCCAGACACGTGCGGTGAGGTCGCGCACCTGTGCTTCGAGTCCGGCTGGATTGTCAGGCTTCATCGCCGTCTACTGTACAGCAGAGGGGACGGCAATGCCAGAATTGGGGGGAATCGGCGCGATTTTGGTCCCCGAGAAGCAGTAAGCAGGAGCTAAAGCCCAACTCATTCTATTGGGCCTTTTGCGGCCCGACTAAAGTCGTGCCCTTATTACAGGGCCTTCGAAGTTGAGCGTTTTGTGCTTTCCCACCCATCGAGCACAAAACGCTCAATGGACGGGGCACGGTGCATTTTGGGGTTCCCGAAGTTTAATCCTCAGTGAGTGGCGAAGCCCGATGGCGGATTTTGGCGTCAGGCTTCGGCGGCTAGCCTTCGGATCATGACAAGGCCGCCGATCAGTTGTCCGTCGTGGGAATGGATGGGCTTGCCGGTGACGGAAAGTGGAATCCGCACTGCGCCGGACTTCTGGAATGACACATGCATTTCATCGGTCGATTCACCCTGTAGCGCGGCGCGAACGATGGCGAATTGGTTCGGCCGCAGAGACTTTCCGTCGGGGCCGGTAATGGGGAGGCGGGTATATTCGGAGAGCTTCTGGCCTGGAAAGACGACGGTGCCGAAGATCTCGGTTGCGGCAGCATTGACCATGAAGATGCAGCCGTCGCGTGAATCGACCAGCAGGATTCCCTCCGGAACCGCATTCACCGCAGCCCGCAGTTCGATATGGCATAGCTCAAGCTCGTCTGAGAACTGCTTCTGTTCGTGAATCTCCTCGACCACGCCATAGATGCAAACGAGTTCGTCGGAGGGCGAGAAGCGCGGAGCGCCGCGAGAGCGAAGCCAAATCCACTCGCCACCAGGCCTCCGGACCCGATACTGCACATCGATGGGATCGCCATTGCGCAAGGTGTTGCGAATGGCTTCGCGGGTTGGCTCGACGTCGTCTGGGTGGAGAACTTTCAACCAGCCATTGCCGAGCGCATCATCCAAGGACTGGCCGGTGAGATTTTCCCAGCGCGGGCTGGCCTCCGTCACCTCGCCTTTTGCGTCGAGGACCCAGGGCACATGCGGGCTGAGCTCGACCATGTGCCGATAGTGGCTCACGCTCTCGCGCAGTGCAGCTTCGGCGCGCTTGAACTCGGAGATGTCCATCAGGGCAACGGAGACGCCAACCACTTCTCCGGCCTCATCGCGCACGGGGTGATAGGACGCCATGAGGGACCTATCTTCTTCGCCTCCGACGAGAACGGAGCGCTGAAACTCGACGCCATCGACGGCATCGCCAGCAAGCGCGCGTTGAATGAAGGGCTCAACCACGGGAGCAACGTGGGGGATGACTTCGGCGACCGTTCTGCCGATGTGAGCCGTGGCGGGAACACCGTTCAGCTCGGCGAGCCGTTTGTTGAGGCTTACGTAGCGCATCTTGCGGTCGAGAAAGCACAGGCCGACCGGAGCGCCGTCGTAGATGGCCTGCAACTGGGCGAAGCGCTGGGTGGGCATTGCTTCCAGGCTGATGCCCGGGTCGTGGTCGAATGGAGACACGATGGCGAAGGAGTTGTTGAACTGGGCTTCGGAGATGATGCGAGGCAGGTCTTCAGCCGGGGCAGGTCTGCCGTAGAGCCAGCCTTGTCCAATGTCGCATCCGAGCCAGAAGAGCATATTTGCCTGTTCCTGCGTTTCCACACCTTCAGCCGCGGTCATTAATCCGAGGCTTTGCCCGAGGCCCAAAACGGCGGCAACAATCTTCCTGCTGTCGCGCTTCTCGGTCATGGAACCGATGAAGCTGCGGTCGACTTTCAGCTCATCGAACGGGAGGGCATTCAGGTGCTTGAGGCTGGAGTAGCCGGTTCCGAAATCGTCGAGGGCCAGGCGGCATCCCAGCGATTTCAGATCGCGGGCAACGGACATGGCGAGAGGGAGGTCATCGACGAGCGCGCTTTCCGTGATCTCCAAGGTGAGGCGCTTGAGCGAAAAACCGCTCTTTGCCGAGGCGGCTTCAAGTTTTTTCGGCAGGCCGGCATCGAGCAACTGCATGGGTGAAAGGTTGATGGCCAGTGTCATGTGGGCGGGCAGAAGAGGGCTGGCGGCGAAGGCTTTCTCCAACATGGACTGAGTCAGTTGATTGATGAGGCCGTGTCTTTCGATCTGGGGGATGAAGACGTCGGGAGGGATGGCGCCGAGCTTGCCGTGGTTCCATCGGGCGAGCACTTCAAAGCCGGCTATCTGGCAGGTGCGCAGCTCGACCAGAGGCTGGAAGCAGGGAAAAAACTCGTCCTGCTCAAACGCTCGATGAATGTCGCCCTCGGGGAGGAGCATTGCGTCACTGTACGCCAAATCAGCGGGGGACGTCATCAATAAATATGGGCGTTACGGGTTGAAAACAGCGCGGGGTGGCGTTGCGGGGCGTGGTGACCTAGACTCATCAGGACACACGCGCGGGATGCGAATGCGCATCCGCGACGGGGAGGAGACCTGTGGATAGAAGACGCTTTATGGCACAGGCGGCGGGCGTTGCACTGGTTGCGCATGAAGCGCTGATGCCGGCGCGCGGCGATGCGAGCTCGCAGGCTGCGAGTGGGAGCGCGGAATCTTCAAGTGAGCCCGGGCTGAATGTCGGGCCGGATGCGAGCCGCTATCGGCTGACGCGGGATCGGGTGCTGAAGGGCACGGGACCTGCGTATACACCGGAGTTTCTGCTGGCGGATGTTCAAGGCATTCCGGAGCGGCGGTTCACGAACTTCTGTGGGGATACTTCTGGGCGATGGATCGGGGCCCTTTCGGCTTGCTCGCGGAGTTTTGGCGAGGAGTTTCCGCTGCTGCACGATGTGGTGAAGAGAACGATTGCCCTGCAGCATGAGGATGGATACTTTGGCGGGATGTTCCACTACGAGCAGCCGAACGATGACGACCTGGCGCTGCTTTGGGGGAATGGGCGGCTGCTGGTTGGATTGATGGAGTATTACGCGCTGGATAGGGACGCTGCGGTGCTTGGAGCTGCGAGAAAGCTCGGGGATTTTTTGTTGCGGATTGCGCCGCAGTTTAATTCGCAGGCGATGGCGGATGCGTTCAGCGCGGAGCATTATGCATCGTCGTATATCTGTTGGACGCAGCAGACGGAAGGGCTGGCTGCGCTGTATGCGGCGACGCGCGATGAGCGGTATCGGGAATTGTGCGCGGAGATTTCGAAGCGGATAAGCCGGCGGCCTGGGGACCATGTTCATGGCCACCTGACAAGCCTGCGGGGAACTTTGGATTTATATGAAGCGACGGGCGATGCCGCATGCCTGAAACAGCTGACGGCTGCTTGGCAGGATGTGGTGCACTCCGGCGATGTGCTGATTACGGGCGGGGTTCCGGAACGATGGTCGCCGAAGCGCGAAAGAACGGAGGGGTGCGCGGAATGTGACTGGCTGCGACTGAACCTGGGGCTCTATCGGGCGACGGGTGAAGCCATGTACATGGACAGGGCGCAGGAGACTTACTTCAACGAGTTTTCAATGAACCAGTTCGCAACCGGGGATTTTGGGCACGGGAATCTGGATGCGGCAGGCAGGACCGTGAATGTGAATGTGCGGGCGTGGTGGTGCTGCACGCTGCATGGATTGCGGACATTTCCGGCTTTGCGAGACTCGGCGTTTCGTGTGGCTGGAGACGAAGCATTCTTTGATTTTCCGATCGACAGCGGTGTTCGATCGCAGGGCTTTGCGGCGGAGGCGCGATCGGATCTGGCGTGGAGTGGCGAGGTGCGAATCGAAGTGCGTGCCGCGGGCAAAGGGCAGAGGCTTACCGTTTTCAAACCATCGTGGGCAGACCGCGTTACGCTGACGCGCAATGGCGGAACGGTAAGCGGATTGACCATTGATGGGATCGCGGCTGGAGACGCGGTTTCCGTGAAATATGGCATGAGCCTGCATGCGAGCGAACTTGGAGGGACCGCACGGAAACTACGGTTTGGGCCATGGTTGTTGGGGATTTCGTCGAGTGCGAATCCTACTTACTTTGGTGAGTTGCAGGCTCAGAACGTATTTGACGTGGCGACATTCCGGCCGGATCAGAGAAGCGCACAGCAGGTGTTCGAGGTGCCTGCGGCGAGAGGGAGGATGCGCTATAGATCGGCTGAGTATCCAGATCAGCCGGCAGAGGTTGAGTTGGTGGCCGTGGCGGAACAGACGGCGAATCCGCCGGAAACCTGGCAGTTGGTTGTGCCAGTGGGTCCTGCTGCGGGATAGAAGATGCGCGGCGGATCTTGAAATTGCTTGAGACTTAGAGAAGCCTCTCGGTCCGCGCCATGTTTTCCAGCGAAGCAGCAGTGGATATTGCGCAGGTTGCATTATGCATTGCTCGCATGCGCAAGAGTCTGCTTCGCCGGAACTGTCATAATCGGGGGTGGCAGCACAACAATTGCGCCGATACCGAACAGTAGCGCAGGGGCGGTGCAGGGAATACCCTGGGCGCTCTGCGGAGATAGCAGCGGATGTTAGATCGCCGAGTATCAAGTTAATTCAGTGAAGGGATTCAAGTTACAAAGTAGGTGTTGACAAAGACTCTGTCCAACTATAGTTATATTTAGACTCCGTACAAAGGCTCGTGGCCGGCCTCAAAATGTACTATGGCGCACTCCCCCTGAACGACTGAAAGACTGGTTAACAGCGGAGTCTTTCACATCTTAACTCGGCGCGGGCGGCCAGAGCTCCCACTCGACCTGCGATCTAATTCGCTCTATCCGAAGAGATTGTGCGCTTATTGCGTGTGGGGTTGCCAATGGTCTCGTTCCGTCCAGTTTCTGCGTCCGCTCTCCGTTCAGCCGGTCTCAAGATCAGCTTGCTTACACTTGCATTCGCCTCCGTGCTGCCCATAACGGTGTCTGCCCAGTCGATCTTTAGCGGCGGAGCTGCATCGGTGACCACGACATCGGCTGCCACGTCGACTATTACGGTGACCGGCGCTACTGGCACGGTGAAGACCGTTTCAGTGGAACTCGATGGAGTGAAATCGGATGGTAGTTGCAATCCCGACGGTACGGTTTGTTTTTACAGCCTGCAGGTGGCGGAATTCCTGCTGAAGGGCCCCGGCGGAGCCGAATTCGTGTTGCTTGGCAGCACCGGTGATGGCGAGGACGGCTGCGACGGAAATCCAAGCCAGTCCGCTTCCTGTAACGGGCTGCAAGGTACGACCGGGGACAAGATCACCATCGTGGACACCGGTGCGCCTGCCCCGTACGATCTTGGCTGGCTGACCAGCGCCATGCCGTACACGGTAAAGCCCAGCTCGTACTGGGACAACAACCTCTCCAACTTTCCTCCGCTTCCCGGCAGCGACATCGCTGGTGACCTTCCGCAAACCGATGGCTGCAGCAATCCCCTCGCCGCTCCGGGGTGCACAGCACAGACCTTGAACGGAGCATTCCTTGATGGGTTGGCCGACGGAACCTGGACGCTCACTCTCCTGGACAACGACTCTCCGATCGACCCGTTCTCGATTACCGGTTGGAAGTTGACGTTGACCTACAACTCCGGCGGCGCGGCGGCTACGACCACTTCGATCAGCCCCAGCGCAAACCCCGCAACGTATGCCAATTCGGGGTCAACCGCTTCAGTCAACTTCACGGCCACCGTTTCCACGGCCAGCTCCGGCGCTCCAACCGGGACCGTTGCCTTCAGCGCCAACGGGGCCACCATCTCCGGGTGCGGCGCAGTGACGCTTGCCGGCTCGGGAAACGTCAGCACGGCAACGTGCACGGGGGCTTCGCTGGCCCAGGGCAACAACACAATTTCCGCGGCATATACGTCGAACAACACCGGGAGTTTCGGCAATAGCAGCAACTCCATGACGGAACTGGTGGAAGTGACCCCCGCGAATCCCTCAGGGAATCAATGGTGCAACAACAGCATCATTTCGGATCCTCTTGGAGGAGCCGCGCCGATTGCATATCCCTCCGTCATCCAAATCAACGACGCGGCTTACAACAGCAAAACGGTATCGACCGTGACCGTGAATCTGGAAGGTGTTGCCGGGTCTGTGGATGGAATAGGCGGCGAGTTCCTGCTGGTTGCGCCCGGTGGGGGCACGCATAACCTGGACTTCTTTGATTCCGGGTTCGGAGACCCAGGGAAGATCAACGCGGTAAACCTGACGTTTGAAGATCTCCCCACCCCGAATTACGTGTCAGCCAGTACCACCCTGGGCGATCAACCCACCATCGACAATCCTTACTCAGCGACCGACGATAATGCGAACGGGAATCCTGACACATTCCCAAGCTCGACATCGCCGTCTCTCGATACGAGCATCCCGCAAGTTCCCGGCACGCTCAATTTTGCGCCTCCTTACGGCACCGGCAACACCGAGTACACGCATACGAACGTATTGACCTTTGGTGAAGCTTTCAATGGAGCCCCGGCCAATGGCGCCTGGTCGTTGTACACAGTCTCCGGCGAAAGCCTGACTGTGAATACCGGCTGGTGCATCACGTTGGCGCTCAACACAGGCAATGCAACCACGACCGTCCTGTCCTCCAGCAGCAATCCTGCGACGACCGGGAGCGCTGTCACCTTTACAGCGACGGTAACCAGCGGCGGCAATCCGGTGACCTCGGGCGGCACCGTCACTTTCCTCGATAACGACACGACCCCAGCAGGCGCCACAGGCGGCAACAACGTGGTGACACTGAATGGCAGTGGTGTGGCGACGTTCACCACAAGTTCGCTGACTGAAGGCGATCACACCATCACGGCAAGCTACGGCGGAACGACGAATGACAACTCGAGCTACTCCTCTGTTCTGAATCAGCGCATCAACACCGCGACCACCGTCACGCAGGCAAGTGCTACCCAGTGGCAGTTCTGCGATCCCGGGGCGATCCAGATTCAGCAGGGAACCAACGCCGGACCGTTGACTCCGAATCCATCGAATATCTTTGTAACCAATCTTCCGGGCACCTACGAGTCCGTGGGGGTCCAGCTCACCAACTTCTCCGTTACGACCGCGGATGACCTCGATGAGCTGGCATCGCTTGTAGAAGGTCCGACAGGAACCGCGTTGGACTTTTTCTCCAACACCACCCAGGGTTCCAACGGCACTGGCGAAGCTTCGCTGGGCAACTATGTCTTTGACGATGGCGCCGGCGGCCTGGTGTCGAGCGGGAATGTAAGCCTCACCCCCGGCAGCTACAAGCCGACCGCCTACGAGAGCTTTCTCAGTGCTCCTGACGTGTTCACGTCCAGCGCCAGCGGCTTCTACCCGGCCCCCAGCGCTTTTAGTTACGCTCCAAACAACCCTCTCGGCACTTCACAAACATTTGCCGACGTGTTCCCCACCAGCATCAACCCCGACGGTACCTGGAGCCTGTTCTTCAGTTCAGGATTTGCGAATAAAACGTTTGGCGCAGCGAACGGCTGGTGCGTAGACTTGACCGTGACTGCGCCGGTGCTCGCGCAGCCTACCCTGACGCATGTTGGCAATTTCGCGCAGGGCGAATCAAATGCCCAATACACGGTGGACATTACCAACAACGGGCCCGGGTCAACCGGCGACCCATCCAATGGCACCTATCCAATGAAGGTGAGCGATACACTGCCGACGGGCCTCACTTACTCAACGTTTTCGGGCACGAACTGGAGTTGCTCGGCCTCTGGCCAGACGGTAACCTGCACCAATGAGTCCGCGATCGCCGAAGGAGATCCTTATCCTGCGCTGACGATCGATGTAAACATCTCCGGGACACTCACAGGGAGCGTGACTAACCAGATCACCGCGGGCGGCGCCGGAGCCGCCAACAAGACGTCAAACACCGACACGGCCGTTATTGATGTGGCTCCGGCCTTCACCAGCGGCAGCAGCACAACCTTCACGGTGGGTACAGCAGGCTCGTTCACCGTGACGGCCACCGGCACACCTGCCCCGACGTTCAGCGAAACCGGAAACCTGCCCAACGGAGTCACGTTGAGCAGCGCTGGGCTATTATCCGGTACGCCCGCAGCCGGCACAGGTGGCAGTTACCCGATCATCCTGACAGCGACAAACGGTACTACCAACGCCACGCAGGACTTCACGCTGACAGTGGTCCAGGCTCCGGCCATCACGAGCGCCAACGCGACCAGCTTCGCCAGTGGATCGCTCGGTACGTTTACCGTTACTACATCGGGATCGCCCACTTCGGCACTGAGTGAATCCGGCCCCCTGCCCAGCGGCGTCACCTTCGTCGACCATGGAAACGGAACCGCGACCATCTCTGGCACAGCGAACCTGGCAGGCTCATATCTCATCACCATCACCGCGCAGAACGGCATCCTCCCCAATGCTTCGCAGAGCTTCACTTTGACCGTCAATCCAGGGGTAGCGACACATCTTGTGATACCCGGCGGACCGGAGCCGTTCTACACCGCATTCAACTTCACCATTACCGCCGAAGACGCTTTCGGGAACGTGGCGACCTCTTACAACGGAACGGTAGCCTTCACCAGCTCCGATCCCGGATTCGTCAATCTGGGCCCGGTTACTCTGGTCAATGGACAAGGCTCTCAGACTGGCGTGCTTAAGACCGCCGGGACAGACTCCATTACAGCCACGGACACGACCAATTCTTCGATTACGGGTACGGGCTTCTTTACCATCCAGCCAGGTCCGGCGACACACATCGGGCTAGTGGCACCGCCGTCGACTTATGCCGGTTCACCTATCAGCGTCACCTTGACCGCCTATGATCTTTACGGCAATGTGGCAACCAGCTACGGCGGCACGGTCGTCATCACCAGCAGCGATCCCAGCGCTATCCTTCCCGGAAGCAGCGCAATCACGAACGGAACCG
Organism: Occallatibacter sp.; assembly: GCA_049518435.1. Classification (GTDB taxonomy): domain Bacteria; phylum Acidobacteriota; class Terriglobia; order Terriglobales; family Acidobacteriaceae; genus Telmatobacter. The sequence continues at coordinate 13,638 of JBEKRU010000015.1, read as the reverse complement.
GCACCTTCTCCGCAACCATGGAAACTACCGGATCGCAAACCATCACCGCAACCGATGCCGGAAACAGCCTTTCGGCGAGCACCGGAAGTATCACCGTCACGATACCCACCCTGGTTGTGACAACTGCGAGTGACGATTCGGGCGCCGCCTCGAATTGCACGATCCAAACCACGCCTGGAACCGGCACGGATGCTTCATGCAGCCTGCGCGATGCACTGCTTGAGACGGCCAGCCTCGGCTCCGCAGGCATCAGCTTTGATTCAACGAAATTTGCCACAGCGCAGACCATCACGCTAGGCAACGGCACGCTGACCATTCCGTCGAATGCCTCCATCAACGGACCGACCTCCGGCACAGGGGCGACAGTGACGAACCTGGTAACGGTGAACGGCGCAGCTGCATCTTCGGTCTTCACGGTCGCTTCGGGTACGATCAGCAGCAGCATCAATTCGCTGATTATCACTGGTGGATCGACGGGCACCAGCGGCGGCGGAGTATCCAACTTTAACGGCGGTACGCTGACCATCAATAACAGCACCATCTCCGGTAATTCCGCGAACGGTGGATTCGGCGGCGGCATGGTGAACACCGGCACACTGGCGCTGAAGAACAGCACCATCTCGGGTAACTCTGCAGCCACTGGTCAGGGTGGCGGTATCTTCAACAGCGGCACGCTGACCGTGACTAACAGCACCATCGCCGGGAATGCGGCATCAGGCGGCACCGGCGGCGGCATCATGAATACCGGCGGCGGAACGTTGACGGTGAACGACAGCACAATCTCTGGCAATTCGGCGACCGGCGGTGGTGGAATTTACGGTGTCGGAACCACGGTCAACCTGGCGAACTCGATTGTCTCCGGAAATACCGCGGATGCCGATATCGATGGCGGTTTCAATGACAACGGCGGCAACCAGGCCGGCGTCGGCGGGATCAACCTTGCGCCGCTGGCCAGCTATGGCGGTCCCACGCAGACCATGCCGGCTCTGCCAGGCAGCCCGGCCATCTGCTTCGGTACTTTGACCAACTGGAACGCCGCGAGCCTCACCGCCGACCAGCGCGGCTTCGCCCTCCTCTCCACATACTGCCCGGCCGGTTCCGTCGACTCCGGCGCAGTGCAAACCGACTACGCACTGGCCTTCACCACCGAACCGCCTGCGACTGCTAACGCCGGAGCGCCGCTTACCCCAGCGCCGGTAGTGACCTTAACTGAAAGCGGCTCCGTCTTCGCAGCTGCCACTAGCGCCGTCACTATCACCGACGCCGATAGCGGACTGTCCGGCGGAACAAACTCGGCAACACTTTCATCGGGAACAGCTACCTTCACCAATCTGATTCTCTCCGCAGTTGAGACAGGCGACACGCTGACTGCATCCCTTAGCCTCAACCCCAGCCTCTCTCCTGCGTTGGTCCTGATGTCGCAGCCAAGCACCGGAATAACCGTCAGCGCACAGGCCGCGCTGATCTCTCCCACTCCAGGACTTGGCACCGTCCTCGGCACCACGAATGTAACCTTCCAATGGAGCGCCGGGGCGGGGATCACCGAATATCAGCTCAATCTCGGTACCACCGGACCGGGTTCAGACGATCTGTTCACATACCGAGGCTCGGCCACTTCCGTGACCCTCGGCCTGCCCGCGAATGGCGTAACAATCTACGCCAGGCTCTCTTCCTTGATCAACGGAACCTGGCTGTATTACGACTACCTCTATACCGAGAGCCCCACGCCGAGCCCGGCCACGCTGACCACGCCCACACCAGGGCTGAGCACCGTTCTCGGCGCCAGCAATGTGTCCTTCCAGTGGACTCCGGGGTCACAGGTCGCTTTATACCAGCTCAGCCTCAGCGCCATCGCACCCGGTCAAAACGAGCTGTTCTCATACGATGGCACAGCTACTTCCGTGACGGTGCCCACCTTGCCCGCGAAGGGACAGGTGGTCTACGCAAGGCTAGCTTCCAATATCAACGGAGTCTGGCAGTTTAGCGACTACCAATATACTGAAAGCGGTTCGTCCACAATTGCCGTGCTCACATCTCCCACGCCTGGACTGAGCACCGTGCTGGGCACCAGCGATGTGACCTTCCAGTGGAGCCCCGGGACGGGAGCCACCGAATACCAGCTCAACCTTGGTACCGGTGCGGCGGGTGCGCAGAATCTGTTTTTATACAAGGGCGCGGCTACTTCCGTGACGGTGCCCAGCCTGCCCGCAAACGGCCAAATAGTCTATGCACGACTCTATTCACAAATCAACGGGACCTGGGTGTATGACGACTTCGCTTATTACAACGACTACGCCTTTACCGAGAGCGGTTCGCCCGCTCCGGCCGTGCTCCAGTCGCCCTCGCCTGGACTGGGCACAGTACTGGGCACCAGCGACGTGCCTTTCCATTGGTCTGCAGGGACGGGGGCCACTCTCTACCAGTTCAGCCTCAGCGCCATTGCTCCGGGCGCCAGCGACCTTTACTTACACAAGGGCACGGCTACTTCCGCAACTGTAACCAGCCTGCCCGCAAACGGCGTAATCGTCTACGCAACGCTCTCTTCTTATATCAATGGAGCGTGGCAGTCGAAAAACTACGTCTACACCGAGACGGGTACGACGGTTCCCGCAGTACTCCAATCTCCCACGCCGGGACTGAGCACAATACTGGGAACCAGCAATGTTGCCTTCCAGTGGTCCGCCGGGACCGGTGTCACGCTCTACGAACTCACCGTCAGCGCTGTCGCGCCTGGTGGCAGTGAGCTGTACTTCTACAAAGGCTCGGCAACTGCGCAGACCGTGCCAACTCTTCCCGCAAACGGCGCAAAGGTCTACGCAAGGCTCTATTCCTATATCAACAATGCATGGGTGTATAGCGACTACGTATATACCGAACAGTAGGGATGAGGGACTTGTGGAGCAAAGTTGCGGAGAGGGCGGAACGCCCGCGCACATCGCGCAGGCGAAGGTATTGCAATGAAAGACAGCTCGCTTCTACTGAGGGTGACAAGAATCTCATGAGTCCCGGCAGCCAGGGATTGCGCAAATCCAAGCAAGTCTTTCCGCAAGCCTGGGCTGGATATCGAGATTAGATATCGAGGTTAGATATCGAGGTTCTTGACGTCGAGCGCGTTGTCTTCGATGAACTTGCGGCGCGCTTCCACGTCTTCGCCCATCAGAGTGGTGAAGATGGCTTCGGTTTCGGCAATGTCTTCGAGCTTGACCTGAAGCAGCGTGCGGTGCTCGGGATCCATGGTCGTTTCCCAGAGCTGGGTTGCGGTCATTTCGCCAAGGCCCTTGTAGCGCTGAACCGTGTAATCCTTCTTGCCCTGCTCGACGATGTAGGTGAAGAGCTCGCGGGCGGTCTGTTTTTCTACGGGCTCGCGCGAGGCGCGGGCGATTCGACGGGCCTGTTTGGCTTCCGCCTGGACTTCGGCGCTTTCGGTGGAGGCTTCCGCGGGCGCGCCTTCGATGGCTTGGTCGGCAGTGGTATCCGTGGCGGCGTCATTGGTTCCGGGCTTGGCGGCAAATTCGATGAGGAAGGGCGGCTCGAGGAATTCCTTGATGAGGGAGTACTTTGACATCATCTGGCGGAACTCAGGGCTGGAAGCGAGGTTCCAATCGATGCAGCGGGTCGCGCCCTGCGAGTCGGTGAAGCATACGGACCAGGTGTGGTGCTCGTCATCTTCAACGGGAGCGCTGAGGGACTTGAAGTCAAATTCGGCGGTACGGTCGGCCAGTTCTTCGTGGAGTGCGGCCAGCTTGGGCGGGACCTCGCTCTCGTTTTTGGAGGCGAAGTCGGCGCGGTGGACAAGCTCGGCGCGGGCGAGGAGCTCGGTGAGCTTCTCATTGCGGATGCGCTTGTCGACCTTCTCAACGAAGCTTAGATACTCATTGAGGGTGCCCATGAAGCGGGTGAGGTCGGCGCCTTCAATGCGGCTGGCGCCTTCCCCGTGGCGGACGAGCATGCCTTCAGAGGCACGCTTGACCATGACTTTGACGAACTCGCGATCGTCTTTGATGTACTGCTCGAAGCGGCCCTTTTTGATTTTGTAGAGGGGCGGCTGGGCGATGTAGATGTTGTCGCGCTTGATGAGCTCCGTCATGTGGCGGAAGAAGAAGGTGAGGAGCAGGGTGCGGATGTGCGAGCCGTCGACGTCGGCGTCGGTCATGAGGATGATTTTGCCGTAGCGGATCTTGGTGGCGTCGAAGTCGTCTTTGCCGATGCCGCAGCCGAGGGCGGTGATCATGGCACGGATTTCCTCGTGGCCGAGCATCTTGTCGTAGCGTGCTTTTTCGACGTTGAGGATTTTGCCTTTGAGTGGCAGGATGGCCTGAAAGCGGCGGTCGCGGCCCTGCTTGGCGGTGCCACCTGCGGATTCGCCCTCGACAAGGTAGAGTTCGCAGCGGTCGGGGTTGCGCTCGGAACAGTCGGCTAGTTTGCCGGGAAGGCCGCCACCGTCGAGCGCGCCTTTGCGACGAGTGAGGTCGCGAGCTTTGCGGGCGGCTTCACGGGCACGGGCGGCTTCAATGGCTTTGTTGATGATGCGCTTGGCGACGGGCTGGTTCTGCTCAAGGAAGCCGCCCAGGCGGTCATTGACGAAGGCCTGCACGGTGCCGGCGATGTCGGAGTTGAGCTTGCCCTTGGTTTGGCCTTCGAACTGGGGCTGGGGCAGCTTGACGCTGACGACGGCGACCAAGCCCTCGCGGACGTCGTCGCCGCTAAGGTTTTCCTTCATATCTTTGAAGAGGCCGAGTTGCTGGCCGATGGCGTTGATGGTGCGGGTGAGGGCGGTGCGGAAGCCGGAGAGATGCGTGCCGCCGTCGACGGTGTTGATGTTGTTGGCGAAGCTGAAGACGCTTTCGGAGTAGCTGTCGTTGTATTGGACGGCGATTTCGATTTCGACGCCGTCGCGAGAGGCCTCCATGACGATGGGCTTCTCGTGGAGGACTTGCTTGCCGCGGTTAAGATGCTTGACGAATTCCGCAATACCACCAGCGTATTTGAACTCGGCGCGGCGGGCTTCGCCGGTTTTGGGATCGGCGGTGCGCTCGTCGGTGAGAGTGATTTCGAGGCCCTTGTTGAGGAAGGCTAGCTCGCGCAGGCGCTGGGAGAGCGTGTCGAAGTTGTACTCGGTGGCGGTGAAGATCGTTTTGTCGGGGAGGAAGTGGACCTTGGTGCCGAGGCGCTTGCTGGTTCCGGCCTGGCGCAACTCGCTGGTGGGAGCACCGCAACTGAAGTCCATTTCCCAGGTGTGGCCGTCGCGCCAGATTTCGACGTTGAGTTCCTGCGAGAGGGCGTTGACGCAGCTGACGCCTACGCCGTGGAGGCCGCCGGAGACTTTGTAGTTGGAGGCATCGAACTTGCCGCCGGCATTGAGCTTGGTGAGGACGACCTGGACGGCGGGCATGGTTTCGCCGCCGGCGAGGGTCTTCATGTCGACGGGAATGCCGCGGCCGTCATCGATGACGGTGATGGAATTGTCGACGTGGATAATGACATCAATTTTGGTGGCGTATCCGGCGAGGGCTTCGTCGACGGAGTTGTCGACGACTTCGTAAACCAGGTGGTGCAATCCCATCTCGCCGGTCGAGCCAATGTACATCGCGGGCCGCAGGCGAACGTGCTCCATGCCTTCGAGGACGGTAATGTTTTCACCGGTATAACTGCCGTTCTTGTTGTTGCCGCCGTTGTCGCCGGGAGGATTTCCGTCAGGAGGTTTTGTCGCCATAAGATTTGTTCGCATTCCTTTCGCTTTCAGGCACCGGCCAAGCGGTTCCCAATGACAAAGTCAAGGGTGGAAATCAGGGAGTAACCGCTTGAAAGACAGGGGCTTTACGCGAGTTGTTCCTGAACCAATTTTACCATGAGGGAGGGGTATATAACCGGTAACAAAAGGGTCTCAGTCAACGGTAACTTTGTCGTTGTTACCTTCAGGGGATGATTACTCCGGTAATCCACAGGAGAATTTCGGATAATGCGGATGAAAAAGCTGGACTTAGCGGCAATTCTCTACTACCCTCTTTAGTTGTAGGGAGTTCCATCTCCCAGCCAAACAAATCCAAGAGGGGTTACCAAAAATGAAACTCGCACTCCAGATCTTCGCACTTTCGATTGTCTTCGCTGGCGTAGCTGCCGCCTCGGTCTCCTCGTCTTCGACCACCCACGTGATTGCAAGCCACCAATCTGCGACCTCGGAACTGCCGGTCCCGGGATGCGGCCCTGGCATACCCGGATGCCCAGAGGGCGGCGGCGGTAACCTCAAGTAGAAACTTAGGTAATGGCGCGAAAGTGCCACACAATAAATCCCTTTTTTTGTTGAGAAGAGGCGATGCACGCGCTATCCTAGGAGAACCCTTAGGATGGTGAAGGCTAGCTATGTCCCCACAGTCCGTAATGTCGCTGATGAGCGTGGCAGAATTTGCCCTCTGGTCTGTACTTGCGTTCCTTTTTTGGCAGAAGAAACTTAGCGGTCGATTTCCCGCAATGGGGATGTATTTGGCGCTGCGGGTGGTTTCTACGCCGACGCTTCTCGGCGCTCTGTGGGTGTTTGGGCAGTCCTGGGGCCGTAGCTATTACCCGGTGTACTTTTTCGGGTATTGGGCGGTATACATCGCCAGTGCAGTGCTTCTGTTTCTGATCTGCATGGAAGTGTTCCGGTCCGCGCTTTCCGCTTTTTCCGGACTGATGAAATTCGGGATCGTGGTATTCCGCTGGGCAGCGGTTGCTTCCATACTGGTGAGTTTCTCGACGGTTTCTTTTTCGCACCGCGGCATGCTGGCTCTGGCCGACGTTGCATACGGGCTTATGCGTTCGGTGAGCATTCTCGAGTTGTGCCTGCTGGCATTCCTCTGCCTGAGCATGAATGCGTTGCGGCTTCCTGTGCGGGATCTGGCATTCGGGATCTCGGTGGGCTTTGGCTTGATGTCGACGAACGATTTCGTTCAATCGATGGTGGGCTCAAAACTCACCAGGTTGACCGCACCGGAGCAGTTCGTATACGAGTCGGTGATTCTGTTTGCGCTTGGAATGTGGGTTGTCTACTGCGCCCTGCCGGAGCCGGTACGGAAGCCGGTGGTTCTGCCTATCAATTCTACGATCTATCGCTGGAACGAGATTGCGTCGGCGCTGGGCCACACCGGAACACAGGTGGCAGTGCAGCAGCCCGCCAACAGCTTCTTTCTTACCGATGTGGAGCGCGTGGTGGAGAAGGTGCTGAACCGGAACCTGAAGGGCAGCGAATCGGAAACGTAAAAGCAGTTGTCAGTGATCAGTTGTCAGTGATCAGAAAGTGCAAAAGGGGCTACGGCGATGCCGTAGCCCCTTTTTATTGCTCTGCTGTGAGCCGGAATTACTCGGCTGTTACGGGTTCGATGGAAGCGAAGCGTCCGCGGCCGCCACGGTCCTGGAACTTGACCCTGCCGGTAACCTTGGCAAACAAGGTGTCGTCCGAGCCGATTCCCACGTTCACGCCGGGCTTGATGCGCGTTCCGCGCTGGCGGATGATGATGGTGCCGCCGGTAACCAATTCGCCGCCAAAGGCCTTTACGCCCAGCCGCTGTGCATTCGAGTCGCGTCCGTTTGTGGAGCTGCCTCCACCCTTCTTATGTGCCATTGTCCTGTTCCCTTCTCGAAAATCAGCTCCCAGCTCTTAGCCGTTAGCTTTTAGCTTTCTTTCGCCGAAAGCATGAATCCTTGCTTGGCGTCGAACAGTCAGCAGTGATCTAGCTTGCTGCTGTGTAAGTTACGCCGTCGGCCTCAATGGTTTTGATGCGCACCTCAGTAAAATTCTGCCGGTGTCCCTGCAGCTTCTTGTACTGCTTTTTCCGCTTGAGGTGAAAGACCAGGATCTTGCTGCCACGGCCTTCGCCGAGCACTTCCGCGGTTACTTTTGCGGTGGCCGGTTTGGCCACGGTTCCAGCGTCGGCCGAGAATGCCAGCACATCGCTGAACTCCACGGTCTTGTCCTCTGAAATGACACTCTCAATCTTCACGACGTCGCCTGGAGCGACCCGGTACTGCTTTCCACCGGTGCGAATCACTGCGTACATAACAAATCCTCCAGCGCTCCGGTTTCAAAACGAGGGCGCATTCATATCAGATACATCATTGGGGCACTGAGAGTGACTGCGTAGGGAAGCGGGCCGCAACAACCACGCCAAAATCCAAGCGGGCCAAGATTTTAAGCGGTCGGCCGGCACAACCCTGCAGCCTCAAAGAGGTGCATCGCCAAACTCTCTGATTCTATCGTTAAACCGGATTCAGGTCAATTTAGTCGCGGAAAGGGACAGCGGACCGGTCCTTTGTTGCCAACCATCCGGGGATCGGGCTGGGCTATGGTTGCCCGGGCGGCCAGCTACTACCTCACAGAGGGCGGGCTACAGCCTCATATAGAATGAAGGCGCGATGAGTTCAGGTTCAATTGGTTCCGATTGGGTGGGACGAGTCGTCGACGGTAAATTTGCCCTTCTCCAGTGGCTAGGCCCTTCTGACTTCGGTGGTGTCTTTCTTGCGGAGCTGGACGGGCTGCCGTGGAAACAGGCCGACGTCGAGTTTATCCCCGCCGATGCCGAAGACGCTGAAGCCCTGACCGCCGCATGGGAGCTGGCTGCTCCGCTTTCTCATCCTCATCTGATCCGGCTGATTGACAGCGGCAGATGTACGATCGATACCAGCTTTCTGATCTACGCGATCACGGAGCATCCTGAAGAAGTACTCTCCGAGATTCTCCCTCAGCGTCCGCTCACACCCACTGAAGCGGGAGAAGCGCTGGTCTCGATTGTCGATGCGCTTGTTTACCTGCATGACTGCGGCATTGTGCATGGTCATTTGAAGCCCGAGAACATCCTGGTTGTCGAAGATCGGGTGAAGCTTTCTTCCCGCCGTCTATACAAGGCTGGAGAGCCGGCCTGGTATACAGCGACACGCCACGTTTATGACGCGCCTGAAACCGGGAACGAACCCATGTCTCCCGCCTCCGACGTCTGGTCGCTGGGTGTGACATTGGTGGAGGCCCTCACGCAATATCCCGTCTGGGACCGGACAATTGACGGAGAGCCGGTTGTGCCGGCCTCCATTCCTGATCCCTTCCACACCATTGCGCGGGAATGTCTTCGCACTGACCCCACGCGGCGATGCACTCTCGGCGATATCAAAGCGCGACTTGAACAATTTGCTCCAGCGATCACGGTTACGGAGTCGGTTCTGACCGAGCAGGACATGACCGACCCGACTCCGGCTGAGGCTACAGCCGAGAAACATGCCGCGATTGCGATCCCCGCCAGGCATCGCGGGCCGGCAATGTTGGCAGCTTTGTTCTTTCTGGTTGCGCTCACACTGACGCTGGTTGTGCATTCTCATCATGTACAGCCAACCTCGCCAAGCACAGGCCAGGGACCGTTGCCCGCGGGTAAGACGACATTGCCCGCTAGCCAGCCGGCGTTGTCCGCACGCCCCGGGCCACAGCGCAGCGCTCCGGTACAGGGGAATCAAACTTCAACGAAGGGTGCAACGACTGGCGAAGTTGCGGAGCGCGCGATGCCCGATTTACTCCCAAACGCGGTTCAGTCCATACGAGGCCAGGTCAACGTGACGGTGCGGGTTTCGGTGGATGCAGGCGGCAAGGTGGAAAGTGCCTCGCTCGATTCGCCTGGACCGAGTAAGTACTTCGCCAAGATGTCTCTCGAAGCCGCGCAGAACTGGAAATTCAAACCTGCGCAAGCGCCAAGCGCATGGCTTCTTCATTTCACGTTCACGCAGGCAGGAACCGAGATCACGCCAGTGCAAGAATCGCTTTAACGACTTTTAAGCGCCTCGCTCGCCGGATCAACGAGAGGCGGTATGCCACTCCCCAATCACTCTGCCCGCGCAACTATACTTTTCCCATGCAGCCCGTCACTGTAATTGCCACTGTCCTGAATGAGGTCGAGGACATCGCCAGGCTGGTGCCGAGTTTGCTGGCACAGACGCCGCCGGCGGCCGAGGTGGTGATTGTGGATGGCGGCTCGACGGACGGGACCTGGGAGTGGCTCGAGCAGGCCGCGCAACAGAATTCCAGCCTGAGGGCGATTCGCGACGAAACCTGCAACCTGAGGCACTGCCCGGGGCCAATTGCGCGCGGGCGGAACGTGGCCATAACTGCGGCTACCACGGAGCTGATCGCCTGCGCCGATGCCGGCTGCACGTACGGGCCGGACTGGCTGGCGCGCATTTCCGCGCCGCTGGCGGACGGGTCGGCCGAGTACGCGCTGGGCGGATCGAGCATGGATCTTGCGGACCCCACGGTTTGGGACCTGGCTTCAGCGCACTTTTTCGGGGTGAAGCTCGATATCGACAAGCCCAGCAAATCCTGTACGGCGCGGTCGATGGCATTCCGCAGTGAGCTTTGGAAGCGGATCGGTGGTTTTCCTGAGTCGGTGTTCTTCGGGGAGGATACGCTGTTCGACCAGCGGGCGCGCAGAGCGACGCGGCCGGCGTTTGTGGATGGCGCGAAAGCTTTGTATCGGCCGCAGTACACGTTGCAGACCGCTTGCCGTCAGCTAGCGGGATACGCGGCGAGCGATGGAGTACTTGGAACGCGGCATGCGCGGCTGTTTCGGAATGGAGCGCGGTGCGTGCTTGAGATTGCGGCGCTTGTCTTGCTGCCGTGGACAGTTCTTCCGCTGGTGCTGGTGCTGGCCTTGGAGAGCTGGTTCGCGTTTCGGCACGATCTTGGTTTCCTGTTGCGGACCGGGCCACAGGCGGTGGGCGCGCGGCTGCTGTTCTCGATTCTTGTGCCGTGGATTGTGGCCGTGAATCAGATTCGCGGGCGGCTTACGGGAACAGTGAAGGCGAATCGGCAGAATCTGCAGCGGTGACCGGTTCGAGAAGCGCAGGATCGTTGTTACGCACATTGCCGACGCGGTCGCTCACGGGCCAGGCCCGCATTTGCTCCGATGGGAAGGGGCGAAGCAGGTCGACGGGCGGGCGCGCGGGATCTCCCGGGTCAAGCCAGCGGTCGTAGTCCCTGGGCTCAAGGATCACCGGCATGCGATTGTGGAAGGGCTCGGTGACTTCGTTGGGGTCGGTGGTAAGGATGGTGAACGTTTCGAGGGGTGGGCCTTCCCGAGGGCGCCAGCTCTCCCACAAGCCAGCCAATGCGCAAAGTTCGCCGCTGGTCAGTGCGATAGCGTAGGGGATTTTCAATTTTGCATTGGGCTTCATCCACTCGTAAAAGGCGTCGGCAGGAACGAGGCATCGGCGTTTCTTGAGGGCTTCGCGGAATGCGGGCTTGGACGCTGCTTCCTCCGCCCGCGCATTGATGGTGGAATAGCCGAACTTGGCGTCCTTCGCCCAGAACGGGACCAGGCCCCAGCGCAGAAGGGCGAACTCGCGATCGCCACTGTCACGGTTCAGGCGAACGATCGGCTGAACGCTCTGCGGGGCCACGTTGAAGCTGGGCGCGAACCATGGCATGTCTTCGAGTTCGACTCCGAACCAGTCGGCGAGAACTTCCTGGGTTGATCTTCGAGCGAAGCGGCCACACATCTTCAAATTAGATTAGCGAATCGGCGCCATGACGAGGAACAAGATTGCAGCTCGTCGTGGAGTTCTACAGACTTCCCCTCATCGAGCAAAAGGCGCTCGATGAATGGGTACAAAGCATTTGCGAGGTGGAGTTTCAGTCGGTAAGAGAGCCCACGAACAGGAAATCCCACGATGTGTCGAGATAGAGCCAGCGTTGCGCGCCGAACCAACTGGTGGGCATTCCCGGCACGTGGAGGAGGGTATGACCTTCCATGCACATCAGTTCCGTCCCGTTCCAGGCGAGGAAGGTTCTGGAGGCCTGACCAACCTGTGCCGGGTGTTCAACAAGCCGCAGGCATACGGGGCACCGTTGCCGCTGATCGCGCAGGATCCAGCGCAGACCGAACAAGCACAGGCCGAACGTGGAAATCAATTGGATGTAAGCCGATGCGTTGGAGTATGGGGTGGTGAATGCATAGGCCATGTCGAGAGAAGCGAAATAGACGATTGGGAGTAAAAATGCGATCTTGGTGCACAGGAAGCTCCAGCGGCCGAGCCTTCGCGACCACGACGTTCTTTGCGTGGTGACGCTCGATTCTCCGAGCGTCACAGATGTAATTGCCGGCAGTGCGAGTAAGGCGAGGAGGAGAGAAAACATGTAGATGGACCATGGCCCGGGCCGGTAGTCCTCGATTGAAACACCCAGCAGGTCGTCTTCGGAATCATCCGGTCCGTAGGCTGTGATGTGCACGCACTGGGTCCACATTTCAGCCTCGCCCGCGGGGGTCAGATGCGCGACAACATATCCCGCGCCGGCAGCACTTTCGGGTTCCGGCTCAAGCAGCCATGCGTCGACTTTGCCGGGGAGTTTCCAAAATCCATTGGGCGCCACGCCAGCAATGCGCGCCCGGCGATTTCCCACACGAACTACGGAGCCTGTAAGGTGCAGACTTGCGCCGAATTCCCTGGTCCATAACTCTTCGCTGAGAACGACGTTGGGCGTACCGTCGCCGGCATTGCGATCCGAGTCCGCAAATCGCAGCGGCAAGCCGAGCAGGGTAAAAAGATTTGCGCTGGCGTGCGCGACACCCCATGCGGGCAGAGTGCCGCTCGTGGATGCGGATTCCTGTTGCACGGAATCGTGCTCGACGCGGTAAAAGGCGAAGCCATCGAAATACTGCTGCTTACGTGCCTTCCACGTACGGTATTGGCGGGGCCTGATGCTCGGCGATGTGTTGTCGCTGTAGCCTGCATTCTGAATCATGACCAGGCCAGGATTGACCTGGCCGACCATCAGACCGCGCTCGGCGCGCACCCCCGGCAGGTAAAGCGCCATGGCGTAACAGGCGCACAGCACAATGCTGAGTGCGAGCAGGCATTGCGCAGCCGATCCCTGCTTTGCAGGACGCGGCAATCGCATGCGCATGCCCTGGCTGCGGAGGCAGAGCGCATCCTGAAACGCACCGAGACAGAACGAAATGACCTCTTGCTCTGCGGGCCAGGAAACGCAGTCTGCGGGTGCGCAGGTACGACGCACATGCCACAGTTCCGATTGCCACTCCTGGCGCCACTCGGCTCGCTTACGGGAAGGCACTACGAGAGAAGCGGCCCGCAGCAGAGCCTGGTCAAAGAGGCGAAGCAAGGGCATGAGGGCAGGCGTCATACGGACTTTGCCTCCTCGGAAGGAATCAGTTTTTCCAGCAACGGATAGCGTTTGCGAGATGCTTCAAGCGTGACTTTTCCGGCCGCGGTCAGCTTGTAGTATTTGCGCGGCGGTCTCTGCTCTGCATCGGCAATGGACTGGCGTTCCCAATGGGAGCGGATGAGCTCATCGCGCTCCAGGCGGCGCATGGCGGGATAGACGGTTCCGCTGGGCAAGCCGGTCATCTCCATGATGCTGAAGCCGTAGACGAAGCCGGCGTCGACCGCGTGCAGGATGAGGGCTGCGGTGTGGGAGAGTTTGGCGTCTACAGTTTTGCTATCGGAGCCCATGGCGCATTTTACCTATGTAGCAATCTACTTGACAAGAGTCTATGCTGTTTGCTACATAGGGTATGTTCTTGAATGCGCAGGTAAATCATGCTTGAACTTCGCCGCGTCTCGAAACGCTTCTCCGGCATTGCCGCGGTAGACGATGTGAGTTTTTCCGCA
>JBEKRU010000014.1:0-74715 GCA_049518435.1 Occallatibacter sp. | reverse complement strand
GGGTAGTCGTTTCCGCCGACAAACAGAGCGTCTCCAACGTAGATCATCTCAGGCAATGAAATGCCGAGAATGTCGTGAAGCTTTGCGATACCGTAGGCTTTGTCGATACCTGGTTTGGTAATGTCGATGGATGTGGCGCCGCCGATGCGAACGGAAAACTGAGGAATCAGGCCGTCAAGAATGGTCTTGATTGCTTTGCGCCTGGCAAAGTCAGGGTCCCATTTCTGCTTCTCTTCGAGAGGAGCCTGCTGGCCCAATGCGGAATAAGTGACTTGGCTTCCGCGGTCTTCGATTGTTTCTCCCCAGGTCTTTTGGACAGTGAAACCGGCAGTTGCGACGGCTTTCTTCAGAGCGTCGACAATCTGGGCTTTCTCAGCCGCCGTGAAGTCCTCTGCATAAAGCTTCTTCCACTCCCCTGCGTATTGAAAGAATTGCGTTCCACAGGTGGGAAGAATCGATAACTTCGTCAACCGCTGGTCGTGTGGGAGATGGGAGAGCACCTGGGTTTCAAATTGGATCCAGGCGCCGCCGGATATCACAGCCACTGAGACGATGCCAAGCAAGTCATGCAGAAGCGACGCCATCTCCTCATCGACGGAAGACTTGCTCGGCGCCAGCGTCCCGTCGAGATCGAAGACAATCAGCTTCTTCATTCATCTCCAGCGATTGAATTGAATGCGCATTCAATTCAGGCGGCGTCGTGGATTTAACCTGGCGCACTCGCAGGCATCGCGGGTTGCTGATGTCCGCCCGGTACCCACGCAAGGTCTCCACTGAGCACGTAAATTGCAAGCGCTCCGGCCATCAGGATCGCGCCTACCCAGAATCGCCAGTCGCGATGCATTCGGCGCCAGTAAGGACCAGGATCGGGCTCACCCGCGTCACTGCTGTTTCCTTCTGGATTGTGCTTGTTTCCAGTCATCTCTTCTCCAATGGTGCAATGTTCCGAGAACCGAATTCATTCATCATGAATGGAAATAGTCTCTTACATTGGGAGCACTACGCTCATTCGAGCGTGTTCCTAAACGGACCAGCGTACCTTGGCCCAATTCCCTCAGGGGTTAAAACCCCTCGCTTCTTTGGCCTCAATCGGCACGACTGAAGTCGTGCCCTGATACAAAGCGGATTTATGAAACACGCTTTAGATTGAGATGATCTTTTCATCTTTCTCGTATACCTGCTCGGTGTGCGACGCCTTCCCTGCTGCCTTTTCCGCGACACGCTCAATTCGCTTCTGTGTTGTAGCGTCTGAAACCGTCTCGTCTTCGACCTTGGTGACCTCTGGATTCTCAAATGGTTCTGGCATGTTTGATATCTCCTGTCTTCACGATGAACCGTATACCCATCAACTTCTGATCTGTTTTGCTCCCTCGTTTCCTGGAATGGAGGGCGCGACGATTTCGGGATGGCAAGGCACTCTACCACCACTCCATCAGCCGGCCTGAACCGGTCTTTGTACCTGTGTCGGGCTTTGGAGAGTGAAGAAGCAGTAGCGGGCACTCCACAAGCTTGACTACCTTTTCGGCAATTGAGCCAAACACCAGTGGGTGCCATCCAGACATGCCGTGTGTCGAAATCACCACCATGTCAATGTGCTCTCGTTCCACTACCTCGATGATGGTTCCAGCCACATCATTTCCAATTTCGATGCCGGAAGCTGACTTGACTCCTCTATCGGCAAGCGCCTTGTGGCACTTCGCCAAATTGCGCTCCACGGCAGACCTTGCGTCCTGAATAAACGACTCTTCGGGAACAAAGTCCGGCATGGTCGTGGTTGGGAAGACTGGAATGACGTTCAGCAGATACAGTTCGGCATGAAAATGCTTAGCAAGGTCCGAAGCCATTTCCAGCGCGGCTTCTGACGACGGGCTGAAGTCGATTGGCAACAGGATCCTTGTTGGGATCGAAGATAAAGCATAGACTTCAGACATGAGACTCTCCTCGCCGTGCGATTCATTCGGCTGGAGATCATCTTTCTCCCTCTCCAAGAGCACAGACTGTGCTTGATTGACCACTTGAGCCTGAGGTCGCCAGAAAGAGGCAGACCATGCGAAGCTCCGCCAAGAGTCAATGGTGAGCACTGTTGCACAGCAAGCAGAAGCCAGAGCCTGAAAGAATGCTGACAGGAAGATTGAAGGCTATCATGCATCCAATGCTCATGAGCTGAAACGGATCGTCGGATCCGTGTCCCTTTGAGTTATCAGCGCGCCCGCCTCTATCGCCCCCCATGCAACAAACGGCGAATGGCTCCGTCAGGCAAACCAAGACGGAACGCAATTACGGGAAGTCTTCGCTAATCGAAATAATCTCCGCGGATATCCCCGACGCGGCCGCCGCACATTTCACAAGTTCGCGCTGCAGACACGTTCATTCGAAAGAAGGCAGCATGGCTGACCATGGTACCGGTATTAACGGAATCCTTCCCTCGGGATCTCAATCCAACTCTCCTTTGCCACTTCTGCACGCGGGTTGCAGCATGCCCTTGCCTACACGAATCGCCTTCGTCGGCAATTATCTTCCGCGCCAATGCGGTATCGCCACGTTTACGACCGATCTGTGCAATGCAGTGGCGGCGGAGTTTGGCAGCGAACGGCTTTTTGCGATTCCAGTGAATGATCCTGAATCAGCTTACGATTATCCTCGCCAGGTGCGTCTGGAACTCGGGCAGGAGGACCTGGGCTCTTATGAACGAGCCGCGGAGTTTCTGAATTTCAACGGCAACGACCTGGTCTGCATACAGCATGAATACGGGATCTATGGCGGTGTTGCCGGCCAGTACATACTGACACTGTTACGTAAATTGAAGATGCCTGTTGTGACCACACTGCACACCGTTCTTCGCGAACCGGACGAGGATCAACGGATGGTTCTTCAGGAGGTAGCGCGACTTTCCGATCGAGTGATCGTGATGAGCGAGCAGGCGGCGCAATTTCTGGTGGAGATTTATGGCGTCCCCACGGAAAAGATCGATGTGATTCCGCATGGCGTGCCCGACTTCCAGTTCATGGATCCCAATTTTTTCAAGGACCAGTTCGGCACGGAAGGCAAGTCGGTGCTGCTGACCTTCGGATTGTTATCCCCGAACAAGGGGATTGAAAACGTGATTCGGGCGCTGCCGGGGATCCTTGCAAAGCATCCCAACGTGGTTTATATCGTCTCTGGTGTGACGCATCCGCATATACGCCGGCGCGACGGTGAGAAGTACCGGGAAGAACTGCTGGCTCTGGCCGACGAACTCGGGGTTTCATCGAACCTTATCCTGGTGAACCGATTTGTGAGCGCAGAGGAATTGGTTGAGCATGTAGGAGCGGCGGATATTTACATTACACCTTACCGGCAGGAGGCGCAGATTGTGTCCGGAACTCTTGCCATTGCTTTGGGCGCAGGCAAGGCAATCATCTCCACGCCGTATTGGCATGCGAAAGAACTGCTCGCAGATAAGAGAGGCGTGATCGTACCGTTCGAGGATCCTGCCGCTATTGCAGAAGCTGTGCTGCGGCTGCTGGATAACGATGGAGAGCGGCATGCGATGCGCAAGCGGGCATATTTGCACTCACGCGAGACGATCTGGCCGAAGGCCGCGCAAAAATACATGGCAAGCTTTCAGCGCGCACGTTTCGAGCGCACATTGCGTCCCAGGGCTGCGCACAAGGACGACATTACCATGGATGCAAGCGACTACTTACCGGCATTGAATACGGATCACATTTTGAGGATGACCGATGACACCGGTATGCTGCAGCATGCAATTTTTTCAGTGCCGAATTCAAGCGAAGGTTATACGACCGACGACAATGCGCGTGCGCTGATCGTGTCAACTTTGCTGGATGAAGCGCCGGCCAACGGTGCGGGACAATTGTTTGCAAATCTGTCTCATCGTTACCTGGCGTTCATGTGGCTTGCATTCAATCACAACACGGGGCGGTTCAGAAACTTTCTCAGCTATGACCGCAGATGGCTGGAAGATTGCGGCTCAGATGACAGCCATGGCCGCGCTTTGTGGTCGATAGGCACGGTGCTGGGCCATTCCCGCAATGCGGGCTTGCGTGGTGCGGCTGGAAGGCTGTTTGAAGCTGCAGTTCCGGCGACGCTTCGGTTCACCAGTCCACGCGCCTGGGCCTATTGCATTCTGGGACTACAGGCGTATCTCGATTGGTTTCCTGGGGACAGGGTGATTCAAGGCGCGCGCAATGCGCTTGCAAATCGGTTGCTCGATATCTATGAGCGGACGCATACGTCGAGTTGGCGGTGGTTTGAGAAAAGCCTCTCCTACGGGAACGCGAGACTGTCGCAGGCTCTAATCCTTGCTGGATGGCGCAGCGACAACCAGAGAATGATTGAAGCGGGGATGGATTCGCTCAAATGGCTTGTTGCCGAGCAGCACCGTGACGATGCGGAGATTTTTGTACCCATCGGATCAAACGGCTTCTTTGTCGAGGGGAGTGAAAAGGCACGCTTCGATCAGCAGCCTGTGGAGGCATGCGCGACCATATCGGCATGTCTCGAGGTATACAGACTCACCGAAGAAGGACTATGGTTTGAAGAGGCGCAGCGGGTTTTCCGTTGGTTTCTGGGCAAGAACGACCTGCAGGTGCCGCTCTACGACACGGAGACAGGTGGCTGCAGAGACGGCCTTCATCCCGATCGCATTAACGAGAACCAGGGAGCGGAGTCAACGCTTTCTTTCCTGATGGCCCTGCTGGAAATGCACGAGGCCAAGGTGACAAACGCACGCGAACGGCACCTTGAAATGAGCTCCACTTCTTGAACCCTATCGCTTTACCGGCTTTAAGTACTGATTGCGGCTCCTCTGAATCTCATGTGGAAACGCATACAGGACTTCCATTGTTCACCCGCTGTGAATGTAATCCGATTCTGACTCAAAACAACTGGCCCTACCCAATCAACAGCGTCTTCAACGCGGCTGCCACCAAGCTCGCCGATGGAGATACTCTGCTACTGTGCCGCGTTGAGGATCGCCGTGGCCTATCCCACCTGTGCGCTGCGCGTTCAGCAAACGGCATCGATGACTGGCGGATCGATGCGCAGCCGACGTTACCGGCAAGCCCACGCGATCATCCTGAAGAACTTTGGGGCATCGAAGACCCGCGGATAACCTACGTCCCGGAACTGGAACAATACGCCATCGTGTACACGTCGTTTGCACGGGGCGGGCCCGGGGTTTCACTTGCGCTGACCAAGGACTTCAAGAGCTTCGAGCGTTACGGTGTGATTATGCAGCCGGAGGATAAGGACGCGGCCTTGTTGCCGAGGAGGATCGGCGGACTCTGGGCGCTGATTCACCGTCCCGTGACCACACTTGGCGCGCATATGTGGATATCGTATTCGCCCGATCTGCGGCACTGGGGCGGGCATAAGATTATTTTGGAGGCGCGCCGCGGAGGCTGGTGGGACGCGAACAAGATTGGCCTTTGCTCGCCGCCCATTGAAACGGCGAAGGGATGGCTCACGATTTATCACGGCGTTCGGCAGACAGCCTCGGGAAGCATCTATCGTCTCGGACTGGCGCTCTTTGATCTGGATCGGCCAGAGATATGTCTGCAGCGCGGAGACTCATGGATGTTCGGCCCTGAAGCTCCATACGAGCGCGGCGGAGACGTTAAAGATGTTGTATTTCCCTGCGGCCAGACGATAGGTGATGACGGAGATACCATCAATCTTTATTATGGCGCAGCGGATTCTTCGATGGCTTTGGCCACCGGCAGCATTCGGTCGTCGCTTGCATGGCTCGACGCGAACTCGAGCCCGCCAGATGGGAACACGCCTGTTTCCGGGCGCTAGAGGTGGTGCATGAATTTTTCAAATCGGACCTGGCCCGAATGGGTACCGCACTTTGTGTGGCTGAGGCGCGAATGCCCGCGCTGCAATTCGACCAAGTTCAAACCGGCCGAGATGCGGCCGGTTGACGGGCTGCTGGCGATGTTTGCGCTGCGGCCGATTCGATGCATGTTTTGCTGGCGGCGGTATTACTGGTTTGCATTGCAGAACGCAGCGGAGCAATAGGGTGGGAGCGTATTGCTGAGTTTCAGGTGCATCTCGTTCCTCCGCCAGGCGGTTTGAATTGATGCACCAGCACTCAAGCGGCGATGGCTTTACACGTGGCGCCTCTCCGCGCGGGAATCTCCTCCCATTGGGTCTGTTAGAGGACGCCCAGCAGATAGCAGATGAGGAGAATGATGAGCACGGTGCCGAGCCCGATTCCGGCTCCGCCGCCCATTCCCCACCGGCGATGGCCGTAATAGCCGCCGCCCCCGCCGAATACGAGCACCAAAACAATGATGAGTACGATGACCATCTTTTAATCTCCTTCAATTCCGGATCTCACTCCGGGTTCTTTGATCCTTTGATGACGCCGTTTGCTTTAGCTCCGACAGGTTGATCGAAGAAGGCGTCGATTCACTGAGAGTTGCATGGAGTTTCCATCACCAATTGCGGAGGTTCCTGCAACGGGGGTCTTCCATTTCAATGCCGACCCAATGGCACCGCCCGTCTGTGAACTCCATTGCCGCTTTGGGATTCAGACCCTTGCAACGCAGGTCCTCCATCTCGATTGTCACCGCTGTCAACAGCGCCTTGACAGGAGCGTCCTCTGCTTCAACTGCAACCACTCTGCACCGGGAAGTTTGCATCTCAATCACCATTTGGTCGAGCGGGCCCGTGGGCGTGCGGCGACTCAACCAAGATCAGATTGGAGCAAAAGTGGTAGGAATGGATGCTCAATAACGAACACCTCACCTCTTCTCGTACAGCTTGAACTGCTCGAGTGGTAGGCAGCGCGTTCCGCGCGTTCGCGATTAAGCCAGGATCGGAGCCGGCTTTGCCAGCAGGACGCCGAGAGCGCAACTTGCCATTCGCGCCAGTTCCCCGTCGGCGCGGCTGGTGAGAACGATGGGGACCTTAGCCCCGACAACAACTCCCGCTGCCAGTGCTCCCGCCAGGTATTGAAGCTCCTTGAAAAGGATGTTTCCGGCTTCGAGATTAGGAACCATGAGAAGATCCGGGTCTCCTGCCACTGGCGACTTGATCTTCTTGATACGAGCCGCATCGCTGGATATGGCGTTGTCGAATGCGAGCGGACCATCGACGATCGCGCCGGTAATCTGCCCGCGATCGGCCATCTTGCAGAGTGCAGCAGCGTCAAGCGTGGATGGGATCGCGGGATTCACGGACTCCACCGCTGAGAGGATTGCCACCTTTGGATTTTGCACCTCAAGGGCAATCATCATGTCGATGGCATTCTGCAGAATGTCGATCTTTGTCTCGAGGTCGGGCTGGATATTGATGGCCGCATCGGTAACAAAAAGGGTCTTGTGGTAGGACGGCACATCCAACGCGAACACGTGGCTGATGCGACGGCCGGTACGCATACCGCCTTCGCGGGAAACGACGGCGCTCATGAGTTCGTCAGTGTGCAAAGAGCCCTTCATGAGCATCTGGACCTCCGTCTTACGAGCCATCTCCACGGCGCGCACAGCGGCTGTGCGGCTATCGGCGACATCTACAATCCGGATTGCACTGAGGTCGAGTTGCATGGCTTCCGCAAGGCTTTGGATTCTTGACTCAGAACCGACAAGAACCGGAACAATCAACTTGTCTTTGAATGCCTGAATCGCGCCACCAAGCGATACTTCGTCGCACGGCCAGACGATCGCGGTCTTGACGGCAGGCTTTGAGGTGGCGCGCGCGATTAAGCCGTGGTAGCGGCGATAAGGATCGTTGACGATGAGCTGGGGCACGGGAAGCGTGGACCAGCGCAGTTTTGTCGGGGGTGCGAGGAGTTGTGCTGTGCCGGAGAAAATGGGCGCTCCGGCTCCGTTGGTTGCCTCGCAACGAAATGCGATGCTCTTGGTGGCATCTTCCTTCGCAGTGACCTGCACCTTGACGAGAATGCGATCTCCGACATGGATGCGATTGTGAAAGGAGAGCGCGATGTGGGTGAGTGTGCATCCGGGACCGGGAATGTTCATGCTGAACAGGCCGGAGACCAGCGAAGCGCACCACATGTTGGGGCCAGTTGGTGGCACACCTCCGGCACGCTCAATGAGTTCATCCGAACGAAGAACGGAGTGAAAACCGGAGATTGAGGCGAAAGCCATCGCATCTTCTTCTGTCAAGACGTGCTCTGTTGTTGCCAAGTCGCCAACTGAAATCTCTTCGTATGTTTTGCTTTCGATGAAACCCAGATCCATCGGAATTCCTCCCCGCCCCGGTGCTTGTTGATTTAAACCTACGGCTCCATCGTATTATCGGCCGGGAAAGCGCAGAGTGACTTGAGTCACTGATGCGGGCTGAAAGGAAGCGAGGCAGCCGGCCTTCATTCTGGGGCGCCTTACCTATCCAGTGAATGGTAGATTGAGCGCGAATCGGCGTTCAGCTTGAAAGTATCCCCAAAAGTGATCAATACCGCTCTGTAATTCGCGCATGATCATGTAATTCTAGGAAAAACCCGTTGCAGGCGCGATCAGCAGCGAGCCGAAATGGTTCATCCGAGTCAGTTGTGTTCTGCCTGAACGGGACTTGATGAGCATCGATGAGCCTGTAACTGGTTGCGGCAACTCCACTGCCGACTCAAATTGGTATAGATGCATTCCCTGTATAGGCCCAGCCCAGTCACCGTTCCATAGGCCTTGTTCGATTTTCGGAAAAGAGTGATCGGTCACCATGGAATACGCGAAATTCAGAATATTGCTCCGCCGGGTCATCGTGGTTCCCATGGTGGTGACAACTACTCTTGCAGGACTTCTTTTGTGGGAATCCTACTATCTGAATGTCGGTGCTGCTCATCATCGATGGATCCTGATGATCGCAAGTTTCCTGGTCTCGGGCCTGGGGTCTGGCGTCTTCCTCGCCTGGTTTTCGCGAACGCACGTGGAGAGGCTGGGGACCAAACTGCTTGAGAGCGAAGAGCGGTGGACAGCGACTTTAGGCAGCATTGGCGAGGCTGTCATTGCCACAGATAGCGAAGGACGCATCACTTTCCTCAACCCAGTGGCTGCCGCGCTGACCGGATGGCAACCCGAGGAAGCTCTGAATCAGCCGATCGGAAATGTGCTTCGACTCATTAATGAAGAGTCCGGCGAGACCGCGGACAATGAAGTGCTGCGCGTGCTGAGAGAGAAGCGGATTCTGGCAGTGGCTAACCATGTAGACCTGGTGACAAGGGATGGCCGGGAAATTGCGGTTGAGCACAGTGCCGCGCCTATCCTCGCCGGCGAAGGAAGAACGATTGGCGTTGTGCTGGTGTTCCGGGATGTTGCTGAGCGGAGGCGGGAGCAGACTGCAACCGCGGAGCAGGCTGCACTTCTTGAACTGACGCAGGACGCGGTCTTTGTCATCGACATGGAAGGGACGGTCCTGTTTTGGAGTCGCGGGGCAGAGGCCATGTTTGGGTACACCAAGGCCCAGGCCGTCGGGAAAACTGCGCACGACCTCCTGCACACCGACCATACGCAATCGTTCGACGATATACGGGCTGAACTCTTGAAAGCGGGACATTGGGAGGGAGACATGATCAAGACCGCGCAGGATGGCACGCGAGTGATCGTGTCCGGCCGCTGGGCAATGCAGTGGGGCAAGCGCGGCCAACCGCCTCGCGTGTTAGTAATTAACAGCGACATCACGGAACGAAAACGCGGTGAGGAGTCGCTGCTGTTGCAGAAAGAACTGTTGCGTGCACTGGCTGAACGCCTGCAGTCGGTACGCGAAGAAGATCGCAAGGTGGTGGCCCGCGAGCTGCACGATCAGATCGGACAGATTCTGACTTCGATCAAAATGGATATGACCTGGATGGCGCGCCATTTGCCGCCGTCGGAAGACAAAGTTCTTACGCGGCTTGCGGAGTCACTTCAGTCAATCAACAATGGCGTGAAGGCTGTGCGCGCCATATGCAGCGGTCTGCGCCCTGGAGTCCTGGACGACCTTGGACTGGCGGCAGCCATTGAATGGCAAGGGAGTGAATTCGCTTCGCGGAACGACGTCGTTTGCCGGGTCACAGTTCCCGAGGTCGATTTACACATGGATGGCGATCGAGCGACAGCGGCGTTCCGCATCTTCCAGGAGTGCCTCACCAACGTGATTCGGCACGCACAGGCTAAGTCAGTGCGCGTGAACCTTTCCCAGGAAGATGAGTTCATCCTGCTGGTTGTGGAAGATGACGGGATCGGCTTCTGTGAATCTGACTTATCGAATACCTTTGGGTCCCTTGGGCTCCTTGGTATGAAGGAAAGAGCGCAGTTCTGCGGAGGCGACGTGCACATATCCAGTTCTCCCGGTAGCGGGACAACGGTCACGATCCGCATTCCCGTGGACAGCCCACGCGCTGAGAGGGACGAAATATGCACATCCTTATAGCGGATGACCATGGTGTTGTGCGCCGCGGCCTGAAGGGCATTCTTGAGGATGCGTT
The DNA here is from genome assembly GCA_049518435.1 of Occallatibacter sp. GTDB lineage: Bacteria > Acidobacteriota > Terriglobia > Terriglobales > Acidobacteriaceae > Telmatobacter. Next base: position 64,289 of record JBEKRU010000014.1, on the reverse strand, counting down.
GCCTGGCGCGGATTTCTTCGAAGCAACCAGCGGGGATGAAGTTCTGAACCACCTGAGCAAAGCCGCAGTCGCGTTACTGGTGTTGGATATCAGCATGCCGGGACGCAGCGGCGTGGACGTGTTGCGGGATGTGAAGCATGCCTACCCCAGGTTGCCGGTGATCATTCTTAGCGGCCATCCTGAAGAGCAGTATGCTGTGCGCTGTTTGCGTGCCGGCGCGGCCGCCTATATCCATAAGGAGAGCGCACCGGAAGAGCTCGCGATTGCGACCAGGAAGATACTGGACGGCGGACGTTATATCAGTGCCAGCCTTGCGGAAAAACTGATCGACAACCTCGACGAGGCGGCCGACAAGCCTTTGCACGAGTCGCTCTCAGATCGGGAACACGAAGTCATGAAAATGATTGCTGCCGGAGTCCCTCTCACCGATATCGGCGATGCGCTGCATGTCAGCGTAAAAACGGTCAGCACCTATCGGGCGCGCATCATGGAAAAGATGCAAATGAAAAGTAACGCCGAATTGGCTCGCTACGCCATGACGCAGGGGTTGGTTGATTAGGGTCTGCATGCGTAGGAATAACCCTACAGCCAGACTGGATAAACCCTACAACGAACACGGACTTCACTGATGTTTATTCACCATCAGATGAGGTATTGTTGCTTCAGGTCGTAATTGCAGCCCGGAATGCGGATAAAACGATGGATATTCTGATAGCGGACGATCACGCGAACGTACGGCGCGGCTTGAGAGAGATATTGCTCGACGCGTTCTCTGGCGCTCGCTTTTCCGAGGCCACCAATGCGGATGAGGTGCTGGTCCAACTGGCCGGCTCTCAACCTGACGTATTGCTGCTTGACATCAATATGCCGGGGCGGAGTGGGTTTGAAGTGTTAAAGGATGTGAAGCGTATCTATTCCAAGCTCCCAGTGATCATGGTGAGCGTTCAGCCGGAGAGCCAGTATGCGCTGCGTTGCCTCAGCGCCGGCGCGAGCCAATATGTCAATAAGGACAGTGCTTCTGAGGAGCTTGTGCCTGCAGTCAGAAGGATTATGGGAAATGGCGCAATGCCTGCGGCGATCCCGATTGCAATCTAGTTGCAGACTTGGATGGCCCGCCTTACGAATTGAAGTTTGAGTTACTTCGCTACAGAGTCAGCGGCTATGCCCTGTCCCGACAGACTTATGCGCTTCAGGCGGAGTCAGCGGGGCATCCTCTTGGGCGCACCGGCGATATGTATCCACTTATATGCCAATGAGAAATAGGAAGCTGAAAGCCGCGTGCAATATGACCTTTACTCCTTCTGGAATGACTTACATAAATAATGCGCATTCCTCTTCCTGGTAAGTGAAACCCTACACAACTTAGGCGGCAAAGCCTACAGCGATACCAGCTTTCGCCGATGTTCACTCTTTTTCTAACTCTGTATGTTGGATATATCGAAGTCACAAGGGATGAAAGTAACTCCTACCGCTGCTCTACATCAGCAAGACTGAAAGGTTACCGACAATGGCTACTAATTTCTCAACTGTGAAGGGTTCCGCACCGAGGTTTCCAATGAGCCGCTCGTTTCCTCTGCCTTCGGCTTCGCAACACGGGCTGAAGATGGTTCCGAATCCTATCGCCGCAGTCGCCTTGCGGGCACCGGCATTTGACCTGCAATTGCCGCTCAACAGGCTGGTCGCGGGAAAATCGCGCAGCGAATATCAGGCTGATGAAACCATCTTTTCGCAAGGTGATCCGGCCAATGCGGTTTTTTACATCCAGAGCGGCAGGGTCAATCTGACCGTCGTATCCTCTGTCGGCAAGGAAGCGGTAATCGCCCACCTTCCCGCGGCCAGTTTTTTCGGTGAAGCCGCACTGGCAGGTCAGTTAACGCGCATTTCCTCCGCCAGCGCTCTTGAAGCAAGCTCAATCATTCGCATCGAGAAAAGAGTGATGCAGGATCTGCTGCACCGTGAGCCGGAATTCGCCCAGCAATTCCTGACTCATCTGCTTTCCCGCAACATCCGCATGGAAGCCGATCTTGTGGATCATTTGTTCAATTCCTGCGAAAAGCGTCTCGCGCGGCTGCTCATGCTCATGGCAAATTTCGACCAGGACACGAAGCCAACCCCATTCATAACCAAGATCAGCCAGGAGACCCTTGCAGAAATGATCGGCACGACCAGATCCCGTGTCAGCTTCTTTCTCAATCGGTTTCGCGACCTCGGCTACATCGACTACGACTGTACCGGCATGCGCATCAAGAACTCGCTGGTCAATGTTGTTCTGCACGACTGAATGCCAGTGAACGAATACTGCAAACGAACGGTGAAATTGATCGACACCACGCAGGATATTCAGTCGATGGTGAGGCAAAATGGTGTGTCCGCTGCTCCGGGCTGTATCCTATGCTCGCGATGAGACTTGATCGAGAGCCTTTGGAGCCCGCTGACCGCGCGAACCTCACGCGCGCAGTCGCTCTTCTTGAAAAGAACAGTTTTGTTACGACCCTTGCGCGAATAGCGGGTCGCCCCGTCAACGCGGTGGTTGCCTCCCTGCCGCCAATCGTAGGCGAGACCATCATGAAGGCCTCGAATCGCGCGATCCTGCAGTGTCTCAAGTTCGCGTTGAAACCGCGAGGCTCGCGAAATCTCATTGCAATTGCGGGAAAGCATCCGGCGCTGGTATCCGGAATTGCGGGAGCGGTGGGCGGTTTCGCTGGGGTCGCTGGACTGCTGGTGGAACTTCCGGTGACAACGGTCGTCATGTTTCAGGCGATCACCAGAATCGCAGCCGCGGAAGGCGAGGACGTGTCGAGACCGGAGGTTCGGCTGGCATGCCTTGAGGTATTGGCCCTGAGTACAGATGGCAGGGGGCCTGCCGCGCTGGGATCTGGATATTACGCGGCCAGAAATGCTCTGGCGAAATCCACGGACGAAGCGGCAAGCTATGTATTGCGGCGCAGTACTTCGCTGGAAACCGGTCCCGCGGTGGTGAGACTGGTGTCGGCGATCGCAGCTCGTTTCGGATTGCTTGTTTCCGAGGAGCTGGCGGCGTCGGCCATTCCGATTATTGGCGCGGCGACGGGAAGCTCGCTGAACATCGCCTTCGTGCAGCACTTCAAAAACATCGCGCGCGGACACTTTGCTGTGCGCTCGCTGGAACGAAAATATGGCGAGGCACGCATTCGCGAAGAGTTCGAACTGGTCAGCCTGGGAGCCGAGAATTCGCGGCGAATCGCGCGCAGCGAAAAAGCTCTTGGAGATGGTTCCGAATAAACTTCGCTGCGCGCTTGACCGTTGACCATGCATGCAACCGGACGGATTCCCTCTTTCGGGTTGCGCTACCGTGTATTCTGCTATTGCTGAATACGAACGGTCAGTCGAATGATATCTTTACTCGCACTAACATGCATGGCCGTAGTGCTCTTCGCCTCGACCAACGTCGATGACATTTTTGTGCTGGTTGGGTTCTTTGTCGATCCAAAGTTGCGTATGCGAGACATTGTGCTCGGCCAATTTTTGGGCATCGGGGCTCTGTTTTGCGCGAGTGTGGCGGCATCCCTCCTCTCTTTGAAAGTCCCTTACGCCTATGTTGGCCTACTGGGAGTTTTCCCGATCCTGATTGGAGGAAAGCACCTGTTCGATCTTTATCGAAAGCGCGGCAGGACGGAAAATGATTTAGAACATCAATCCGTCGCAGGAGGGAAAGGTCGAGCGACAACTGTGGCAATGGTGACGATGGCAAATGGTGGCGACAATATTGCGATTTACACGCCATGGTTCGCAATTCGCTCGGCATCGGAGATGGCCGCGATTGCTTTCGTCTTTGTGGGGATGACCGCTCTGTGGTGCTTTATTGCACAGGCGTTGGTGAATCACCCAAGGTTGGGTTCGCCGATTCGCCGCTATGGACAGTTCCTCAGTCCCTTTGTGTTAATCGGTCTAGGCGTACTTATTCTCTATCAATCAGGCAGTCTCGAACTCTTACGGCAGGCATTATGAACTCACAGAGGAATCGATGCGCATAGCCGAAATATCCGACGAGAATCACGCGATGATTGTGTAGTCCGCGAACCCGCGAACAGGAGCTTCGATCATGCAAGAAATCGCCACCAGCTTGCGGAAGTATGCTCCGCTTCTCATCGTACCGCTGGCGCTTATCCTTAACCATTTCCCCGTCGTTCCGCCGGCATGGGTGTTCCTGTCAGGTCTGGTCGCAATCGGGGTGCTGGCCGACTGGGTGCGGCGCGGGACCGAGCAAGTGGCATCACATTCCGGCAACACCATCGGCAGCTTGCTGAACGTGAGTTTTGGCAATGCCGCCGAACTGGTCCTGGCGCTGTTTGTGTTGTCGACCGCGCAGCCCCAGGTGGTGCAGGCGCAGATTACCGGTTCGATTATCGGCACGACGTTGCTGTTCCTTGGGATCGCCGCGCTGGTGGGCGGTTTGCATCACGAACGGCAAGTATTCAGGCAGGAACACGTAGGACTGCTCTCGACGCTGCTGCTGTTGCTGGCCGTGGCAATCGTGCTGCCGGCGGTCTTCCATGCCACCGAGCGGCAGATGACGCCCGGGGCAAACTTTTCCCGGCTCGACGAGAGTTTGAGCCTGGGCGTTTCGGTGGTACTACTGCTGCTTTACGGGGCGCACCTGGTCTACGTCCTGGTGAGCCATCGGAGCATGTTCGAGAGCGGGCGTGAAAGCGACGAGGATGGCACGCCTGAATGGAGCCTGCCGGCGGGACTTGCAGTGATGATCGTGGGCACAATCGGGATTGCTTTCGAAGCGGAGTTAGTTTCCGGACGGCTTACTCAGACGTCGTCGCAACTCGGTCTCTCTCCAGTCTTCATGGGGGTGGTGGTGCTGGCGCTGATCGGCACCGTGTCCGATTTGTTCGTCGCGGTTTCATTTGCCCGCGCCAACAAAATGGATATCGTGCTGGGGCTCTGCCTGGGGTCGGCAATCCAGATTGCATTGGTGGTCGCGCCAGTTCTGGTGATTACGTCCTGGGTGATGGGACACCCGATGAACCTTGTATTCGGCAGCCCGCTGGATCTGTTCGCGATTGTCAGCGCGGCCTTCATTGTGCGGTTTATCGTCGCCGACGGCGAAACGACCTGGTACGAGGGATTTCTGCTGATTGGGGTGTATGTCCTGTTTGCACTGGCGTATTTCTTCCTGGGACGGGTCTGATCTCCACGGCCGCGCTCTGAGAAACACTTGTCACGCCATGGTCCAGTGAGATTTGCATCGGAGGATGGTTTATAGCTATAGGTCCATACGTTCCAAACATCCGGTGGAAAGTATGGCGGGGACGACGGGGCTCGAACCCGCGACCTCCGCCGTGACAGGGCGGCGCTCTAACCAACTGAGCTACGTCCCCTCTGCAATTTCAATCGCTTAGCGCAAATCGCAGAATGTACTGTCTTTTCTTACTATCCACTCCTTCACTTGAATCCATGTTTCCCACCGGATATAACCGAACTCCGAGAAAAATGGACAGTATGGACAGTAAGCCGAAGCCTCAAATCTCTGTCTTTAGCCAAGCGAAAGCGAACCGCGAAGTTGTCACCACTCCGTTGTTCAAATTGTACCAAACAAAATGGGCCAGGAATGATAGGCTACTCCAAAACTTGGCGAACTTCTCGCCAACTCGGAGACACTCTTTTCGGGCTTGCGTCAGAAGTCGATCTGATCGGACAGAGAACACGCCCAGTGTCAACTCCTCTCAGTTTGATCCGACGCCAGTAAAGCCTGCGAGGTTCCAGCAGATTAAGGTTGGACAGTCAGGCTGGATGAACAATAGCGGGACTTCGGGTTCGAATTCCTCCGCCCCGACCATTATCAACTCATTGAAACTGAACCGCTTAAGCTGTATCCTTTCTAAAGTCAACAGCTTGGTTAATTTCTACACCGTTCTCTCTCGTCCACAAAGTCTGTGGAACCAATTCTACGTTGAAACGGTATCACCCAAATTCAATTCAGTGATGAACTCACATCTCAGCGTAATTTCCTGATTAAGGTGGGCTGTCTACTGTTCGTCACGATTGAGACGAAGTGTCGAACTGCGAACAGCAAATTGAAGACTGTCCGTACCGGATTGCGATGTTCGAACGGATTTCCTGACACAAGACGAATACATATCCGTCACAACGGAATTCACATGCCACGGCCACCGCAGAATGCGGTGTTTCTCAACGTTCATGAATGCAAATAGTTTGCGACAAAATGAAGAGAGAGCGTGAATATCCAGGCTCTGACGCGTCTCAACGTCTATGAAACTTGGATCCAATTGGCATTCGGCTTCTGTCTCATCCATGCTGAGAGCGCATGTATTTCTTGTCCCGAAGACGCGCTATTCCGTTAGTTAGAAGAGAAGGAAAACCTCGACAACAACGCGGTGAGGCTCACTGGGATTTGGCAATCAGCTTACATAGAGCATATCGCCGAACAAGAACTTAACTAGCCACTCAGAGTTACTTGTTTGAGAATTTACTTGCTTGGTGCAGCGCTATGAGAGGTGTGTCGCCTGGTGCAGTTCAAACACCAAGTCACTCGTTCGATCGGAAGCTGATTCTTACTGAACTGGAGCGTACGCTCGCAGCCGTAAGCGAGTCAGAGATCGCAGCTGCGCAAAGAATGATCCAGGCAGCCAATCGCTTGTTCTTGATGGGCGCGGGGCGCACCGGGCTGGCGCTGAAGATGGCAGCCATGCGGCTGATGCATCTGGGCCTGATAGTGCATGTCGCCGGCGAGGCAACTACTCCCGCGATCGGGCCTGACGATCTGCTGCTGGTGGCTTCAGGGTCAGGCACGACGGCTGGCCAGTGCATGCGGCTGAGGTTGCCGTAAAGGCAGGAGCGCGGGTCTTGGCATTGACTGCGACGCCCGCCTCGAGACTTGCCACGCTCGCTCAAAGCGTGGTCGTGATTCCGGCGGCGGCCAAGCAGGATCATGGCGGAGACCTCTCTGAGCAATATGCCGGGGCGCTTTTCGAGCAGAGCGCTCTACTGGTCACGGATGCGATATTTCAGGCCATGTGGCGCGAGAGCGGAGCCGGTGATCAGAACAGTGGAGTCTGTAGGAGCGACCTTGGATACACCGGGGAGCACCGCACGCAGGGCAGTAGAGGTGCCAACGATCTCCTCGTACATTGATGTCCTATCCACCTCTTCGCGCAACGCGATATTCTCGATTTGTAACCGCTGCTCGGCCTGCTTGCGATCCTCGATATTGGTTCCGGTAACAACCCAACGCCTGATGCGTCCTTGTTCATCTCGCAGCGGGTTATATCGGAAGAGAAACCAGCGATAATTCCCATCATTTCTCAGTAAACGAATTTCGGATTCGTGTTGGAGGCCGCTTGAGAATTCAGTGCGAGCCATGCCCGTTCCGCGCTCCCGATCATCTGGATGAATAAACAGGCGACGGTCGAGGCTCAGGAACTCGTCAAAGGTCACACCGAGATAATCGAGCGATGCCTGATTTAAATAGAGAATCGCGCGACCAGGTCCCAGAACCGCAACCTGCTGCGGCGCGAAATCCATGATCTGTCGAAGTTCCCCTTCGCTTTCCCGCGGCTTGTCCTCCGCCTCTCTTACTGCGGTGATGTCCATCATGGTGCACACGAATTGCTCCACATCCCCGGATGCGTTCAAAACAGGATGGCCAACCGTGTGAGTGTATTTAACGGTTCCATCCGGAAGTACGCCGTAAAGCTCCTTACCAATTACCTTCCAGTTTCAAGTAATCCTTGCGGCGAAATCCAGTTCGGTTTCCTGTCTAACAATCCCGATGACCAGGTGATTGGCCGCGTGGACTACGATCTGAATTAGAAACACTCCATGTTGAACGCACTTACCGGCGATAATGAACTTGGAGGCCAATCAACGTGGCAATCAACTCCCGATCATGCTTCTTTGAGATTCAATTGGCAGTATGTGCTGCTCTTTTCTGCGTCGGAGTTACACGCGGAATTGCACAGCAAGCCTCCGATTCCGTCGCTACGCAGGTCAACAGGATTGTTGCAGAGCATAAGGGCAAAGTGGCGCTTTATGCCGAGGACCTGACCTCACACAAGGTTATTGCGGTCGATGCCGATGTTCAGGTAAAGACCGCTTCTGTAATCAAACTCGGCATCCTGTTTGAAGCGCTTGAAGAGATTCGCGGTGGCAAGGCTCGTTGGGACGAGTCCATTGTGCTGAAGAAGGACGATGCGGTTTCGGGTTCCGGCATATTGCAATTTATGGATGCGCCGCTGACGCTCACCTTGCGCGATGTGCTGACGCTGATGATTGACATGAGCGATAACACTGCGACTAACCTGATGATTGACCGTTTTGGAACTGCGAGTGTCGATGCGCGCATGGCGTCGATTGGACTGACGAATACTTATCTCTACAAAAAGATTTCGAAGCCAGCGACCGGACCGATGCCGGCGGATCAGCCGAAGTTCGGGCTGGGTAAGACGACAGCTCATGAGATGGCATTGCTGATAACTCGGTTTGCAAGATGCCAGCTTTCGGCTGATGCGCCGACGGCTACGGATCTTGCGCTTTGCTCCACCGCTGTAGAGATATTGCAGCACCAGTTTTATCGCGACGATATACCGCGTTACCTGGAGACAATTGACAGCAGCGAACAGGGAACGGCGATTGCAAACAAGACCGGTGCGCTGAACGCGGTGCGGAACGATGTGGCACTGATTGGAACGAAGCGGGGGCTTGTGGTTCTCTCGGTCTTTACCTATGACAACGCTGACCAAAGTTGGCAAACAGATAATGAAGCTGAGTTGACTATCGCAAAGCTTGCCAAGGTGATTGTGCAGGCATGGGCTCCGGATGGGCTGACGCCGGAGACGCTGAAGCCGGCTGTGCCAGTGCATTGAGCGAATTCGCGTTTGCGCTTGTCTTGCGGCCTTAGGGATGTCAGTTCTTTGGATTTGGTGTTGCTCCGAGTTTTCGTTGTAGAAATGCCGCGCTGGCGGTGTACGCCTTGACCCAGTCACGGCGCAGCAAGAAATCGTGGATTTCGTCGGGAAAGATCAGTTCCTCGAAGTCGACCTTCTGGCGGCGTAACGCATCAATCAGCAACTCCGTTTCAGCAAAGGGCACATTTCGATCATCGTCGCCATGAATGAGAAGCACAGGCGAGCGCCACGTGGCGACCGAGGCGATGGGCGATGACTCGAAGGCGATGCGGGCAGTCTCGGTGTGTTCGCGCGGGTCGTAATTCGGCGAGAAGGTGGGCAACTCCAGATTCCAATCGTGAACGCCATGCATATCAACACCGGCCGCAAAGAGACTGGACGCGCGGGCAAGAGCGAGCGCGGTGAGATAGCCGCCATAACTTCCGCCCCAGGAAGCTATTCGTGCTCCGTCCACGTCAGGACGGCTCTTGAGATAGAGGCCCGCGCCCATGACATCATTGAATTCACTTGCGCCAGAAGCACCATAGTTGAGGGCTTCGCGGAAGTTGAGCCCGTAGCCGATGCCGCTTCGATAGTTGACGCTGAGCACGATATAGCCAAGGCTGACGAGGTATTGATTCATTGCGTAGGCGTTGGAGTAATACTCCATGTAATGCCAGCCGAGGAGCATCTGTCGCTGGCTGCCACCGTGGAAAAAGACCATTGCTGGGCGGCGTTCGCCGGATGCGATGCCTGCGGGTAAAAATAGCTGGCCGTGGATCGCAGGCCCGTCGGCCGCAGTGAAGACGATTTGCTGCGGAGTCACGAATTTGGCGGCGGGGAAGTCCGCTGGGATGGCTTGCGGCGCGAGATCGATTAGGCGATCCCTCGCAACCACCGCGGCACGAATGGGCAGGCGCGTATCGGAACGCAGGATGGCAATTACACCGTCGCTCGAAACGACGGGCTGGGTTTCAATACCATCGCCCGAGGTAACGGCCGCCGGGTTGCTATGGGAGCCGTCGCTTTCGAAGCGGACGAGACTTACATGGCGGCGATCGATGTCGTTTTGATTTCCATCGAAGACGAGTGACTTGCGATCGGCGCTGAGGGATACGTGCTCGACTTCAAAGGGACCGGGGGTGAGTTGCTTTGGTTCTCCGCCTGCGAATGGCGTTGCGTAAAGATGAAGCCAGCCGTCGCGTTCCCAGGGAAAAACGATTCGGTCGCCGAGCGTCCAATGGAGCTGGTCTTGCGAATCGGTTTCGCGATAGGCGCTGCCTTGTCCTTCGGCTGCGCGAAAGATTTCGTGTCCGTTGCCCGTGTCCACGTCAGTCACACGAATTGACCAGGGCAGCGCAGTGCGATGGGCAACGAAGAGCAGCGCATCCTTGTCAGGAGGAATTCGCAGAAAGGCTATGCGTCTGGAATCAGGCGACCAAGTGGGATCGCTGTCGAGATCCGTAGATGGATCGAGATAACTTATGGTTCCTGACCCTACGGTGTAGACGGCAATGAAGCTATGGTCATCGCGATTGCTGACGAAGGCGAGGTGCGCGCCGTCGGGAGACCAGCGCAAGGTCTGAGCGGAGCCTCGGGTTTGCAGCAACTGCTGGGGCTTCGCGGCTGGATCATCGAGGCTAATTGTCCATACCTGGCCTTTGAGGACGAACGCCACTTGCTTGCCATCGGGGGAAACCGCTGGCACGTGACCATCGCTTAAAAGACGGGGCTCGCCGCCGTTCGCGCTGACGATCCAGAGCTGCTGCTGCGCACCCTTTGGGAACCACGCGGGGTTGGGGACGGGATGGCTTTCACCCTGGGCGCCGCTACCGTGGACGTACACAATTGACGCGGCGTCCGGTGTCCATGCGGGCGTGTTGATCTCTATGCCATCGTCATCGCTGTAGTGAGTGACCTGGCGGGAGACGTAGCCTTTGCCGTCTGGGGCGGGTTCGGCTACCCACAGGTTGCGACGGCCATTGATGTTTGCTTCCCAGGCTAGACGGCCCTTTGCGGGGGCTGCGATGAGATCGGAAGTGAAGGGAGCGCTCAGGGCTTGCTCGATGGTGAAGCTGCTTCCCTGCCCTGAAGCTGGATGCGTGCAGCATAAAATGGCCGTGGCGGCCAAGGGAAGTAAAAGCAAAAATTCAGTGTTGCTTTTTGTTCGTGCAATCCGCATAGGTGAACCCTTCTCGCCTGTGCATCTTTTCTTCCCACTCTTCGCGATGAAGCTGCTATGAATGGGGCACAGGCCTTCACATTCAATCAAGAAAACTGAGCCTCGATCGAATGATGATCGAGGCTCAGTCTCTCATTGCGACTTCCCATGGTCAAGCATGGTTCGAAAAGTCGATTACTAGAAGTCCACCCTGACGCCGAATTGCATGCGGCGGTAAGTGGACAGAGCGACGGTGTAAGTTCCGAGGTTGTTGTTGTTGGAACTGCCGACCAAGCCGTTGAGACTGGAGTCGAAGCGGACGGAGTTGGAGATGTTGTAGGCCTCTGCAGCGAACTTCAGTTTGGCCCAATCGCCGAGACTCCAGCTCTTGGTGATCGATGAATCGATATCGAAGTAGCCGTCTCCACGGAATTGATTGCGGCCTCCTGCTTCTCCTGCGTAGGGCAGGCGAATGGGATTGCCGAAGAAAATGCCGTTGTTGATGGCGGTGACAGTCGCAGGGGTGAAGACATGGGGAACGCCGTTGGTGATGCTCCTATGTGTTGTGACGTTGCCGACGTTGAAGCTCATAGCGGGGTTGTCGTAATTGGTGGGATAGGCGGGAGACTCGATGCTGAACGGAAGGCCGCTGGTCCAGCGTCCGAGACCGGACCATTGCCATCCTCCGAGCACGGAGTCAACTACGCGGTTGGAACCGCCAAGGAAGGCTTTGCCGCGGCCCACAGGGAGCACATAAACCCAGTCCGCAGTGACAAGGCTGTGTGTGTCGAAGTCCGAAACGCCCTTGTTGAGCTTGGGCTTCCAAGTGTTCTGGATGGCGAAGTTGGTGTACGCATCGTCTACGTCGGTGAAGATGTTGGACCGCTCGGTTTCAGAGCCATAGTCAAGAGACTTGGAGAAGGTGTAGCTGGCATCGATGGTGAGCCCATGCGTGGCGGGATGGCGCAGGGTGAATTGAAGCGCGTTGTAGGAGCTGTTGCCAACAGAGTCCATGGAATAGAGTGAGGAGAACTGGCTGCTCCAGAAAGTCGACTGATTGGGGCCCCCGTTAAACGGGCTTCCGGGGAAGATGCCGAAGACATCGAGGAAAGCGAGCGAAAGCGTTTCGCCATTGGTGTAGCGTTCAGGCGACCATGCATTGTTGAAGATGGCCTGAGAGGCGCTTTCTCCCGGGTAGTCCTGATTCTTCATGTAGGGGAAGACATTTTCAAAGTACGGAATGGCGGGAATATTGTTGTTCACTTTCTGCGTATTTCCCGCAAAGATTCCGTATTGTTCGGTACCAAATGGAGCTGCGTCGACCGCCTTGGAAAGTATCTTGGCCGCGGCAAAGTAGTCGCCGCCACCGGCTGGATCAACGAAGTCAGTAGGCTCTGCCAAATCGAGTTCCTGTAGCAGGTGGTGTCCAAGCCGGCCGACGTAGGCCTCTTCGAACGTGAATCCGGACGGCAACTGGTGCTGGAAGGAGAAGTTGAAGGATTCGGCGTAGGGAGTCTTGATGTGGTTGTCCATGCCCCAGTCGATGGCGAACCCGCTGGCCGGAGGAGCGAACGGGAAGGTCTGCGTAGGCGAGGCCGGCGGTAAAGGGATATCGGGGAGATTGTGGGGGCCGGTGAAGCGGGGCGCATTCTCGAAGCCCAGTACATCCGCCGCGTTGGTTATGCCGGCGGTAAGGCCGTAGGAGCCGGTCGAGTCGAAGGTGTTGACCAGGGCTTCGCCATAGTGGTCGTAGTACATGCCAGCGCTGGCGCGGATAGAAGTTTTGGCATCGGGGGACCAAACCACACCGATGCGGGGGGCGAAATTGTTTTTGTTTTCGGGCCAATATCCCGGCGCGTGGTTGGCTTTGCCGGCAGGAGCCAAAGAGATCAAGGGCTCATAAATCTGGCCCTGTTGCGCGGCGGATTCACGCTGCTTGTACCAGGCATCCGTTTGGATGGTGGGCGCAATCTCCTGCCCATTGGTTTCATAGGGGGTCTGCAGTATGGTGTAACGCACACCGAGGGTGACATTCAAATTGGAACGGGCGTGCCATGTGTCCTGCACGTAACCTTCAAACTCGTTAGCGTGAAAATTCTTTGTTACCGGCGCACCGGCAGCAAGAGCGGTGCCCGTGGTGGGTCCGGTGATGGTGTAGTTGTATACGTTGGTGAGTTGAGGAATGACGCCCATGAGATCTGCCCAAGCCAGGCTCCACTGGTTGGTAAAGCCTGAGGACATGTTGGCGGGCACCGGCAGATCGGAGGTGTTTGCGTACTGATAGGTGGTGCTTGCGCCGTCGAAGGAGCCGGTATTACTGCTGTGGTGATTGGTGATGCTGCGCCAGTTACCGCCAAAGGCGAAGGTGTGTGTGCCCTTATTCCACGTGAGGGTATCGGTGATGTTGTTAACCGGAACGTGGAGTTGGGTGGTTCCGGTTTGCGCAGTTGGCTGAGTTAGCCCATAGATGTCAACCCATGTGCCGGGGGCGATGCCGCCACTCTGCCAGCCCTGCCGGATATATCCATATCGCGCGTCGTTGATGATATGCGAAGTGGGAATCCAGGTGTGGCCGAAGCTCATGCCCTTGGTGTTGTCGTCATAGAATGTGGCGGCGGGCTGTGAGGGAAAGTTCTCGTCTCCCGCAGTGGTGTCTTTCTGGAGATTTCCGCGAGCGAAAAAGTGGTTCTTGCCGTTCATGTTGTAGTCGATTTTGAGAATGCTGGTGTTGAGGGTCCGGGGGGCAGGAGACGAAAAGAAAATCTCACCGCTGTTCAGGCCGCCGTCGCCGCCAATGGTGCTGAGCGTGGTGGGCTCTGTTGACAGGTATTTGAGCACAGCGGCGTTGGCTCCAGGGCCATTTGGGCAGACTGGAGACCCGTTGAAGGTGTTGGTGGTGCAGGGTTGATCGAGCGCTGCAACCTGCGGAGCCGTCAGTGTATCCGGAAGCCCGGTCGTCGCGTCCACGTACCGTAGTTCGCCCTGCATGAAGTAGGGCGTGGGCACGGTGGCTCCAACGACATCGTGCGTGGCGATGCGTTGACCTTCGTAGTTGAAGAAGTAGAAGAGCTTGTCTTTGAAGATGGGTGCGCCGAGGGCGCCGCCGAAGGTGTTGACCAGATAAAACGGTGGAATGTTAGGTTGGCTGGTTGAGACGTCATTGTACTTGAGGAAGTATTGGTTGGCGACGACGTTGTCAGGGCGGTAATACTCATAGAGCGCGCCATGGTAATGGTTCGATCCGCTCTTGGTGAGCAAGTTGATTTGCGCACCCGAGGATCGGCCTGAGGCAGCGGTGCCGTTGGAGGTGGTGACGCGGAACTCTTCGGTGGAGTCGAGCGTGGAGCGCAGAATGCCGGTGAAGGCGGTGCCGAAGATCTGGTCGTTGTCGTCGAGTCCATCAAGGGTGATATTGCCCTGGTCGGAGCGGCCGCCGGCGACTGCGCCCTGGCGGCTATCGACAACTTCGCTGCCCATGTAGAGAACGCCAGGCTGCAGGCTTAGCAAGCTGATTGGGTTACGGCCATCCATGGGGAGCGCTTCAATGGTAGCGTTGCCGACGGAGTTGCCCATGGTGGCGTCGGTAAAGTCAAGCGTTTCCGCGGCAGAGCTTACGTCTACCGTAACGGCCTCCGACTTTACGCTCAATGTGAAATTGAGGGTTGCCGGCTGGTCTACGAGGAGTTCAGCGGTGCGGGTCTCCGTGCCAAACCCTGTGGATATGATGGTGATGAGATAGCGGGCCGGCGAAACGATGGGGAATATATAAAAGCCTGCTGAATTGGATACAGTGTGATATTTGTTGTCGGTGGCCTGGTCGGCAAGGGTGACGGTGGCGCCTTGAATGAGTGCTCCGCTTGAATCCTTAACGACACCGCGGAGTGAAGTGGTTGGTGACTGGCCGAATGCAAGGTTGGCGATGGAAAGGATGCAACAAAGCATCCATCCCGATAGGGACCGTTTCATGGCTGCTCCTCAAATTTTTTGACTTGCGCTTTTGTTTGATTTCAGTGTCGCGATCACTGTGTTCACGTGCAGCGGAACCTATGAGGTTCGCGGTGGACAACGAATTCCCCGGAATAGCGTCGTTCTACGGGGCTTCAGGAATTCCCGTCTGGAAAACGGGCATGGTGCAGTGAATCAACTTCCTGGCAAGGCGCCCTTGGGGGCAGCGCACAAGGTGAAGTGATTTTTATTTTGTAGGATATTCACGCGGATTTCAACCTAAATGCAAATCATTCATTGATTTCGCACAACACAACCCTACACGAACTGATGGATGAATCTATTGAAAGTCATTAATTTCCGCCCTTGCGCCGGAAGCGACGCGCACCTGAGGGTACACGACGGGCACCGAGCACCTCCGCATCGCCCACGGGTGAAGTCTCGCTTGGGTCCGGGGCCTATTCGTTTCGTTTCCAGCTGCGATGGCAATACTAGACATTCGGCGCACAGCACCCACATGGACGAATGGTCGGCATCCTGGACACTTGCCGGTTACTCACCCAGAACTTCGAAATTTGCGTCTCAAGAGCTCTATTCAGGTCTCGGGGCCCGTGTCGAATGAAAATGGAAGACGCCTTTTCGTCCCTATGGGAGAAGTCTGAGCCGGAAACGCCTTTCAAGCAAGATTAGTAGTCCATGATTTGAGAAGCTTTTCGGATTCGTATCTCGCAACTTCCTCTGTTGGACCTCGGTCTTGGCATTTGTGGTCGTTCTTTTGACCTGCCTTCTTCGGATAATCCCGAGAGGCGATATCGTCAGCAGAGATTCATGAAACGACCTCTACCTGTGAGGCTGTGAACCCTTTCTTGAAATATGGCTCCGAGCGAAGACCCACCGCCGGGAATTAGCACCATACTGAGCACCAGCAATGTGCTCTTCAAGTGGAACGCAGGAACTTCGGTGTCCCTCTACCAGCTCAACCTCAGCGCGATTACACCATGCGCGAGCGAACCTGTATTCATACAAAGGCACTGCTCTTTCCGCCACATCTCCAACCCTGCCGCAAACGGCGTCAATCTGTATGCAAGGCTCTATTCATAGATCGACGGAGTTTGGCTGTATAACGACTATGTCTATACCGAATAGTCGTGAAACCGAAGGCCTCGCGCTAGACTCAGTTTGCGCGGTGCGATGCGTGGCCGTGAGAAACTAGCTGCTCCGTCGTTCAGGCGAAATGATCGACCGCTTGCAAATCGGCAGTGGGACCCTACAGGCCAATAGCGACGGAAAGCCAAACCTGCTTGAAGTCCATTCATCGTATCTCTCTCGAGCAATCTGAAACACCACCAAGAAATGAGTTCTGAGCGGATAACCGGCGACCGAAACTGAAGGTTTGCCCGTAACAAGACCGGAACGATGGAGAATAGGTGACGCTACACTGGCTGGAATGCTAGATCGGCAGATGGTAGCATGTGGCATACTCTGAGCCTTTCCCCGCGAAGATGCCCCTGATCCGATTTAGAGAATTCGAGTTAGATGAGCAAACGTTTGAACTGCGCAGGAACGGCACGCTGCTTAGAGTTCAGCAACAGCCGGCGCGGGTCTTGGCATTCCTGCTCAACCACCAGGGCACGCTTGTCACCCGACAGCAGATTCAGGAGGCCATATGGGGCAATGACACGTTTGTTGACTTCGAACAAAGTCTCAATTTCTGCATTCGCCAAATCCGCATCACTCTGAATGACCAGGCCGACAAGCCATCGTTCATCGAAACACTTCCTCGGCTCGGTTACCGCTTCATCGGCGCGGTTGAGCACGTTCGCGATGCGGAGACAGCGAAGCGGCGCAATCGAATCCGGATTGGAGTTCTGCCGATGGAAGATCTTGGTGGACACGCGGAGGACTACTTCGCTGTTGGCCTGACCGAGGATATGATCTCCGCACTCTCCCGCATCGATCGCGACAAGCTTTGCGTGACCGTTGGCCCCCGCGTTGCAGGTGGAATTTTACAAACAGAGCAACTTGAAACCCTGCAACGCGAGCTCAACCTCGATTTTCTGCTGCGCGGTTCGGTTCGGCGCTCGGCAGACGCCGTGCGCATCTCCGCCCAACTCATCGATCTCAGCGACAAGAGCGTGCTTTGGTCGGAGGTTTACGATCGCAAATCATCGGACCTACTGGCCGTTCAGGAAGAAGTAACGAGAAAAGTCAGCCAGTCTCTGGTGTTGGAACTCCTTCCAGGAACCACGGCGGGATCGAGAAAGTATGCCCGCTCGACGGCTGCCTATGATGCTTATCTGAAAGGCCGTTTTTTCTGGCACAAGATGACGGCCGATTCGATTCGCAACAGCATGGCACATTTCAACGAGGCGCTTGCAATCGATGCTGGATTTGCGCCCGCCCACGCCGGCCTCGCCGACTGTTACGCGCAAATGGGTTCAATCAGAGTGGGAGTGATGAAGCCAATTGATGCCCTGGCAAGCGCGCGATTTCATCTGCAACGAGCGATGGAACTTGACGGATCAATCGCTGAAGCGCATTGCACATCGGGCTTAATCAAGATCTGGTATGAATTCGATTGGGATGGAGCGGAACGGGAATTTCAGTTGGCCCTTAGTCTGGAACCGGGCCAGGTGACTGCCTTGCTCTGGCAGTCGCTCTATCTGAGCGCAATGGGACGGCACCAGGAGGCTATCGCTTCAGTGCAACTGGCGCGAGAGTCCGATCCGCTTTCAACCACCGTCAACACCTACCTGGGCGTAGCCCAGACGAGTGCCGGTCATTTCGATCTCGCCATTCGGCAATTGAATCAGACCATCGAATTGGATCCGTACAACTACCGAGCTTTCTTGTTCCTTGGGAGAGCGCTCGGCGCGGCCGGCCGGCATCGGGAGGCAATTGCTGCGTTTCAAAAAGCGCTTGAAATCAATCCCGATAATCTTGAATCGCTGGCATTTATGGGGACCGCCAAGGCGGCGGACGGCGACCGGCCCGGCGCTCTTCGCGTGATGAAGCAATTGATTGCCTCGGGGAGCAAGACGGAACCGGCCATCCTTGTTGCCTCGATCTACGCAAGGCTGGGTGATGCGCCGCAGATGTTCGAGTGGCTGGATCGAGCAGTTGCTGTCAAGTCGACTCCTGTTTATCTTTCTCTTTTCAGCGAAGAGTTCCGCCCCCACCACCCAGATCCCCGCTTTCACAGCTTCCTGGCGACGATTGGACTCGCACACCTGGCGAAGAGCTAGACTGCCGGAACGATGTTTTGGTTGAAGCAGAAAAGGTTCTCCGGATCGAACTTCGTTTTTAACTGAGCCAGCCGTTCGTAGTTGACACCGTACGACGCCTTCACGGCTGAGGGCCCTTCATCGCCGAGATAATTCACGTAGGCATCGGAAGCGCCAAATGCCTCCAGACGAGAAGAGAATTCGCGTGCCCAGTCAATGCACTTCTCAGCCTGTGCCGGGTCACTCCATGCGGGCATGATGTTGATGCTGTAGTGGGTGCGCCGCAATCCAAATGCTGTTTCAGTGGCCGGAACCCGGCTGGCTGCACCGTGCATGTGTTCCAGAACCACTTGCGTCTGCTCGGTTGGCATCCAATCGGCGTAATCCACGATGGCGCGAATTGCTTCGTCAGTCAGTTCGCGGAGGAACGGGCACTTGAAGTAGTAGTGCAATCCCGCAGGCGCCGATATGTCGAGCATCGACTGCAATTCGGTGTATTTCTTTTCGCCGGTCATGTCGACTGCGGGAGCCTCTTTCAGGCAGAATTGGCGGCTGACGCCCTCGCTTCGTGCACCCGTTCCGCTATCGCACATGGCTATCGCCGCCATCGGATTTCCGTGGCCAACCATCAATGCCGCATACGCCGTCAATTCGTCGGGAGCATTGGCAGTGACATCGCGGTAGCGGCGCAGCAGGTCGATGGCGCTGGTGCGGGGATAAAGCAAAAGGCCGCCCTGCACTTGCTTGAGAGGATGAAGACGGAACTCAAGCGCGGTGACAATTCCGAAGTTACCGCCTCCGCCGCGAATCGCCCAGAACAGATCTTCATTCTGAGTCGCACTTACCGAAAGATGTGCCCCATCGGCGCTCACAAGGTCGGCAGAGATCACATTGTCGCAGCTCAACCCATGCTTACCCATCAGCCAGCCAATACCGCCGCCAAGGGTGAGGCCGCAGACTCCAGTTGAAGAAATGACGCCGCCAGTCGTTGCCAATTCAAATTGCTCGCACGCGCGGTCGAATTCTCCCCAGGTCGCCCCACCCTGCGCCAGCGCGGTTTGTCGGCCCGGGTTCACGTGAATCTCTCTCATCCCCGAGAGGTCGATCATCATGGCGCCGTCGGCGACTGACTTGCCGGCCACGCTATGGCCGCCTCCCTTGACTGATACCCGGATCCCCTGCTCGCGCGCGAATCGAACCGTTTGAATCACATCCGCGATGCTTGCCGGCCGAACGATCGCGGACGGTTTGCGGTCGATCATGCCGTTCCATACCCGGCGAGCATCGCCGTATGCTTTGTCATTTGCGGTCAAAACCGGGCAATTCAGCGCTCGCCGCAACCCGGCAAGTTGATCTCCCGAGAGTCCTTCTAATTGCTCATTCATGGAAAGAAGTCTACCAGCGCTCTTTCTCAACCGGGATGAGTTTTGGATGAGTTGAGTGAGCCGTTCAACTCAGGAGCAACTCATCCCTGGCTCATTGATCAAGGTGGAGAGGTGGGGCAGACTCCAATCATGACACGGCGCATGAGCGCCAACCCAAAAAGAAGGGAACCATGAAACGGAAACTTATGTACGCACTCGCAGTCTCGATCTTCGCTTTGACGGTGGTTAGCACCCCGACCAAGGCCCATGCCGCCGCTGACACATATCTAACGTTTGTTGGCGATGGGGGAGACTCAGGCAGCTCCGGCGTCGGCGGCTCCACGCTGACTGGCTGGTTTGTCCAGATGCTTGATGCCATCGGAATCCGCTAACGCACTCTCAATTGGGAATGGGGCTGCAATTCGTGGCTGGATGTAGCCCCACAAATTCAGCAACAAGCAGACGGGGAGAGATCAAAATGATGAACAACAGGATTGTCGCAGAGAGCAGAACCCTTGGTGACCTCGGGCAGGACCGAATCAACTCTCGTTTCCATTCGAACCAGGAGCCGGCCCTGGGAATCAAGGAATTACTCCTTGCAAAACGCTTTGTGCGCGCAGGATCTCGGTCCACACCGACTTCCGGCGAACGCGATTCGACTACCTGGCGCCTTGTTCTTCGCCGGGTTTTCTCGCTACTCTTCCTGTTGGTTTGTGCATTGCCCACCGGCCTGCTGGCGCAGACCGCCGCGATGAATCCCCTTGTTACTTCCCTTGGAAGCGGGTTGAAGAATCCTCAAGGGGTCGCGGTTGATGCCGCCGGCAACGTCTACATTGCGGACACTGGAAACTATCGCGTGGTGAAAGTTCCCGCCGATGGTGGTCCGCAGAGTACGGTGTTTACCTACCGGCCCGGCAGTGCGGAGTCAACGATTTGGCAGGTAACTGTCGACAGCGCGGGGAATCTCTACATCCCCCTGATTCTAGATGATTACATTGTGAAAATCCCTGCCGATGGCGGCCCGCAGACTATCGTCGGTAGCGTCGACACTGGACTGATTCAGCCGGGAAGCGTCGCGGTGGACGGCGCAGGCGACCTCTTTATCGCCGATATTGGATCCAATAAGGTGCTGGAAATGCCCGCAGGGGGTGGCTCGCAGATCGTAGTGGCGAGCGGATTGAAAACCCCTGAGTCGGTTGCGGTGGATAGCGCGGGCGATGTCTTCATTGCCGATTGGGGGGACAGTCGCGTTCTGGAGGTGCCGGCTGGAGGAGGCGCTCAAATTTCCCTGGGCACAGGGTGGACTTGTCCTGCCGGGATCGCCGTTGACCGCCTGGGCAACGTCTTCGTATCAGACCCATGTAAATTCGGGGTGACAGAACTGCCCGCCGGAGGTGGCGCACAAACCAACATAGGCGGCTGGGCGGGTAATACAGCATGGCAGGTTGCCGCGGACGGAGAGGGCGATGTCTTCATCGCGGGTTACAACCCGGACACGCCGCCCTACACACCGCTCGTCGTGGAAGTACAAACCAACTCGGCCAACCTGGGCAGCGCCGACGTTTGCCCGCCAGGCCAATCTACTCCCGCGCCCTGCAGCCAGACTGTGACTCTGAACTACACCGTGACTTCGCCTGCGGACCTGACCGTGGGTGGCGTCTATACCCTGGGCGCCAGTTCGCTCGATTTCAACCTCGCTGCCGGAACTACATGCGGGGTGGTCACAACGGGAACCTCTTGCACCGTCAACGTGACCTTCACGCCGACACAGACTGGCCTGCGGGAGGGAGCGATCCAGATTGTCGACGGGTCAGGAAACGTGCTGGCGACGACCTATCTTCACGGCATCGGCACGGGACCCCAGATCGCCTTTGCTTCGGCATCACAAACCACCGTTGGCACCGGGCTTCAACTACCGATAGCAATCACGATGGATGGCGCGGGCGATCTCTACATCGCGGATACATTCAATCAACGCATAGTGGAATTGCCGGCAGGCGGCGGAGCACAGGTCGCAACTGGCACCGGAGGTCTTCCTTTCGGAGTTGCCGTGGACGGCGCCGGCGACCTCTTCATTGTCGATTTTGCGGGCGGCGACGTGGTGGAGACATCGCGATCCGGATCGCCAACCACAGTTACGATCGACTTGAAAAGCCCTGTGGGGGCTGCCGTGGATGGCGTCGGCGACCTGTTCATCGCCGATCAAGGGAACAATCGTGTCGTCGAGGTTTCCCCCGGAAGCAATAAGGAGATCACGGTTGGAGTTGGCTTGGCCGGGCCAGCGGGAGTTGCCGTAGACGCAGCAGGGGATGTCTTCATCGCCGACACCGGCAACGACCGCGTCGTGGAGGTTTCAATTCTGGGTGGCGCGCCCACCACGATCGGTACCGGGTTGAGCCATCCCGCGGGCGTCGCCGTGGACGCCGCTGGAGACGTGTTCATCGCGGATACAGGAAACAACCGGGTGGTGGAGGCGCCTGCCGGAGGCGGCGCGCAAATCGAGCTCGGCAGCGGCCTGAACCAACCATACGGAGTTTTTGTGGCCGGCAATGGCGATGTCTATATTGCGGACACCTACAACAGCAGGGTCGTAAAACTTCCCCGCTCGCAGCCACCGGTTTTGAGCTTTGCGGCCACCGAATTTGCTACTACCAGCGTGGATAGTCCGGAAACGGTGGTGGTGGAGAACGTTGGCAACCAGTCCCTGAAGCTGACCGACGTGAGCTACCCGGTCGACTTCCCGGTGAACTTTTTTGAAAATGGGAGCGAAGAGCTCTGCATCGGTATGGACATCTTGATTCCGGGGCAGGCTTGTGATCTGTCGATCAACTTCACGCCGCTGCATACTGGGGCACTGACCGAGAGCCTGATCATCACCGACAATTCGTTGAACGGGGCGCCGGCCACGCAGACGGTCTCTTTAGGTGGAACGGGCGTGGCACAGACATCGGCAGCCACGATTGCGTCTCCCGCGTCTGGACTGAGCACCGTGCTCGGCACCACAAACGTGGCTTTCCAGTGGACCACCGGGGCCGGGGTCACTGAATACCAACTCAACCTCAGCGCCATTGCGCCTGGTGAAAGTGAGCTGTTCCTTTACAAAGGCACGGCTACTTCCGCCATCGCGCGCGCCCTGCCCGCAAACGGCGCAATCGTCTATGCAACGCTCTACTCAAAAATCAACGGAGTCTGGCTGTCTAACGCCTACGAATATACCGAAAGCGGCACGCCCACCCCGGCCACGCTCAACTCTCCCCCGCCAGGGCTAAGCACCAAACTAGGCACCAGCGATGTCACCTTCCAATGGTCTTCCGGCGGCGGAGTTTCTCTCTTTCAGCTCAACCTCAGCGCCGTCGCACCTGGTCGAAGTGAGCTGTTCCTGTACAAAGGCACGGCTCTATCCGCCACGATACCCACCCTGCCCGCAAACGGTGTAACCGTCTACGCGACTCTATATTCCCTTATCAAGGGAACGTGGCAGTCGAACAGCTACGTCTATACCGAAAGCGGTTCGCCCACTCCGGGGGCCCTCACATCTCCCACGCCGGGACTGGGCACCACACTAGGCACCAGCAGTGTGCTCTTCGAGTGGAATGCAGGAACCTCGGCCACCCTCTACCAGCTCAACCTCAGCGCCATTGCACCCGGCAACAGCGAACTGTTCCTGTACAAAGGCACGGCGCTTTCCGCCACCGCACCCACCCTGCCCGCAAACGGCGCCAAGGTGTACGCAAGACTCTATTCCTATATCGATGGGATCTGGCTCTACAACGACTACGTCTACACCGAACAGTAGGACCGTTTTCTCAACGGCAGCATCCATCACGAACGGCTGGGAGGGTGGCGTTTTTGTTGCGAAAACGCTACCCTGCCTCGGGCTGCAAAACACTGCAACTGCGCTACCGATCTGTCTCGCGCCGGTCTGCGCTTTGGATCCACTCCATCAATGGCCCGTACCGGTCAGATACACCGTCTGCGGACTATTGCCGGCGCCGTCGGTGAAGTTGACCTTGGCAGATCGTGTACCGATGTCGCCGGGGGTAAAGGCCACGGTCAGAGTGCAGCTAGCCCCTGCCGCCAAGGTGTTTGGGGAAATCGGACAGTTACTCGTGGCAGCGAAGTCGCCGGCGTCGGTCCCCGAGGTCGTAATACTGGAGATCGTGTACGCGACGCTGTCGTTGTTGGTGAGAATTGCCGTCAGCGGTGTTGTGGTTGTGCCCTGGGCCTGTGTGCCGAAATCAAGGCTGCTGGGCGAAACGCTTACGGGAGCCAGGCTCGGAACGACTCCGGCCCCGGAGGTCAGGTGACCCGCATAGTCTGTACTGCCGCAACCGGTGCCGCCGAAGACCACGTCCGCTTTGTAGGTTTCCGGTGTGCCGGCTGGGTCCCTGCCGTTGAGGTCGGCGGCGCCATCTTCAGGGTTGACGCCCAGAGCGTTGGAATTCGTGCTGGTTGCATAGGTGGTGCTTAGCGAGGTGTAGACTGCCGCTCCCCACTGCCATTGAAGTGTAATGCCGGGAGTGTCGGTGGAGAACGCCGCAGACCAGGATACGTTCTGGATACCAGCCGGGAAGTTCGCGGGGACCTGGAATGCAACCCCGGCGACGTAGGTATTTCCGGTCAGATTCGATGCCGGAATCGAAGTACTCCATCTGCCGCTTGAGGTGCTGTAGGACGTGCCGAGTGCCGTTGTCGAGTTGAAGGTTACGACGGCGTTGGGAACGGGCACGCTGTAGGATGTTCCATTCGCGGTGAAATTGATTGTGGAGTTTGTCATGTAGAGCTTGACCTGCGCCGGATTCGAGCCCGACGGCAGGCCTCTGACGTTATTGACCACGGCGTTGAACCAGATGTAGTTCCCTGCCTTGATGGCCGCCAGATGCCGGTCGTAGTGGAGTGCGACCCCGCCGCTGTTGGTGAAGATGCTTCCGATTATGGACCCGAAGAAATCTGAGCCGCCGCTCAGGTTGACGGGTGCATTGGGCGCATACACAGTTGCGTAGCTGCCCGAACCGCCGGAGATATTCACGCCCTGAGAACCGGCATAGGAGAACTGGAGGTTGGCCGGATTTTGGGTGGGATTTTGCATGGTTCCACCGCTCAAGTCCATGGCCGGAGAGCCTCCGAAGAGAGAAGCGCCTGCGATATTCACATAGACAGGCCCCGAATCCACGTAAAGAACGCTGTTGCCGCTCAACGTGAAGCTGTTGAGGTTGTAGGTTCCGGCACTAAGGTGCATGGTGGTGCCGCCGGTGAGGCCCAGGTTGCCGTAGGAACCCGGGGCAAGGCTCACCGTTCTGCTTCCGGTGTTGGTGCAGCCGGATATCGATCCGCAGGAACCGGAGATGGTCTGGGTGCTGACGGGAGGCGTGTAGGGCAATGGGGGCGAAGGATAGTTGCCGGGGCCCTTGAGCGTCCCTATCCCTCCGCTTGGCTGACCTCCACCATTGCTGTTGAAGCCCGAGGGGAACTGATCGCAATTTTGGTTCCATACCGACACCGTGCCATAGATGGCAGTATTCGCGCCATTGAGACTGACGGTTCCGTTAGCGCCCACGTTGCCCCCGCTGAGCGTGTGCGATGAACTGAAGCCGAGGCTGGAATCGAAACTATCCACCGTGCTGCCGCCGCGCATGTCGACGCTGTCGCAGCCGAAGGCCGTGGCGAAGATGGCGTTGCTAAAGAGCGAGCCGCCTGCAATGGTGCTCAATCCTCCGCCGGCGAGCGAAACATACTGCTGAGAGCCACTCGTCCCGTCGTCATTGCTGGTTATGGTTAAGGCGGCCTCCAGAGCGCCAGTATCGACCGGGGCAAACGCCACCGTGATGGTGCAGGTATTGTTGGGGGCGGTGAAGCCCAGGGAGGATGGACAATTGTTGGTCTGGATGAAGTCGGCGGGGTATTCTCCCGACAAGCCAATGGTGATGGGGGTCAACACTGCATCGCCGATGTTTGTCAGCGTGATCTTGATCCCCGAACTTGTGGTGTTTACGTTCTGGTTCCCGAACGAAACGAAGAGTGGGTTGAGGCTGACAATGGGTGTGGCCCGCACCGTCTGATTGATTGCCGGACTGGTGCTGCCCGTGAAGTTGCTGTCCCCGCCGTATGTTGCAGTAATGCTGTTCGCAGTGCTGGCCGGGAGGCTGGAAGTGCTGAAGGTAGCTTGACCCTGGCTCAGCGTGCCGGTCCCAATTTGCGATCCGTTGTTATAGAAAGTCGCGGTGCCGGTGGGCGTGGTTCCGCTGTATTTGGGCGTAACAGTAGCCGTGAAGGTTACCGATTGCGCGAAGGTCGATGTATTGCCAGTGGAAGAGGACGTTACCGCGGTCGTTGTCGATGCCTGGCTGACCTGCACCGTCCCGGCCACATAGCTGATTGAGTAATTCGGGTCCGACGCATTCGAGCAGGTACTGGAGTAGCTGCCAACCGGTGAGGTGCTGGTCGCCGCTGTCGCGCAGATGGGCTGAGTGGTGAGGTTGGTCGCGCCCTGGCCGCTTGCGAATCCCATGTAGCTGGGCGTGACTGGCGGCACGGGTCCGCCATAAATCATCGAAGCACTGCTTGCGGTGATCACAAGCGAGGCGGGGAGAATCGTGTCAGTGACCGTGCCGCTCGCATTGTTGTAGCTGCCGGTGGAATCGGTGAAGGTCCAGGTGTCTGTGTATACGCCGGCGGCAGTGTGCGTTGTATTCAACGTCAAGCCTGGCAGACTCACGCCTCCAATGCCAGTGGCTGTGCCGGTTGCGGTGTGCGGACTTCCGTTGTAAGTGACGCTGTATGGCGTGACGGTGATGGTGGCCGTTGTTTTGCCAATGGTCAACGTGCCGTTGACGTAAAGGAACGAGTAATTAGCTGCAGCCAGAGTGCCGGTTGATACGGTGATCGGATAACTGCCGGCAGGGCTCATTGCAGTAGCCGTGGTAGACAGCATCGGCGCGCCACTCGCCGCCGTTGCTGGGTCGCTATTGACAAAGCCGCTGATGGTGTATGTGAACTGCGGGATGGACTGTCCGAGCGCAATGGTGACGGGGGTCGCCGTCACAGTAAGCGGCGCCGTCAAAATGGTGAACGATGACGTCACTGAGGCAGCGGTGTAGGTGCTGTTGGCGGGCGCCGATGCTGTAATGGTGCACAAGCCAGCACCGGTGGTGGTACCGCTCGCCGTGCCTGTAGATGCACCCACAGTGCATGGTCCGGACGCTGAGAAGCTGACCGGCAATGAGGCGGAAGACGATCCGCTGACCGAGAATCCGTTGCCATACTGCACGCTTGCCAGCGGCGCAAAGCTGATGGTCTGCGACTGTTTGGTGGATCCTTTAGGCAGGATGGCGAATGTTCCAGACACAGGAGTTGCCGCGCTATAGGCGGTTGTGCCGGTAACTGCGGCGGCGCCAACACCCGGCTGCGAAGCTGTAACGGTGCAGTTCCCCGTGCTGTTGACGGTGACTGTCGCTGAAGATACGCCGTTGCCGTCGATGGACGAACTGCCAACAGAGCAGGGCCCCGAAGCGCTGAAGCTAACAAGCTGCATATTCGGCGAGTTGTTGGAATAGGCTGTCGCGGTGACGATCGTCGATTGCGACCCGCCGAGTGTGACGGAACTCGGCAGAGGGCCAAGCACGATTGTCTGTCCCAGCGTAAGCACTGCCGGCGGCGACGGTGCACTGGAGCGAGGCGTTGAGTTGGTCGTGTCTGGAACCAGCGTTGTCGCAATGGTGTAAATCAAAGTTCCAGTGGGAGGATTGGTGTCAGTAAATGTTGTCGCGGGCGCGAATCCGTTGACGCCGCTCACGCTGCCGATGATGACCGGCGTCGAGGGCGTTGTCGAAGGCGGAGTAATCACGCTGCGCGAGATGGTGTAAGTCTGAACCACGCCGAAGGCCGGCGCCGTCCAGTTGACCTGGACACTGTTTGCCGGCGCCACCGAATAGGTTGCCGAAGGCGGTGGGCGAACGATGGAGTTGGCGGTGATGTAATCCATTTCGTTCGTGGTGGTACCGCCGCCACCCATGGTGATGGTTCCTCCGCCGCCGAGCGAGAAGGCTCCGCCGCCGCCAAGCGCAATGTTTCCGCCAGCGCCGCCTAAAGAGACGACGCCGCCGCCACCCATGGTGACATTGCCGCCGCCGCCCATGGTGATGGTGCCACCGCCGCCCATGGTGATAGTGCCGCCACCGCCCATCGTGATGGTGCCACCGCCGCCCATCGTGATGGTGCCGCCGGCACCGACGCTGACAGGCTCGCCGGCACTCACGGTATAAATGCCAGCTGGCTCCGGCACGCCGCCAATTTGGCCGCCACCGGCGCCCAGGATAACTTGGCCGCCGCCGCCCATGGTAATGGTGCCGCCTCCACCCATGGTGACAACGCCACCACCGCCCATCGTGATGATGCCACCGCTACTGTTCACTGTGAGGGTTCCGCCGCTGGTAAGAGTGACTGAGCCGCCGTTGGCCAGGCTGACATTGCCGCCGCTGCCCACCGACACATCTCCGCCACCGCCCATGGTGACAACGCCGCCGCCGCCCATGGTGATGGTGCCACCGCCGCCCATGGTGATGGTTCCGCCACCGCCCATGGTGATCACGCCGCCACCACCCATGGTGATATTG
Source organism: Occallatibacter sp. (assembly GCA_049518435.1). Classification (GTDB taxonomy): domain Bacteria; phylum Acidobacteriota; class Terriglobia; order Terriglobales; family Acidobacteriaceae; genus Telmatobacter. The sequence continues at coordinate 36,089 of JBEKRU010000014.1, read as the reverse complement.
CCGCCGCCACCCATGGTGATGGTGCCACCACCGCCCATGGTGATGGTGCCGCCACCGCCCATGGTGACGACGCCGCCACCGCCCATCGTGATGATGCCGCCGCCACCCATGGTGATGGTGCCTCCACCACCCATGGTGATGGTGCCACCGCCGCCCATGGTGATAATGCCGCCGCCACCCATGGTGATAATGCCGCCAGCGGGGACGTCGTATATGCCTCCTATCGAGGGGACTGTGACGGTGCCCGCGCCGAGGGGCAGAGTAATGGTGCCGCCGCCGCCCATGGTGATGATGCCGCCGCCGCCCATGGTGATGGTGCCACCGCCGCCCATGGTGATAACGCCACCAATGTTGAGCGTGACGGTGCCGCCAATAGGCAACGCGACCACGCCGCTTCTTCCCGGAGTGATGGTGCCGGTGGAGCTGAGCGTTGCGCTGACCCCGGTGCTGAACGTAATGGTGCCGCCACCACTGATCACTGCGCCGGTGGGAACGGTTACGCTGCCGCCGTTATTGACGGTGACGCTGCCGTTGGTGCCGACGGTGGCAGTACCGCCTGCGCCCACGGACACACTTCCACCCGAAGCAATGCTCAGCGGTGCTGAAGAAGCACCAAATGAAAGCACGGTGGCCAGCGACGCATACTCGCCACCGGTAGCGCCGACCTGGCGCAAATCGATGTTGGTAACGTCGTTGTAGCCAGTCAGGTTTGTATATGGCACGCCATCGAACGTGATGTTCGGGTCAGCGGTTGCCGACCACGCAGGATTGGGTGGCGCGATGGACCCCACCACACGATATCCGGTATCACCGTTGAGGGGAGAGCCGTCACAATGCAGCGTGGCGGCGCTGGCTGTGGAACTGGGCGCCACATCGGTATACCACGCGGTGGTTGAGAACGTTGCAGGATGGTTACCGATGTCCAGCAGGCTGCTCACTTGGGCCAACGAAGTTTCGGACAGGGTTTCAAGCGTCTGGTTGGAGTAAGCAACGGCTGCATTCGGGCCTACCCCATCGAGCTGGAAGAGATAGTTCATCGAGCTCTGATAATTCGGCTTGCAGTTAACGTCGAAGGTGGGGACGTAATTGTTGGCTCCGCCGTTGTAATAAAGGCCGCCGTGGCTCAAGCCCAGCGTGTGGCCGATCTCGTGGAACAGCGTGCCGGCGATGACCTGGGCACGCTTGCTCATATCCTGATTCGGAGCCGTCTCCCAAAGCGCCAGAGTCACGGCTGAATCGGCACCCCCTAAATCGGAGTAACCAGAGATGCTGGTCACCGTACCGGATGTGAGGCCAATGCCCGGTTCAGGCGGTGTGTTGGTGGCATAGCTATAGCTCCAGTTGGAGACGCCGGGAGTTGACAGAATAATGGTGTCCGCATCAGGGCATGACAACGTGTTGTACACCCCATTGAGACTTGGACTACTGAGCACGCCGGAGATGGTGAAACGGCTCGGGCAGTAGTTGATGCTGCCCGCAGCGCCCCGGTTGGTGGTGGTGACGGTGGTTTGGCCTGTGCTGTTGCTCGCAGAGATTGCGGTCAACGTTCCGAATCGCGTGTTCCACGCCGGAATGGCCAGAGAGTGGCCAACCAGAACGTAGTGATAACTATCTTTCTGCCCATAGGGGAAACGCGCTGTGCAATCGCCGCCCGAAGCGCAGGAAGTGAAATTGCGCGGCCATAGCTTCGAGAATTCCAGGCTGTTCTTCCAACCAATCACGCCTGGCTCGCCGGGGAACTGGCAGGGTTGGCCCGGAGTGTCGGTGCAAGTGGTTTCAGGCACGGCGTTGCCGATTTGCATATGCAGCACAATTCCCGTGGAGGCGAATGCCTGCTGAACCATGGCGAGCGGATCGTTACCGCTGGAGTCAGGCGAGGGGAACAGATTCTCCTGGCTGGGATCGCATTGTCCGTTCGACAGCACGGCGCCGCACATGTAATCGAGCTGAACGAACAGGTCCTTTTCGCCGGATTTTGCGCCTGGCAGCGGAACCCACGATTGGGTCTTGACGTCGTAATAGCCGGGTTGACCGCTAAAGAAATCAGGAGACTGCGGGCCCCTCTTCCATGCGTTCAGGATGCCGTCGTTATCGCTGTTGGCCACGGGCGTTGAGAAAATTACCGCTGCGTAGGCGTTACCGGAATTCAGATTGACGGTGTACTGGCTGGCATCTGCTGCGAGCGTCACGGGAGTGGGGCTGCTGTTCCAGTTGCCGCCGGCGGAGTAGAGGGTCGCAACCTCGCCTGGAGTCGCTCCGCCAACCGCGTCATAGAATCCCTGCACGTTTTGGGTCGTGGAAGTCGTTGGCGTCGTCGAACCGTCGTAAATGACGACGGACTTGAGAGGCACGTTTGTGGACAAGGCGCGATAGATGACAACCAGACTCGCACCCTCATTGAGCGGGAGCTGGCCGGTTTTGCCGCTATCCGGCAGAGTGATGGTGAACGCACCGGAGCCGAGCCGCGCTCCGTTCCAGCTCGGCGGCAACTGGAAATAAGCGTTGACGTCGGCGCGATAGACGCGCAGCGTTCCGCTCAAATTAGCACCTGCGTCCGTGTAGGGCAGGTCGCTTCCGATCTGTTGTCCGGTGATGGGATAACCAAGGAATGTTCCGTTGTTGCCGGAGGGTGTCGCCGTATTTTCGAGTGACTCCCAGTAAAGGAAACCATCCACGAGGTCAGCCCCGTCAGGAACACCCTGGGTGCCACCGGAAGTGCTGTCAGGGATGTTGATGGTTCCAGTAGCCACGCCGCCGACGCCGGCCTGACGCAGGCTCACTCCCGCAGTGGCAAAGTCACCAGTGACGAAGTAATTGTTTTCGAAGGTAAGCGGGTTGGGCGCAGGCGGTGGCGCAACGCCGGTGGAAATGAGTAGCGCGACTGCTGATCCAAGATTGACCGAGGCTCCAGCGGCCGGGCTCTCGCCGATGACGCTGCCTGCAGGCTGGCTGCTGCTGTACTCACTGCTCACGGCTCCCAGCGTCAAGCCTCCCTCGGTGAGGGTGGTTGCGGCTGCTGCTTCTGTCATTCCAACCACGTTGGGAACAGCGGTGCCGGTCTGGCCGTTTACGCTGCCGATGCCGCTGAGTTTGACCGTCTGCACCACAACAGAGGAAGCAAGGTTCAAAGTGTTGTCGCTGAACACCGCGCCATCCGTGAGAATGCCACTGCTCTGCGGCGCGAAGCTGAAGCTCTCATTGCAAGTGGCGCCGGGCACTAGCGTAAATGTGCCGCAGGTGGAAGCAGGGCTTGGATTTTCGACAAAACTCGCGGTTGAGGTTACGCCAACCGAGCCTGTCAGAGGCTGGTTGCCGACATTTTGTGCCGAAATCAGTTGCGGGCTGTCCACGCTTGTACTGCCCACATTCGTGAGCGCAAAACTCAGCGATGGCGGCAGCGAGCGGTTCACCTCAAACGTCTGGCTGGTGCCGTTATCAGCGATGAAGACATCGCCCGCTGCATCCACCGCCAGGCCTGCGGGAACAATCAGACCGTTGGTGGGCACCGTCGTCTGGACGCCACTGGGCGAAACTTCAAGGATCACGTTGAGGATCTGATCCGAGACGAAGACATCGCCCGCTGCATCGACTGCCACTCCGTTGCCTGCAGCCAATCCGCTGATCGGAACCGTGCTCTGAATTCCGCCGGGCGTAACTTTCAGCACCCGACCGTTTCCGGAATCCAGGAAATAGACGTCTCCCGCCGCATCCACTGCCGGATAGTAAGGATGGATCACTCCCGTGGTGGGTACTGTGGTCTGGACGCCACTTGGCGCCACCTTGACCACCCGGTTGTTATTTGTATCCGTGATGAAGACATTACCCGCTCCATCGACCACCACGCCAGTTGGACTCGACAGACCGGTGGCGGGCACTGTGGTCTGGACGCCACCAGGCGAAACCTCTACCACCAGGTTGTTGCCTGCATCCGCGAGGTAGACATTCCCCGCTCCATCGACCGCCACATCGTATACATATTGAGACAAACCGCTCGTGGGCAGCGTGGTCTGGACGCCGTAGGGCGTAATCTTGACCGCCCCCGCGTTATCCGAAATGAAGACGTTGCCCGCCGCATCCACCGCCACGCCGGACGTGCCAGACTGTCCGCTGGCCACCGTGGTCTGCGTGCCTGGACCAAACGCAATCGCCGGTCCCTGGCCAACGCCGTAGATAGGTGCGGTTGCCAAGAGGTTTCCGTTGTAGTCGAAGAGTTCGACCGCACCCGCGCGCAATCCGGGCGCCAGCGGGGCAAAGTTGACGTTGACCGTGCAGGAATTGCCGGCAGCGATGGCGCCGGTGCAGGTGGTGCCGGCGCCAAGCGAGAAGTCAAGACCGGTGATGCCCTGCGTGACCACCTGGATGGCGCCGATCGTCGTGGTGCTGGCCATGTTGAAAGTCAGCGCGAGATTACTGTTGCATGGTGCGGGGGTCGTCTGCCCGGCAGGGCAAACATTCACGTTTCCAAAATTCTGTTGCGAAAAGCTCGCTGTCACATTCGTTGCGCCAATAGCAGCCACATTGCAGGTTAGATTCGTTCCCGCGCTGGCGCACGCACCACCCCAGCCCAGAAATGTTGTTGTCGCGGTTGGATTCGCCGTCAGAGTCACCTGGGTTCCGCTCGGATAGGTCCCCGTGCAGATTCCCGAACCCGCGCCGCCGACCAGGCTGCAGCTGATTTGTGCCTGGTTGTCGTTCACCGTCCCAGAGCCGGTGCCCACTTCTGTTACAGTGATTGCGCCGGTTGTCAGCAGGGCAAAGCTCGCGGTGATATTTGTACTCGTGTTTACGTTGATGTTTATGTTGCAGAACTGGCTCGTACCGGCGCTCGCGCAGGCGTCGCCCCAACCTGCAAACGTATAGCCAGCGGACGGAACCTCCTCCAGCGACACTCCCTCTCCGCCGATGTAGCCTGACGAACAGGTCGGCCCCGACGCAACTCCGCTGAGGATGTTGCAGTTAATCCCCGTCGGGCTGGCGACGACAAAGCCGTTGCCCGTTCCAGCACCCGTCAAATTCAACGTCTCAACTTGATTGAGCCCCGAGCCGCTCAGGTTGACGATCTGCGTCCCGGGGTTGCCATTCAAATTGTTATCGGTAAAGGTGGCCGTGCTGGTCAAGGCGCCTGCTACCTGCGGAAGAAAGCTGATGGCTACGTTGCAGAGAGCCCCCGGCGCGAGCGAGAAGGTAAAGGTGCAATCGGGCGGCGTGCCCGAGCCGCTGACCTGAGCAAAGTTGACACCCGCGACAGCCAGCCCCGGAAGGATGGCGCTCAGAGTCTCGTTGCCCGCATTCTGAATGGTGAACGATTGCGGGCTGTCGTCGCTCGTGAATCCCACGTACGCGGTGTAAAAGCTCTCCGACGGCGGCTGAGACTGGTTGATCTGCAGAACCTGATGGTTGCCCCCATCCGCGGCGTAAACCTGCCCCAGTTCGTCCACAGCCAGGTCATAGGCGAAGATTCCTGTGACCAGCGCGATTTCGCAGGAGCTGCTGGCGCAGCCGGCCGGCACCTTCGTCACCTGTCCCATTCCGCCTGCCGCTGCGGTATCCGACACGTAGACATCCCCGGCCGCATCTACGGCCACGCCTTGCGGAACAAGCCATCCGCCGCCAACCGGGACCCGGCAACTGTTTGTAGTACATCCTGCGGGCATCTCCGAGACTGATCCCGCAAAGCTGTCCGGTATGAAAAGATCTCCAGCGCCATCGACCGCCAGCGTGTTCACAGTGTGCCATCCGCTGCCGATGGGAATATAGCAACTGCTGCTTGCACAACCGGCCGGAACCTCCACAACCCCACCGGCGTCAGGGTCGGCGATGAACAGATCGCCCAGTCCATCGATCACCACGGCGACCGGGTCAGCCGAAGAAGGGCTGTAGACAGGAATCTGACACGTGGCAAGGATGCACCCGGCTGGAATCTCCACAACCTGCCGCAAGCCTGTGTCCGCGACAAAGAGATTGCCCGCTCCATCGATTGCCACATCCTGCGGGACGCCGAGTGTACCCACAGTCGCCGTTGTGCCGTCCGAGGCGCGCTTCAGCAGGCGCTCGTTGCTGGGGTCGGCAATATACAGGTTGCCGGACGCATCCGTCGTCATTCCTCGAGGGTTTGGCGAGAAGCCCGTAGTGCTGAGCACGTTCTCAAGTGAGGGGCCATTGAGAATCGCAGTTCCGTTGATCGAAGGGCCAAAGACGATCTGCGACCCCTGGCCAGTGCCATAAATCAGCGTGGTCGTCAGCAGGTTGTTGCCGGGGTCAACAAGTTTCACCGCGCCCGTCCGCAGTCCTGGCACTTGCGGAGTGAACGTGACATTGACAGTGCATGTGCCCACGGGTGGGGCGCCGATAATGCAGGTGCTGCCGCTGGCCAGCGTGAAGTCGTTGCCGGCCGCGCCCTGCACGACAACTTGCGGCGTTCCGAAGTAAGTAGCCCCATTCACGGAATAGGTAAGCGTCATCGTACTGCTGCACGGCGCAGGAGTGGACTGTCCCGTGGGGCAGACGTTCACCTTGCCGAAGTTCTGCGTGGTCCCAAACTCCCATGTGTCATTGGTACCGGTGCTGCCGTTGTTGAGCCCGCCAAACAGCAGCAACTGGTATTGCGCCGCATCGTAGACCATGCCATTGGCAGCTTCGCGCGCGGGTGGGCTGGCGGGCGGAGTCAACTGAGTCCAGTTGGCGCCATTCCACGCCCATGTGTCATTGAGCACCCCGCCGTCGAATCCGCCGAACATGATCGTCTCGCCAAGCGCCGCATCGTAGTCCATGCTCTGGCCGAAACGTACGGGAGGGTTGCTGGAGGGAGACTGCTGTGTCCACGTCGTCCCATTCCACACCCATGTGTCGTTCAGAACATTTGAGCCCGCGTCAGTTCCTCCGAACAAAACGACCTGGCCGTGTGCCGCGTCATAGGCCATCGAGTATGTGCTGCGCGCGGAAGGGCTGGCCGCCGGGGCTTGCTGAGTCCAACTGGTCCCGTTCCAGATCCAGGTGTCGTTGGCCGCGAACCCGCCAACGGAGCCTCCGAACAGCACAACATTGCCGTGCGTGGCGTCGTAGGTCATCACCATATTCGACCGGGCTCCGGGGCTGGTTGCAGGGCTCGCCTGAGTCCAGGTTGTTCCGTTCCACAGCCACGTGTCGCCAGCCCAACTGTTGGAGGCAAGGCGCCCTCCAAACAGGACCACCTGGCCGTGCGCCGCATCGTAGGTCATGGCGAACGCTGAACGACTGGAAGGGCTGCTCGCGGGGTTCGCCTGGGTCCAGGTGTTCCCGTTCCACAGCCAGGTGTCGTTCATAAAGCCGCCGCCAGTGCCGATACCGCCGAACAGGACAACCTGGCCATGGGCCGCATCATAGGCCATGCTTTGGAAATAGCGCGCGGAAGGGCTGGTCGCAGGGGATTGCTGAATCCAGTTTGGCGCCAGAGTCTGCGCCGGCGCGATCATACAAGACGCACCAAGCAGCATTAGCGCCGCCAACGAAACAACGGCTTGCGCCCGCTCGCGACCCATGGCATTAAATCGAGATCTCAAGCTTTGGTCACCAGAATTCTTTGGAGAAACGAGGTTGCCCGCGAGAGAGGCTTTGGCAACCGGGACGGGGTACTGGGGATTCATGCTTGAGATCTCCTGTAGATCAGAACTACCGACGAAGAGCGGTACCTGGGCTCTTGGCGCGCAAAGATTGGCGAACTGAATCAGAGTGGTCTTGACATCAAGTCAGGGCCGACCTGCGTGCATGAAATCCAGAGATTTTCCCAATTCATCATGGAAGTTACGAAGAAAAGGGCTTGAGGAAGCAACAACGGTCGTGCTTTGAGGAATTATGCCAGGAACGGAGTCTTTGGGGGGCAAAACTCCATGAATAGCTTAGCGTAAAGTCTGAACCCAACCATTGAAATAGATAGGCCCAAGAAAGCACAACCTTTCTTTGGTAACTGTTTTTGTAACGAAGCTCCGTTACCGTTGAGGAATGATCGCTGCGCAGGAGAGTCTGGCGACGAGTTACCAATTACACGTTTACCGAGCCCAGATTGGAATGGGGAAAAATTGCGAGCATTTATTTTCGAGACAGTCTCCGCTTCTGCTCTGTCCCCCGCAAACGCGGGTGGATGCGCCAAGCGGCGGAAGACCCGACCGGTTCCGCTGAATGTTAATCGTGCAGTGGCTCCGACCCAATGATCCTGTCGCTGCGTCCAGATACCATGTGCTGAGTGGAGATCGATCATGAAGATGAGCGAGAATAGAGTGGCCGATGCCCCCCGGAGGCCTGATTCGTTCGAAGGATTGAGTGTTTTCTCGTGAGGGCCTGACTGCGTATAGTGCGAGCAGCGGTTCTCCTTTTGAAAATGAGGTCACGCAATGACACGGTCCCCTCTGGCCCCCTGTTTGGTATTGCTGTTTGCCGGAGTCGTTGCGGCTGCGGCGCAGACGGCCAGCGCACCAAAGAGCCAGGCAAACGCGCAGCCGACGGACACCATCGCGCACGTCACTCTCGGCCAGTCCGCCGTGCCGCTCTACGGGCCGTGGAAGTTCACCGTGGGCGACTCGCCCATTGACCCCAGTACAAGTCAGCCGCTGTGGGCCGAACCGGAGTTTGACGATTCAAAGTGGGAGACGGTGGACCTGACTCCGGAAGGCGGGGCCACAGATCCGATTGCCGGGCAGTCAGGCTATGTGCCCGGCTGGACTACCAAAGGCCATCCCGGCTACTGGGGCTACGCCTGGTACCGCATTCGGGTGAAGGTGCATGCGCGTCAGGGCGCGGAGCTGGCGCTGGCAGGGCCAGCTGATGTGGATGACGCCTACCAGGTCTTTGACAACGGAGGGATAGCCGGCCAATTTGGCGACTTCAGCGGAAGTGCACCCGTCGTCTACAGCACGCGGCCCAAAATATTCCCAATGCCGCAACCCGGCGGTCAAAGTGCCGCGACCACGACGGACGAACCGATACGAGTTTTGGCCTTCAGGCTGTGGATGGCGCCCTCGGAACTGGTAATCGAGCCAGATTCGGGAGGATTGCACAGCGCCCCGGTGCTGGGCGAGGTGGACGCGGTGGCGGCCGGCCACCAGATACGCTGGCTGGAACTGATCCGCTCCTTCGCATTTTTTGCCGCCGAAGCAGTGCTGTTTGGCCTGCTGTCCGTGCTCGCCTTTACCCTCATCCTCTTTGACCGCTCCGACCGGGTCTACCTGTGGATGGGGGCTCTGTTCCTGCTAATCGCTGCCTATTTCTCTTTCGGTGTCATCGGCGCATGGACGGAGCTTCAAAGCCTACCCATCAGTGAACTGCTCACCGAAGGTCTTTTGACCCCGCTGATCTATGCCGCCTGGATCATGGTGTTTTGGGTGTGGTTCGGTCTGCAGCGGCCGCCGTGGCTGCCCCGGCTCACGGGCGGGCTCACGCTGCTTTTGGGGGTCTCAATCATTTTGGGTGACGAGATCTTCTTCGGGCTTGTCCCGCATCAGGTCGCCCTTCATTTCGTGACGGTTTCCCTGGTCCTCCGGTTGGTCTTCCTGGCCCTGCTGTTGTGGGTCGTCGTGGAGGGAATTCGCCGGCAAGGGATAGAGGGTTGGCTGGTTCTGCCTCTGGTCGTGCTGCGGGGAATATGGGCCTTCAATGCCCAACTCACGCTTCTGCATATCCGGCTGCACCTGTCCCTATTCGGCGTCAAGGTCTCCCTTGGCGGAATCGCGAGTCTGCTAGTGGCAGTGGTCATCGCCCTTCTGCTGTTGCGGCGGCTGCTCGAGTCGGTGCGCAGGCAGCGGCTGATCGCACTGGATGTGAAGCAGGCGCAGGAGGTGCAGCAGGTCATCCTTCCCGAGGCGCTGCTGGCTCTGCCGGGGCTGACCATCGAAAGCGAGTACCGGCCGGCGCGCGAGGTGGGCGGAGATTTCTTCCAAATCATCTCGCATAAGACCGACGGGAGTGTGCTGATTGTCGCGGGAGATGTGTCCGGCAAAGGCCTGCAGGCTGGCATGCTGGTAGCACTGCTGGTGGGGGCGATACGGAGCATCGCTCATTTTGACCCTGATCCGGTCGTGGTGCTGGGCGAACTCAATCAGCGGCTGCTGGGTCGTGGCGATGCGCAGGCTACCTGCCTGGCGCTGCGAATTGAGGCGGATGGCGGTGCAACGTTGGCCAATGCCGGGCACGTTGCTCCGTATCTGAATGGCGAAGAACTGCCCATGGAGGGCGCGTTGCCGCTGGGGATGTTCGAAGGCGCTGAGTCTTCGGTGATGCGCTTTGAGTTGAAGGTCGGAGACAGGCTGGTGCTGACGTCGGACGGGATTGCCGAAGCGATGGACACGAATGGGCAGTTGTTCGGGTTCGAGCGTGTCCAAAAGTTGCTGAAGACGGCAAAGTCGGCCACCGAAATTGCAAACGCCGCACAAATATTCGGCCAGGAAGACGACATCAGCGTCATCTCGGTCACCCGCACCACCGTGGCAGAACCTGCCGCCGCATGAGGAAACCGCGTGGTGGTCGAATTGGCTGGTTGTGTCTGGGAGAGTCGCCTAACAGGACGTGACACTCTCGCGTCATCGGAACAAAGTGATGTCGATCGAGTCTGCCATGGCTGCATAGCCCGCATCCTTCGGGTGCAAGTGATCGCCGCTGTCGTACTGCCGCGCGAATGTAAGCGGATTAGCAGGATCGCCAGTCGCTCTGTCGAAGTCGATCGCACCGTCGAAGACACCTGACGTCAGAATCCAGTGGTTGACTGCCTGGCGTATCAGTTCACCATTTTCCGTGAAGTAGCCGGCGCCTTTGTAAGGAGTGATGGTGGCTCCGAAAACTTTGATGCCGTGTTCATGGGCCCTGGCGACGAGCTGGGCAAATCCCTGTTCGAGGTCTTCGGCGGTGAGCTTGTAATTGGGCAGGTTGGGCTCGTGCAGTCTGCCGATATCGTTGATGCCCTCAAGCACGATCACGTACTTCACGCCGGCCTGTGAAAGAACATCCCGATCGAAGCGGGCCAGCGCATTCTGCGCGACGCAGTGAATGAGCACGCAGTTGCCGCCGATGCCCTCGTCGAGCACGGCGAGATGTGCGGTAGCCGGGTTACTCTGAAGACGCGCGGAAAGATAGTCGGGCCAGCGATGGTTCGCATTTTCCGTGGACAATGCTCCGTCGGTAATGGAATCGCCGAAGGCAACAATCGCGGCGGCATGTGGGTTCGCGGGCACAACGTCGACACCTTTCAGAAAATACCAGGAGGGCGTGATCGACGGCGCGGCGAGGGAGGCATCGCGGACGTGATTGCCAGCCTGGATGAAGTTGTCCTGCTGCGCGCTCGAATGTACGGAAACATCGCTCACCTGCTGCAAAGGCAGGTAGATGCTGATGGCCAGGTTGGCGGACGCCTGTGTTGCCATCGCCACGGGATCGGTGAGCACCTCTGCACCGGGCGGGATGACGATCGACGGCGAACCGCCAAACATTAGTTCATGCGAGGACGCCGCGTCTATGCTGCTTCCGCCTGCACTTGTCGCGATGGCTGCTGCGTCGATGCGAAGGGGCTCGGTACCGAACTCATTGGTGAGGCGCACCCGCACGGACATGCCGGCGATCGAGGTGTGCACGACCTCCCGCAACGTGGAGTTGACCAGCGTGGGAATCGTGTGCCAAGGATCTCCGTCGAAGGGCGAACTAGCCCAGGTCCCGACCCAGGATGCAGGCGCGGGTTTGGACGGAATGGACTGGGCGGATGCAGCAGAAAGAGCGGTGAGCAACACCATTGCTAAACTGAAGCGCATTTTGGTGAAACCTCTTTGCTTGAGTCAATGAACGTCAATTATAAAATGCGCGTTGACAGAAGATCTTTCCAGGGCCCTACTTCAGGCTTGCACTGACGCTTTCATCAAAGACGAGATGACGCGCGAAGAACGGCAGGACCTCCGTAGAGATTCGACCGTCTGTTCCCCAATTTGGTTCTCCCCACGTGCCGTTGTATTCCTCAGCTTCGTGAACGATCCCAAATTCATTCAACTTATGAGTGAAGGCCTGGTTGGAATACACATGATCCTGGTTGAGATCGCTGCGCGCCCAGTCGATCTTGAACCCCCGCAAGGATTTCAGGTTGTCGGCGTACTGAGGGATCATCGACTCCAGGAAGAAGTTGTTGCGCAAGCGCTCCATGAGCTTGCTATCGATCAGAAGCTGCCCGTCAACTCTGCGTGCAGACAGATCGATGAAGAGCGGTGGCTTGTCCACATTGGGCAGATGCGCTTGGAAGATGGTGGTGAATATCTGCGAAAAGCCGTCCTTCTTTACGTCGTCCAGGGATTTGGCATTGGCCAAAATGTCCCAATCGGGCAAGGAATCCATGATCTTAAGTCCGGACCCGGTTCCAACTGGATGCAATGCGTACACCGAACCAAACACATCAGGATATTTCATGCCGAAACGGATTGCACCATAGGCACCCATAAAATCGCCGGCAATGCCGCGCGAGTTCCGGTCGGGCAAGGTTCTGAAGTTCGCATCCATGTACGGCACCAGTTCCTGGATCATGAAGTCTTCCCAGTTTCCGGTGACAGGAGAGTTCACATACCAGGAACTCCCAATGGGAGTGGTCATATCGACAGAGACGAGAATGAACTTGTCAATTATGCCCGCGGTGATCGCTCGATCGAAGAGAACTTGCGCATTCCTCTTTTCGAACGGGGCTCGATAACTTTCAAAAGGCGTGGGAAGAAAGTAGATCACCGGATAGCGCTTCGTTGAACCGTCGTAGCCCGCGGGAAGATAGACCATCATCTTTCGCACCGGACTGATGCCGACTTTGTTGCCCGCAAAGTTCTTCGACGTCAGCTCCCGGTCTACGACCCGGCTCTTCGTTGTTTCACCAAAAGACGAGAACGCACTTAAAACCGTAAGCGCAAGGGCGATCAGCAAACCCGACGACCTACGTGTCCGTATTGAGACCATTTGATGCTATCCCCCTTCGTCTGCCATTTCAGCGTCGTTCAGTTTCTCCGCCAGCGCGCCGTGCCGTCGAAACGATATACCACACGGGCCAAATCAGCGACCAGTTCACGAACCAAAGACGGCCGCCGATCCAAAGAAGGACCATCAATGCCGTTACGGAGAGAGCCAGCGCGAACGCCGCTTTCAACCGGATCTGAGTTCTTCGCAAACCCTGAAGAACTCCCAGCGCCGCAGGCAGGAGAAAAAGAAGCAGGCTTGCTCTTGAGAGTGACGGAATGCGGAACCTGGCGAAACAGAACAGGCACGGCGCGAAACATAGAAGGACACTTGCCCAGAGAGTCTGCCTTGAAAGCTTCCCCACAACAAAGCCACCGCTCCAGGACCATGCGGCCAGAAGGAGAACCTGAAACAGGAAAAGCGACTGTTGGTTAAGACTCTTTGGAGGATTGAGGCTTTGATATGCCATGCTCATCCCCACAGAAGCTCCCATCAGAAGGAAACTGCTCGGCAACGCCAGTCCAAACCCCGACACCCAAGGTCGCCAGCTCTTCCAAAGCAGGAGTTGCCGGCGAGCGACCAGACCCAGGACATCCAGCAACCCGCGCCACGCGCCCTCATGCGCTTCCGACAGATCACCCAGCACTGCCTCACGTTCCTCATGGTGCAGCAGATGCGCGGCAATCTCTGTCAACGACCAGCCGCTGCTCATTTTGTAGCCCCTCCTGTTTGGTTCACGGCCCAGGATGCGCCTCGGCTGACGCGCGTCACTGCGTCGTAGAAGTCCTTCGCAGCCTGAACCCCCTTCGCCGTCACGCGGATCATGCGCTTGGCTCGACCACCTCGCTGAGGCGTGGCATCGCCCATCCAGGTTTTCAAGAGACCTTTCGTTTCCAGGCGCTCAATCGTTGTGTAGAGCGCACCGAGCGAGCATTTGCGCCCCGTCGTCTGCGCAATCTGTTCCCGAATCGCAGCACCATAGGCCTGGTCCCCAAGTCCGGCAGCGGTGGTAATCAACACGTATTCGAATTCACCGAGCATGATTAGAATTACATTGTGATACTAATCATGCAAATGAGTCAATAGCCAATCTGTGTTGCGACCAAAACATGTGAGTTTCGCAAATCATTCCTTGCTCGCACCTCGAAGCTGTGCAGACGCACCCGCAGACGGATTGTCAAAGGCAAGATCGAAAAAATGGCAAGTTTACTTGGAATGGGCGAATCTCATGTTCGGGATGGGAATCTGGATTGTATGAAGAGAATTGGGTTCCTCTCATTCGGTCACTGGACGGCTTCACCGCAGTCACGAACTCAGTCGGCGGCTGATGCACTCTTGCAGTCGATTGACCTCGCCGTGGAAGCGGAGCGCCTGGGAATGGACGGGTCCTACTTCCGCGTTCATCACTTCGCGCAGCAACTTGCATCACCGTTCCCGCTGCTCGCTGCGGTCGGCGCTAAGACGAGAAGAATCGAAATTGGCACAGCCGTGATCGACATGAGGTATGAGAATCCTCACTACATGGCGGAGGACGCTGGCGCAGCTGATCTAATCGCCGGGGGACGCCTGCAGCTGGGAATCAGTCGCGGTTCTCCCGAGCAGGTGATCGATGGCTGGCGCTATTTTGGGCACCTACCGGATGAAGGCGAGGACGATGCGGCGATGGGTCGACGGTACGCCGAAGAATTTCTTGAATTGCTCCGTGGCAAGGGATTCGCGCGCCCTAACCCACGTCCGATGTTCCCCAATCCTCCAGGGCTGCTGCGTCTTGAGCCATACTCCAAAGGATTGCGTGACCGTATCTGGTGGGGAGCTGCTTCCGATGCGACAGCTGCCTGGGCCGGCAAGCTCGGAATGAACCTGCAAACGTCAACTTTGAAATTCGACGAAACCGGTGAGCCGCTTCACATCCAACAGGCCGCCCAGATTCGCGCGTTTCGCACAGCCTGGAAGGAAGCCGGCCACGCTCGTACTCCGCGTGTTTCCGTCAGCCGCAGCATCTTCGCTTTGATCAACGACCAGGACCACGCCTATTTCGGAAGAGCCGTTCAGGAAGAGGACACGATTGGCTTCCTTGACGAAACCACACGGGCGGTCTTCGGCCGTAGCTATGCAGCTGAACCCGATGTGTTGATAGAACAGCTGAGGAAAGACGAGGCGATCACGGAGGCGGACACGCTGTTGCTCACGACTCCAAACCAACTGGGTGTTGCCTATAATGCGCATGTCATGGAGGCAATTCTGACTACTGTCGCTCCTGCTCTCGGCTGGCGCTAGAACGCCGAACGTTCGTCTACGAGGCATCGCAGAAGAATGAGTTTGGCAGGGCATGAGCGAATGCGCATGCAGTTCGTCTAATTGAGTAAGTCTGCTAGTAAGCGGATTTCAGTCGAAGATTTCGAGGAGACGCGATGGCAAGAAGAAGACAAAGCTTTACTGCCGTGCGTTCCGTTGTGCTGGTTCTTTGCGCGGCACTCCTAGCCTGGGGACTGAATTGCAAACTCTCTGGCTATAAGGCGCCGAATGAGTCTCATCCAAAATCGGTTGTAAAGCTGATCCAGGACGATCAGACGCGACGGCTGGCAATTTCCGCGCCCGCCGCATCTCGCGGCCAATTTCTGAAATCTGCCTGTGAAACGGTTCTTCATTTTCCGCCGCGACTAATCTTGGGCAGAATCCATCAGATACAGAAAACAGCATCCGCGTCCGCATCCTCCCACGCGTACGCGCTTCACCACAGACCTCCTCCTTCCACGATTTAGCGCCTTAGCCCTGCGTTTTCAAAGGAGCCGCACTAAATCAACCAGTTCCCACGTCCGTGGGCTTTCCATAAGCCAGGTTCTGCTGCTAGGCGAACAGAGCCGGGAGAGGAGTCTTCCATGAGTCTTTCGTCCTTATTGCTTAGTATCAGTGTCATTTTTTCTATCCTGGTCTTTCATCCGCTCGTATTGAAGTATATCGAGCACCGCCGGGAGGCAGCACAAAGGTTCGGTGGTATCGGCAAGCGCTATCTCGCGCAGCGAATCACCCGTAGCCGGCTGCAGTGGATCAAGGCGGACGAACTGGAGCGCATGATCGACGCTGATCCTGAGTTGGTGGTATTCCATCTTCTCGACGATCGAGCGGAGGCAGCGGCGAAGCGGTTTGAAGCCGAGATTGGCGTCACGTTACCCCAACTCGAGGAGGCTCTGCCGTGGATCCCGCAGGGCACGCGATTTGCTGTTTACCGGGTGGGCGGCATCGCGCCCAAACTGGCGCAAAGGCTATCCTGCAGGACTCAAGGCCACCAGGTGCTGTTGCTGGCGTGAAGGTTCTCTCTCGCGTCTAGCCGGCTTGATCGGCGCTGGGCCAGCCCAGACATCCAGTTGACGCGACTGCAAGCTCGTGTCCTGCCAGCCAGGAAATGACTCGCCACTTCAGGATGCACCCTCCTGACTGATTTCAGCGTCCATTAGAGAGGCAGTACGCACGTGCCTCCCAACCTCCATTCCCCTGAGGTCCTATGGCCAAGTATCCCAGCGATCCGGAACTCGAAGTCCCCTCTGCAGTTGACTCGGAATCCTTTCCCGATTCAGCGGCTGTAGCGCCACCCGCCGAAATCACTCAAGCCCACCGGGTCAGCCGCCGGTCCTTCCTCTCGCATCTTGGAGCCGCCGGACTTGCCGCCGCCGCGCCGCCTGTGCTGGCAGCGACCCAGGCCCCGGCAGTCCCTGCGCCCCCTGCTGCGGAAGACGCCGTCAGCGAAGGCACCATATCCCTCAATCTCAAGGTCAACGGCCAGTCCCACTCTCTCCGGCTCGACCCGCGCACCACGCTGCTCGACTGCCTGCGGGAAAACCTTGCCTTGCCCGGCACCAAAAAGGGCTGTGATCATGGGCAGTGCGGAGCATGCACCGTCCACGTGAATGGCCGCCGCGTCAATTCCTGCCTCTCCTTCGCCGTCATGCACCGGAACGACGAGATCACCACCATCGAAGGCATCGGTCAGCCCGATCACCTTCACCCCATGCAGGCTGCCTTCATTGAACACGACGGCTACCAATGCGGCTACTGCACTTCAGGCCAGATCATGTCCGCCGTTGCGGTTCTGAAGGAGAACGTCGGCCCCACGGACGCCGACGTCAAGCAAGCGATGTATGGCAATATCTGTCGCTGCGGCGCCTACTCCAACATCGTCGCGGCCGTCCAACAGGTCCGCCTCCACTCCTAGTTCCCTGGAGTCCTATCATGGATAGCTTCCTCTTCACAGAACCCACTACCGTCGATCAGGCAATCCGGTCCGCCGCCAAGTCTTCTACGGCCCAACAGGGAGCGCAGGTCCGTTTTGTCGCTGGCGGCACCACACTGATTGACCTTATGAAGCTCAATGTCGAGCGCCCGCAAGAGGTCGTCGACATCAACGGTCTTCCGCTGGACCGCGTCGAGTCCAGCCCTGGTGGCGGGTTGGTCCTCGGAGCCCTGGCTCGCAACTCCGATGTAGCCCATCACCCCACGGTGATGCGCGACTACCCGGTGCTCTCGCAGGCTCTGCTCTCTGGCGCTTCTCCACAACTGCGCAATATGGCTACCACCGCCGGCAATCTCCTGCAGCGCACCCGCTGTGTTTATTTCCGCGACACGGCACACGCCTGCAACAAGCGCGAGCCCGGCACCGGGTGTTCGGCAATCGACGGCCACAACCGTATGCTCGCCATCCTCGGAACCAGCAAGGACTGCATCGCCTCCAATCCGTCCGACCAGAATGTCGCCCTCACCGCACTCGAAGCCACCATCCAGATTCATGGTTCAAAGGGTAAGCGCAGCATCCCGATCCACGACTTCTATCTTGTCCCCGGCTCCACTCCACACCGGGAGAATCTCCTCGAGCCCGGCGACATCATTACCAGCGTCACCCTCCCGCCGCCGATGGCAGCCGCTAACTCCACGTACCTTAAGCTCCGCGATCGCGCCGCGTACGAGTTTGCCCTCGCCTCAACTGCCGTCGTCATGAAGATTTCGGGCGGGAAGATTCAACACATCCGGATCGCGCTCGGGGGCGTAGGTACCAAACCCTGGCGCTCCTTTGAAGCCGAACAAGCTCTCGTAGGCCACGCCCCCAGCCGCGCCGCCTTCGTCAAAGCCGCGGAGGCCGCGTTGAAAGACGCTCAACCCGCCAGCGAAAACGCCTTCAAGGTGGAGCTCTCTCGTCGCTGCATCGTCCGTGCCCTCACCATGTCTACCGTGTCCGCCTGAGCAATCAGCCTCGCACCAATGCAGGAGAGCCCCAATGCTGTTCAGTGAATATCTGGAATTCATTCAAGCCGACAAGCCAGGCCCGAACGGCCACACCCAGGCCTCTACCGCCGAGCCTACCGCCGTTATCGGCGCCTCGCTCTCCCGTGTCGATGGGCCGCTTAAGACCACCGGCTCGGCTCGCTATGCTTCCGATTACAACTTCCCAGGAATGGTTTACGCCGTGCCGGTCGGAGCGACTATTGCGTCAGGCAAAATTCTGAAGATCGACACCGCTGCCGCCGAGAAGATGCCCGGCGTTCTGACGATTCTTCACCATGGCAACTTCGATCCTGTCTTCCGCAACGCTTCCGGTGGTCGCAACAGCGAGCAACGCCCGCCCTTTGAAGACTCGACCGTCTACTACTGGGGCCAATATGTTGCCCTCGCCATCGCAGAAACGTTTGCCCAGGCACAGGCCGCCGCAGCCGCTGTCAACATCTCCTACGCGCCAGGCAAGTTCAACGTGGCGACCGACCTGAGCGACTCCATGCCTGCCATCGGCGCAACGGGAGGCCCCAGGATACTCAGCCATCGCGGCGACCCGGAAGCCGCCTTTGCCTCAGCTCCAGTCCAAATCGACTACACCTACACCACCCCTGCCGAAACCCACAATCCTATGGAGATGCATGCCACCACCGCGGTTTTCGATGGCAAGAAGTTCAAGCTTTACGAAAGCTCGCAGGGCGTCATGAACCACCAGAATGTCATTGCCCAGGTGCTCGGTGTCCCCAAGGAAAACGTAGAGGTCATCTCCCGATTTATCGGCTCGGGCTTCGGCGGCAAGCTCTTCCCGTGGCCACACTCGGCGCTCGCAGCCGTCGCCGCGCGGCGTCTCAATCGGCCCGTCAAGCTTACCCTCTCGCGCAAAATGATGTTCGCCAATGTCGGCCATCGCCCTCGCACCCAGCAGCGCATGCGCCTCGGCGCGACTGCTGACGGCAAGCTCCTCTCGCTCAGCCAGGACTACCGCAACCACACCTCCATCAACGACGACATCCGGGAGAACTGCGGCGAAGCCACGCCCTTCCTTTACAGCACCGCCAACCTGCAGGTCTCTTCCGCTCTGGTTCGCCGCAACATCGGTACACCCACTCCCATGCGCGGCCCCGGGGCCGTTCCTGGCCTGTTCGCCCTCGAGTCAGCAATGGATGAGCTCGCCATCAAGCTCAACAAAGATCCCGTTGAACTGCGCATCGCGCTCGACACCCTCATCGACGAAGAAAAGAACAAGCCATTCTCCTCCCGCCACCTGAAGGAGTGTCTCGAAGTTGGCGCAAAGAAGTTTGGCTGGGAGAATCGGACCCCGGCGGTGGGGTCCATGCGCAAGGGCGATCTTATCCTCGGATGGGGCGTTGCCGCCGCTTCGTGGTCCGCCGGCCGCGGTGTCGCCGAAGCTTCAGTGAGCCTCAATGCGGACGGCTCCGCGCGTGTCAGCTCCGGCTCGCAGGATCCCGGCACCGGCACATACACCGTCATCGCCCAAATCGTCAGCGACAAGACGGGCATCCCCATCACCCGCATCCAATCCGTTCTCGGCAGCAGTTCACTCCCGCCCGGACCGACCTCGGGAGGCTCTACCGCAACCGCCACCATTATTCCCGCTGTGGCCGAGGCTGCTGTGAACGCGATTAAGGTGGTCCTCACCACCGCAGGCTCCGCCAAGGCCTCGCCTTTTTCAGGGAAGGAGCCGGGCGCCTTGGCTATGTCTTCCGGCCGGGTCCATCTTAAAGATCAGTCGCCCGACTCCGGCGTTCCTTTCCAGGAGATTCTCAAGCTCGGCAACGTAGCCAGCGCCAACGGAGAAGGCAAGACCGGCGGTTACGGCTCCGACACCGACGGCAAAAACTTCTCCAGCCACTCTTTCGGTTCGCAGTTTGTAGAGGTCGAGTGGGATCCGGGCATATGCCATCTGCGCGTTAGTCGCGTTGTTAGCGTTGTCGACGCCGGTCGCATCATCAATACCAAGACTGCCCGCAATCAAATGGCCGGAGCGGTCGTCATGGGCATCGGCATGGGCCTGCTTGAGACCACCACCTACGATCCCCGCAACGGCCATCCCATCAACGACAATTTCGCAGACTATGTCGTCCCTACTTCTGCAGACGATCCTGATGTCGACGTCACCTTCCTCGACATTCCAGATCCCATGATCGGAGAGTACGGCGCCCGCGGCATCGGCGAGATAGGCCTTGCCGGTGTCGCCCCGGCTATTACGGCAGCTGTCTACCATGCGACCGGTGTCCGCGTCCGCGATCTGCCGGTCCGTATAGAAGACCTCATTACATCCAAAGTAGAAATCTAGCCAAACCCACCGCCGTTAGGCTGCCTCAGCGGCTTCGTTCTTTTCAGTCTGAGTTTTACTAAGCCGATTCCTGGCAGGTAACCTGGATCTTCCACCCCATCGAACGCGAACTGCCTGACATTGCGACTTCTCAGCTCCGGCACACCGCCAGCACATCCGAAGCGGCCACCAAAACATCTATGCGCTGTAACCAGAATGTATCTACCGACCGGCCAGTCAGCCAAGGCCTGTCAGCCTGGCTGGTGCATTCGCGATTGGCGCTGGCTGGCCTTGACCAACGACTACGATTGCCAGCCGCCGCCGAGAGCGCTATAAAGCTGCACAAGAGTGAGCGCTTCGCCCTGCTGCGCACTCACGAGGTTCAGCTGCGCTGCGTACAGATTCGAATCTGTCGTAAGTACCTCGAGATAACCCGTTGAGCCACCTTGGTACCTGATGCGCGCAAGACGTGTTGCGTCTTTTGCAGCCTCAACAAGCTTTTCCTGCTGCTCACGATACGCGCGCTGCTTGTTCAAAGCAATCAAGGCGTTCGAAACATCGCGAAGTGCTCCGTTGATGGTCTTTTGATAAGTGAGCACCATCTCCTTTTGCGTTTCTTCCGAGAGCTGCAGTTGACCGCGAAGTTTCCCGCCTTCAAATATTGGCTGAGTCAGGGTACCGATGCCGTAGATGGTCTTTCCCGCGGGCGTGAAGATGCTCGCGAGACTGTCTCCACCCACGCCCCCTGAGCCGGAGATTGAAAGGTTCGGAAAGAACTGAGCTCGCGCGACGCCAATCTGCGCGTTTGCGGCGATAAGCGTCTCTTCCGCCTGTTGGATGTCTGGCCGTCGCTCAAGGAGCTGTGAAGGTATACCGGTGGGTAGATCCTGAGGCGGAGGCGCGAGCGCATTGGGATCCTGATGGACAAAAGGTCCGGGATTCTCGCCCAGCAGCACAGCAATAGCGTTCTCCTGCTGTTGAATCTGCTCTTCGAGCTGCGGTACCTCGGAAGTTGCCGCATAGAGCAACTGCTCCGCCTGGCGTACGTCGGAAAGCGGCACGGAGCCGCCGCTCTCAAGGCTCTTCGTGAGATCAACTGAATCCTGCCGAACTTTGATGGTTGCCTTAGTGATCTCGAGTTGACTATCGAGCGCACGGATCTGCAAATACGCGGTTGCCACTTGCTGTACAAGTGTGAGACGAACCGCACGCTGCGCCCACGTTTGTGCCAGCAACTGGGCTCGGGCGGCCTCTGTCTGCCTGCGATACAATCCCCAAAAGTCGGGCGTCCATGCGGCCGAAAGATTAAAGGATCCGTCCACCAGTGGACTTCCAATTGATGTCCCAAGCGAAGCCGGCAACGTGGCGCCAATGCCCGTTCCGCCGACACTCACGGTCGGAAACTGTTGTGAACGGGTAATCTTGACCTGCGCCTGTTGTTCGAGAATGCGTTGCGCCGCGATGCGCACATCGTAGTTGTTGGCCAGAGCCTTGCGGATCAGCGCTTGCAGTTCAGGCTCTTGATACACGGCCGCCCATTGCTCGTCGCCGAGAGACTTCGCGGCATTACTTGAAACCGCGGAATCATCGGCTCCGCGAAAGACAGGTGGCGCAGTGACATTTGGCCGCACGTAATTCGGTCCGACATTACATCCAGTCAAAAGTGCGATTGCACAGGCAATCACGGCCATTCGCGAAGTTGCATGAAAGTGAATCATGCCTGACCTCCTTCGATGCGGGCATGGGCTGCGACGGGTACGGGAAGCTCTTTCGCAGGGATCTGGGGGCCGCACATCGAGTCCATGGTGGTGCCTTTGCCGCCTCGCGTCAACCGGTGCGATAGATATTCCACTACCGAAAAAGTGACGGGAATAAAAATAAGGCCGAGAACAGTTGAGAGCGTCATGCCGCCAACGACGACCGTACCCAGGATGCGGCGCGAGGCCGCCCCAGAGCCAGTCGCGGCCCACAGCGGCAAACACCCGACGATAAAGGCCAGAGCAGTCATGACGATCGGCCGGAAGCGCAGATGAGCCGCGTTAAGAGCAGCATCGCAGATACTCTGGCCACTTTCAAAATTTGTCTTCGCAAACTCGACGATGAGGATAGCGTTCTTTGCCGAGAGTCCGATCAGCATGACCAGGCCGATAGTCGCGAAGATGTCATTCTCAAGCAGGCGGGCATGCAGTGCGACGTAAGCGCCCAGGATCGCTACCGGCGTGCTCAGCAAGACACTGAACGGCAGTGTCCAGCTTTCATAGAGGGCCGAAAGGATGAGGAAGACGAACAACAAGGAAAGCCCGAACACAGCCCAGGACGGCACACCCTTTTCAGCCTGCTGTTCCTGAAAAGACATACCGGAATAGTCGAAGCCCGCCCCCGGCGGCATGGTCTGCTTGAAGACTTCTTCGAGTGCCTTTCGTACCTGGCCGGAACTATATCCGGGCGCGCCGGTGATGTTAATTTGCGCCGCGTTGAATTCGTTGAATCGATAGATGAATTCCGGGCCGGTAATCCGGGTAACTTTAACTAGCGACCCGAGCGGTACCTGGCTGCCGTTGGCGCTGCGAACATAGAATTGGTCGATGTTTGCAATGTTCGTGCGGGACGTTCCCTCAGCCTCAACATAGGTCTGCCATTGGCGGCCAAATCGATTGAAGTAGTTGACCAGATAGCCGCCCATGAATGTCTGCATGGTGGTGTAGATGTTGGAGAGATCGACCTGCTGCTGTAAGGCCTTCTCTTTGTCTACGTCGACATAGAGTTGGGGCACGGCAGGTTGGTATGACGGGATGGCGGCGGCGATCTCAGGGCGTTTGGAGAGAGCGCCCAGAAAGCCGAATACGTTCTTTGTCAGCGTTGTGGGATCGTCCGACCCGGAGCGATCTTCGAGGATCATCGTGACGCCCCCAGAAGTTCCAATGCCCGGGATGGAGGGCGGCGGAAAGGCAAAGGCTATGCCGTCCGGATTGCCGGCGAGTTGCTTCTGCAGATTGCTCTGAATGTACTCGAGCTGTTGGTCTTTGCTCTTGCGCACGGCCCATGGTTTGAGGTTCACAAAGAAAAACCCTGCATTGGTGCTCTGCACCTGGGTGAGCAACGAGAAGTCGTTTACGGCGATGACGCCTTCAACGCCGGGCGTCTTAAGCAGCGCATCGCTTATCTTTTGCTCTGCGGCATCGGTGCGTTGCGCTGAAGCTCCGTCAGGAAGCTGCAAGGCGAGGAACATGTAGCCCTGATCCTCGGTGGGGATAAACCCGCCGGGAAGAGTGCTTCCCAGGTAAACTGCCGCGACAGCAATCAGGATAAGGCCAAGCATAGCGAAGGAGGATTTGTGAATAAGAACACGGGACACGCCGACGAAGCCGTCCGTGGTGCGGCCAAAGAGTTTATTGAAGGAATCGGATGCCTTGGTGAGCAGGCCCTTCTTGCGGCCTTGCGGCCGGGGTTTCAGAAGAAGCGCGGCAAGGGCCGGCGACAGAGTTAATGCATTGAACGCAGAGATCAGAACAGAGATCGCAATCGTAATGGCGAATTGCTGATACATGCGTCCGGTAATGCCGGGAATTGCCGCGGTCGGGATAAAGACTGCTGCCAGGATAAGGGCAATAGCCACCACGGGGGCGCCGACCTCTTCCATCGCTTTTTCGGTGGCTGACTTGGGGTCCATCCCTTCGTCGATGTGGTGCTCCACCGCTTCAACAACGATGATGGCATCATCGACGACCAGGCCGATGGCAAGCACCAGGCCGAACAGCGAGAGGCTATTAATGGAAAAGCCCAGTGCTGGAAAAATGATGAACGTGCCAATGAGCGACACTGGGACAGCCAACAGGGGGATGAGAGTGGCCCGCCAGCCTTGAAGGAAAATAAAAACGACGAGAACCACAAGGCCCAGAGCTTCAAACAGCGTAATCACGATCTCGTGAATTCCTGCCGTGACTGCCTTGGTTGTGTCCAGCGGTACAGAGTAGGCGATGCTCGGCGGGAAGGTAGCGGAAAGCTCCTTCATGCGCTGGTTGACCGCTTCCGCAGTTTGCACTGCATTGGACCCCGGGAGCTGGTAGATAGCCATCACGCCGGATGGGGCCTGATTATAACGGGCTGAGATTCCGTAGGCTTGGTCCCCAAGCTCGATGCGGGCAACATCGCTGAGATGAAGGATGGAACCGTCGGGATTGGCGCGAAGAATAATGTTTCCAAATTCCTCTGGCGTCACGAGTCGTCCCTGGGTGCGAACCGTATACGTAAACTGCTGACCTTTGGGGATAGGTTCGCCACCGATCTGGCCAGCCGGGTTGACGTTGTTCTGCGTCTGTATCGCGGAAATAACCTCGGTCGCCGTGACGCCCAGCTTCGCCAGCTTGTCCGGCTGGACCCAGACGCGGAGCGCATACTGCCCGCCGAAGACCTGAACGCGCGAAACGCCCTTGACACGAGCGAGTTGGTCTTGAAGATTGATGATTGCGTAGTTGGTGAGAAAGTCCTGACTCAACTTGCCGCCTGGCGAGTTAATCGCGATCAGCATCAACGGCGATGTCAGTGCCTTCTGAACAGTGAGACCGGCAGTTGTTACCTGCGCGGGCAGTTGAGACTGGGCCTGGTCAACACGCAACTGCGCAAGAACCTGGTCAATATTGGGATCGGTTTTGACATCGAAGTCCACGAACAACTGGACAACGCCATTGTTGGCGCTGACCGAGTTCATGTAGATCATGTTGTCGACGCCATTCATTTGCTGCTCGATAGGCGTCGACACCGCCTGGGCAACAGTCTTTGCATCGGCGCCAGGATAGGTGGCAGTCACGAGAATTTCAGTAGGTACGATATCCGGAAACTGGGACGTCGGCAGCGTGAGCATAGACACGACGCCGATAACAACGGTGAGGATGGCGATAACAATCGCCACGATGGGGCGACGGATGAAAAATTTCGACATGAACTACCTCGCCGGCGACTGCGTCGCATTAGAGGCAACGGATGCGCGAAACTCCGTCGGCTGGGGGTTCACTGGCGCGCCCTCGCGGAGCTTTTGCAGATTGTCAGTAATGACGAGAGAGCCGCCGCGAAGCCCGCTTTCGACGATCCAGCTGTTGCCGTATTGTGGGCCGAGCGTGATGTTATTCACGTGAGCCGTATTATTTTGGCCGACCGTGTAGACCTGTTGTTGGCCCTGAAGTTCGGTAACTGCCACTTGAGGGATTAAGACGGCATTGCGGCGAACTTCGGTTTCGGCTTTCACTCTGCCAAACTGACCCGGGCGAAGGATGTTGCCTGGATTTGGAAAAGATGCGGCAATGCGAATCGCGCCTGTTTGGCTGTTCAGCTGTCGGTCTACGAAAACGACATGGCCCTTCTCCGGATAGATTTCACCATTCGATAAAGTCAATATGAGAGGAATCCTTGACGCTCCGTGAAGCAGGTCGGAGCCGCCAGCACCAGCGCGCTTTGTTAGAGCGAGATACTCGCTATCGCTTACGGAGAAATAGACCTTGATAGGGTCGAGTTGCGATACCGAAGTCAATACAGACTGTGCACTTACAAGGTTGCCAACCTGGATCGTTGCTTGACCGGCAACGCCGCTGATCAGCGATCGGACCTTGGTGAATCCAAGGTTCAGGTTCGCGTTTGCCACAGCGGCTTCAGCCGATCGCACTACGGCCTCTGCCTGAGCCTTCTGCTGAATATCGTTGTCGAGCTGGCTTCTGGCTATCGCACGCTGGGCGGCCAGCGGTGTGTCACGATTTACATTGATCTCCGCAAGGGCCAGTTGCGCTTGCGCTTGCCCCAGGGATCCCTGCGCTTGTTCGAGCGCCGCTTCAAACGGACGAGGATCGATCTCAAATAAGACCTGTCCCTTCTCAACCTGCGATCCTTCGCGGTAGTTTTGACTTATCAAGTAGCCGTTAGCCTGAGGCTGGATCTGTGCGTTGACATACCCATCAAGCGTTCCCACCCACTCGCCTGTCAATGGCACATCACTCTGTTCGGCCTTTACTACAGTCACTTTCATAGCAGGTGGCGCCGCCGAAGATGAGGCACTTACATTCTTGCCGCACCCTGAGAGCAGCACGCTACTCAGGATTAGTCCTGCCTCTAACGCAGCGAGCACTGCGAGGCTGACGGGGTTCGTCCCGGCCTTCCGCCTGGGTAGCAAAGTCATACTTGTTCTCCAATCAAGCGTGGAATGGTCTCAGCGATAGATCGTTCGCGCCGCGAAAACAAATACGCGTGTGCAGCTTTGATGTGCCAACATCAAATCGGGATTCAGAAAGGCACGAATGGCCTTGTCGCGACTAGACTTTTGCAATTTCTTGGAATTGCTGGGATATTGAGATATTGCGATCGATCGAAGTTCTCCGCTTGGTAAGGGCTTCCGTGCAACGAGGTGAACCGTATCCACGTCTCGTGGCCTAAGTGAGTTCCGATTGAAACCGGTGTTCTGCGCAACTTGGCGCAGCCGTCATGCACTCTCCCTGCGGATCTTATGCAGTCAGCTTCCCCGCCCTATCAACGAAATCTCCACTAAGATGAATAGAAGAGATCATCGGACCAAATTCTATTTCAGGCGATGCATCGAAACAGCGCAGAGCAGCATGTTCAAGAAGCGGAGCATGCACGCAAAGTACTTAATCAATAACCGGTATCCGAGTCTCCTGAGTCATTGATTTCCTTCATAAGTTCCAGGTGCAAGTGCGGCACGAGTTGCACTGGCAAATCATGCGATCGATGCGAGTATGTTCTGCCGATTTGGTTCATCGGAAGGTTTTTGGCCTTTGGTTGTAGGTGGTCTCGTTAAATCTAAGAATCTGATTCAATCCGCGGCTGCAGACGGCTGCAACCCGGAACATCTGTCCATATCCCCTGATTCAAATTGTGCCAAACAAATCCAGATTGGAGGGGGCAACTCGCGCGATTCGCCGCTCTCGATTGCGGTATGCTGCTTGAGTCGATTCCCGGTCGCAACGCGTCTACCTGTGTAGAAACCCGTCGGCCGGATTGCGACGCGAGACTTCAACATCAAATTCCCGAAGCAATTTTGAGTGGACCCACCCTGACCATGACAACCATCCCGCAGAAAAAAGTTCGCTGGGGCGTGCTCAGCACCGCCTCAATCGGCCTCCGCAAGGTGATTCCCGGCATGCAGCTGGGCCAGCTCTCCACTGTTGACGCCATCGCTTCCCGCGATTTCGTCAAGGCTCAACAGGCGGCGGCAGCCTGCGGCATCGCCCGTGCCTACGGCTCCTATGAGGAGCTGCTCGAAGACCCGGAAATCGACGCCATCTACAACCCGCTTCCGAATCAGCTTCACGTGCCCTGGACCATCAAGGCCGCGGAGGCAGGCAAGCATGTGCTCTGCGAAAAGCCTCTCAGCCTCACAGTTGCGGAAGCCGAGTCATTGCTCGATGTTCGCGCCCGCACAGGCGTCAAAATCGGCGAAGCTTTCATGATCCGCAGCTATCCCCAATGGCTGCGCCTGCGTGAATTGCTCAACGAGGGTCGCATTGGCCAACTGCGCTCCGTCGCCGGCTTCTTCAGTTACTTCAACGTGGATCCGTCCAACATCCGCAACCGCACCGACTCCGGCGGCGGCGCGCTGATGGACATCGGCTGCTATCTCGTCCACGCATCGCGCTTCGCATTTGGCAGCCAGCCCACACGGGTAGTGGCTTCCATCGATCGCGATCCACAAATGCATATCGACCGTCTCACTTCGGCAATCCTCGAGTTCCCTGCCGGCCAGGCCATTTTCACCTGCAGCACGCAGTTGATCCCCTATCAGCGCGTGCATTTCCTCGGCACACGCGGACGTATCGAACTCGAGATTCCATTCAACGCGCCTCCCGACCGCCCCACCCGCCTGTTTATCGATTCCACCGGCGATCTGTCTGGCCAACCAGAAGTCGAAACCTTTCCGACCTGCGATCAATACACACTGCAGGGCGATGCCTTCTCAAAAGCAATCCTCGATGACACGGAAGTTCCCGTCCCCCTTGAAGACGCAATCCGCAACATGGCCGTGATTGAAGCCGTCTTCAACTCTGCAGGTTCCGGTCAATGGGAGTCGCCGTCGGAATGAGAACAAACGGAATGCCTGCTACGAGTATCAATCCGGTTTGCAGAGCTTGAATGGAGGCGAACAATGGCGCGTGTGGCGATTGTTGGAGTGGGTGCAATTGGAGGCGCGCTGGCTGCGCTGTTGGAGGTTACGGCGCGGCATCAGATCACGCTTTGCACACGACGTCCCTTGCCCGCACTCACTGTGAAGACACCGGAAGGCGTAGTTCATTTGAATGCCGCAAATCTCTCCGATCCGGCACAAGCCGATCCCGTGGACTGGGTGCTCGTGGCCACCAAGACCTACGACACCGAGGGCGCAGCCGCATGGCTTCGGTCGCTCTGCAACGACGATACGCGCGTCGCGGTGGTGCAGAACGGCGTGGAACATCGAGAACGATTCGCTGATCAGATCAAGCTGGAAATGACGGTGCCGGTGATCATCGATTGCCCGGTGGAACGGCAGGCCGATGGCACCGTGCACCAACGCGGCGTTGCAAAAATGTGGGTGGAGACGGGGCCGCTTGGCGCTGAATTTGTGGAACTGTTTGCCGGGAGCGAGGCCAGAATCGAGCTGACGACGGACTTTGTTTCAGCAGCCTGGCGCAAATTATGCATCAATGCAGCGGGCGCCATCTCCGCGATCACCATCAAGCCAGCAGGCGTGCTACGTGAGGAAGCGACAGGTCAGTTAGCCATTGACATGGTTGCGGAATGTGCCGCGGTTGGCCGCGCGGAGGGTGCCCGGCTCGATGAGAATGTCGGCCGGCAGGTTCTCGATTTCTATCGGGCGCAGCCTGCGGATTCCATCAATTCCATGCTCGCGGACCGCATTGCAGGCCGGACCATGGAGATCGACGCCCGAAACGGGGTCATCGTCCGCAAGGGCGAGAAACATGGCATCCCAACCCCCCTGAACCGGATGGTAGTTGCCCTGCTTCACGCGGTCGAATAAACGACAGAAGAGACGCGCGCTTAGGCCCTTGTTTGCACCCAGACTTAGGCCGACCAGGCCGTCCTGTTGGCCCGCCCCATCGACGTATATCCCATATCTGAAGCGATGCCGCGCACGCACTGCAGCAACTGGTTGGCAATCGCAGGCAGCTTCTGAGCCGTCACGCGGAAAGAAGGCCCGGAAATGCTCACCGCGGCCACCGGCTGCCTCTGCGCATCCAGAAGCGGAACGGCAATGCACCGCAGCCCTTCCTCAAGTTCCTCGTCGTCCACGGCATAGCCGCGTCGGCGGGTCTTCTCCATCTCCGTGCGCAAGGCCTCGGGGGTGGCGATGGTGCGATGCGTGAACCGCTCAAAACGCGTCCGCTTCACCACATCCGCCGCACGATCCTCGGGAAGAAACGCCAGAATAGCCTTGCCGACAGAGGTGCAATGCACCGGGTTACTTGAACCAATCCGCGTAATCATCCGCACCGAGCGGGCGGGCTCAATTTTGTCGATGTAGATCACGCGTGCCTGCTCAAGAATGCATAAATGGGCAGTCTCTTCGGTCTCAGCAACCAACCGCCGCAGGTGTGGCTGGGCACGGTCCCGAAGGTCGTATTGCTCAATCGCCCGATTGCCTAAATCGAATAACCTCAATCCCAGCCTGAATTTACCGCTCGATGTCCGTTCCACCATGCGGTGCCGTTCCAGCACCATCAGAAACCGATGGGCTGTGCTCTTATGCAGTTGCAGAGACGATGCAACCTGCGCCAAACCGAGCGGCGTTTCGCTCTCTCCCAGCAAATCCAGTACGGCAAAAGCCCGGTCCAGGGCCTGAACTTTGTAGGTGCCTTGCAGTGTCGTTTCCCGCATTATGGTCCCCTATTCCGCTTTGCGAAGCCATTTCCAGTTTGAATTCAAAAGGCAGGCGTGTCAAGTACTGAGACGCTATTTCCATCCGTGAGACAGCTCTTTAGACCGCTCTTACGAGTACGCGACTAAAACAGAGAATGGAAGATGTGTTGGACAGGAGATCTACATGGGCCCCCTGCATTACGCTTATGCTCTGCTCGCAGTCGCCGGAATCGTTTCCGCACAAGACGCGCCGCCTGCAAATACCCAGGTGCATCAGACCGCGGACCAGGATGGTATCTATTACATCGGGCCTGAAATCTCCATACCCAAGATGGTCAGCACCGTCTCCGTGCCCTACCCCTACAACGTCGCCGCAAAAGACATTCAGGGCATGACCGTCATGGCCATGGTCATTGACGTCAAGGGCATTCCCCAACACATTCAGGTTCTGCGTTCTCATGGAGCGGCATTCGATCGCTCTTCCCTCGCGGCGCTGCAGGCTTCGAAGTTTGAGCCTGGCCTTCTGGCGGGAAAACCCGTGCCTGTGTGGATCGATGTGCGGGTGGTATTTACCGCGAACCGCAGCCCCGCCGTTCCGCAGATCCTGATTACGGAACGCGACTTACCCGCTCCTGGCGCCGCGCAGCTCGAGGACAAGCATCACAAACCGCTGTCCTACACACCACCTTTCCCCATCCATACTGTCGACGCCGATTTCACTGATCCGTACACCAAGCATCCGTTCGTCGAGGTGGCCATCGTATCCGTGGAGGTAGGCGTGGATGGGTTGCCTAAGGAAGCGCATGTCCGGCGCGGCCTCGGCTTCGGGTTGGACGAGAAAGCTCAAGCCGCAGTTATGCATTACAGGTTCTTCCCCGCCACAAAAAAGGGGACGCCCATTGAGGCGCGCCGCGACATCATGGTTAACTTCGTTGAGTTTTAGTCCATGAGTCCCGGCGTCTCGACTTAGGCCGAGCCGGACGAAGCTTTTCTCATCTTTGCGGGCCGGCCCGCATCTCTTATAAGTGGAGATTTCTTCGAAAACTGAGAACCAGTCTTTTCCTAAAACAGGCATCGGGAGCGCCGTCCCGGTCGCCCCTCAAAAGCGGACACACCCGAACCTCATTCTTGCCATCTGCTGCATGAGTCTGTTGATCGTGAGCATGGACGCGACGATTGTCAACGTCGCGCTGCCGGCAATCCAGAGGGATCTGCATGCTCGGATGGCGGGGCTACAGTGGATTCTGGACGCTTACACCCTGGTGGTGGCGAGTTTCCTGATGCTGTCCGGATCCGTGTCAGACCGCTTCGGGCGACGGAGGATATTTCAGATCGGGCTGGGTCTTTTCACGCTGGCATTTCTGTTGTGCAGCCAGGCCAGGACGATTGAGCAGCTTACCGGATTCCGCGCGCTGCAGGGGTTTGGGGCTTCAATGCTGAACCCGGTGGCCCTGTCGATTATTGCGAATGCGTTTCCGGAGCGGAAAGCGCGGGGACGCGCAGTGGGTATCTGGGGCGCGGTGGCTGGGCTTTCGCTTGGGATCGGGCCAATGATTGGCGGGGCGCTGACACAGACGGTTGGATGGCGTTGGATCTTCTGGATCAACCTGCCGATCGGAATTGCGGCAGCGTTGCTAGCCGCGCTCTTTGTACCGGAGTCGAAGGCAGAGCGGGCGCGGGCGTTCGATCCGGTGGGACAGATGCTCGTGCTCATCGGGCTGGCCGCGCTGACGTGGGGCGTGATTGAAGGTCCCCACGCGGGATGGAACTCGGGCTTGATTGTAGGCCTGTTTGTCACCGCCGCCCTGTCGTTGCTGGCGTTTGTGCTGTATGAGCCGCGGCGCACAGATCCGCTGCTTGATCTGCGCTTTTTTCGCAGCGTGCCCTTCTCAAGCGCAACGGTGCTGGGACTGTGTGCCTTCTCGTCGTTTGGCGGCTTTCTTTTTTTGAATGCGCTGTATCTGCAGCAGGTTCGCGGATTCTCAGCATTTCACACCGGGCTGTTCACGCTGCCTCTGGCGGTGGCGATGGTGGTGAGTGCGCCGTGGTCGGGGCGGCTGGTGGGAGTCTACGGCCCGCGGCCTTCGCTGGTGGTTGCAGGAGCGGGCTTTCTCATCGGCACGCTGATATTGACCGGGCTGAACCAGCAGACGTCCGCGGTATGGCTGCTGGCAGCTTATGGACTATTTGGAGTGGGCCTGGGAATGGTGAACCCCGCCATCACCAACAGTGCTGTGGCTGGCATGCCGCTGTCACAAGCGGGTGTGGCGGCGGCGATTGCTTCCACCAGCAGGCAGGTCGGCGTGGCGCTGGGCGTGGCGATTTCAGGATCTGTGGTGGCGGCGAGCCGCGCGCGCGGAACGGACTTTGCGCAGGCGACGCACCCCATCTGGTGGGTTATGACGGCGTGCGGCGGAGTGGTGCTTACCCTGGGATTTGCGTCGAACACTGCATGGGCTTTAGCCAGTGCGGATCGAGTGGCACATCTGCTCGAAGGGCAGCACTGAAGCGCGTTGCAGAACTCTGCAGCAACGCTTACGCCGGGACCACGTCCCCTTCTCCCGGCGCGAGAAACAGGTTCGCCTCCAGCCCATGCTGTCGCGTGTACAGGTCGTAGTAGCGACCTCCAAGGGCGAACAACTCCGCGTGATTGCCCCGCTCCACAATGCGTCCCTGCTCCACCACGAGTATCTGATCGGCGCGGCGTATGGTCGACAACCGGTGCGCAATCACAAACGTAGTGCGGCCTTCCATCAGCTTGTTCAGGCCCTCCTGGATCATGGCCTCGGACTCGGAATCGAGCGAACTGGTTGCTTCGTCCAGAATCAGGATGCGCGGCTCGGCAAGCAGGGCCCGGGCGATGGAAAGACGCTGGCGCTGACCGCCTGAAAGCTTCACGCCGCGCTCGCCCACAATGGTGTCGTACTTGTCATCGAATCGTTCCGCAAACTCATCCACGCGTGCGGTGCGGCAGGCGAATAGAAACTGCTCTTCCGTCGCATTTGGTTTTGAAAAAAGGATGTTCTCGCGGATGGTTCCATCGAACAAGAACGAGTCTTGCAGCACGACGCCGAGTTGCGACCGGAACGTGTTGAGATTCACGTGCGCAAGGTCCATACCATCCACCAGCACGCGACCGCTGGTGGGAACGTGGAAGGCGCAGAGCAGGCTGATGATGGTGGACTTGCCTGAGCCGGATGAGCCGACGAGCGCGGTGGCTGTGCCGGGCGTGGCGTCAAAACTTACGCCGTGCAGAACGGGCTTGTCCACATCGTAGGCGAACTCAATGTTTTCAAATTTTACCGTGCCTTGAATCGGCGGCATCTGTTCGGTGCGGCCCGGGCTCTGGTTTTCTTCCTGTTCGCTCATGATCTCATTGGTGCGGTCGAGACCCGCAAACGCCTCCGTCAATTGCGTGCCGATGTTCACAATCTGGATCACGGGCGCGATCATGAAAACCAGAAACATGTTGTATTGAAAGTAGTCGCCCACAGTCCACGTGCCACGCAAAACCGCATGACCGCCGAAATACATCACCAGGGCTGAGACGAGACCGGCCATGGTCGTGGACGCGGCGCCCAGCGTACTGGTCATGGTCAACGACTTCATCACGTTTTCAAGCAGCCGCTGCACGCCATCCGCAAACACACTATGCTCGCGCTCCTCGGCGTGATAGCCCTTGACCACGCGGACACCACCGAGAGATTCGGTCAGCCGGCCTGTGACTTCGGCGTTGATTTTGCCACGCTCACGAAAGATGGGGCGAATGGTTTTGAATCCGTACTGCAGAATCACCACAAAAACCAAGAGCACGGAGAAGACTGTCAGCGTTACCGGAATGCTGCGGTGCATGAGATAGATGAAGGCCAGGACCGCGGTCAGCAAGCCGCCCACAAAGTCGACCAGCCCCGTTCCCATCAGGTTGCGCACACCTTCCACGTCCGTCATGATGCGCGCCACAAGCGTACCGGTGCGGTTCTCGTCGTAATAGGAAACCGACAGCAGCCCGACGTGCTTCTGCACCTTGCTGCGCAGCTCCGCGATCAGCCGTTGCCCGGCCTTCGAAAGCAGTTGCGTCAAGGCAAACGATGTGATGGCCTGCACCATCATGGCCCCGAAAACCAGCGCGATCATCTGCGGCAGCAGTGCCGGATTGCCCGACTTCGACAGCACCTTGTCCATCAGCGGTTTCGCTGTGAAGGGCATCACCAAGCCTGCCACGCGGTTGATGCCCATCAGACAAAACCCAGCAAGGATGAGCCCTTTGCGCGGCGCCATGAGCGCCCACACCTCCGGGCCAACTTTCTTCAGGTTTATCTTTTTCTTGGGCAGGTCTGCCTTGCTCGCGCGCGCGCCCCCGGCACGCGGCGACCGCTCCGCATGCGATCCGCTCATTCCACCCAATCCCCCACGCATGGTACCCATGGATTAAACCTTTCCAGACCGGCGCGCGGCAATGAAAGACCGCACGCACAGGATTACGTAAACGAACATCAGCGCGGCCATGGCGACCTTTGAAGCCAGCGCAATCATGTCCGGCTGATGCCCGGCCGCACTGGCGCTCACGTAGCCCCGCACAGCTTCAATCGCGCCGCCCAGAAATCCAAGGAGGCCGATGGTCACATTGATGTGCATGAATAGCTTGCGCCGGCCTTCGCTGGGGCTGATGGCGAGGAAGCCGAAGATGCCCAGCGCCACGCCAAACCATGTCGGAATGAGTGCGGTATAGTGCACGCTTCCGGTGCCCAGAAAGCCGGCCAGGCCAAGAACAACCAAAAGAAACGCAAAAACCAGTGTGACTTTCGCCATCGAACACTTCCCCTTCAGTACATTGTGAGGATATCAGTAGCTATGGATGAGACAGAGGGGTGCGGCGATGCGGAATTCGGCAGCTGGGGCGGTTTCAGGGCTGACAGCATCCTTCTACGAAGGCTGCTCACCGTGGACTTCGCGATATAATCCGTTGGCCATGGCGAATTTCAAAGCTGATGAAGTCAACGACGAGCAACGAGATTGGATCATTCTCCGAGACGGTGGCGTACACCTCTACTGGCGACGGGAAATCCTCGCGGATGATTTGACTGGCTCAAGTCGAACGGATACAGAATCATTTCCTTTGATGCTGCTGAGTGGCAGTCTGCGAGCGACTGGGAATCTGAGAACCTCATGCATGAGGCGCTAAAAACCCAGTTATTATTCCCGGACTATTACGGGAGGAACCTGAACGCACTCGACGAATGCATTCTCGATGATCTCGTGGTGCCCGATTCAGGCGGGCTAGCGCTTGTGCTGAACCATTACGACCGCTTCTTCAAACCTGTTCCGAGCCCTGGGTCGGATGAGCGGCCAACCGCAGAGGTAGTTCTCAGCATCCTTGCAGGAGCCGTGCGGCACCACATGCTATTCGGTAGACGGTTGTTGATTCTCGTGCAATCAGACGACCCCGAAATCCAGTTTGGACGACTCGGAGGAGTCGCAGCATGGTGGAACTATCGAGAGTGGTTGAATAAGAACCGAGGCTTGCGAAGTTGATGGACGCTACTTCTTTAGATTGGCGCTGCGAACTTCGAAGCGTCGTGTGGATATGTGGTTACCGCTGGATGCGCGCCGATCCGCCCTTCGCGAACGCCTTTACCTGCTCCAATGTCGCCATGGTCGTATCGCCGGGGAAGGTGGTCAGCAGCGCGCCATGTGCCCAGCCCAGCTTCACGGCCTCTTCCGGCGCTTCGCCGGCCAGGAGGCCATA
>JBEKRU010000013.1:0-78194 GCA_049518435.1 Occallatibacter sp. | reverse complement strand
CGAGTGCTCCTCGGAGCGTGGCTGCTTCTGACTGCGGGCGTGCACGTGGTCGCTGCGCAGGTCAGTGTAACCACCTGGGGCTACGATAATTCACGTGATCTGTTGAACTCCAACGAAACGACTCTGACTCCTTCGAATGTAAACTCCGCGCAATTTGGCAAGCTCTTTTCCCAGACTGTGGATGGGTATGTTTATGCTCAGCCGCTTTATCTGCCCAACATTACGATCGGGGGACAGGCACATAATGTGGTCTTCGTTGCCACCGAGCACGACGGTGTGTATGCCTTTGACGCGGACGGTAACGGAGGCGGCAACGCAAGTCCTCTGTGGTACGACTCGTTGTTCACCACCGCCTTCGGGGCCGCGGCGGGAGCAACTTCGATCCCACAGTCCGAGTTCTACAACACCGACATTGTTCCCGAGGTGGGCATAACTGGGACACCGGTCATCGATCCGGTAAGCGGCACGCTGTATGTGGTAAGCGCGACGCTGGAAGGGAGCACATTTGTCCAGCGTTTGCATGCACTTAGTGTAACCACCGGGGCGGAAAAATTCGGTGGTCCCGTCATCATCAATGCCACTGTTCCCGGAACCGGGACCGGGAGCGCGGACGGCGAGCTGACCTTTGATTCGGAATGGGAGAACCAGCGGCCTGGCCTGCTGCTGGTCAATGGCATTGTCTACATCGGATTCGCTGCTCATGGCGACGCCGGACCGTGGCATGGGTGGATATTCGGCTATAACGCTCAGACCCTGCAACAGACAGGCGTATTCTGCATTTCTCCGAATGGTGTGGGCAGCGGCGTTTGGTTGAGCGGCGCGGGACTTTCGGCGGAAGTCAACGATCCCGTCAATCATCCCTACGGCCGCATGTTCGTCCCCACTGGAAACGGCGATTATGATGCTACGACACCGTATGCCAACGGCATGGACTTCGGGGACAGCATTCTCAATTTGGACCTCACGAACGGAGTGCCTACCGTTCAGGACGAATTCACGCCGTCGACTCAGGCCTCGCAGGACGCGAGCGACAGCGACCAGGCGTCTGCCGGGCTTCTAATTCTTCCCACTCAGACTTCTGGCAGTTACCCGAATCTCCTGGTGCAGTCAGGAAAAGCGGGATGCATCTTCCTGCTGAACCGGAGCGCGTTGGGAGGGTACACCCCTGCCACTCCTACACCGACCAACTCTGCACTCTGCGCCGGCGATCAGGTGGTACAGGAGATTCCGTATGGTACCGGCGGAGGGACATGGACCGGCCCGTCCTATTGGAACGGAACGGTCTACTATTGGGCCCAGCAAGCGGCTCTGTCGGCATTTCCGCTTTCGAATGGACTCCTTGGCAGCATCGCAGCCACATCCTCCGAGAGTTACGGATATCCAGGGGCAAATCCCGTCATCTCGGCGAACGGAAACACTCAGGGAATCGTCTGGACTATCGATTCGGAAGCGTATACGAGCGGCGGTCCGGCGGTCCTGCAGGCCCACAACGCTACCCGGGCGGGCTCTGCGCTCACCACGCTTTATACCAGCAACGGCAGTTCAAACTCTTCTCGCGACAACCCCGGCAACGCGGTCAAGTTCACTTTGCCGACGGTTGCCAACGGGAAGGTCTATGTCGGCGCGCAATACCAAATAAGCGTATTCGGCTTGCTCGATACGGAACAGACTGCAGCGGCTCCGGTCATCAGTCCCGGCTCTGAGACCTTCAATGGCAGTCTCTCCGTCAGCATGTCGGACACGACTTCCGGCGCGATCATCTATTACACGACAAATGGCACAACACCCATCGCGGGATCGTCTCCGGTATATACCCCCGGTTCCCCAATTACCATTACGGCATCCACCACAATCGAGGCCATTGCGAGTGCATCGGGGTACCTCCAGAGCGGAGTATCCAGCGAGGCTTATGTCGACTCATCTCAGGTAGCTACTCCGGTCTTTACTCCCGCTGCCGGGACTTATACCCAACCGCAGTCGGTTTCCATCGGCGACTCTACCACGGGAGCAACGATTTACTACACCACCGACGGAACCAACCCGGCAACCAGTCCCACGGCGGTCAAATACACAGTCCCATTCACGGTTTCTGCCACCGATACGGTAAATGCTATCGCCGAAGCGTCGGGCTTCGCCAATAGCAACGAAGCTTCCGCAACTTACACCCTGAACCTTGGACAAACAGGGATTGACTTCACCCTGGGGTTTGCAGGGACTCAGGAAGGGAACCCGTGCACCACTAACTGCCTGGTGTTCAACGGCACCACGGACCTGGATGATACCCGTTTGCAACTGACGAACGGCGGTACCAATGAGGCATCGTCGGCCTGGTTTTACCAGCCGGTGAATGTGCAGGCATTTACCACGACCTTCGAATTCCAGTTATCGAACACGGTAAATGGGGCGAACGGCATGACCTTCACAATTCAGGGAGAGAACCTCGCCGCCCTTGGAAATAGCGGCTCAGGGCTTGGCTACCAGGGGATTCCCAGCAGCGTCGCCGTTAAGTTCGATTTCTACACGCCCGTTGGCCGCGGCAATGACTCCACAGGGCTCTACATCAGCGGCGCCATCCCCACTACGCCAGCCATTGACTTGAGTACGACCAGCATCAACCTGCTTAGCGACGATCCCATGATTGTCCAACTGACCTACAACGGCTCCATCCTGTCCATGCTCATTACAGATACGGTCACCGGGGGCACCTATTCCACAAGCTGGACCGTGAACATTCCCAATCTCGTCGGCGGCAACACCGCCTATGTCGGCTTTACCGGAAGCACCGGGGGGCTTGTATCCAGCCAGAAAATCCTGAACTGGACGTATACGGTGGGCTCTGCTTTTCCAGCGACACTCACATCTCCCACGCCGGGACTTAGCACTGTGCTTGGAACGACCAATGTACCATTCCAATGGTCCAGCGGGACGGAGGTCGGCCTTTACCAACTCAACCTCAGCGCCATTGCCCCGGGTGACAACGAACTGTTCTCGTACAAAGGCACGGCTACCTCCGCGACCGTGCCCGGCTTACCTGCAAATGGCGCGACCGTGTACGCAAGGCTGTATTCCTATATCAACGGTGCCTGGCAGCATAACGACTACGTTTATACCGAGAGCGGCACGCCCACTCCGGCTGGACTCACCTCTCCCACGCCGGGATTAAGCACCGTGCTTGGCACGACCAATGTGCCATTCCAGTGGACCGCCGGGATTGGCGTGAGCGACTACCAACTCAATCTCAGCGCAATTGCGCCAGGCAGCAACGAACTGTATACCTACAAAGGCACGGCCACTTCCACAAGTGTCCCTGCCCTGCCCGCCGATGCCGTCACCGTCTACGCAACCCTCTATTCA
The DNA here is from genome assembly GCA_049518435.1 of Occallatibacter sp. GTDB lineage: Bacteria > Acidobacteriota > Terriglobia > Terriglobales > Acidobacteriaceae > Telmatobacter. Next base: position 74,840 of record JBEKRU010000013.1, on the reverse strand, counting down.
AAGATCAATGGAGTCTGGCAGTCGAACAGCTATGAATTTACCGAAGGCGGCACGCCCACCCCGGCCACGCTGACATCACCAACTCCCGGAATAAGCACCATCCTGGGCACCACCAATGTGCCATTCCAGTGGACTGCTGGAGTTGGAGTGAACGTCTACCAGCTCAACCTCAGCGCAATTGCGCCAGGCAGCAACGAACTGTATACCTACAAAGGCACGGCCACTTCCACAAGTGCCCCCACCCTGCCCGACAATGGCGTTGAGGTGTATGCAAGGCTCTATTCAAAGATCAACGGAGTCTGGCAGTACAACGATTATGTCTATACCGAGAGCGGCACACCTACGCCTGCTGTGCTGACGTCCCCCACGCCGGGGCTGAACACGATCCTCGGTACAAGCAATGTGCAGTTCCAGTGGACGGCGGGGATTGGTGTGAGCGAATACCAGCTGAACGTGAGCGCTGTTGCGGCAGGGGATAGTGATCTTTACTTATACAAGGGGACGACGACAGCGGCGACTGCGCCGAGCCTGCCCGCAAACGGAGTAAAGGTGTACGCGCGACTCTATTCCAAGATCAACGGAACTTGGCAGTACAACGACTACGTGTATACCGAACAGTAGAGCTGGATGCTTTGCGAAATGAGGGAGATGCGATGGCCGGCTCTTTCAGTGAGCTCTCTTCGTTCCGCATAGCGGTCTGCGTTCGTTTGGAGTCCTTCCCAAAAGTGAGACAGTTGGGAAGGGCACGGTTGCAGGGAAAGGGGGAGCTGCAAATGCGAAGGGTGTAGATTTACAGGGGAGAGTTCCCGCGTCTTTCGGTGGCGCGGATGCAGGGTCGCCGCAACATTTTTGCCTTGGCCAAGGAACTGGATGGACCGCCTCGCTTGTTGTATCGGAGGCAGATGCGTCTGCAAGGCCCGGTTAAGCCCATGCTAGCTCGATCTAAGCTCGTTCCCAAAGCAAACTCAAAACCCGCAGGTCCTTCTGATGTTGCTCGGTGTTAGAATCCCTATTTCCAGCGAGTCTGCTGTTTTGAAAATAGGCTCACAGTTCAGATTCTCCGGAGATCTCACTTGCCGTCATTAAGTTCCCAGAATCAAAGTCGAGTATGGGATGCCGCCATAATTGGAGCTGGGATGGGAGGTGGCTTCACTGCATGGGCTCTTGCCAATTCAGGACATGATGTGTTGCTGATTGAACGCGGCATTGAAGAGAAAACCCCGCCCACCGGCAACGAGCCCTCCGATGATCCAGAAATGAGGCTAGCCGGGAGCCGTTGGCCGGCGATGAGCGCCTTTGAGATCGATGGTGTGATGAACCGCGGCTACACCCCTCTCGGATCGGGAATTGGTGGAAGCACGAACTGGTATGCCGCTGCGCTGGAAAGATTCGCGGACCTCGATATCGACGTACTGCCGAATGTGCCTCACCCTACTGGGGGATGGCCGGTCAGCTATGAGGAATTTATTCCGTTCTTTGAACAGGCTGAGCGGATGCTTCATGTTGCTGGAACCAATGACCCGCTGAATGCTCATCGGGCTGAACATCTTCTGGAACCGCCGCCACTGGGACCTTGTGATACCGATTTTGTGAACTTGTTCGAAAAGAATGGCCTTCATCCATACAGGCTGCACGTGGGGATTCGCTATCTCCCGGGATGCGATGAATGCCTTGGCCGGTTGTGTCAAAGAAACTGCCGGGCAGACATCCGCTCTGTGCTAGCGGAGGCTGTGAAGAAGCCCACGATCATGGCTCGCAGCGAAGTGGTGCGGCTTGAATCTACAGCCGATCGCGTAACGAGTGTGATCGTTGTTCAAGGGGACAAGGAGATCAGGATTAACGCCAAGGTGTTCGTGTTGGCGGCGGGAGCGATCCACACGCCTAAGTTACTTTTGAACTCAAAGAATGACCATTGGCCAAATGGTCTGGCGAATCATTCTGACCTGGTTGGCCGCAACCTGATGTTCCATGCAACACAGAATTTTGCATTGTGGCCAGGTAAGCAGTTGCCCAGTTCGGGCCCCCGTAAATCAATCTCTTTTCGAGATTTCTATTATGTGAATGGTGAACGCTGCGGATGTGTCCAGTCGACCGGATTTGAACTTGGATATGGCGAGTTCTTGATGCACTTATATGATCGCTTCGATCGTAGTGGGCCATCCTATCTCAGGATGCTGAGACCTTTTTTGAGGATTCCCGCGGCCATGACCATCAAGAGACTGGGGCGCGGTACCATCTTTGTGAACCTCATTGAGGACCTGCCTTACCCGGAGAATCGGGTTCTGCTCAATCAGGACGAGGCGGATGGTGTAAGCGTTCAATACACCATCAAGGCTGAGTTGCGTGACCGCGGCGCTCTGCTTCGGAAGCTTATAACCGATCGCCTGAGAGAACGACGTCTAACTTTTCTCTCCCCGGATATTGAACTTAACTTCGGCCATCCTTGCGGCACATGTGCAATGAGTAATGACCCTTCCACTGGCGTGGTCGATCGAGACTGCCGGGCACACGGCATCGCCAATCTCTTTATTACAGACGCTTCTTTCATGCCGACGAGCGGAGCGATAAATCCCTCCCTCACGGTTGCTGCCAACGCTCTTCGGGTGTCCGCTGAAATTGATCACGATCTCGTGTCATCGCGCGGCATGGCTAATTTGGCAGGGGTGAAGAAGCGGCATTTGTAAGCCTGATCCAATACTCCAACTATCCATTGTTCAGCTTTGTGGTGTGGATTGGAGCCTTGAGGACTCTATTCTCCAATCGCGTTGTTTCCCGGGACAGATAGCTAGCCTATTCTTCGCACATTTGATTTCGGTTTTATGCTTCGGGGTACAAGCAGGAGGAGCGAGGCCTCTGAGGTGGGAACGATCGAGCTAACCTTGGATGCGGGAGTATAGCCGGTCGGCGGACTGAAGACGGTGGTGCAGAGCGACGAGGGGCGCATCCAGGCACATTTGGATGAGGTGGCTCGGCAGACGGTCGAGGAGACGCTGAACGGGCTCCTCGACGCAGAAGCAGCCCGGTTGTGCGGGGCGCGCAAGTACGAGCGAACTGAAGGCGGCAAGGATACTCGTGCGGGCGGCTACGACCGGTATCTGCAGGCCAGGGCCGGCAAAGTGACGGTGAAGGTGCCGAAGCTGCGCAGCCTGACTTTCGAGACCGCGGTCATCGAGCGTTACCGGCGGCGGCAGTCATCGGTGGAGGAAGCGCTGATTGAGATGCATCTGGCTGGTGCTTGGAAACTTGACGTGAATCGAACCACCTGGTGCCAAGCGCTCCTCGGCATCAGGCTCGTCGACAGTACTGACCGCCTCACTAGGGTTGCCACCATGACCGAAAAAAAGCGACGCCGTCGCCGCAGGTCGATCAGTTCGCCTGCTTCAGAGTACGGCGCCACTGAAACACTTGGTTCGCGTTTACACCGTGAGCACGAGACACCAGCTCAACACTCGCGCCAGGCTCTAATGTCACCTCTGCAACCCGCCGGTTCTCGAAAACCGTTCGCAACCAGCGGTCGCGGCGACCGGACGGTTACTTCTTACCGGGAAAGAAAGCAGAAGAATGTGGGTTATGGTTTCTTACAACAAGCTGGACGAAAAATATTGTCAGTCTGGAGCGAAATGAGGCAGTTTCTGAACATGCTCGAGACTGAGGCATGATTTCTCTGTTGAGCTTACGAGCAATTCAACTAATCGCGGCATTTGACTGAGCAGAACGAATGACGCTCTTCAAACGTGCCAACTCATCGTCAAGCTTGGGTGAGTGGGTGCCCAACGCATCTGCGAGGGTATTGAAGCGCCAACGCCAATCGAAGGTTTCAAGGGACCTTACATAATTAACCTGCGCCCGTTCCGGTGTCCATTCTCGTACCGCCGAAGCAATCACATTGAGGCCTTCGGTTCGATCCACCGTCCCGATGTCGAGCAATGCCTCGGGCCACATGAGCGACTGTACAGACTCACTTCGGGGGGGGATGCCCGCAACCGTGGTCCCAGAGGCCAATGAATCGGTCCAGCGGCCAGTAATATATTCGCGATTGGGGTGCGTCTGTATGGTCGGGTTTGCCCGGTTCGAGAAGGCTAATGCAAATTTAGCTTTGCTCAAACTTCCCATGAGTCCACGTTCGTTTTCACTTGCATCGCTGAAAGATGGAGGCCGCCCAAGAAAATTCAATCCCAAAGATTCGCAAGCCCGCGCGTTGGCCAGATCATCATCCCATTCCTTCGGCTGACGTCCAAATCGCACCAGATCATTGTGGCGCAAAGGATTAGAGGACCCGAGATTCAGAACATCGGATCCCCACGGAAGCCAGTCAACCGGTGCACGTAACTTCTGGCGCCACGTATCTAAATCTTCCCGTTCCGTCACAAACACGTGATCGAATATCCGCGAGGCCCGTACCCACGGTGGAATCCAATCTGGCCAGAATGAGTCAAACACCCATGCAACGATTCGGCCATATTTTTTTCGCCAATCTTTTACAAGCAATATCGAGCTAAGGTCACAGGGCGAGGTGACTATCAGTAAGCAAGATGCGATTGGTCGTTTCCGCGGAAGGAAAATACCACCTAATTTGTCAATCAGTTTCGGGTTCCCCGGTTGAAAAACGACCAATTCCCCGTTTAAGAGTTCGGTCGCGAGTCGCGCCATATGGTATATGCATAGATACCCCTCTCCACCAGGGTTCGGGTACACTACATCAATCGAAGCCTCTGTCATAAGCCCTTCCGAGTAATCTTTAACCTGACCGGAATAGAATCAAGTGTTGCATCCCCTTGATTCAGCTCGGCCGACGTAACTCATGTCAGATTATAAGATGAAGGTTCGAATGCAGATACCACTTTCGCATCGACATCAGGCAGCTTCAAGGTATTCGCGCACAATCCGGGCCTGAAGCGTGAAGCTCAAAAATACGTTGGCGTATATCCCGGAACGGATGAGTTCCAATTTACGCTGTTCGGCTATTCAGACTCTGGAGTCGCGCGAATCCGAAGCCGAAGGATCCTATGCTGTATCGAGAGGGACAAATGATCGGTAGCACCGATTCAAAGTTTGATGCATCTTTTCAAAATCGTTGGGATTCGGCCCGTTATCCACACCCGTATTTGCTGGTTGTGGGACAACATTTGCCCATTTACCGCAACGGATCGGGACAACTTTTCACGGACGCACTCTGGCAAAAAGACCTCGCGATGCATTTGGAATATCTCGACCATCTGATGATCGCCACTCCATTGCTGAACCAAGAACCACCTTCGGAAGCAGTATTGCTTGATTCGGAACGATCACACATCGAGATCATTGAACTACCCACTCAGACCAGCTTTTTCAATGCGATCCTATCTATGCCGACCACGGTGTCCCGGCTGTGGGGCGCGATCCGCCGCGCCGGTATCGTGCACAGTGGAATTGCCGGCTGGCCGATTCCGTTTGGATGGATCGTAACGCCTCTCGTCCGCCTGTGCGGGAAGCCGTATGTTGTTATCGTTGAGTCCGCACCATGGCGGCTGCAAAATGGGACTGCAGACGGTTGGAAAAGGCAACTGAGGGCTTCATTACAGGAATTGATGGGGAGATGGGTTCTCAGCAAGTCCAACTTGGCGATTTTCACCCAGGATGGGTACCGAAAAACTCTGATGGGCCGCCAAGCCTCTCGTGGGCACGTCATTCCAGCGTCTTGGATCGACGAAGAGAACATTCTCAAGGATGCTGAGGCGGAGCAAGTCGGGCAGAGGAAACTTGCCGCCCCTGACTCACGGATTAAGATCCTCTTCGTAGGGCGCCTGGTTTCGGACAAGGGCGTACGAGTGCTGCTGGAAGCTTTGCGGCAATTGAGTGCATGCGATGCTCCTATAGTGCTGAGCATCCTTGGAGAGGGTGATTTGAAGAGTGAGTGCGCGATGGTTGGATCAGAATTAACGGGGATGACTTCGGTGAGGGTGCTCGGAACCGTGCCCTATGGTGCACCTTTATTCGAATTGATTCGCGAATACGATGCTCTTGTCGTTCCCACCATCTCAGATGAGCAACCGAGAATAGTGTTCGATGCATATTCGCAGGCAGTTCCGGTCTTAGCGAGCGATACCGCCGGGCTTCGTTCGTGCGTCCGAAATGGAGAGACAGGTTTACTTACCGCCGCAAACGACGTCACGGCTCTGGTCGCGCTTCTTGATTATGCGTCCCAGCATCGATCAGAGTTGAAACAGCTCGGTCTACAGTCCCTGAAGTACGCTCGCGAGATGACGCATCAGGAGATGCATCGACAGCGGGTGGTGCTCTTGAAAGATATGATCGACAAACATGCCCGACAAACGGGGATGTAGTTAGGAACGGCAACGGAATGAGCCCAGTTTTTCCGTCAGGAAGCGACAGAAATAACCTTCATTGCCGCTTGAAAACGGCCGGAGGAGAAACCGGACCCGGAACTGGTTTTACGGATAATCAGGCAGAGACAGGCGCCACGAGATTTTGGCCCCATGTTTCCCGGAACATCGTGACGCATCGCCTAGTCCAAGCTCAACTCAGCTGCTAATTGCTTCGCCCGGCTGTTTCCGCCTTGCTGTTGCTTCATCTCGCAAACCTGGTCAGACTTAAGACAACCGAGGGAGAATCGGAATGAATTACCGCGAACTGATATCGATCTCGGGGTATAATTCATGGAAAGCGAAGAATCGGCCGTGAGAGATTTAGCCCGAAAGCGACAGGATTTTCGAGCGCTTCGCGCGGTCGTGGGGACTGAACTTCCATATCTTCATTGAGCACTTGTGAACTAAGAACGTGTCGTGAAGCGTAGAGAGTTATCTAAGTGCATTTACGAGACGCTATAAATGGTACGAAACATGAAAGAGCCTGCTCTGAGTACAATGCAACGAACAGGAATCTGCAAGACAAACATCAACATAGGAGATTGACGGTGAGCAAGAAATTGATTGTTGTTGCAGGAGCAGGAGGCTTCATTGGAGGGAGCCTGGTTGCGTCGCTCAGGAAGAAAGGCTGCGGTGCAGTCCGCGCTGTCGATGTGAAGCCCCTCGAACAGTGGTACCAAAGATTCGACGATGTCGAAAACTTTGTACTGGATCTGAACGAAAAAGACGCCTGTGAGAGCGCAGTACAAGGCGCTGCGGAAGTCTATAACCTTGCCGCAAATATGGGTGGCATGGGTTTCATTGAGAAGAACAAAGCGCTATGCATGTTATCCGTGCTGATTAACACGCACCTGTTGATGGCGGCTCGAAAGCACGGAGTGGAGCGCTTCTTCTACGCATCTTCGGCCTGCGTCTATAACGGTGATCTGCAGCATACCGCCGATGATGGCGAGAAATTCGTACCGCCGGCGCTCAAGGAGTCGGACGCATACCCGGCACTGGCAGAGGATGGTTACGGTTGGGAGAAGCTCTTTTCCGAACGAATGTGCCGCCACTACTCGGAGGACTTCGGTCTGTATACGAGAGTAGCGCGCTTCCACAATGTCTATGGTCCCTGGGGAACCTGGTTCGGAGGACGCGAGAAAGCGCCTGCAGCGATCTGCCGTAAAGTGGTTGAGGCAGTCGTTACCGGCAAGCATGAGATCGAAATATGGGGAACTGGCCACCAGACGCGCTCATTCATGTACATCGATGACTGTGTAAACGGCATCGACAAGATCATGAATTCGAACATTCTGGAACCGATCAATCTTGGGTCGAGCGAAGCTGTCAGCATTAACCAGCTAGTAGACATTGTTGAGGAGATTGCTGGAATCAAGGTGGAGCGTAAATATCAACTTGATGCTCCAAAGGGAGTAAACGGCCGAAACAGCGACAACACGCTGATTCAGAAATACCTCTCATGGGAGCCAAGCATCACATTGCGGGCCGGTTTGGAAAAGACTTACGCATGGATACACGAGCAATATCAACTGAGAGAGCGTGGCGCGGAGGGGGTTCTTCGAGAGATCGAAACAGTTACCCAATAACGGCGAACACGAGCATTCGGGATTTTCTTCAATCGATACGTAGAAGAATACTGGCTACAAGACCGATGCATCGCAAGGACCAATGAAACCAGCTTTTCAGCGTTCAGCCACTCATCCCTCGCCAAGCGAGACGCGCCCTGGACTACAATCCAAGGAAATCGGAAAACCAGCTGTGAGAGGTCGAGTCCCAGAAGGGGCAGATCACTGAGTGGTTGGCGCGGTTTCGAACAGCAAGCCGCCTCCCTCGGCCGCCCACTCCGCAATGCTGTTGCCTGAATTTACGAAGAGGTGAGCATCTATGGGTATTCTTGACTACTTCGATCGCGTGGCGATTATTCATTTACCGGACCGCGAAGATCGTTTCCGAGCGCTTCGTGCCGAGTTATCACGCATTGGTATCGACATCAATGATCCCAAGGTGATCATACCCGACCCTCCCATGCCGAAGACATCTCAAGGCTTCCTGTCGCGCGGAGTCTTTGGCAGTTACCTCAGTCACCTTGAGATTCTTGAAGCAGCCTACCGTGATGGTCTGGAAACGGTCTGGGTGCTTGAAGACGACGCAATCTTCAGCAGAAGATTTAATGCTCGGCAGACGGCAGTTGCCCAATATTTGCGTGAGAACACATGGGATATGTTTTTCCCTGGGCACACAGTATGGCAGAAGCTTCCTGATTCGCCGACGGACCTTCTCCGCTTTTCCGGACCATTTTTTTGGGCCCATGCCTACGCTGTGCATCGGCGGATCATGCCTCGATTGATTGACTACCTTCATCAAAACATTGAACGGGAACAAGGACACCCGGAGGGAGGCAAGATGTACATCGATGCTGCGTATTTCCTGTTCCGCCAGTTGAACCCGGATGTGACTTGCGTTGTCAGTTCGCCCTGCTTCTCCGTTCAGAAAGGATCACGTAGCAGCTTGGCTTCTCGCCGCTGGTTTGAAAAATTTGCTCTCGCCAGTGCAGCGGTGGACCTTGCCCGGGAGATTCGGGACGAGGTTTGGCGCCAAGGATGGCTGCGCATCGATGGGCCGAAGGTACCCCCATCGGAGGAGGTGAAGATCACGTCTGGACCGCCGGAAATCTGGCCAAGTCCGGCAACGGTAACAGCTGAGAACAGGGAGTCAGTCGTGAATTCCTGACGGCAGCCTATGACCGTAGTTTTCAGCGATTAGACCCCTGCAAGGAGGCGGGATCCGTAGAATTCCTGCTCTGCCGGAGGATGCTTTTTCACTGGCCATGAATTATTGCTTCGAACAAGAGACAGTGTTATCGAGCGGGGTGAGATACGGATCGATAGCTTTCTTCAGCCAAACCGATACGAGATCGATCCCATAGCGATTGAAGTGCCCTTGGTCGCCGTATGTATGAGGGTCCTTGCTCAATGGCTCCGCATCGAGCAGAGGGCCCAGGCTGCGATAGAATCCCTCGTCGTACATGCCGGGGGGGCTGTTGTAGAACGGGAGACGCACAAAGACCACTTCGGCGCAATTCCGTTTCGCTTCGTCGACCAAACGCTTTGTGTATTCGGTCTCGAGGGGGTTGTTCATAGCATGCCAGTGGGAAGGCCGATGCCATTGACCACCATAGTTCGCGATTATTTGTCTGGAACCGGCAGCCAATTTTTCCGGAGGCGGCACCACATTGCGGTCCACCAGCTTTCCGCTCGGCAAATAAAAGCTTTGTGTCGTGTCAAAGTTAGTGCCCATGTAATCCTGGCGGAAGGAGCGGCTCATGCCGAACCATCCCGGAAACAGGGTCTGCACAAAGTAGCTCATCTGCCGGTAGGGGAGAAACGCGGTGTCGAGGAAGTAATAGTGATTGATGAGCAGGGGCGCCCGAAGCAGGTCACTAACATTGGCAAGATAGCGAAAGGCAGGATGCGATAGATCGGCCTGTTCAACCACCGACACCAGAACGATCCGCGTCTCAGGATGGTTTTCGATCAATTCTCTGATTATAAGGTAGTGAAGGTTACGGCCTTCTTCAGGAATAGCAAGGTTTGCGACATGAATCGGGCGGCCGAACCGCTTACTCAGTTCGCTTTCGAGGATAGGCGCGCTGATGGCAGTTTCTAAGCGCGAGCTTCCGATAATGGCAACATCGATGGGTGTCTTGTCATAATGGATTCGCTCATAGACCCAGCGGGTGCGGAAGAGGTCGGAGTCTGTAAGTTGCTGGTATCGGATGTAGCGATCATGCGGAAGCAGGAGCGAGAGAATGCACCAGAGCGCAAAAGCCGCTCCGAATTGGAACAGCACGCTCACGGCCTGTCGAGTGGATAGGAACTCCACTTCAAACGAATTGATCTCAGGCGTCAAGATTCCTCCGCTAAAAGTTGAAATAAATGAACTTTGTGGTCCCGCGAGAGATGAACGCGAAGCCAAGAAATAGTGCGCAGCTTGCCAATGCGATCCACGCGGGCGTAAATCGGAAATTGATGCGGATGCGGGAAGGATCGACATTCCGCCACTTGTCCCACTCCAGAGCCGGATGCACACTGTCCATGATCTGTTCCGTGTTTGGAAGGAAATAGACGATAAGCAACCCAAGCAGAATCATCGGCAGCATCAGACCATTACCTGTTGAGGAGAAGAATTGGATCCAGTCGTGCGTCAGGCCGGGACCGTGCAGGCCTGCCATCCCCTTGAAGACGCGACAAGCGTCTGCCATGTTCTCGGCCCGAAAGGGCACTTCCGCGCTCACAAACGCAAGCAGCGTCAGCAAGCCATAGATGAAGTATGCAAAACGAGAATCCTTCTTGTTGCGCCGCTTCTTTCGAGTAAGGACTTTATACACTTCATTGATGCACATAAATGTCCCGTGCATCGCTCCAAACACAACGTAGGTCATGCTGGGCCCATGCCATGTGCCGATGATGAGCATCGATAGAAACGTAGGTATGAGGGTGGCGATTGTCAGCTCAGTCCACTTACCATATCCCCTGCTGATCGCGAAGCGTGCCAGAGGGATGGCCAACGGCTGATAGATATATGTGCGAACAAACCGCCCTAGCGTCATATGCCAGCGCCGCCAAACGTCCATGATGCTTGTGCACCGCAGCGGTGAAAAGAAGTTCAGGGGAAGTACAATGCCCAGCATGCGCGCCACGCCAATCGCCATGTCGCAATAGCCCGAAAAATCGAAATAGATTTGAAGCGTATAGGTGAAGGCAACGCCCCAGCTGAGAAACAATCCCGGCGAACCCCCTTTGTGCACCGCACCAAAGATGGGGTCAACCCAGAGTCCGGCCGTATCCGCCAGAACAGTCTTTTTGAATAAGCCCAGGGAGAATAGGATGAGGCCGATCAGTAGGTTCTGCGCCACGCCCTTGCGTTGCGGACGAATTCCAAGCTGTGGGCCGATCTCGGAATATAGGCTGATCGGACCGGCGAGCAAAGTTGGGAAGAAGGCAACAAAACCCGTGTAGCGCACCAACCCCTCCAACTGAACATTGCCGCGGGCAACATCCACCAGGAAGCTGATCTGCTGAAACGTGTAGAACGAAATTGCAAGCGGGGCTACGATGTTGCCCACAGGATTGGCATGGCCGATTGTTGCGGCAAATGTTCCCGCTACAACGCTCAGATACTTAAATGCCAGCAGTGTGCCTGTATTGGCGACAATGCCGATCACGAGCCACGCCTTCTTCGCCCCTTCATGGCTTTCGTTCTTTGCAATTCTGGTCGCGATGAAATAATTCACAACAATCGAACAGAGGACCAGTGGAACATATCCGATTTGCGCGCGCCCGTAGAAAATCAGGGACATCAAAATGAGGAAGGGAAGCCGCAGCCGGTGCAAGGGGGTGAGGGCCAAAAGATAGTAACCGAAAACGACCGCCGGCAAGAAAGCCATGATAAAAATAATGGAATTAAAAGACATCGGAACATCCTCTTAGAAAATTAGTGCCCTCGAATGAGAAGTCGAAACATATGCGTCGTACCCTTTGAGATTTGTCATTCGAGTGGAATTGACTTTTCGGATTCTTTACCGACTGACTCGCGCACTTCCGAGTTTCTATGCAGTACAGAAGGAAGTTAGTTGTCAAGATTCTAAAGTGCTGTTGGGACCATTCAGTTTTCATTCATGAACCGGGGGTTCATATTCGCGAAACTCCGTCAAATTCGCCCAATCGCCCGAGGGCGCTGACAGGGTGGCCGTATGGTGCTGGTTGGCTAACCCGGTTCCAAGAACATAACGGTATTCTGTCGTTCCATCCCCGCGGTCGATCACTTCCGGTTGGCCGCTACAAACATCGTTCACCGACCAATGCACCTCAAACGGAGCACGCAGCGGAATGTGTTTCAACGTGAAGGCCGGCTCGACCATCCAGTCCTGCGCTTCAATACTCAAACGTCCGGAATTCGATACAAAGTCATGGGAAGAATCCCCTTTGCCTTCGCTTCCGGTCACTGACGTATTCACCGTGAATTCAAACGACTTCTGATCCGCAGAGATTGCCGTAAGAGTCGCCGTCCAATCTTCTTGCACGTGATCGTGTCTCAACGTGATCCTCCGTAAAGCCGGCCAGTCCGGAACGGATTCAACCGAGCTGGCCCGGGTGACCTGATAGCATCCGTCGATCTCCTTCGTTGGAGTTCCATCGATCGCTATAGTCGGCCAAACTGGTAGCGGCTTGGTTGAGAGAAGCTCCAGGCGGCTCCCTTCGAAAGCTAGAGTCTGTTGTCCATTGACACTTTGCAATGCGTTCGATGGAAGGGAGACAACATTATGTTCTTCCTGCCCGCTCCACTTCTCAACCAGATTGTCGAAGTACTGGTTGAAAAACGCTGCTATCAGCACCTTTCCCTTTTCGTTCGGATGTATATCGTCCGCCAGCAATGATTGTGCATCGGTGTGCGTACGAAGAAGATAATCGCGCCACCAGGCGCGTTGCGGCTCCACTGCCAGCCCGTATTTCTTCGCCAGGCCTGGAATTTTGTGGTAAGACATTTCATCATACCAACTCCTCTGTCTAACCCAGAGGAGCCCTGTACAGCCCGGCTGCCGGCGCAATGTCAACTGCAGCCCCTCGGAGCAGGGAACGTCGGGCAACACCTCGCCGTGATCTGTCTGCACGATGATGTCTGCGGCTGTTTGAGACCTGAAAATACGAATGATCTGTTCGTACGCGCGATGATCACCGTATACGTGGAAAATGATCAGGTCAGGGTAGAAAGCGGCAATATCTTGTTCCGTCGTCCGGACTAACTGCTTCGACGAAAATCCACCCAGCGCGCGATTCTGAACTTCGAATACGGTGTTGGGATACTTTTGGTGCCAATGCTCCACGACTGCCTTGTCCCAACCGCTTCGCGTAATCGACTGGCCATAAAACAGAACCTTGAGAATCTTGTGATTTGAGGGCGTGCTTGTGCGAATGATCTCCAGTGTTCTGGCGATTTTGATTTCGTCGGAAATTGAGTCCACTTCCCGCTGGTGCAAGATCCATGTGGCGCCGGCCCCCACCACTAGACAAACCACTCCAACGGCTGCTATGCAGCCTACTATTTTCAGCAGAAATGAGGGCGCCATTGGGAAAGTTTATACCATCTCGCAATTGGACATTCAAATGTTTTCTGAAAGTCTTGCCGATTCGGGCAGTGGACTTCTCTGTTGGAAATGCAGTCGTACTTAGTTATTAATGCGATTGCCATAGAACTTATCCGTAGATAGTGTGGATTTTGATTCTCGATAACAGCACGGATAGACAGAATTAAATTGGTCGAAGATACGTTCCAGGTTGATAAGGATCAAGTCATGGACTGTCTCAGATGCATTTTGGGCGAAGGTTGAGCTACTGATCTCATTTCTATTGCGGTCAGTGGATCGTGTTTACCTCCGCATGCCCGGCAGCTGTCTGCGCGATATCGGCCGGCTTTGCATCGATCATTTTCAGCAGGGCCGTGGCAATCTTTACATTCGACTCCGGCGAGAAATGTCCGTCGGAGACATAATTCCTGAGGTCGTTCGCCGGAACAAAATCCCCGCTATAAACATACTCAATATGATCATGAGCCAGCGTGGAGCTGAGCAGAGGCATGAGCGCGCCGCCGTAACCATATTCTTCAAATAGGACCACGATGGGCCGTTTGCCGGAGTCCCGAGCGATTTTTGCAAAATTGCCGATCAGTTTCGGCAAGACATTGACGATATCCGGCGCGGTGAATTTTCCATCGTTTCCGCGGAGCTTCGCCATGCGGCTGCGCGAGATGTATTGAGCAAAACCTCGCTGGATCATACGGGTCATCACACTCTTGTCGGCTAGATCTTCAGCTGTCAGCGAATGCACGTAGAAATAATCATTCGCTGAAAGCTCGGCGAACCACTCATCGCGTTTCGTTGGGTCTGAGAGAATGCGCCGGAGATCATCAGGCGACCGGACGGAAGGCTCATGCGCGATCAGGTTGCCATCCGCGCCAATCCGGTATCGTGGAAAGGTAAACGGCTGCGGGTACTCGAAACTTGTTGTAGCGCCCCATATTGTCTCCATCCGAGGGAGGCTGGAAGCGGTGACTCCTATGATCTGGACATCGTGTTGGTCGCCTCCGAAGCGGTTCTCTTCAACAAAGCAGGCGTAGCTGTGATTGGGGGGCGCGCCAGGGCCCCCATATTCCTCAACCGAAATTCTGGGATCAAGCTTCGTAACCGCATCTGTCAATTGTTTGGAGAAGGAGTTGCCGAAGATGCTGACTCCGACCAAGCCCGAAACATTTGGAACAGTGCGGCGGCAACGGGAGTCGATCCATCCGGCGACCACGATGGGTCCGCTTTGTTTATCATCCGGCTTAATCAACTCGCGAAGTTTGCCCTCTATCGATCGACCGTAATTGAAAAATCGCTGCGAACTGGAAGGCTCAACTCGTGGGTCCGCAGGCATTCGAAAGATGGCCCCCAAAGCGAAGTTGATCATAACAACCGAGGCCAGGGTCCATAACAAAACAGCAAGTTGCCGGGTCCTATGCGAAGAACGGGATGGGCTTAGCAAAATAGAATCCTCAGAACTGGAAATATAGAAATTGAACCGGCGGACCGCTCGACCCGAAAACAATAACAAACAGCAATGCGGCGTACACGGCTCCGCTAAGAACGGGCGGCAGGGCAATGGCCTCATAGCGGGCCAGGATTTCATTGCTGTTTGGCATAATCCATACGACCGCGAAACAGAGTGCAATCAGGCTGGCCCATATCGCAACGCTGCCGGGGTGCAAAAAACTAATGAAAGCCTGGTCGACGTGCATGCCATGCATTCCGGCCATCCCGCTGAGAATCTGCAAGGCATCGCCGACGGAGCCAGCACGAAAAAACACCTGAGCAACAAGTACGGCGCAGTAGGTGGACAAAACGCCGAATATCGGGGGGAAAGAGCGGGTGGCTTCCGGCGTTTTCGCGCGGGGACGAAACGAGCGCTGCGCGTGATTGACCGTTAAATAAAACCCGTGGAGAAGGCCGAATATCAAATATTGTAGTCCGGCGCCATGCCAGATGCCGGCCAAGGTCATGGTATAAAACATGGGCACAGCCACCATGCTTGCAAACCCGAGCGGAGTTGCGACGGACTTGCGTGAGACTCCGAGGCCGCGAGCCATGCGCCGCCGCCCCACCCATAGCACTGCCGGATTGTAGAGATAGGCTGTCAGATAATGGGTAAGCGTCATGTGCCAGCGCTGCCAGAAATCGATGATCGACCTGGCCTTGTAGGGCGAATTGAAATTGATAGGAAATTGAACATTAAACATCCGGGCGAGTCCGACGGCCATGTCAGAGTAACCGGAAAAATCGAAATATAGCTGAAACGAATAAGCGAGCGCGCCAAGCCACGCCGTGGGCAAGGTAACTCCATGCGGCAGGCTGAACACGCCATTGGCCATGGGCGCGAGGTTGTCGGCGACAAATCTTTTCTTAGCCAAACCGATGACGAATAGCACCAGTCCAGCTCTGAGATTATCCGCGTTCAGCCGGTAGGTTTCCTTCCGCGCGAACTGCGGCATAATTTCCCGGTGATGAAGGATCGGCCCGGCGATGAGGTGGGGAAAGAACGTTGCGAAAAGGGCGTAATTCACGAAGCCGCGTTCTTCGATGGTACCCGCATGCATGTCGATCAGGTATCCAAGCTGAGTGAACGTGAAGAAAGAGATTCCCAGGGGCAGGATGATGCTGTCACTCGAGTGAGGTAATTGAAGGCCGTGGGTAGCCAGCCATCCCAGCAGGGGGAAGAGGTACTTGAAGTAAAAGAGCGCCGAAAGATTGACAACGACCGCGAATGCTAAGATCGCCGATTTCAGCCTCGGGCGTTCTAAGAAGTGAAGAAGTAGAAGGCTGAAAGCATAGTTCATCACCACGGAGGCAACCAGGAGGATTAGGAACGCGGGATTCCAGGCGGCGTAAAAGATGCCGGAAGAGACAACCAGCCACATGGCGGCAGCGCGCGGACTCACTGCCCCCAAAATGAAGTAGACAATCAGAACGATGGGAAGAAACACGAACAGGAATATGGCCGAATCAAAGAGCATAGGGGTGCCTCATGGCGGCAATTCGCCACTTGTTAGAATGCCTTGTAGACAATTCCCGGAGCAGGTTGGTTAAGCAAGATTGTGATCACGAAAGCGGTCAGCCCAAGAGCAGACGCATATGCCACTCGAACATAGCGGCTCGTAAGAACCGGCCCGTTAGAGGTCTTGATTGAAAGCAGTGCACCCCGCAGCTGTTCCCACAGAGCCAGTGCTACGGTCGCACACAACCACACCGCCAACCCGACGACTAGCCATCGAAATACTCCAATGGCGGAGAATATCCCGTCGATCTGCTTCCAGTTCGCCCAGAACCAAAAGAGCGTGAATGCAAACCAACTGAAAGTCAACCCGCGACCAAACGCGACGTAAACTGGTCTCGCCGCCAATGCCTTATAACCCTTGCGCCCGAACCAGTTGGCCAGCGAAATCTGCCAGAGCTTGTTGATCGCAACCCCGCCGCCCTGCAGCACACCGAAGATGACGAACTCCGAGGTGCGCCCGTGCCAGATGCCGACCAGAAAGAATGTCACGAAAAAGCAGAAAACTGCCAGGAGAGGCTGTATCGCGGGCGTAGAGATGCGCCGCATCAGCGCAAGGAGTAACGGGTTGTAGACGTAATTTTTGAGCCAGGTGGAGAGGGTAATGTGCCACCTGTTCCAGAAATCAATGAATGAGGAAGCGGAAAATGGGCGATCGAAGTTTTCAGGTAGCTGTACCCGCATCAGGCGCGCTATAGCCACCACGATATCGATGTATCCGGAGAAATTCGCGTAAAGAAAGAACGGGTAAATGACGGCCAGTCGAAAGGCGGAAACCATCCTGATTGACGGCGGCAATGGCTGGGACATTTGCTCCAAAGCGTCCTGCCTCAGTTCATCCAGCAACATGGCAAGCACGTTGACCTTGAAGAAACCGCGCACGATGCGTTCCATCTGAAGGCCGATCACACTTGGTCCCAGCGGAATTGGTTCGTTCGCGAATTGATCGCGAGCGAATTCGTCATAACGCTGGATAGGACCCGAAACCAATGTTGTGAAATTGAGTGTATAGAGCAGGAAGGCACCAAATCCGACATGTCGTTTCTCACTCTCGTCTCCCGCTTCAATTAACAAGTGCAGGACACGAAAGAAGATGTAGGAAAGGCCCAGCGTCAAATAAGGTTGATGCAGGAACATGCCTGATGGTAGAAATGTGTATTTTTTCAGCCACACATACGCAAATATCACCGCCATTATGGACCCAACGGCGTGTCTCGCCCAGCCTCGTTCGAGCATTATGAGTCCGCCGTAGCCCAGCAGCAGGAACCCCGCAAGCGGCATAAATAGAATCGGGTTGTGCGCCAGCAGTCCAAGAAAGGCGATGCTTGCCGACAGTAGCACCAAAGAGCGCCAGATGCGCGAATGGCTGAGGTTCGAAAGGATGGCAGCCGACAATCCAAAAATCAGGAATTGGAAGGAAGCGGAATCCATTTCTAACGTCCTAGCGCCAAAGCGTTTTGCGGCTGCGCGGCAACCTTGATCGCAGGCACACCACCGTTTGAAAGCTCCTTGGCAAGGAACCTTGAGATCATTGCGTGCCCCTCTGCATCGGGATGCCCATCGACAGGGAAGTAGTGGCGCTCAGGGTTGGGCACTAGACGGTAATCGGGGAGAATGTCGATGAAGCATCCTCCATGGTTCATGACGCCGTCGCGGACTTCGCCCTCCAGCTTGAATGGGTCATAGCCAGCCGGCCAGTTGCCATTCGATAACATCGCTGCTTGAGGGCGGTTCGGCACTAACACTGCTACGAGGGGCACACCCGATTTCTTGGCAAGGCCTGCGATCTCTGCCAGCTCGGCATCGAAGGATTGCAGTTGCATTTGCCATTTGGAATCAGGTTCGGATTTCAGAAAGTTGGCGTTATCGCCGTTTCTAAGATAAGACTTGATGTATGCATCCTTGCTTTCGCTCGCGATCAAGAGATGTTTCAGCGCAGTGGATGTTCGGGTGTCTTCCCAGCGAGATTTCAACCGCGCGCCGAACGTTCCATTCGCGATGGAAGCCTTAATCTTGTTCCAGAAACTCCGGGGACTCGAAGTATCGGTCTCTGCTCGCGAATCCTCTTGAAGGGCACCAGTGTTGGGAGAATCCGCATTCTCCTCTGATCCTGCGTTCATAATATCTGTCGGAGTGATCACCCAGAGAATCAGGTCCGGTTGAGCTGCCAGAACCTGATCGAAATGCTGCGCAGAGTTCAGCGTTGGGTATGGTCCACCTCTAAATTGTCCGCCTGTGGCTTCGTTGTACACCTCGACCTTCCGTCCGGTCTCCGCAGAGAGTTCCTTCGGAAGAAGAACGGCAAATGTCTTTTCTCTCGGAACAAACAGTCCCTGGGTAAGCGACGAACCTATCAACACAATCCTGTACGTGCCTGTCGGCTTGGGTTTCAACTCTGTGCCCGCGCGATGTCCTCTGCTGTTGAACCTGTACTCTGCCTTCAAACTGCTTTCTGCGGTTTGCTCCCAGCAAACGCTATTTGGCTTCACGGGCGCTTCACCCATTGGGTCGTTCGTCGCAAAGCAGTTCTGGAACCCTATTTGAACGACCGGATAAAACACCCTTGAAAGTAGCTCGGCCGAAACTGCCATGAGACAGATCGTCAGCAAGCCCACTGCTGGCAAGAGTACCCAGTCTCGACGCCGGGAATCCGGCCATTCTTGGGCCCCAGGTTCGGCTGGACCTGATGAGGTCATGATACCTGCGCCTCTTCGGCGGTTGTAAAGCCGGTCGAGACAACGTTCATAGGTGACCCCTCCCAATCTGGCGTACTCTCGACCAACCACTCCCACTCGGTCAAGCCCGACTCCTCTTCCCGCACCTTGTTGAATCCAAGTTTGGCATAGTGATCCACAACCAATTTGTTGCGCTCCGTCGGTCGGTAAATACCAATTAGCTTATGAACGCCACTGGCGCGCGCGTGCTCGACAATTTTGCGAAGCACCATGTGCTCGACTTTGCGTCCGAGCACTCGGCAACTCATCAGCCATGTGTCGATCTCCCAACTCTCATTCCCCGCAGGCCGGCAAATCACGACGCTGATCATGCCGTTGTCGCCGAAGATATCCGTCAGACGTACCTGCAGCGTGAAAACCTTCGGGTCCCCCTCTGCCTCGAGAATCTCAGGCTCGGTATAGCGGCGCGTCGTCAGGTTGTACTGGTTGGATTTGTTGATGAGTTGGACGATACGTGCACGGCCCTTCCCTTCAAAAGGCTGGAAGGTGATGGTCATGTCCAACGATGCCAGATACGCGTCAACGCCACCTGCCTGCCTTTGCAGGCTGGCTCGCTTCGCATTGTCCTGGTAGAAGCCGGCGCGTTTGAGATCTTCGGCCGCCAAGGCAACTGCTTCAAAATAGCCACCCGCCGCGAGGGTTCTCGCGTAGCCGGACGGATCTTCCGGGAGCTCCGGCACAGCCACTTGAGGAAGCAACTTACGCACCAGCCCCCGCTCAGCCGGATTGTCATCAAGAAACACCATCGAGTCCAAACCTAACGAAAGCTCTTCCGCTATTGCTTGAATATTCGTCGCTTTGTCGTTCCAGTTGGCCTGGAAGACAGCGATGTGGTCAAGCCTCAGCAACATCTCTGGATGTTGTTGGAAGGGGGCACGCGCAACTTCATCGGTGTTTTTAGACGAGACGGCTAGCACAATTCCGCGCTGGCGCAAATCGAGAGCGATACGTTGCACCGCAAGATGGGCTTCGCCGGTGGCGTCGCCTTGTGCGATCTTTATGCCCTCGAGGCCGTCGTCTCCAATCACACCGCCCCAAACTGTGTTGTCGAGGTCGAGAATCAGAACCTTTCCACTCTTGCCACGAATGGCCGCCACGGTACGGGCCACGTGGTCTGCGTAAAGCGGTATAAACTCGTCGGAAAAGGAGAACTTGGCCATATTCCAGAGCTGAGTGTTGTGCCAGTTTGCAAGACCTACTGTTTCAGCAAGCCCGGAAATATCGAGGAGCACTTCGCCGGAGCTGAGAGCAAACTCGGCCAACTCTCGGTTGATGCCGTCAATAAGTCTCCGAATTGTGCCAGGGAGCGCGCGATCGAGACTGCCAAAAAGGGTTTCAACGGGAGGAGCGAAACTCTGAAAGATGCAAAGCGCGTTCGAGTTCGCCTTTATGCCATCACGAAGTGCTCGCAGATAGCCAATGACTCCGTCCACGGTGGCGGCTGAAGCTTCGAAGTCCCCGAGAGATAGTTTCAAAGGAAGGGCACGATAATCGAGCGCAAATAGCACCGCATCCGGTTTCGAGGAATTCACTTTCGAATCGGGTGTCAGAGCCTCTTGAGCCACTTGGTCGTAGGCGGGCTGGATCACTTCAAGAGCTATGCCACGCCGCGCAGCACTTGCCACCAACGCGGGCACCATCAGATCGACCGTCGAGTTGCTCAGGACTGCAAGACGGAAAGGGACCAGCGGATCCAAAGACTTGCCGTCGGTTTTCGCCTTGGCAATCGCCTTCGCCAGTTTCGTCAATTGATTAAGGTTCAACCCATACTGCGCCAGCGCCCGCAATTCGCTGCCCAACGGACCGGGCGACTTGTCCAAGGCTTTCACGCTGTCAGAGAAATCCTGCGGCGGCGGCAATAGCCACTGCAATTCCGAATAAAGTGAGATCATCTCGAGGTTCCTGGTCCTGCTTGGTTGGGCTTGAGAATATATTAAGCTGAATCGAGAACGTTCGAGCGGACAATTCCTCGATCATGTTATAGACATTTCCGGAAGGCTCAATATCTTTTTGGCGTGGCGCCCGGATGCAACGGGCCCTTCATTGATTGCTCGAATTCAGGGTCGTGGGGTCGGTCCACTCAATGCACTTATTGTTCCGGTTAGATGTTACGGCTAGCCTGGTTTCAGGTTCGAGCCTTGATCAGCTTCACGAGGTCGCCAACCGATTCCATCTTGCCAATTTCCGAAGTTGAAAATTTGACTTTGAACGCCTTCTCAACGGTGAGAATTAGCCGAATGTGGGTAAGGCTATCCCATCCATCCACGTCTTTGGCCGACAGAGCAGGAGTCACAGTGATTGAATCATCGTCAAAGACGTCCTCAAAGATTTGCTTTAGCCGGGCGTAGATATCTGACTCATCCATGGTGAAAAATCCTTCGCAAGTTGCTTGTAATTAGTTTCCCTTCTAAAGATTGTAGCGTAATGTCGCGAAATTGACAGGAGACGTGAGATGCATCCGCACCTGCATCAGCGGACCTCGAATGAAACCGTTGGTTCCGGCTAAGTGAACACCTGCCGGAAGGAGAACTTCCTATTTAGATTTTCTGTAATTTGCGCGCCGGAAGATGTCGCAGCAACTCCTGGAACCATCGATTGTATCCAGCCAATGAGGAGGAATGAGATCTGTGGCAGTTGGCCCCCCATGAATACTGTCAAAAGCGTGAACCAGAGAACCGCCATCGCGGCCATCATGGAAAAAACGAAGGCGCGATCCTGCGCAGCTTCGAACTGCCATGAACGTACCAACAGGACGCGTATGTTTTCCCAGACGATTAGGATAAAAAAGATATAACCAAGTCGGCCCCAAGCAAGGTGGACGAGTAGGTAATGATTGTCGATCGAATCCTTTCCTTGTACGTGCGGAATTTCAAGCACACCCCAGCCCGTCCATCCTCCCGCCTCCGCAATCGGCGCGTACACCTGATTCATTATGATTCTGTACTGTGCGCTGCCCTGCTGTTCTGAACTGACGGCGTAGTCGGCAACATTCGCATAGGAAGCGAAATAGGCCTTCGTTTCCAGATAGCCCCCGACAAGCAGGATCGCAACAATACAGGTCATTAGCCTGGTCTTCTTAAATCGGGGAATCTGAAGGATAAGATATGAGGCAGCCAAGGCGATCAATGGTCCGCGCGCTTGCGTGAACCACACAGACGCGATCAAGATCAGTTCGGACAAATGGTACTTCTCGAGCGTCGCCAGTGTCTTCCCAAGATCGACACGAGCTTTGACTCTTCTTAGGTAAGCCAGCCATGCATTCAGGCAAAAGGCCATGGCAAATGCGATTCCCCCGGGTTCGCTGCCGTTGAACACAGAGCTCATTCGTCCGTGCCCATTCCTCATTTGCACGCTTTCGACGATGGTAGAGATACCCAATACTCTGTTCCCGACTAATCCGTACAGGCTCTGCCCCATTTTCCACTCATACATGCCAGGGGCAGCATCCAGGAGTACGAAGATGACGAACCTCCGGATCGTGGCGAAGCGGAGGTCGGGTTCGATCAACCGTCGTCCAGTCGTATAAGCCAAAAAGATAGTTACAAATGCAACGATGGCGGAGAAGATTCCGTCGTTAAGGACGGGCGCGTGAAGGATCTCGCTCAGACCGATACTCGCCGTGTAGAGAACGACGAGCACATCCATCAAGGCGAAGGAACCGCTGCGGATCAGACGGGAAAGTCCGACAACGCCGAGAGGGATCAGGGCATAATCCGCTACTGAAAATGCAGGTAAATGAGGTATTCGAAAAAGGTAGTCCTGGGGAAGGAGTAGGAGGCACGGCAGGTAGACGTTCAGAAATGCGGTCTCGATCCGCCCTCGCACAACAAGGATGAGCGAGATTAAACCCGGTACAAGGAGAAGCAGGCTCATGCGGCTGTTTCGTTGATGTCGCGGTCCTTCAAAAGTGGGATTTCAAATCGCCTGACCAGATCCCTCATTCTACACCGGAGGCGACGAAACACTAGCAATCCGCCAGCACGGGTCATCGGACAGCTCTCATTCTAGCGAAGATCTATGTTCAGCAATGCTTCCAGACAACGATATCGCTCAGGAATTCCTTATGCGATGAATAATCCGCCGACTGACGTACAAGTCCGCTACCCCTGGCACAACGATCGGCGTGAAGCGCGCAAAGCACGTTTTCCCGCAGGATTCAATCGGCGCCGGTCTCTTTGTACTCGATCAATGGCTTGGCTTTCCCACGCCGCTTGCTCAATTCATACTGCAATTGTCCTATACATATGGGGACTTGCTGTAAATGGGAGTGGATTCCGAAGAGCAACAATGTCATCCGGTTTCTGGTCTTCCAGCGGGCCTTCCACGCTGAGCGCAGTGAAAGAAGCAGCAGGAAAGCGAACCAAAGTGCAAAAGGAACAAGCCGGAACCACGCACTTGCTGCAATGACAATGATAAGTGAGAGTATCCAGAAGGTCCCTCGAATGAGGTTACGTCTCCGGTCCACTTTCCAGGACGGATCATTGCTTCCTCGGAAGCGCTCAGAAACCTCGGCATAGGCATGGCCGGCACGAGTAGCGCGTCGCCAGTATTGGCTGAATCGCGTAATCTCCAGATCGTGTCCGGTCATTGGATGGTTGATGTGGAGAATCTTATATCCACGGGCCCTCATACGCCGGCAAAGCTCGGGTTCTTCTCCTGCGATCAACCCCTCATCAAATCCTTCTGCTTCCACCAGGGCGTTGCGGCGCATCAACACGTCCCCGCCGCAGAATTCCGTTAGCCCAGGCCGATAAATCCAGTCGAGATCGAGAACACGGTTGTACAACGATGCCTCGGGATGGAGTTCGCGCCGGTGACCCCAGACCGCCGCGATCGAGTTTTCACGTGACAGTGCATCGCAGGCCGCAAGGGGAAAGTCCGGATGCAACACAGTGTCTCCATCCAGAAAGAGGACGAGATCGGATTGCGCTCGCCGCCAACCGGCGTTGCGGCCGATGGCTGCAGTTGGTCGCTCAGGGCGAACTACGATAACGATCGCTCCGTATCGGGCTGCCAGTTCCGGACTACCATCGGTTGAGGCGGAATCCGCATATATGACTTCTCTTACCGCGACACCCCGAACCTGCCGGATGGAGTCAAGGCATTTGGCCAGTCGTGAACCTTCATTGCGCCCGATCACAACAATTGAAATTGCCGGAGGATCGAGGTCACTCCGAGTTTCCTGAACGCGTTCAGCGTCTCTCTGCATGGAGGCCTTGCCCTTCTGCTGCCTCGGTATTCACCAGGTCATCGTTCACCGTTGGAGCCGGCGCCTTTCGCGCAAGAACGCGAGCTGGAACTCCAACCGCGATGGAATTGGAGGGGACGTCAGTGAGCACTACGGCATTGGCTCCGATCGACACGTCGTCGCCGATCCGGATTGGGCCGAGTATCTTGGCGCCGGCGCCTACATCCACACGATTCCCCAGAGTCGGCGATCCGCGTTGACCGGCATGTCTGAGTCCAACTGTGACCCCGTTGCGAATGACGCAATCGTCGCCAAATACCGCGTCCCCGCTGATGATGATTCCCCCGAAATGATCGATCCGAAAACGCCGTCCAAGCGTTACCTCTGAGGGAAGCTCGATTCCCGTTAAAACCTCGGAGATGGGCTTCAACACTTTGTATGAGAAGGAAAAAGGCATCCGCAACCAGCGCCACCGGATGTTGTAGCGCCACCGTCCGAATCGGTAGACAACCATGGCCCACAAACCCTGTCGGGAGAGTTGGCGGTCATAGGTGCTCCAGTCTTCTCGGATGTTCTCGAACAATGCAAGCCTCAACAGACGGAAGCAATCGTGCAGAAATCCATTACTCGATGGCTTTCAGATCAATCGTGTGATACCAGATTGTGTGAATCGGCACGACGAATTCCTCGCGGAGAACCTCTGGCGTTTACGGCGCGGGTACATGGAGCACGAGCCAAAGCGGGTCCGAGGGAGCACGTAAAGGCGTCACGCTTTGGACGAAAGCTCCCTTATTGGCCCTTGCGTCCTAACGGCGCACTCGCTTGATTGTGTTAATGATAATCGGCGGTGTGACGGCATGCAAAACCTTGCTTACACCATCCCGGATTGGCCGCTTGGCTCCTGGAACCTCCTGGAATAGCGTGGAATGGGCATCGTGAGCCTCCTCTTCGGGGCGGCCATTGGAATAATAGTAGGTCGCGATTGATTTGCGCGTCCGCTCGGGCGGGCAGGCAAGTGGCGTTGGATGCCCGTGATAGGAAGTGCTGGTGGTACTGAAGATGGCGCAACGATTGAACAGAGGCAGGACCTTTTGCTCGGCACGCGTCATATCCAGATTCCAGAGCTCGAAGTGTCCGCCGTATTCTTCCTTCCAGTCCTTGTTCATATAGATCAGTACATTGATCCGGCGGTCCAGCTTGAGCTTGGTGTGAAAGTTGAAGTCCGCATGGACTCCTAGCTTGCCACCTCGTTTGATCTGGTGTAGGCCGCCACCGACATAGTATGGGTCGGGAATCACGCCCTGGATCCCGGTGAGCGCTTCAAGAAACTGAATCATCGGGCGGCTGTTGAGAAAGTAGAGCACATCCCGAACACTGGGGGGGAGTTTTTCGACCACATCGAAGGCCAACTTCTTCTCGTTGGGGTTATCAAACTCACTCCAAGTGAGCTGCTTGGGCTGGGGAAATTCTCTTAAGGCCGCTTCCGCTGCTTCCAGGGGCAGGAAGTCATCAAAGTAGATGTGGGGGAAAGGCTTGTTGTTCCTGTACTCCTCGGCCTTCTCTTTTGCGAGAGCATCGAGCTTGCGAAGAAACGCGTCGCTAAGGAGTTCCTTCATCGCAGTCCCATTTTCACTCAGCATTTCCTTCATACCAACCTCACTTTGGTTCAGGGTTTTCATTGGCATTCCTGTTATTAGGGTATCGCATCGGCTGCTTCTGCGATAGCTTGATGGAGGCGGCGCAACAACTCCACACTGCATTTAGCGCCATTCAATCCAAGGAAAGGGAATGTGGTGGAATGTGACGCGTGAACTTATCAATTGTGCACTTGTCGGAGCCTTGGTTCACTTCAGGATGGGTCGCGCGATCCTGCTTTTGCACCGATCATTCGCGCGGGCACTCCCGCTACAGTTGCCCCCGCCGGCACATCGTGGGTAACCACCGCATTGGCTCCCACGGTCGCACGGTCCCCAATGGTCACGCCGCCAAGCACGGTCACACCGCGACCGATCCACACTTCGTCGCCGATGTCGATGGGCCATGCGATGTGCCTGGAATCGCGAATCGGCAACCCTGGCATGCGGCCGTGATTTGCATCGCGGATGCTTGAGTACTCCCCAATCATTGTGCCTTGGCCGATCGTGATTCGAGAGCGCGAAACGATATGAACTCCGCGGGAAATTACCACTCCGTCGCCTATATCGATCGAACCTTCCTCTTCCGTTTCCAGATAAAGGCCTGGGTAAAGGAGCGCATTCCGTCCGAAGCGGATCATACCTGTGCCATGAACCTCGGCAAAGCCCAGGATCACAACCGATGCATCGAGCGGTACTGCTAAATCGGACGAAAGCAACGCATGGCTCCGCAAACGTTGCAGATTTCTCCGCAATCCAGCCGTCATGCGATAAATCACCGACAGAAGTGACGAAAATGAGAACTTAAATTGACGACGCATGGAGTATCCGGGCGAATAAATGATGATTGATCCAGAATAAGCGCTTCACCATGGCTGTGTGGGAGAAGAACGTCCGCCATTGGTATCTCGCCACGCCTGTTTCATGATCGATACTAGGCGGCGATCGCCGCTGGCGCTGGCGCGGCGATCCGAATTTCTGCTCAACTGCCTCTTTTTCGAGCGCAGCCAATACCAGAAGATTTCTACCTGCATGGCCAGCCGCGCAGCCACGCCATGATGCTTTCGATAGTAGAGCAGCATGCTCCGCATGCGCCAAAGAGTGAGCTGCGCCCCAGTACGGGAGAGTTCGAGGGATCGGATTTGGCGCGAGGACTCGCCGCCGATATGCACAACGGCGATATCCGGCCAATACCAGATCGAATACCCCGCATGCTTGATGCGTTTGCACAGGTCGACCTCTTCGGAGTAAAGGAAAAAACGTGGATCGAAAGAGCCAACTGTCGCTAGAGTTTCGGCGCGAATGATTGAGTAGGCGCCGGGAACCCAGTCGACTTCAGCTGCCTCCATCTCATTGGCCCATGTCCGGTCGGTGTATCCAAAGAACTGCGATCGCGGAAACCGCGCCGCAAGTCCGGAAAGCACAATCAGGTCGCGGAAGACCGTGGGGAACATGCGCGCGGAAGGCTGCCACGAGCCGTCGCGGCCGATCAGGCGTCCGCCGCCAAGTCCCGCGCTTGGGGTCGCGTCCATGTGCGCCACGGAGCGCTCCAGCGACCCTTCGGTCAAGAATGCGTCGGAGTTGAGCAGGACAATATAACGCCCCGTAGCTTTCCGGAGACCCAGGTTGTTTGCCCGGCCAAAGCCCAGGTTGGCTTCGCTCCGCATCAAAATCACGCCCGGAAACTCTAGCTCAATCATCTCGGCAGATCCGTCGATCGATGCGTTATCGACAACAATTATCTGGACAGCCAGCGAACCCGCTTCGCGATAGACCGACAGCAGACACTCACGCAGAATGTCGCACGTGTTGAATGACACAATTACGATGGAAACATCAAACTCGAATGGAACGGAGCTCTTTATCGAAATTGGCATTCAGATCGTTTCCGGTAGATGTTCGATAAACACACGCGCCAGTGTGGATACATTTCGTGGCAGGTTATAGAATTCGAGCACGCGCTTACAACCCGAAATGCCAAGACCTCGCCGAAGGAGCGGATCCTCTTGAAGGCGCTTCAACGCCGTCGCAAGCGCGTCTACGGAGGACGCAGGCACGAGTAGCCCATCAAGCCCATCGCGAATCAGCTCTGGAATGCCGGCGACGTAAGTGCTCACGCACGGAATCTCCATGGCCATCGCCTCCATCAAAGCCACAGGCACGCCCTCGGCAAAGCTGGCCAGGACGAAAACATCGGCCTCCTCAAGAATCTGTTGGGTCTCGTCGTGGGTCTTTGCACCTTCAAAAATGGCGGGTATGCCCTTTTGCTTTGCAAACGCCTCCAGGTGTTCACGATCAGGCCCCGCACCCACCAGACGGACTTGGAGAGAATGTCCTTCGAGGAGCAATCGTTCGCATGCTTGCAACAAAATAAGCTGGCCCTTCGATGCGACTAACCGACCTACGCACAAAATCTCCTGGGGCCTTTCCGCGTCACGCTCTCGCTGCGTCGAAAAAAATACTTGCGGATCGACACCCAACCGCACCACATGCATCTTGTTCCAATGTTCAGCGCACGCAACGCGCATCAATTGGCTGCGCGCAAAGTCGCTGATACACACGATGAATTTCGCTCGCTCAACTTTCTGTTGAAGATAAAACTTATCCACATTGTAAAACTCGTCAGGACCGTGCACGGTCAGGGAGTATGGAAAACCCCAGGTTATCGATGCCAGCATTCCCACTGTTGCGACTGGCCCGCAGAAGTGGACGTGCAAGTGACGATGTCCCCTTAAACGCATCCAGTCGCCCAAAATAAGACCCTCTGCAAAATACAGGAGCGCATAGAGAGTCGCAATCAGGTCCCAACGACCCAGCCGCAGAGCGGCCACAAGACCGCGGAAGAAGATGTGCGGGCGCAGCAGAATCGTTTTTGCCGCGATCCAGGCTGCCTGCGTGGATCCCAAAGACTTGACGTAAAACGTCCTATCCGTCTCTTCTACTTCTGCGGTGGGCATCATCGAGCGCGGACGGTCGGGCTGATTGATCGAGGCGACTTCAATAATGAAGCCCAGCTTTCTGAGTTCCAGAACTTCATTAAGGAAAAACGTGTGCGATACGGCAGGATAGATGCTCAGAAGATAAACAAGTCGGGATCCGCGCACGAATTCGGAGGTCTTTTCCGCGCGGACTGCTGCATCTGGTGTTGAATGAGTGCGAGGTTCTGCCTCTGGAATCATCGCGGGGCTTCCTGCATTCGGATTTGCATATTGAGACATCGCATTCATCAGGTTACCGGAACTAAGATCAGTGCTGTTCGGAAACGGTGACGGATGGAGCCGGGTTCTCTGTAAGCTCTCGGGGCACGTCCGACTTTTCCGCGAGCGCGCGATAAATACCAATCATCCTATCGATCCTCCGCTGCCAGTCAAAATCTCGTAAAGCACGTTCGTGACCGGCCGCTCCCATTGAATTCGCCTGTTTTGGAGAATGGATTAGCTTCTGCATTGCCTCGGCGAATCCGGTAACGAGCCCCGAATAACTCGTAGGCGCAACGAGAATCCCCGTGGACGCGTCCAGGTAGTCCGACGGACCACCCCAGTCGGTCGCAATGACCGGCCTGCCCATGGCCATTGCTTCCAGAACCACGGCGCCACCACACTCGTAAATGCTCGGCAATACCAAAGCGACAGAACCCCGAACGCGATCGGCGCATTCCTGCTGTGGTAGCCATCCCACAAATTGGACGCGGTCAGCTACTCCTAGTTGACCAGCCAACAACTTCCAAGCATCCAACATGGGTCCATCGCCAATGACTTCGAGGTTGGCAGCTGGAACCATTTTCAGTGCCCTGATCACGACATCCACAACCTTCCAGTCCACCAGGCGTCCCATGAACACGAAGCGAGAAGCCGCGCCTTCTGCGCGTCCTGGCGTGCCCTGCCAAACGCCGATATCAATTCCGTTCTCCGCCATTTCGATCACCCTGCCACGAAGTCCACTCGGCAGCGCTCGCCTGGTGCGATCATTAGCAACCAACACAACACTCGCTTGTTTTTTTCCTGGCAACACTGTATTACCCACATTCACAAGTAACCGGGCCAAAATAATCGCCGCGCGGCTCATCCGCGACTCAGTGTTGTGGAAGGCCGGGGGATATTCCATTCCGCCGTTCAGGGGTCCGATTACTAATGGCGCAGCCAAGCCAAACAAGGCAGATGGAAACCGGGGCGCAACCGGTATCACTTGGTGAATCACATCGATGTGATTGTTGCGGATTAACTCGCGAAGAATCGAACGTTGACACAATTGAGTGATGAGTTGGTTGAAAAGCCCGAAAGTAGCTTCAGACAACCGCCGCGGTAGATAGCGGCCGAGAGAAAAGAAAAACTTGTGAATCCATAGATCAGGAACAAAGAGAATCCGATCAAAATCCTGTGGGAATAGTTCCCGAAGTTCGCTCTGCGTTCTGGAGTGGACAACCAGCCATGCCTCTTCTCCTCGGGACCGTAACAGACTAAAGTAATGCACTGGCAGGAATGCCTCGCCACCGAAGCGTTTGGAAGCATGTTCGGCGACAATACAAATTCGCATATGGGCTCACGCAAAACGAAATATTGATATTACTAAGAGACTACGACATTCGCTTGACTGAACCAATGCGAAAGCGTCGAACAAGCGCGTCACATACTCTTTTTGTGGCCGTCAGCTGTCGAAATGGAAGCGGTCTCTTGTCCCAATTCACTAGCCAATGGCGCACTAGACTCTAACAATCCTCCTCCCGCTGATGATCTCTGGAGCGATCGATGGGACCGTCCCAAGCCAAGAGATTTTGCAAGGTGCTTGGCAATGTGTCGAGCGGCAAAGTTCGCACCGAACGCAAAGCGGAGCACAGGTCCAAAGCTATTGGCGGCCGTAACTCCAACGAAATAAAGCCCTGGCACTGAAGACTGAAAGTCCGATGACAGCACGGGACTATTCTCTACCGAGCGAATCTGCGATTGCAGTTCACCGCGGAGAAACGCGAGACGTCGCAGATCGACCTTGTACCCCGTTGCCGAGATGACCAATTCAGTCAAATGTTCTTTCTGTGAACCGTCTTGCCCGGTTAAATCCAGGCGTACTTTGCCATTCTGCGCCTCGGCTTTCTGGATTGAATATCCCAGCAAAATGGGGACGCGTCCAAGCACTCGCTCTTTCATGGGCCAACCCGCTGCGGGCTTGAGGTGGGTCTTCACAATCTTGATGCGCATGCTCTGCGGCAGATAACGAAACAGCAATGGTGCATCCGTGTAGAAGCGCGAACGCAAGCCAGGACCAATTCCGGAAGCGGGGTGACGCATCTGGCTCCAGATAGAGCGTGGCTTGGTTCCCGGCGCGTCGTGAAAATGTACCTCGGGATTGCGTGACAGGAGCGTGACGTTGACGCCGCCCTCGTGCAGCAGAGCAGAGAGATCAAGCCCCGAGGCGCCAGCTCCTACCACTGTCACATTCTTCCCGCGCAGCGGCTCCAGGTCAGTAAAGGTTGAACTATGTGATACCAGATTCGCCGGCAGGTGACTCAAGCTTGGCGGAAGATACTGGAAGTGTGAGATGCCGACGGCCACAACAACTTTCTGCGAATAAACTACCTCGCCATGATCCAGCTTTATCTTGAAACCATCGGGATCCGATTGAATATCGACAACCTGGCGGTCTTCCAATTGAGGCGCAAACCGCTTCTGGAATTCGATCCCGTAGGAAATGAACACATCCAATGGGACCGGAATCCGGGTGTGGTCATAAGCAATCCCCCGTTGCTCGCAATAATCTTTGAGGGTAAACGCCGAATTAGGATCGGAGAGGTTGGACGCGAAACCATCGGACTTGAGCAACATCCCCTTCGGCATGTGTTCACGCCACGTCTGCATTGGGGTGCCAAAGATGCGGCAGCGCACGCCAAGCCCATTCAAATGAGCCGCAATTGACAATCCGTAGGGCCCTGCACCTACGATAACAACCTGTTCTCGATCAATCATTTCTTTTCTCCACAGCCAGAATGCCACTGTATCTCATGAATACCGGTCGAAGTTCATTTCACTCAGCTCGACATGCTTAAGCCCCTCAGTTCGTCTAGACTTCCCGCGCCAGAGCCGGGTGGGGTCCACAAGTTAGATTACTCCGGATGAAGCCGGGGGAAGTCCAGTTTCATTAGAATGGGTTCAATTGAACACTCTTTGTCTTCCGACAAGGCTCATGCGGAGAAACAAAAGCAACCATGCCACCGCGTCCTCAAAGATTGTATGATTGCGGTGCAACAATCCTAAAGGTACCAACACTGATGAACCCTCCTACGAGGCCTAAGGTTCTGCTGGCCACTACTTCCCGGTGGTTTGCTTCGGCCCGCCTGGCCATGGCATTCGACATGGCTGGCTGTGCCGTCGATATGGTTTGCCCGTCTGGTCACCCTTTCGCCCTGATTACCGGCCGCGGGCACATATATCCCTATCGTGGCCTTGCCCCTCTCGGCTCCTTTCAGAGCGCAATCGATGCATCACAGCCAGATATCGTTGTTCCTTGTGACGATCTCGCATGCAGGCACCTGCACGACTTGTACGTGCGAGCCCTGAAGGATGGAAAAGACGGCAAACTCTGCATGCTTGTTGAACGTTCGCTCGGCGATCCATCGCAATATGCCCTGATTAATGCACGCAGCCAACTGATTGCCCTCGCCTATGAGCTGCTAATCGACGCGCCGCAGACAGAGATGATCTCGTCCGTGGAGGAGTTGCGAGTCTGGATTGCACAGTTCGGCCTCCCTGTTGCGCTTAAGACCGACGGATCCTCTGGAGGTTTGGGAGTGAGGATTGCCGATTCGGAAGCCGAGGCCGTGCGCGCCTTTGGAGTTCTGAACGCTCCCCCGAAACTTGCTCGCGCGGTCAAGCGCGCCGTCTTCGATCAAGATAGATCGCTGCTAACTCCTTGCCTCCAGCGCCGGCGGCCCGCGGTCAGCGTTCAGCGCTTTCTTCCTTTCCACGACGCGACCATCGCTGTTGCCTGCTGGCGTGGAGAAGTCGTCGCATCCATCTGTGTCGAAGTTGTCCGCACCTGGAAACCGAAAGGGCCTGCATCGGTCGTGCGCTTAATCGACAACCGGGATATGCTGCTGGCAGCGCAGAAACTAACTAGCCATTTGAAACTGTCCGGCTTATGCGGCTTCGACTTTCTTGTCGACCGAGTAACGGGCAAGGCCCACTTGATAGAGATGAATCCGCGCGCCACACAGACCTGCCATCTGCCTCTCGGAACCGCACATGACCTTCCTGCAGCTTTGGCCGCCTGCATAGCCGGGAAACCTATTCCAAATTCGACCAGCGTCACAGAACGCAACGTAATAGCACTGTTTCCGCTTGAGTGGCAAAATGACCCTGCAAGTCCGTTCCTTCGGTCGGGCTATCATGACGTTCCCTGGGAGGAACCGAAACTGGTTCAAGCCTGTGTGGAAAGCCGAATGCGCAACGGCGGATGGTTGACCTACGAAAATCTCGATAGGATGCTCGCTCGTCTTCCCTGGCGACGTACCTAACCAGGACTTGTAAATGTGTTTCAAGTCGAGGCAGAGGATAGTTAGTTCAGACTATTTGCTATAGTGGTCCGCTGCCAGGTATCGAACCTTACCTCGGGAAACGGTTGGGCGCCTTCGGCTAGGATCTGTTCCTCTTGGTCGCAAAGCGTGTGCCGGTAGAACGCCAGGACATAACTATTGAGGATGAGCGCTACCTGTTTCTGTGGCACTGAGCCTACGCGTGAAAATTTGCGCAACGGCGACATGAATATCTGATCGTAGAAATCCGATTTGCCGATTCCCTCCACCAAGACCTTGAATCCCCCGCACCGGGAAAGAATAAGGGCTTTGGTATCGGCCATCCGCTTCCATAATCCCGCGGTTTCGACGGCGCGAATATCTGCTCCTTCTTCAACCTCGAACGGCGGACCCTTCAATGGACAATCAATGATCATGAACGGCTTGTCGAGGCCTTGAAGCGCAACGGAGCCATGCAACACGCCGTCCAACTCAAGAGCCGAAAGCACACGCGCATCTTCGCGCGCCAGTTCCATCGAAACCGCGCCGCCGAAAGAAATTCCGTATGCCCCAACACGATCCATCTGCAAACGCGCTTCGAGGGGATGGCCCACGGTTCGATCGAACCGTTGCAACTCGTCAAGGACAAAACGGCAGTCTCTCGTCTGGACGGCCAATTCCGCCTCCGCGATTGCGATGCGCTCCTCCATCGGAATGTAATGATTCTTTGAGTAGCCAATGTCGTGATCATGGTTGGGATTCACAACGGTCCCATCGGAAAGGGAGACCATGGCGGAATTATAAGGATGTGAAATTGACACCACTACAAAGCCGTGGCTGGCCAGCTCCTGGATCGTGAATGTCGCGCTATGGCGCAGGCCATGCCACGCCGGATTGTGAATAATTACCGGAAAGCGCCCTATTGCCAGCGGCGCATCTTGAAGAGCCCTTGTTGCAAGAACCGATTGGTAGGCAGAGCGACGCCCCGTTTCACATCTCATGCGATACTTCGCCTTCGGTCCGCTTTTCTTCGCGGCCGGATACCACAGTTGAGCGATTACCTCACGCTTCCCCGGCTTGGCCCACCCGTGCATCTCCTCGCGGCCGGAATCTATTAGATTTAGCGTTCGCGTCCCGATAGGGTATTTGCCTGTTGGCTTCGGAAGCTTGAACATCGGTACAGCCCACGAAAAAAGCAGCGTGCCGGTGAGAAGAAGACACGTTCCGATTGCATAGTAGGGTCTGGCGGCTTCACCCGGATAAATACCGCTCTCCTGCAAGAGTAGGAGCCCCACCGCCCCATAAGCCGGCACCATTTGCCAGTGCATACCTTCGAGCCAGGCATGGACCGGAACCAGAATCGCAGCCGACACAGCGAACAAGCCCATCCACGCCGGCCACTGGGGATTGAACAACCACAGGACCGCAGGAAGCATAATGATGAAAATCATTTTTTCTATCGTACGCACGGAGAGACTGTCCTTGTGGCAAGGTTACTTATCAATGCAAAGGTGAGCGAAAATCACAGAAATATATATCTTGAAGGCCGTGCGTGCTCCATACATCGCTTCAAAAGATACTTGAGTGGACAAAGAGCGCCCGTATACCGAGACCGATTCCGAGAAGGACCAGAAAGATTCCCGTCGCCTGCAGATCCTGCCTCCACGTCGAGACGCTCTCGCGGCTGGCGCCCCTCACCATCACGAAATACATCGGCAAATCGCCCGCTGCAACGGCCACTACCGCGCCAAACATCCCAAAAAAATAGAAGCCCAGCGGAATGGCCGTCACAATCGCGACAAAGTAGGCTGCGTTTCCGGTCGCCTGGTAGCTGGATTTGCCGAGAGAAAGCAGCGCCGGCAATGTCGTTGAATACATCAGCGTGTGCCACAGTCCCAGGGCCAGAACTGGCACCATCCACGAAGCGGCGTGATATCGGCTGTCGTACATCTTGGTGACGAGAAAGCCGCCAATGTAAGCCATCAGGCAAAGCAAGAACGCCCCTGCTACCAGAACACGAAAACGGTAATGCAGGAACACTCTCCGAAACTCTGCGATCGGCAGATGAACCCTTTTCGCAATGAACGGAAACCCAACTCTATAGGAGAATGCACTGATGACCGCCCGCGGAATATCGGAAACCGAATACGCAATGCCATATACACCCAGCAGGCTGAAGCTGATAAGTTTCCCCAGAATCAGTCGGTCCGCCTGCGTTGCGAAAAAACTGAAGGCAGTCGACAGCAGAATCCACTTGCCAAAGTGAACCAGGCTTTGCAGGCTTTCCCGGTCCCAGCAAAAGGAGTTTCGAATTCCGGGGATCAACAGATGGCTATGGCTCAGTATGAGCCGGTAGACCCCGCTTAGAATCGTTCCTATGACGAGTGCCCATACCGACCTATACACTAATGCAAACCCGGCCGTGACAAGCAACCCGAAAATCTGGGTACTGAAATCCAGCACAAACACTCTGCGCACGCCCATGTGCCGCGCCATCGAGAGCAGATTGGTACTCTTTAAGCCATTTACCACAAGACTAAACGCCAGCGCTGGAATCAGTGAGATCAGACGGGGCTCGTGGTAAATCATTGAGATCGGCCATGCAAGCAGCAGGCAAACAATAAAAATTCCCAGGCCGCGAAAAACCTCCAAGGTCCATACGGTATTAAGAAAAACTGGATCATCTCCACGCGGGCTCTGAATCACATTCGGGCCCATTCCGATATCGGCGAACAGGCTGATCCCGAATACGAGGGTGCTGACAAGCGTCATCAGCCCGAATGACTCCGGCATGAGTAACCGGGTAAGAATGAGGCTGTTGACGACGCGCAGCGCCATCGAGCATCCGTAATCCGCGACGGTCCAGATCGTTGCCCGGATCGCGGTTGATTCCAGCGCCTTCTTGGCGACGGCCTCCGTTCTCTTACTGTCGTTCGTCGCCGTTTCCAATTCCGAGAGTGCAAGTGTCGAAGATGGCAATTCAGTTGGCAAAATGGTCTCGCAGATTCTCGGGGTTTTACGGGTTGAATTTAGCCTGCAAATACGGGAAGCTTGAACCCGCAGGAATAGTAAGTACCCGTCGGCAAGTTTAGAAATTTTTGTTGAGAAACGATCGCTTAGAATGCCTCCCTTAGGAAGGCATTTAATAGAGCTTTACCCTAGAAGCGACTTCGAATTCCTCACACGAAGGTGATGCTCTTGGTCCAAAATGGCGATCGTGAAGGAAAATCCGATAATCATCGAAATCGTCTTCGAGAAGAATGCGCGGATCGGCAAACTACTCGATACAGAATCGAGCGTTGCACAGGAAGTTCCTGCATAAAATGGGCTTCGCCCATGTCAGTCCCACTGCTCGGTGTGGATATCACTGTTTCGTCGCGAGATATGGAATCAATGTTCAATCATTCACCGCAAGAAAAGAGAAATGGAAGCAAGGGGCTGTAGCTACATTTGATTTGACAAAGGCTATGCAGCCGCTTTTCCGATTAGCTTTAAGATACATGGATCGGGGAAGATTTGCCATACACATTAAGAGCCAGTGACCGTTCCCGCTGGGATGTTACTTGGGTTAGTCGCGAATGTTTTCGGAGTTTCCGCTTGGCGGGAAAAAGTGCGCCAAAGGATTCTCAATTCGGCTTCTTCCAAAGGTTCGAACCTCACAACGATCATGCAACAATCGCATTGTCGGCAAGTTGTCTCTCGACCTTTCGCGCGCTCATATATCTCAGCCAGTTCCTGTAGGTGAGCGCCGCCGTCCGGCGCCATGTATTTTCAATTCTGGCCGATTCCAGGGCTGTCCCGACGCTGGCAAGGAGTTCCTCGCTCCGACAGCTCGTAGCCTTCTCCTGAAGAGCTGTCAAGGCGCTCTCAGTGCCTCGGTCAAAGTAACCGCGAGGCAGCAATGGATAGCTATTTACTTCATGCCTGAGATACCTGCCTGCATCCCTCCGGTATTCGCGCAGCAGCGTGTCGGAGTCATACTCCGGATGTCCCTGGAAAAACACGAAGAGGCTGTTTTCCTCTTTAACGAACGAATCGACTCCCGAGCCCTCAGTGCGCGTGAGGATAGAGTATCCACGGCTCGTTAGTTCATCCTCGGAGACTCCATTCCAGCGCGAATGGGGAACAGAGAGGCGCGAAGGCAACCCCACCGTCAAATGGTTATCCGACACGTGCGAGCACTCGAATACGCCGAAGTGCTTTTCCTCGCTCTTGCGCCTTTCTATGCCATCCAGGTAGAGGACCGCAGCGTGCGCGGCCAGGCACGACCATACGGTTGAGTAAGTATTCTCTCGGGCCCAATCAAGGACCTGGGTAAAACTTTTCCAGCACGGCTCGTCCTTCAAACTCGGAGTGATTGGCTCTTTCCCGGTCACGATGAGTCCGTCCAGGCTTGTGTTCCAAAGTGTTTCAACACTCGAGTATCCGCTGCCTGCGTTGTCCGCTCCAGGATCCGGCCTTGGGATGCCGGGCAGTGAGTAGAACGACAGCCGCACCGGGATGTCCCCAGAAGCTGAGTCAAGTAGCGAAATGAACTGGCGCTCGGTGGCGATGAAAGCCGCGTGCGGCATGTTGTTGACGAGCCCGATCGTCACATGGGGGCTCGACGGCTCAAACCGCTGGGAGGGCGGCCTGCGGCGCGGCCAGGTGAAACCCTCCGCGCTTCCGTTGCTGCTCGATCGGTCTGAGTCCAGATAAACTGGCATCGGCATCTCCTCCCTTATTGCTCTTACGGTCTGCTCTGCGCAGTTTCATCGGCATATGTAGCTGCCGCAAGCGCTTGATCCAAATCTTCGATAATATCGTCGATGTGCTCGATCCCAATGCTCAGTCGGATCATCTCCGGCAAAACTCCGGCGCTGCGCAGTTCGTCGGCGGACATCTGCCGATGGGTCGTGGACGCGGGGTGACATACCAGCGACTTTGCGTCTCCCAGATTGACCAGCCGCGTCACCAGTTTCAGCGCGTCATGGAATTTGACTGCCGCGGCGTAGCCCCCCCTAATGCCAACGGACATCAGCGAGCAAGCTCTCCCGCCCATATACTTCTGCGCAAGGGCATAATAGGGACTCTCGGGGAATCCCGCATATTTCACCCACTCGACCCTGGGGTCTCTGCGCAGCAGTTCAGCCACTTTTCTGCCGTTCTCTACATGCCGCTCCAAACGTAACGCAACGGTCTCCACTCCTTGCAAAAGCAGGAAGGCGCTGAACGGCGACATAACCGCACCGGTGCAGCGTTGGTAGACGGCGCGGCAGCGTCCCATATAGGCCGTCCTGCCGAAGTGCTCGGTGTAGACGAGGCCATGATACGAATGATCAGGCTGGACGAAAGCAGGGAAGCGCGCCCCATGTTCCTTCCAGTCGAAGTTCCCGCTGTCGATAATCGCGCCGCCCAGTGTCGTTCCATGGCCGCCCAGGAATTTCGTTAGCGAGTCAACCACAATATCCGCGCCGTATTCGATCGGCCTCAGCAGGATCGGCGTGGCGACTGTGTTGTCCACGATCAGCGGCACTCCATGTTCGTGTGCTACTCGCGCCAACTCTTCCAGGTCGCAGATGTTCCCCGCCGGGTTACCCACGCTCTCACAGAAAACCGCCCGTGTGTTTTCGTCGATCAGCTTCGCAATTGCATCGGGATGATCTGACTCCGCGAATCGGACTGCGACGCCCTGGCTCGGCAGAATGTGTGCGAAAAGTGTGTACGTGGTGCCATAAAGCTGCGGAACGGAGACAATGTTGCAGCCCAGTTCGGTGACGTTCTGGACCGCGTAGTTAACCGCTGCCTGGCCACTACTAACGCAAAGCGCCTCCAGCCCTCCTTCCAGCGCGGCAACGCGCCGTTCCAGCACTGCTGTGGTGGGGTTCTGGATGCGTGTGTAACGGAATCCCTCGGCTTCGAGATTGAAGAGCGCGGCGGCATGGTCCGCGCTATCAAAAGCATAGGCGACCGTCTGGTAGATCGGCACGGCCACAGCTTTCGTCGTTGGTTCAAACTCGTAGCCGCCGTGTATGGCGATCGTTTCCCGCTTCATTGGATCCACCCGTTCTTCGTTGGTTCTTTCCGGTTGCACTTGCGTTGCCCGCTACGCCGTCTTTCCCAGCGCCAGGCCCGACGCAAGGCTGTTCAACTCGCCGACCACCCATTCAATGTCCCGCTCTGTAGTCCTGAAACTGGTAATGCATGCGCGAATCACCGGAATGCCGGCAAGTTTAGCCTCCGACATCCAGGCGATCTGTCGCTCCCGAAGCATTGCCAGCAACGCCGTGGGGACCAGGCCATCCCGTGTGAAGCACACAACGGGAAGCGGCGTGGAATTCACAATACGCCAACCGCTCGCTTTCAGCGCTTCTCGCAATACATCGCCCATGCGTGTCTGGTGCTCAAGCATATCGGCCATGCCTGCCTCGCCGCGCTCAGCCAGCGACATGAACAGCTTCAGCCCTACGAACCTCCGAGACCACTGGGCCGAGTGCGTCAGCGGGTCGAAAGTCACCGATGCCTCGATTGTTTGCCCCGCCGTTTTGCCCGGCATATACGTTACGTCGGACCGGAAGGTTTGAGCCACGCTCTCTCGGTGCCGGCAGAAAAACATCCCGCATCCCATGGGAACTGAAAGCCACTTGTGTGCGTCGCAGGTGATCGAGTCTGCGATCTCGGTTCCGCTAAGGTAACCTCGCAGCTTCGACGACACAACTGCAGCTCCTCCCCAGGCAGCGTCAACATGGAACCATAGTCCAGCCTCGCGGCAATAGCGCCCCATTTCGGGCAGTGGGTCGATCACGCCTGCCGCCGTCGTTCCTGCATTCCCAATCACCAAGAAGGGAAGAAATCCATTCTCCCGATCCTCGGCAACTTGTTTCCTTAGGTGCCCGACATCCATCTTGAGACCGCTATCTGTCGCAATCAACCGCAAGCTTCGCCGGCCGAGACCCGCCATATGTGCAATTTTGTTAAACCCGTGATGGGTCTCCTCGGTCAGATAAATTGTCGGCTCTCCCGCGAGGTATCGAATTCCATGTTCGCCGTATTCCGGGAAGGCATGCGTCAATGCCACAACAACCGCCGAAACATTCGCTTCCGTTCCCCCCGAAGTAAACGTCGCTATGGAATCATCGGGAAGACCAAGCTTTCCGGCAAGCCATCCAAGCGTATGCCGTTCAATTTCATTCGCCGCGGGCGATGTGCGCCAATTGGCCAGTTGCGGGTTGTACATCGCCACCAACGTATCCGCTATAACGGATGCCAGTGTCACGCTCGGATTGAAGAGTCCGAAGTATCGTGGGTGCGTGACTTGCACCTGCCACTTCTGCAACATCTCCTCTACATCGGAGATAACTTCGTCGATCGCTATACTCCGAGTAAAGTCGTAGCGTGATGCAAGATATGCGCGGATCTGCTCCGCAGTCACATTCGGAACAATGGGCCCATTCGCGATCTCGCCTTCGAGCGCCCCGAACTCATCGCGAAGTTGATTGAAGAGCATCTGCATCCTTCCATCCTACGTAACGGAACTTCACTCAGTGGACAGTGAAGCCGACTCCCACGCTACAATCGAATCGCGCCTTGTTGGATACGATCGTACAGTTGCTGATCAAGCTGGACGAACGCTTCAACCTCAGGATGGTCGAAATAAACTGCGTCCTGGCTTGCGAGGAGATCGTATCCCTGCTGGATCAGATCCGTTTTCGAATACTTGAACGTCCCCGTCAAATTCATGGCACTGCCAATCCGCAGAAACAAAGGCCGCGCGTAAGGCGGGAGACGGCTCGCAAGGTGCTTTCTGAACTCATCCAGGTCGAATTCACTCTCCGTGACCAGTGTCGCCATGCCTACGCGGCCTTCCGTTCCTGGCACCGCAACACCGTAAACATTTGCGTGCTTGACACCCGGAAATGAGCAGATTGCTTCTGAGACTTCGGACGTCGCAACATTCTCGCCTTTCCTGCGAAAGGTGTCGCCGATGCGATCCACGAAGTAAAAATATCCCTTTTCATCCCTCCGCATCAGATCCCCGGTGCGGATCCACGCGTCTCCAACTTCAAATACGTTTCGCAGGATCTTCTTCTCTGAAGCTGCTTCATTCGTGTATCCCTCAAAGCGGCTTCCCACGTTCGACGGATCGTTCGCAGCTTTGCTGATCGCTTCGCCGGGCTCATTGAGCGCGCACCGAATGCAGAAGCCATGTTCGTTGCGGGCTGGCTCTCCCGTCTCCACGTCGAATACCACAAGAGCCGGTGAGAATCGATGCGCAAGATAGGCTGGGATGTGACCGATCGCTCCGCGCTTTCCCTGAACGTTAAACAGGGAGACGCTTCCCTCTGTCGCAGCATAGAATTCGAAGATCCGTGGAATACGAAAGCGCTCTTTGAAGGCATCCCATACCTCCGGCGCCAATCCATTGCCGCAGGCAAGCCTGATCCGGTGCTCACTCTCCTTCGCTGACGGGGCCGAGTGAACAAGATAACGGCAAAGCTCGCCAATGTACTGGAACAGCGTGCAATCCCAGCGGTCGATGTCGCTCCAGAACTGACTCGCCGAAAACTTCTCTCGAATCACAACCGAACCGCCGGCAACAAGCATCGCGGCCGGAACCTGCACTCCTCCGACGCTGTGATACATCGGCAGGCAGTTGTACATTCGGTCGGTTGGCGCCGCCTCCATCATGCCTGCAAACCAGTGACTCCACTGCATCACGCGTGCGTGGCTCACATTCGCCGCTTTGGGCAACCCGGTTGTGCCGGAGGTATAGATGTAAAGCGCGCGGTCGTCGATACTGGTTCCGCGCCGCTCTTCTGAGCTCAGCGGTTCGCCAGGAAGGTGTGCAATGTCGAAATCGATGCGTGGATAGGACGAGCCCTTGGCATCGTGAGTCCAAACGGGAGGTGAGAAATCAAGGTGGGTGAGTGCCGCGGTCATCGCATCCAATGAGCCCGCGTCCGCGATGACAACCTTGGGCGAGACGACGCGGATGCAATGAGCAAGCGAGGCGCCCACAAGGTGCGTGTTCAGCAACGAGACGGCCACGCCGGTGCTCGTGATGCCAAGCCAAATGGCCATGTACTCAGGCTGGTTGGCCATCAGCAGGCAAACAGCATCGCCCTTCGCAAGGCCCTGGCTGAGTGCCCATCGCGCATACTGGTTCGCGCGCTCTGCAAGTGCACGATAAGTTAGATTTCCGCGGTCTGACAGAAGGGCAGGGAATTCGCCGAATCGTGCAGCAACTTCTGCAATCACCACCGGTAACGTACGATCCCGATTGCGGGCGATCGGCGCAGTAAGTTCCAGTGCACGCAGCCATGCACTCGCGGCCGATCCTTTGGATTGGGTGGCGTCCTGTATCTGCACGCCGCTCATGCCGTGTTTCCTGCGTCCACCGTAAGTACTGTTCCAGTAATATTCTTCGCCCCATCACCGAGCAGGAATTCAACAGCATCCGCAATATCTTCTACATTCACCAGCCGCTTCAGCGCGCTTCTGCGCTCTATCTGGTGCCGCTGTTCGTCTGTCATTCCTTCGGTCATGCTTGTGTCTACGAACCCCGGAGCCACCGCATTTACATTAACTCCCATGCGGCCAACCTCCCGGGCAAGCGACCGGGTGAAACCGATAAGGGAAGCTTTTGTGGCAGCGTAGACTGCAAGCCCGCTATAGCCGGTGAATGCTGTGACTGACGACATATTTACAATCCGCCCATCCCCGTCAGCCATCATGAGACGTACAACGTATTTCGTAAGCACCATCGGCGACGTCGTGTTCAAACGTACAACCTGCTCGATCTTCTGAGTCGATGTAAGAGCCAGAGACCCGTCAGCACTGATACCTGCGTTGTTCACTAAACCGTAGATCGAGCCGAACTCCTTTCGAAGCATCTTTACCAGCTCGGGAATGCCATCGAGC
This sequence comes from Occallatibacter sp., assembly GCA_049518435.1. Lineage (GTDB taxonomy): Bacteria > Acidobacteriota > Terriglobia > Terriglobales > Acidobacteriaceae > Telmatobacter. Next base: position 31,372 of record JBEKRU010000013.1, on the reverse strand, counting down.
TCCGCCAGATCGAACGGCACAAAGTGAAGTGATCCGGGGCGTGCAGTCTCTGTCTCCCGTAGGGCGGTGGCGAATTCTGTGCTCTCTTTTCGTGCAATCGCGATTGCGCGAAAGCCGGCTTGCGAGAGCCGCTGGGCGATTCCCAAACCCAACCCCCGGCTGCCGCCCGTCACGATTACATTACGCAAGGAAGCGGACCAGCTTTCCACTTTCAGCCACTGCTAGTGCAGGAACAAAGTTGATTGTGACTGGAACTTTGTGACGCGCAAGCTCTCCGCGGCAAAACAACAGGATGTCGTTTTGAAGGGCATTCCTGTCACCGTCGCTGGCTTGCGGTCGAGATCTGAGGACGACGTCCGCAACGACAAGCGCACCTGTAATTCGATTTCTCTTGGTCCTGACCAGCGAAATGCTGACTTCCGGGTGACGATTGAGCACAGCCTCAACCTCTTCAGGATGCACCTTCAAACCACCGACGTTGACGGTCCCGTCCCGTCGCCCAACAAAGTAATAGCGGCCGTCCCGCAATTCAAGTTCATCGCCGGTATCGACAAAGCCTTCCGCGTCCTTCAAAAGACGTGCGTCCTCGTTCAAGTAACGGGACGCAGTGCGATTCGAGCGCACCCTGAGCGTTTGACCCTCCACTTTTATTTCAACATCTTTGGATTGCCGAATTAGGTCAGAGGGGAATCCCATACATCCGTCATTAACAACAAACACAACACCCGCTTCAGTAGAGGCAAAGGCGTGGGAGATTCTTGCCTGAGAATATTGCATTCGCAGCTGGTTCAGGACGGCTTGATCGGCAATCTCGCCCGACAAACGGACGTACTCGGGCGTGATGCAACTGGCTGCGGAACTCATCTGCGCGTTACGCCAATGGGAAGGCGTGCCGGAAATATGCGTGACCCCTGCTGTACCGGCGCGAAGAAGAAAATCCGCCGTCGACTCCTGCGCTCCCTTAAGAACCAATGAAGTGCCCGTGATGGCCGCGCGAAGGAATATCTGGAGACCGCCATACCTGCGTATGTCGTAGAACGTGCTCCACACAATGGAAGTCGAGGAGGTCGCACTTCGCTCTATTGCGCCAGCTAGGCTCGCGAGCGTATGTGCCACCAGCTTCGGAATTCCCGTTGTTCCGGAGGTAAGCAGAACCCATTCGGTCTCCACTTGCGTGCTTCGCATCTCCCCGCACAAAGCAACACTTTCCTCGGACGGCTTGCGTTGGCGCGGAACTACCCACAGAACTCTGGAATCGATAGATTCGAATAACTCCAGCACCGGACGGTCGGTAATGACCACGTCAGCCCCGGCGCATTTCACAACGAAAGCAATATTCTCTGGTGTTAAGTCTGGAGGACAAAGAACGATCCGGCGGGCCGAGCCGTCGAGCTGGATTAGAGCCGCCGCAGCCGAGAACGGGTCGCTCGTCGCCAAAACGACGCAACGTCCGCTCAATTCCTCAAGCGGGTTGTCGAGTACACGCCCTTCCACTAAGTCGCCCCAGCTCGCACTCGCTTCGCCGCCCACCATCAGGCGAGCGGACAAATTGCCTGCAGCCAGCACAGAGCTACGCAGCGAAAGCGGGCTATTTCGAGGCATTTTCGTAGAATGCGACGAAGTCACCAAAGGTTGACGGAAATCTAGCGTCCTCGTCTTCACTGAAGGGGTCCACTCCAAGCGAGATCTCAAGCCTTGTCACCACAATAGCGAAGCTAAGTGAGTCCAGCCCCGAGTCAACCAGCGCAAGACCATCTTTAAGAGGTGCGAGTCGCTTGCCTTGCTCATGCGCGACCCGTTTGAATTGTGCGATCACTTCAGTTTTGACATCCATGCTCAGAATTATCTACCTTCCACGGCGCAGTTCATGCTGGCGGAAACTCTTCGAGGTTTACTGTAATCGTTCTTGTCATCGCGTCCATTCACAGCCAAAGCAACGCCACGTGAGCTCTCACCCAATCCTTCTAACGGGAAATACCGGTCCAGCCAATCTTCAATTTGCTGCCGAACTGCTGCTCTGCCAAAGCGATTTGCGAAGGAGTGGTCGGTACCTTCGATCAGATTGACAGTCACCTGGCTCTTGTTCCCGGCCAAGCCTATTACGTACTTGAGGTAGTCAAATTGCCCCGCTCTTGGCTGCGTTCCAGTCGTCTTCAATCCTGGCGCCTTGAGCATCAGAATGGGCATGCCCGTTGTTGCCGTCTGTTTCCAGCAGTTCAAAAGCGTTAAGTTAGCATTCCCCGGAGCCCGGCCACTGCGAACAGACAAGACCAGATCCCTGCATCGATCGTAGAAGTCGCTCAAGAGTCCACCGATCCTGTTGCTCCGAGCCCAATCGCTCAACTTCTGCCTCAACTTCGGCCGAATCATTTGCGCTAGATGAAAGTATGGGTCCATCATGATTAGGCCCCTGCACTCTTTGGTTGCCGCCGCAGCGTACAACGCCGAGACCGCGCCCGCGCAATGACCCACTATGATGACTCCGGAGAGTCCTTCACGTTCCACCAGTTCTTTAACCTTAGCTGCCGCAATATCGGTGTAACCCCCGCTGTTGATAAAGTCGAGCAGGTCGGTGCACAGGTCGCCTTCAGAGTCCCCCAGGCCGGGTAAGTCGAAACGATACGTTGGGTAGCCACGTTCCGCACACGAGTCAGCCCAGTGGACCGCTGAGTCTCCGGTTGCAGCCCTCGGCAGGGAAAGCGAATTCAGAAAGAGGATGCCGGGCCGCTTTCGCCCGGTTCTGTACACCAACGGTCCGGTGGGAGAATCACTTGGGCGATGGTACGTTCCCCGAATCGGAATTCCGATACCATCGAGCGTGATCAATTCACGGGTTGGAATGGCCTCAAGCATAAGTGGCACTGCTGTTCTGAACCGTGAAGTTCGCTTCGATCCATGCTAGGTTCTCAGCGAACAACGAGGTAAAGTCCTTGAATTCGTCATGCGCTGGAGTTCCCCCCTTGGCCAGGGGAACTGCGTCCCTGCCCAGTTTTATGCTTCTTATGGGTCGCTGGAATGCTAACCCGGCACCGGTTTCGCTGGCAAGTTCTTCAGGTAGCGCAAAATCGAAAGACTCTCGCCAGAGCTTCGTGGACCAGCGATACCCCTCGACCTCTTGAGGCGTGCCGCCTTCCAGCTCTCGAATGTAGTCCGACGCGGTCCGTCGCTCTTCAGGGCGCTTGAAGATCTGTTCCAGGTTGACCCAGCGTATAAGCGTCGTACGCAGCGCCTGATTCGCCGTGGCCGGAGCGGACCAAAGCAGCAACCCGTCGCCGAAACCTTGGTTGAAGGCTTTCCCGGCGAGGACCGCCCCGAGTTCAAGGCCATGCAGCAAAAACGGCACATGGGGGGAGCAGTCTGCTAGCCAACCGGAAAGGAGCCGCACGTCCTCGCCCCAATCCTCGAATGTCATGTCGTCGAATGCGCCGGTGCTTTCTCCGATGCCTCGATAGTCGTACCTGAGAACCTCAATGTGATTGGCGGCGAGATAGCGCGCCCAGCGAACCCAGGGAAGATAGGAGTTATGCCGTTCCGATGCGAAAGGACCGACAAGCAGAACTCGTGCAACCGGGGCCTTCACCTCGTGCTGAACGGTGTAAAGATGAGCGCCGGATACCTCGAAGTATCCGGCATGCTCCGGAAGATGCTTGCCGGGTCGTAACTGGCTTTGCACGGGCAATCCCTTATCTGTCGAGTTATGCTGCGAGCTCTGTCGCCGGTTCCCGGGTGATGCTGTAGACGACGTCCCGAAGCAGTTCAACGCCCTCAAAAAGGTCTGCGTCCGGACCGATCGGGTTGAGCGAATTCTCCAGCTCTACCGCCTGGAAGAGCCCCTCCGAATGCGCGATGTCGCATACGCCATGCACGTCCGTGTATTCCATTTCAGTGGAACCTTGTAAGGCGGCAAGTTCAGCAAGGTAGGGCATGAATTTCTGAATGAAACCCTCAAAGAACGCCATCGTCAGAAGGGATTGCACGCCCTGCAGCTTTCCAAGGAACAAGCGGAGCTTTGTCATACTCGCGTGAACGGCCAGAGCATCCTCCGTCCGGGGAAATGCGTTTGCTGCCAGCGTGAACTTGCGCAGCATCACGGGATGGCTTTCGCGAACTTCCTCCATCAGGTTGTCGACAAGGATCGGACGCGCATCCTCTGAATGAACTGCGAGTAGAGTCGCCGTCATCCAATAGATGAAATTGCCTTCCAGTACCGCGGTGTACCTTGCAATCATCCCACGGCGCTGTTCCGCGGTCATTTGCCCAGGCTTGGGGAGTTGTGCGACTAATTCGTCAATCATGGTCGCGACTTGCAGTCGGATCGACGCTCCATCTGATCCATCCCGCAGTTGAGGGGCAAGTAGTGTTGTGCTCATAATTCCACCTTTCTGATCGATTGAATGAACGGGAATCGCGGGACCTCGGGTCCTCCCCGCGCAAAAACACCTGATCCGTTATTCCTTACCGGATTTCAGGTCCAAAAACCTTTTCTAACTGCCGGCAATGGACAATTGACTGGACACCATTTACCCATTACCCATCGCCAGGAACACCCGGGCGACTGGAATCCGCTTAGGAGCCTGTTCCGGCGAACACCACACCGACCGTCCGCAGTATGATTTTCAGATCCAGCCAAAGGCTCCAATTCTCAATGTAGGCTACATCCAACGAAATATAACTATCAAATGACGGATCCTGGCGAGCCTGCACTTGCCAAAGACCAGTAACTCCGGGAGTCACGTCCAATCGCCGTAGGTGACTCAGTTGATATTCCCGCACTTCGCTTCCGATCGGAGGGCGGGGGCCCACTGTGCTCATGTCGCCATAGAGGACATTGAAGAATTGTGGCAGTTCGTCTAACGAGTACTTGCGCAGAAAACGGCCAAACCTGGTGATTCGCGGATCGTTGGATATCTTGAAGAGGATCCCGTCGCGCTCGTTCATGTGCATTATTTCTTCGCGCCGTTTCTCGGCGTCGCGTACCATTGTGCGAAACTTGGTGCAGCGGAAAACCCGGCCCTTCTTGCCAATTCGCTCCGAGAAGTAGAAAATCGGGCCGCTTGAATCCAGTTTGATTGCGATCGCAATAGACAGGAGAACCGGCGAAAGAAGAATCAACATCAGCCCGGAGAAGGCTATATCGAACAGCCGCTTAAGCAATAGGGCAAGTTCCGGCACCTGGCCGCAATGGAGCGGAATTGTCGGGAATTGCCCAATATACTCGATTGGGCTGTTCCATGCCAGGCCGTTGTACAGTTCGGGGATCACCCGCAGATCCACTCCCTCCCTGCGAGCCTGCGCAAGAACGTCCTGCAGAGCCCCCCGGTCACACGGAGTGGTCAGAAATATCTCATCTACAAATTGTTTGCGCGCATGTTGGAACATCGTGTCGAGTGTCCCTACTACGTCGCCGGCTTTTGCCGTGAGACACGTCCCGGCGCTTGGGGAGTCAATGAAGCCCTTGAATGTGTACCCAAAGTGCCGGAAACTCTCCAGATGATGACGGAGCGCATGTGCCTCAGGCCCGGTCCCAACGATGAGTACGTTTCGCGTACCAATACCGCGTTCGAAACGCCGATTGATCAATATGCGATAAACCAGTCGCCGAAGGCTGAGAGCGATCGTCACCAGCCCCACCGACATAAGCACGATGCCGCGGGGGATTTCAGTCGCATGAACCAGATAGAGGGCGCCTGTGAGGAAAAGTCCTGAAGTCAAACATACTTGGGCACTCAAGCGTTGCTCATGCAGAAAGCTGGTTAGACGCGTTGGCGAATATAGGTGCAATCGTCTGCTCGCGAGTATCAGGGACGTCGTAAACGCGCAAAAAATACCAAGCAGGATTCCCATCAAGCGCCCATGGACGAGCGTGTCGTGCCAGAGCCCGATTACGCCGGTCCCTGGCCCCGCATGAAGTTCGTTCTGCGTGGCAAACATCACGGCCCCTAGGACAGTAATTCCGTCCAGGACCATCCATAACTTGACTGTGCTTCGTTCCCTACGTGTCGAACTCGCTGCTTCCACTTCCGGCCAGTCCGGGGAGTTAGACGCTGCGAATGAAACTCTTTGCCAGAAATCCGATGTCGCCATATCCGTTTCGCAGACCTCAAAAATTCAAGATGTCAAGAGTTAGCAGAAATCGAACTTCCAGAATATGTCCCTGTTACGGAGCACATAGACCGCATAGAAAGGAAGCTGAGCTTGATTATTATTAGGAAGCATTTTCCGCGTGCAAAGTATCATCATTTGGTAACATTGGGTCGATCTTTAGTCACTCCACGTCAAAATCGAATCCGGTAACAGGAGGTGCTCCCGCAGAGCCGGAGAATGAGTTTTCTAAACTGGAGTAAGCTTGGAAGTCGATGCACTAAGCCGGAACACTTTGGCTCGAAAATTTACCGTTCATGCCCGCATTGAATGCAGCCTACTACGGCATTCAAGTTAACCGCCCGTCTTGGTTCGGCGCCCGGCAGCCTTTACAGCCGCCGCACGACGCCGCCGACGCGACTGCTCATAACTTAGGAATTCCTTCTTCATGGCGCGATCTGCCCGTTCTACGCTGATCTTGTTCAAGATCACTGCGACTCCAGCAACTTCGAGGCGCTCAAGGAGGCGCGCGGCCCGCTCCAGTTCCTGTTTGGTCGTCATGCTGGACATGACCACAAGCACCGTTGCATCGACCATTCGAGACAAGTATTCAGTAGTTGAGGAAATAGGCAACGGGTTTGCGTCGATTAGCACCACATCACACTGCTCACCCGCTTGATGCAGAGTTCGCAGCACTGGATTTGGACTGGTTGCCTCTTGCCGATTTCGACTGTCAGGGTGATCGTAAATCGAGACGAGCGGCGTGAGCGGGGAAGACTTAATTTCGTCGTTCTTGTTAAGCCGTTGCAGCACAAGATCGGACCGCGAAGAAGCGTCACGGCGAAAGACATCCAGCTCTTCGGATTCCGATGCTGTTATTGTTCGAGTTCTCAGATTGAGACGATGCAGTTCTTCGCTCAGCCTTTTGACCACCGTGGTCGTTCCGCTACCGTGCGCCGGGGATGTAAAGAGAAATGTTTTGACTCCCGAGTTCCGTACTGCATGATCGATGCCTGCCGCCAGCCTGAAGTAGTACTCGCCCGAAATCTCTTTACGAAACTCGTCATTGTCGAGCAGAACACCGAGCGGATGGAAGCCAACTACCCTCTCGACGTCCTGCGGAGTGTATATTCTGCTGTCCAAGAGATCGATTCCTACCGGAGCCACGATAGCGCAAGTCATGCTCATGAAAATCAGAGCAAGTAGAAAGAGCGGCAGCTTACTCTTCTCCGGACCGGCTGGAGTGAGCGCCTTGGTGGACACATGAATCGATCCAGGCGAACTACTTTCCAACTCAAGGTCACGTATGCGGTCTGCGACCGCGTCATATGCCTTTTGGAGACTGTCAATCTCCGGCCCGAGCTCCGTCGCTCTCTGGAATTTGGGGGCTGCCGATGTGGCCGTATGTGTCTTCTCCGCAAGTTCCTGAGTCAGCTGGAGTTCGATCAAGCGCGTACGTGTTACATCCTGGCGCAGCTTGTCTTGTAGCTGTTTAGCACCCCTCTGTCTCAGACCGGACAATTGAACGTCAATGGAAGCCACTTCGTCCTTGTCCTTCTGGTAAACGGGGTGATCCGGGCGCAGGCCACTCATCTCCTGCGTCAGTGCGGCCTTGCGGGTGTTCAGGCTACTCATCGTTGCCGATAAAGTACTGTTGGCGGCGTTCGCGTCGTCTGCGGCGGCATCCAATGCCTTTGATCCTTCAGGGCCATCGCTCTTCGTTACTGCATCAAATTGGGCCTCGGCGGCCTGACGCTGCATGCGCGCAGTGGCCAATTGAATCCGCACTGTGTCCGCAGTCGAGTCGTATGGGTTGGACGCGCCCGCTTTCTCGGAAATAGTCGCTACGCCAAGTTCCTGCATGATTTTCGCCTGTTCCGCAAGGCGATCATCCATTTCCTTCTGTAGCCGCTCCTTCTCCTGATGAAGGGTTGCCAGGCGAGAATCGAGACCGTAGAACTCTTCGTTTTTCGCTTTCTCCACGTACGTATCGGTGACGGCGTTTACGATGTCTGCAAGACCGTCCGGCGTGGGGCCGGGGAAAACTTTGGTCAGGCCGTTTGGTGAGTAGCTCCTTAGCCCAACCGACATTTCATAGCCTGAACTGATCCTCTTTACTTCTAGGAAGTTTTGAAGCACCTGAATCTCATAGGGCAGCGCTGGGCCGCTCCGGCCCCTCAACGAATTTGGAAGCCTCACTATGGCATCCGCGATGATGTCATACCGAGTGACTTTCTGAATCTGGTCTTGGAAATAGGAGTCGTAAGGAAGTTCGACTTCGCTGTCCGAAGCCAGCATCTTTGGAAACTTCGGCGAAATATAGACAATACTGCTTGACTCGTAGACCGGTTTCTCCTTTTTAAGCAGAACGAATGCCCCGCACACAAGGACCACAAGAAACACGATCAACGAAACAACCCAATGGCGTCGCAAACTCCCAGCCACGTTTAGATTTAGACGCGGCCCTTCATTGGAAGCCCCGACCCGTTGCGATGGGAATCGGGGCGATCCGTGAGGATTCGCTGGAATCGAATTTTCAGGCAATGCATTGACCATGACAAACCTTTGGAAGTTAGTGAATAGCAACCGCGGTTGCGATACTGCCTATCGCCAAGAATGGCGCCAATTGCTGCATCACAAATCCCGCCTTGGCCATTCCGCTCTTTGGCACATAGATCACATCGCCAGGGTTAAGTGAGATTTCCATGCCGCGGCCGGAAGTCAGAAGGTCCTTGTATCGAATGTACTGAGTTTTGCCACCGTTGGAGCGGTGGATGATTTGGAACTCTGGATTAGTGCCCGCGCCATCGCTCAAGCCGCCCGTTTCCCCAAGGATTGAGGTCAGAGTCGAATCGTGCCTGAGCGGAATTTCGCCCGGATGCTGCACCTGGCCGAGGACAGAAACAGTTCTCGACGATAGGGCAGGCACGAAGATCACATCGTTACGGCGGAGGCGAAGGTCCGCCAGTGGGCTGCCCGTGCTAAGCAGTTCCTGCAGATCTACCCAAAGAACTAGTTCTCCGCGGTAGATCACGCACTGCTCAGGCAGGCTCCCGTCAATGCGTGTTGCGACTCCGCCCTTGGAAAGAACTTCCAGTAGTGTCGGGGTCTGGTCGAAATTGATAGCTCCTGGATTCTTTACATCGCCCAGCAGGGTTACATGATTCGAGCCGTACTTAGTAACCTCCACAGTCGCGGAGATGTGAGTATAGTAAGCCGAAAGCGCATCGGCAATCTTGTCTCCGGCCGCTTTGCGGGTCAGGTTGGTAATCGAAATAGGTCCAGCCATTGACAGCGTGATGCGACCGTCGGGACCGATAACATCCTTCTTTGCCAACTCAGGATGCCCCGGGCACTCTACAGAAATCTCGTCTCCCGCCCCCAGGGTGTACTCCTCGTCCAATGCCGGCTCAAACTTGCGCAAGGTCTCCAGCGGGCTCAGTTTCAATTTCGGATCTGCCGGGTTATCAGGTGTAGAATTGGCCGCTTCTTGCACAGGCTGCGCCGGATTGTTGACTGCCGGCATGGCGCTGGATTGTCCGGCCAGTACGACTCCTGGAGAAATAAAGCCGACAATAAGAACTAGATAGCCGCATATGCGGAGGAAACCGCGCGGATTTGACAGGTTCATAGAAGACTCCAATTCATCTTCGCGCATTGGTTGATTCGAATGCCTGGCAGGGTCAATTTGATTTGCCGGCGCATTTATCGACCATCCGCAGGTGATTCACGCTTCGTGCGTACCCATGCTGCATTTGCGCGAGATGTGCGCCATATCTCCGGAAGAATCCAAAGTTTCCAGAGAATATAACCTGGAACACTCGACATAGCTTCCATTGCCTTCCAAAACCCTGACCCAAGTATAGCTGCGGACATCACATGAAGTAAGAGTACGGAGAAAGCACCCAGCACATAAAGCCTGAGCCATGTTACCGGCAGGCAGGCCGCAATCAACAGGAGAGTTACCTCCATGGCGATTGGCAGCGCGAGCAGATCGAAGAGCGGCTCGATAAGTCTTAATCTTCCGCGGAACACGTCGGCCGTCAGTCCTGGAGCCCACTGCCTCATCATCAGCATCCGACCGCCTTCCCACCGCGCACGCTGTGTTTGTGCACTCTTTGCCGCGACTGGCATTTCACCGCGAACCGCGGCCGCGTCTATGAACTCCACACGAATACCGGCTCGAACCAGTGCAAGGTGATATTCCAGATCTTCAACGACTGAATGAGCACCATATGGAATTTGCGTCAGGACATCTCTGTGAAGGGCAAAACCATTGCCTAATATTCCGGCGGAAAGACCCAGTCGCGCACGGCCCCGGGGCCGAATTACATTGAATGCATAAAACGCCAGGGTCATGAGCTTTGTGCGTCGGCTATCTTGAGAATTGTTGACCTCATATCGACATTGAAGCGCACGAGCTCCTCTCAGGAACCTTTGCCGTACGGCGGCTATCAGGCCATGATCGACTATGGAATCCGCATCGACAACCAGGATGCCCTGCGCGGGGCTGGCCAGAGCAACGCCAAATCCGTAACTCAGAGCACATCCCTTCCCTCTCTGGGAAGCGTCATTCAGTACCAGCACGCGCGCGCCCGCTGCCTCAGCTTCGGCTGCCGTTGAGTCGGTGCAATTGTGTGCAACAACGAGAATCTCCACGCCGGCGCCTGCGGATGCCTGCACGCTTCGAACGCAGCGCCCAATCAGAGCCTCTTCATTGTGAGCCGGAATCAGAACTGCAATGGGCGGAAGCAGGGACCCTGGTTCTTCATCCGGTAACTTTGGTGCGGGGAACAAAGCCGCCACGGTCAGAATGAGAAGCTCTACAACCAACGGAAGTGTTGCGAGCATTAGAGCGACCCCGACGAGGCCGAGCAATTGTGTCAGAAACATAATTCCTTGCTTTCGATTAAAGAGCCGGGGCGAATTCCTGCTCCGCCGGGAATGTCACCCGGCATCTAACTTGGCAGTCTGTATTGGGTGCTAAGGGAGTAGTGTCCATATCCGTAAGAGTTACTCTTCCCCAGTGGTTTCATCGGGCATCTACAGGTACCAGTTCCGAAATCATCCCCTCCTCTTGGTGACTACCAGATGACATCACTGAGATCGGCTCAACCAGCACTCTCTGCTTCAGAAGAAGCGGAACCTGGCGGTACAATTCGGGCATTTCATGAGAGTGTATTGGAACCCATTGACCTCCTATACGGCAGAGCGCCCAGTCATCTCCAAATTGCGGAAGAGCCGCGATCTCGGGTTCGATTCGCCGCAGTGCCTCTGCAACTGCAGGAGCCATACGGAATGAAAGTTCTAACTGTGCTGCGCGAACCACCCAAAGCAGAAATGGATGGAGGCCGGTTAACCAAAGTTCTCGTTTCCATCGCCGGGCGACACTCAGCAGGTGAATCAGCGTGCCCATTGCGTCTGCCCCAATGTATGCCGTTTTGCTCATATCGAGCACAACATGGGAACCGGAAAGAATCGCACTGCGCACCTCGCTTTCGAATTGAGGTAATAGCCCGCCAGTGAAATTGCCGTCAATGTGAAGGACCCTCGCCGAGCCAACCGTCTCTCTCGTAATTTCCACCTGCGAGCCGCGCTTCGTTTGAATTGCCATCGCCGCCATTTGTACAGGGAGATAACGTAAGAGACCGGCTGCGTTACGGACATAGCGTTTTGCCAGCCGGAACGGCTCCTGACTCATCCGATAAAGCCATTCCAAGCCGGTTTGCTGCATCCATAAGGGCGCTCGTGAAACCCTGCCGCTCAAAAAGTCGAGCGTGCCGCCCACTCCGACACAGACGGGGACTTTCAGCCGATATCGATGCATTGTCAGCCATTTTTCCTGCTTGGGATTTCCGAAGGCGACCAGGAGGATGTCCGGTCGAGCCTCCTCGATGCGGGACAAAATCTCCTCATGATCCATTTCCTCGAGTGGCTGATATTCCGGGCAATAGCGCCCAGCTATACAAACGCCCGGAAAGTTTACTTGCATCCAGGCGGCAGCCCCGGCGGAACTCTCTTCGCTTGATCCCAACAGGAAAATTCGATATCCGCGCCGCGCTGATAGTTTTGCTAGCTGCGGAACAAGATCGGCTCCAGTGACGCGTTGTTTAAGACTCGTCCCCAGTAGACGGGACGCCCAGACAAGCGGCATTCCATCTGCAAGAACAACATCGCAGCGACCGAGCGTTTCGCGTAGTTCCTCGTCGTGGATTGAATTGATGAGGAAATCAACATTTGCTGTTGCAATCTGATGAAATCCACCTTCGGAGATCTTGGATTCGACGACGTTGAGAACCTCTTCCATCGTCAGGTTGTCAATCGCAACACCCAAAATTGCGACACTCGTCTCTCTCAATTCTTTCATCGGTGATCGCTCCACTTGTGTTCTTTGGGACACGGGCGCTCCTATCTGATCAGGCAGCCGTGTACGGTGTTTCTAGACAAAATATGTGAAAGGAGGAGAAATGGTGAGAATCAAACTATTCCTAGTCGGCGAATTAGGCCACGGAACAATCTTGGAGAGCTTCCACATCGTTTAGGCCAAGTTCGGCTGAAATTGCCTGGGAGAAGACGGAAATCGCAACAACAAGTCGCAGACTGTTCTTAATGCGTACTAACTGCCCTTGTACGCCGGCAAGCGGGCCGCGGACCACCCGCACCTTGGCTCCTGGAGTCAGCGCGTCGCAGCGGTCGCAAGCCACCCCGCTGCTCAGGGTGCGGCGAACAACCTCAATTTCTTCCACGGGTATCGGGCTTGGCGTGTGATTACCCCCCACCATCCTGACAACGCCGTTTGTTTCAAGCACCTTCACACGGTTCCGTAAAGTAGGCTCATAGTTCACAAAGAGATATCCACTGAACGCCGGCACATCGATAGCCTTCTTGCGATCCGTCCACTGGTGAACCTCGCGCAATAGAGGAAGATACGTATTGAGCCCCTTCGTCGTCAGAGCCTGCGCCACGCGCTGCTCACTGCGGTACGATGTTTGCACAGCGTACCAGGTCAGGTCGGAGAACTCGGTAAATGATGTTTTTTCGATCATAGTATTCGAATTCAGGCAGGCTTCGCCCATATTACTCCCATCTGGGGGTATCTGAAAGGTGATTAAGTTATGCGGAAAATCACCGGGAAGGGAGCAGGAGCGGAGAACAACCCTGCACCGAAGCAACAGCAAATCGTGCAATCGATTTGTTCAATAGGGAAGAGATCCGTCAGCCGGTCGTTCTTAGATTTCAGACCGTGCTGTTGATGCGTTCAACCTTGACCTCTTCAAACAACCAATCAACATCGCATCTCAACGCGGTTGCAATCCGCAGCCGCAGTTGATCCCCGGGTACGCGAACACCATTGACGATCCTGCTCAGATAGGCCTCATCAATACCCACCTGTTTCGCCAGCCGATTCTGGCGCAAGCCGATCGTAAAGATCCGTAGCTTCAGATTGGGGTAGATGCATCTGATCCTATACGCATCCTGACGCGCTCCTGTCTCTGCGTCGACAGTGTTCCAATCGTTTTGAGTGCTAATAGTCAGGTGTTTGCTCCTCTGCCCTACGGCGTGTCAGTAGTGAAACCGTACGATAGTTGGCAAGAAGATGCCACAATTCTTTCGTAATCGTGGTAATTTCTCATGGTAACTTATGATAGGTTACTGTGGCTTATTTGCGTTCCTTGCATGTCTTCAAACCATAGATTTACAATGACTTAGATGGTGCAAATAGACTGCAAAATCTCACTTCAAACGCCCGGAATATGGAGATGAATCGTTGATGACTCCACTTAAACGTTAACCGGCGCCTCATATGGTCTGGCAATTTCTTGACCTTCCACCCCTACAACTCGCTTAAGATCATACACAAGCCATATAAGAATGCGCCAGCCTTTTCCGCAACGCATTTCGGCGTGGGTAGTGCAGGCTGCGGAAAAGCACATCAAAATGCTTGCTCTTCTATACAGCCTTAAACCGAGGTCGTCCTCTGCTATCATCGCTGCGGGCTGTCTTAGCTTAGCTCGTCCTCAAACTCACAGTTCAACGTCAGCTGCGGTTCCACCTGTGAATTCACCCGGCAACAAGGCCGAGTTGTGGCCAAAGTATGTAGCCGGGGCAGTATGAGTGCACAAATTCGTCCAAGGGCTTCCGGAATGGAATAGGCCGGGTTGTGATCGAAGAGCGGCCCTCTAATCACTCCGGGCCCAGGTACAAGCCTTGTTCCAGACGAGAAAAGCCGGGTTGTGCGCACTGGCTCTGTCTTAACATTGGATTTTCAGTAACAGGTAAGCAGCATCCCCGCGGATGCGCAGCCGAAACTGCACCTTCGCCCCACGGCTCTGCGGCGACGTTCGAAGATTGCTTTCCCTTAAAAGATCTTCTAAGAATCAAAGTTATCCTAAATTCTGGCGAGGAGGCCAATCCAGGCCATATGAATGTGTACCTGATCGCTTGCCTCATAGGATGGGTTCCCGTCGGCGCGTATCTCTTTCGACGGTATCCGGCCCGGATTGCCATTCTCGCAAATTTCCTTGGCGGGTGGGCAGTCCTGCCGGGTGCTGTTTATGTGCCGGCAACAGCGACTTTTCCCTATTGGATCATGGGAGTCTCCCTGCCAACGAACTATCTACTGACAAAAGCCACGGTCACGGGGCTGGCCGGTCTTGTGGGAGTTTCGCTTTTTCATTTCAAAGACTTGAAGAGATTCAGGCCTGGCTTATGCGACCTTCCGATGGCCATTTGGTGTTGTGTCCCTCTCCTGGCCGCGGCGGCAAACTGGAGCACATTTCCCGAAGGCCTTTGCGATGCCGCGTACCTGGTCATCGCCTGGGGAGTGCCCTGGCTGCTCGGCCGCCTGTATTTTTCCGACGATGAGTCACTGCTTCTATTTGCAAAAGCATGCATCGTCGGGGGTGTTTGCTATGTGCCGATTTGTCTCGTGGAATTATGTACGGGGCCTCAACTCTATGCCTTTGTCTATGGCTACCAGCCCTACCGCTGGATAGGCGCTGAACGCTATCTGGGGTTTCGCCCCATCGGCATGATGGAAGACGGAAATCAATTGGGTATTTGGATGGCTGCGGCAACTCTTATCGCATTTGCTCTTCTTGTACGTCAGCCAAAAAGTCGCCTGCTCGGCATGCCCCTGGGATGGGTCGCTGCCGGATTGGCCTGCACCACTCTGTTGTGCCAGTCGGTAGGCAGTATCTTTCTTCTTCTGCTCCTCCTGCCTGTCACGATTTTGAAACAGCGCACCGTTCTCCGGCGTGGAGTTGCGGTGATTGTTGTCTGTGCCGCTGTTTTCGTTCTGATCCGAATGACCGGTCTCGTGCCGTTGCGCGCATTAGCCCACGAGAATGGATTACTCCATTCCATTGTCGGAATCCTGCGACATTTCGGGCGACAATCGTTCGCATGGCGGTTATCTCGTGACGAGAGTTTCATCAGGATCGCACTCCAGACACCTCTCCTCGGGACCGGACAATGGAACTGGTGGCAAAACGGCAATTCCAGGCCGTGGAGTTTGTGGCTCCTGGTATTTGGCATGTATGGAATCGTTGGTCTGCTTGCCCTCGAATCCATATTGTTGTTGCCGATTATTCGCGTCGTCTGGTCGTCCGCCTCGAACAAAACACCGGGGGAACTGAATCTCCGCCCGGCCCTAGCCGCGCTCATTCTTATGGTAGCTATCGACAGCCTGCTCAACGGAGCAATGATTCTTCCGTACATACTCGTGATGGGTGCTCTGTCGTCCGGTGAAGGTTTCCATACTGCTTCTGCCAAGCAATTTTGGAATTACCGCCGGCTTTTCGAAGCGCGGGCTCCCTACCTCAAGCCCCCTAAGTATAGGAAAATAATCAACTGAGCCCCACCGAAGGAGCAAATTACTCCTAGGAACTTGTTGAAAAACTATTGGACTTGCCGCGGTATTCTGATACTCACCGATGACTCGCCCGTGCGGTTCGTCTTCTTAGGGGCTGAACTATTTCGTCATTTACCACCATGAACGATCCACTATTCATTAAGGTCGATTGCCTGATGCTCAAGGTCGATAATCTGGACGCGGCCTTAAGGTTCTACTCCGAAGCTCTCGGTCATCCCGTTCTTTGGCGGAGACCGGAAATGGCTGGGTTGGGGATGCCTGGAACCGACGCAGAGCTTGTCCTGCACACTACCCTTGGTCCTGAAGTGGATCTTTTGGTGGCCAATGTTGATAAGGCGCTTAAGCGCTTCAGCGAAGCCGGAGGCGAGACCATTACCGGCCCCTTCGATATTCCGATTGGCCGTTGCGCCGTCGTTCGCGACCCATTTGGGAACGCCATCGTGATGCTTGACCAAACCAAAGGTCGCTTCGTGACAAACTCAGCCGGCGAAGTAATTCGGGTGGAGAAACCCTGATCAAGGCATCTCGTCGCAAGCAGCGTTTGAACTAAGCCGCTGTCTCGCAGGCAGCGTCATTAGCTGGCCTATTCATGTGGCCTGGCAACCTCATAATCTATGAACTTGCTGAAATGGGTACCTGTCTGCTGCGGTGTGGTTTGCCTGATCGTCTAACAGGCATGCGTGGAGATGAGCGGATTCAGGACTATGTATCGTTGGAGCAGCGTGTGCCTCAGGATCATCCATTGCGGGCAGTTCGCAAGCTGACGGATGCTGTGTTGCAGACGTTGAGCCCGGAGTTCGATGCGTTGTATGCCGACTCCGGCCGTCCATCGATTGCACCGGAGTACATTCTGCGAGCGCAGTTGTTGCAGGTGTTCTACTCCGTGCGTTCGGAACGGTTGATGGTCGAGCAGATCGACTACAACCTGCTGTTCCGCTGGTTTGTGGGTCTTGGCATGGACGACGCGGTGTGGAACCACGCAGTGTTTTCCAAGAACCGCGACCGGTTGCTGACTTCCGATGTAGCGCAGCAGTTCTTTGCCGAAGTGAACAAGCAGGCCAGGCGGTTTATGAGCGACGAACACTTTACGGTGGATGGCACGCTGATCCAGGCGTGGGCCTCGCAGAAGAGCTTTCGTTCCAAAGACCGCTCTGACGACGGCGATGGGACGAACTTCCACGGCCAGAGCCGTTCCAACAAGACGCATGAGTCGACCACCGATGCGGATGCGCGTTCTTTCAAGCACACGGATCAATTCGGAGGAGAGCTGAAGTATTTCTCCGAGTGCATTCTCACCGGCGAGGATCCAGAGCCGGACGCAGAAGAAGGGTTCGCCGACGTTCGCGTGCTGGAAGGAATTCTAAAGGAATTGGAAACCGGTCAACCCGTAAAGCTGGAGCCATTCCAGTGTTCATGTCGAATCGATACGGTGCGGCAGGAGATTACTCTGGATGCGATGCCGACACGGGAGCTTGTCCACGCCTGCAACCCCGCGAGAGGAATCGACTGAAAGCCCACAAACTGATCGTCGAAAGCGCACGGAATTCACGCTCGCTTTCTGGTGAAGGATGGTCAGGGCTTTGCTCTTCCTGACCATCAATACATCTCCAGATTGGCGTCCCGGCTACTTTCCGGTGTACGTAACGTGCCAGACGCTGCGCGTGCCATCATCGGTAACGAAAAGGCTCCCGTCTTTCGCGACCGCGACGCCCACAGGCCTGCCCCATACCTGGCCGTCCGCGGTGACAAACCCTGTGAGGAAGTCTTCGTAGCTACCCTCAGCGTGGCCATCGTGCATGGGAATGCGGATAACTTCGTAGCCAGCCCGATTCTTACGGTTCCAGGAACCATGCTCGGCCGCGAAGGCATCGCCATCGTAGGCAGCAGGGAACTGGAGCTTGTGAGTTGGATAAAAGACCATTTCAAGCGAAGCCATGTGCGGCTGGACCAGCACATCAGGTGTAATCACCTTTGAGGACAGGTCGACTCTCTTGCAAAGTACTGCTTGGTAGATTGCCAGCGCCGGTGCCTGTGGATTGGGGCCGGTGCCGTTCGCGCAAGGCTGCGGGAGACGCGGGTCCTGATGTCCGCCCATGTAATACCATGGCCAACCGTAGAAACCGCCCTCTTTGATCGACGTGACGTAGTCGGGAACCAAGTGGTTGCCCAGGTTGTCGCGCTCATTGGTGGAGCACCACAACTGCCCGGTGGTGGGGTTGACGGCCTCGCCGACGCAGTTACGGATGCCGTAGGCGTAGACCTCAACGAACTTGCCGTCAGGAGTGAACTCAAGCACGTCGGCGCGATGAAATTCTTTGGGGTGGGTGTCGGGGTCGTCGACGTTGGAGCCGGAGCCGACGGAAACGAACATATGCTGACCGTCTTTGGAGAAAGCGACGTCACGGGTCCAGTGTCCACCGCCCATAAGTTGCGCATAGCCCGGAATATCAGGGACGATGGTTTCGGCCGGACCTGTGGCGTGCAGGTCGCTGGCGTGATAGGGGAACCGCTGAATCGTAGTTGCATTCCCGACGTAGACGTAGCTGGGATTGTCGGCAGGATAAAAGGCGATGCCGAATGGATGGTCGAGACCGGTGGCGAACTTCTCAATCTGGCCAGCCTTGCCATCGGGAGAAACGCCGCGAAGGATGAAGATGGTCCCTGCGCCGGAGTCGGCAAGGAACAGATCCCCGTTGGGCGCGGTGCGAATCAGGCGTGGCATGGTAAAGGTGCCGCCGCTCTGTTTCATGAATTGCTTATTGTCCGCGCGCTGCATAGGGGCGGTATCGCCGCCTGCATACAGGGTAACTTTGAAGCCGGCGGGCGCGATGGGCCATGCCCCTTCAGGACGCGGGATGACGTGTGGCGTATTGTTGACGGCTTCATCCGGATTCGGCTGGGGTAAGTCGGCAATCGTAATCTTGCGGCGAACGCCAGGTTGCTGCTGATTCCAGTCTGCGAAGGCGGCCTGGCCCGTGACGGTTTGTTGCGCGGGAAGAGCAACGGGAAGAGATGTGGCAGCAGCGAAGAGGGCAATTAGAGTGGGGAACTTCATGATCGGTTTTTCTCCGGCTCGAAGGGAATATCTATCGTAACTGCGTGGCGCGGTCTGTGTCCCTCATGATTTCAGGAGGATCAGCCGAGCTTGCTGTCATGTTGGATGGAAAGAAACGGAAAATAGTTTCGCAAAACGAATCGCCGGATTCCATGGCAACGCGGATCAATCGCTTCAGTACGGCCTTCTTTCATATATGGATGCGAAATGTTAAGGCTCGCTGAAGATGCGGCTGTATTGCCGATTATTCCAAGCAAAAACAAAGTGGTATTCTTGTTCCTGTTTGCGGGCGGCAAGGTTAAGAACCGTCGAGGAAAGTGATGGACGATCTGCGTGCAATTGTGAAGGCTCCCGGCTCGGTTTATTGGGACTGCGTCAGCCTTGGAGAAGTCATGCTGCGGCTGGATCCGAGCGAAGATCGGATTCATACCGCGCGAACCTTTCGCGCCTGGGAGGGCGGCGGCGAGTACAACGTTGCCCGCGGACTCAGGCGTTGCTTTGGTCTTCGGACGGCGATTGCAACGGCACTGGCGGATAACCCCGTGGGACGTCTGGTTGAGGACCTGATGCTGCAGGGCGGCGTCGATCTCGAGTTATTGCGATGGGCGCCGTTCGACGGAGTGGGACGCAAGGTGCGCAACGGCCTTAACTTCACGGAACGTGGATACGGCGTACGCGCGGCGGTGGGATGTTCGGACCGTGGCAATACCGCGATTTCGCAAGTCAAGCCGCTAGACTTCGATTGGAACTCAATCTTCGGCCCGTCCCGCGGCTCTCGCTGGTTTCACACCGGCGGCATCTTTGCGGCCCTCTCGGATTCGACCATCGAAGTAGCCGGCGAAGCCATGGATGCGGCGCAGGCAGCAGGCACCGTGATCTCGTTCGATCTGAATTATCGCGAGTCGCTGTGGAAGTCGATTGGTGGGAAGACACGGGCGCAGGAAGTGAACCGCGCCCTGGTGAAGAAAGTGGATGTTCTGTTCGGCAACGAAGAAGATTTTTCCGCGATGCTCGGCATGGAGATTGAAGGCGTCGGCAAGGACTTCGACGAATTGCCGGTGGAGAGTTATGCAAAGATGCTTCGCGAATTGTCGGCTGCGTATCCAAATCTGAAAGTGATTGCGTCGACGCTGCGAACGGCGCATACAGCGTCAGAGAATGCGTGGGGAGCAATCGCGCTGCATAGTGGCGGCATTGCTCACGTTGCCCAGCGCAATGTGGACATCCTCGATCGGGTGGGCGGCGGCGATTCCTTCGCATCTGGGCTGGTCTACGGAATCCTGGCAGACAAAGATGTGCAATGGGCGTTGCGGTGCGGAGTGGCGCACGGGGCACTGGCTATGACCACGCCGGGGGATACAAGTACGGCGAGCCTAAGCGACGTGCTGCGCGTCATGGGTGGCGGAGCAGCGCGCATTTCACGCTGACTCGCCCACCAACTTAGGATTTGCAGTTACGAGAAAGAGTGACCGATGAAGATTTTGCAGTTGGCGGACGCGGTTCGCTATCGCACCATGACGACCGAGGAGTTACGTGAGACATTCCTGATCGACAATCTTTTTCAACCCGGGCAAATCGGCCTCATCTATGTCGATCTTGACCGCACGGTGATAGGTTCGGCGGTGCCGACCGGAGAGCCGCTCCACTTGCCAACCGACAATGCTCTCAAGGCCAAGTATTTTACAGAGCGGCGTGAGATTGGCATTCTGAATATTGGCGGTGTGGGCACCGTGTTAGTGAATGACGCGAAGTTCGAACTCAACAAGCTGGACGGTTTATATGTAGGTCGCGGCAATGAAAATGTCGTGTTTGAAAGCGCGGACCCCGCCCAACCCGCGGACTTTTACCTGCTCAGTTATCCCGCCCATGCCGTTTATCCGACCCAGCTTATTCGCTCCGCTGAACAGGCGAAAGTAACCCTGGGAGCGCCTGAAACAGCCAACCTGCGCGAGATCACAAAGCTCATTCACCTTGAAGGAACCCGCAGTTGCCAACTGGTTATGGGGTTCACGCAGCTAGCATCGGGGAGTGTGTGGAACACCATGCCCCCGCATACACACATGAGACGCTCGGAGGTGTATTTCTACTTCGACGTCGCGGCCGATCAGCGCGTGATTCACCTGATGGGCCCTGGTCATGAAACGCGCAGCATTGTGGTGGCCAACAAGCAGGTAGTGGTTTCTCCAGGCTGGTCGATTCATGCCGGAGTCGGAACGAAGAACTACACCTTCTGCTGGGGCATGGGCGGCGAGAACCAGGTGTACAGCGATATGGATGCACTCGCCATTGCGGATCTGCTCTAGTCCAGAAAGGACCTCCATTTGATACTGGATCAATTCAGTTTGAAAGGTAAGACCGCGCTGGTGACGGGATCGTCGCGCGGGCTGGGCGCAGGGATAGCGATGGCACTTGCCGAGGCGGGCGCGAACATCGCGATTCACGGTTCGACCGCGATCCCCGAATCGATCCGACAGATGCTTGAGAGCGTAGGTGCCAACCAGTTTGCCGTGGTTGGCGACGTGAGCGACGCCGCTGCTTGCGAGCGGATTGTAGACGAGACTTACCAGCACTTCGGTGCGATCGATATTCTGGTGAACAACGCGGGAACCATTCGCCGCGCGCCTGCGATTGAGCACTCCGATGAGTACTGGCAGACAGTGATCGACACGAATCTATCCAGCGTGTTTCGACTGATGAAGCATGCGGGGAAACATATGCTCGCGCAAGGGCACGGCAAAGTCATCAACATTGCTTCGATGCTGACATTTCAGGGCGGAGTCTTTGTTCCCTCCTACGCGGCTGCCAAAGGCGGCGTGGGACAACTCACCAAGGCATTCGCCAATGAATGGGCCGGCAAAGGCGTGAACGTGAATGCGATCGCTCCCGGCTACATGGCCACGGATAATACCGAAGCATTGCGCAACAACCCGGAGCGGTCGCGGCAGATCATGGAACGGATTCCCGCAGGCCGATGGGGCTGCCCTGAGGACCTTGCAGGAGCGGCGGTTTATCTCGCATCGCGTGCCAGCGATTATGTGCATGGCCATATCATGGTGGTCGACGGCGGTTGGTTGAGCCGGTGATGCGCAGATAAGTACGGACTTGATAAGAACGGAGTAACGAAATGAAGAAAGTCGACGTATTGAAGCGCATCAAGGAAGTCGGGCTGCTGCCGGTTCTGCGTGCCGCATCGGCCGAAGAAGCTTTGGCGCTGGCATGGGCGATTGAAGCCGGAGGCATTTCCGCGATTGAAGTCACCATGACCGTTCCAGGAGCAATTGGAGTGATCGAGATACTTGCCCGCGAGGCCGGCGACCGCATCCTGATTGGGGCGGGAACGGTGCTGGATCCGGAGACTGCGCGGGCCTGCATGCTGGCCGGGGCGAGCTTTATCGTGAGCCCATCGCTGAATCTGAAGACCATCGAAATATGCCATCGATACAGCATTGCGATTATTCCCGGTGCGCTGACCCCCACCGAGGTTGTCACCGCGTGGGAAGCAGGCGCGGACGTTGTGAAGGTATTTCCATGCAGCGCCATGGGCGGCGCAAAGTATCTTAAGGCTTTGAAGGCGCCGTTTCCTCAAATTGAACTGATCCCGACCGGCGGAGTTTCGCTGTCGACCGCGGCCGAGTTTCTGGCAGCGGGCGCATTCGCTCTGGGGGTGGGCGCGGACCTGGTCAACGCCCACGCAATCGCGTCCGGCACACCGGAGACCATCACCCACAATGCCAGGCAGTACGTGGAGATTGTGCGTTCATCCAGCGCCTTGCACAGCGCGTGATAGTCGCAAATTCCAATTGACGGCTTTTGGGGAAAACCTCGCACCCAAGCACAGGTCGAGAAGCTGTATATTGACGCTATGCCCACGACGATGAAGGATATAGCTCGTGATCTTGGAGTTTCCATCGTCACCGTGTCGAAGGTGCTGCGGAACCACGAGGACATTGGGAACGAAACCAGGAAAAGGGTTCTGGAGCGTGTCAAGGAACTGAACTACACGCCGAACCTTGCCGCGCGGGGGCTGGTCACCGGGCGGACGTATCTCGTGGGCCTGGTGGTGCCTGATCTGCTCCACCCGTTCTTTGCCCAGATTGCGAAATCCCTTTCTTCGGTGCTATTGAAGAAGGGCTATTGCCTTACCATCTCCACGTCGGAAGAGGATCCACAACTGGAGCAACAGGAGATCGTGCGGCTTCTCGGCAGAAGATTGGATGCACTCGTCGTCGCTTCCTCCTGCTCGAACCCCGCGGCATTCGAACGCATTCAGGTCCAGGGTCCACCTCTGGTTCTGATTGACCGCCGATTCTCCGGGCTGGATTCCAACTACGTCGGTATCGATGATGAAGCGGTTGGCATGCTGGCCGCCGAGCATCTGATCGAGATTGGTTGCAAGAGAATTGCGCATCTGCGTGGACCTGATAACAGCCCGGGAATCGGGCGTCTCAACGGATTTCAACGCGCTCTGGCAAAGCACAAAATCCAATGCCGGCGGGAGTTCATATCCGCGCAGCGAAGGGTGGATGTGCAGAGTCGAAAGAGCGGGGCTGAGCTGATGCGCCAAATGCTGGCGCTGCGTCCGCCTCCGGATGGTGTGTTCTGCTACAACGATCCGATGGCGATCGGCGCAATCCACACCATACTCGATGCAGGCCTGCGGATTCCGCAAGATATCGCGGTGATTGGTTCTGGAAACCTGCACTACGATTCAGAACTCCGCGTGCCGTTGTCGAGCATCGATCAACAGACCGGGCAAATTGGCGCACGAGCGGGGCGGTTGACTCTGTCACTGCTGGAATCAAAGACCCGGCCGCGCAACAGAACCTACATACTCCAGCCTCAACTAGTGATTCGCGCCTCGACTGATAAAAAGGCGATGAAGAGAAAGCAGGCGCCGAAGCCTCAGGGGAAATCCAGCAACGCGTAGCCTGAAGGCGTTGCATGCCCCGGCGGAGTGACGGCCTCGCCAGGATTCTGCGCGACAATCGTTCTGCGGTAAGATGCAGCGAGGGAGGACTTCTTTGTCGCTCTGGAATGCTTTTCTGGTCGCATTTACGGTGCTGCTTCCGCTGATCAATCCGCTCGGCTCGGCGCTGGTGTTTCTGGGCCTTGCCGGTGAAGCGCCTCCGCAGGTCTATCGCCGCCTGGCGCGCAGGATTGCGATCAACAACATCATTTTTCTCCTGGTGATCGAGCTGCTGGGCGCGGCAATTCTGAGTTTCTTCGGAATTTCGCTGCCTATTGTGCAGCTTTCGGGTGGCATTGTGATTGCGGCGATGGGGTGGTCGGTGCTGAATGAACGGGATGCCGGCGCCACATCAAGGAACAAGCAGGAGGAGAGTGAAGCGCGCGCCGAGACGCGGGAAGTCTACCTGCAGCAGCAGACCTTTTATCCGTTCACGTTTCCTATTACTTCAGGGCCGGGAACGCTCGTGGGACTGCTGACACTGACCGCGCGCATGTCGAGCCGCAGCATATCGAAGGACGTATTGGCGCATGTCGGAGTATTTCTTGCGGTGGTTGCGCTTAGCGTGCTTGTGTACTTCTGCTATGCGTATGCCCCAAAGATTACGAAGGCGATTTCGCCATCGACAGCGCATGGGATTCTGCGTGTGGTAGCGTTCATTCTGCTGTGCATTGGGGTACAGATTGCATGGAATGGGTTGGCGGTACTCCTCGCGGGAGTGATCAGGCCCTGACATACGTGGGTGAAGCGCTGTGGTCTTTGATCTGGTCCATCATGCCAAGCATGTCCCAGTTTTGCCATGCCTCAACCACTTTCCCGTCCTCGACGTGAATGACGGAAAGCCCGGAGACGCGGACTTCCGCTCCCGTGGGAGGGATGCTGAAGCCGAAGCCGGTATGTTTCCCAGTACAAGTCCAGCGAACGCAGGCTTTGTCGTACTCGGCGAGGATTTCTTCCACATCGACATGAATATCGGAGAACGTGTCCTGCATGCGGTCGAAGAAGAGCAGGAATGGCTCGATGCCTACGGAGTCCACGCCAGCGTCATGGAGCACGACATTGGGCGAGAGCAGCTCGGCAATTGCGCCGCGACGCCCCCGATTCCAGACCACTTCAAACCAAAGCCTGCCCAACTCCCGCGCTGTTTGCGGCATGATGGCTCCCCGTCTCGTTTGGACCATCGTAACCGAATTCCGATTTTGCTGCGTGAAAATTTCGAGCTTGCATGAAAGGAAGATTCAAGCAGTTTTGACAGGAGAGAAAACAGCGAGTTGAGCATAGGCTGGGTGCGTTGCAAGGGGGGACAGCTTACCGCGTGGATTCGGCAGTCGTCCTGGACGTTAAACTGATTGTTTGGAGAATAACGTGATGACAGGGAAACTGGAGTTGATGCTCGGTCCGATGAGAAGCAACAAGACGGCGGAGTTGCTGCGCCGCGCGGATATGCGACGGCAATATGCCGGACAGTATGTGATGGTGCTGAAGCCCAGCGACGATACGAAGGGTGGTCCGGGCGTGGTGGAGAGCCGGAATCCGCGGGGACACGTGAAAATGAATGCACTCGACTTCAGGTCGAACGATCCGTGGGAAGTTCTTCCTGCAATCAAAGCGAAGGAAAAAGAAATCGGAAAGCGCGTGGAGTGCATTGCAATTGACGAGGGCCAGTTTGTGGACGGGCTCTTCGCTTTCACTCACTGGCTGCTGGATGCCAACCACGACGTGCTGGTCGCGGGGCTCGATCTGGACTTTCGGGCCATTCCCTTTGGAGAGATGCTGAACCTGTCGTGGTTCGTGACGGCATACGGCGGAAGCATTACGGAATGCATTGCTTACTGCGCCTGCGGGAACCGGGCCTTTTACTCGCAGCGGTTAATCGAAGGGCAGCCCGCGCCGTTTGACAGCCCGATCAAGATGCCGGGGGACTCCTATGAGCCGCGCTGCGCGGAGCATTTTGTGTTGCCGGGAAAGCCGCATTAATGGGTTTTACGGCACACGAGCGGTAAAGAGCTGTGGATAGGAATGTCCCGGATCCCGGAAGCTGGACCCTCTGACGAGCGCAAGATAGACATTGGAGTACCGGTCCCCGGCTGAACACGAAGGTGGAGAATCAGATGGCTGAAAAAGGGATAAAAGGGCGCTTGGCTCGGTTTCCACGCGAGGATCGGCTCCTGAGTTTCTTCCTCGCGCTCCTGGTCCTGATCACTGTTTTCGTTCCAATGTTTGGCCCATCACGGCCGGAGCGCATCGCCATCGATCTCACTTTTGCGCTCATGCTGTTTTCCGGCGCCATTGCGACGATCGAAAAGCGGATGCTGATCTATCTTCTTGTCGCGTTGACGATTGTGGAATTCGCGGCGGATTTGACGGTCGAGTTCAACCCTTCGTTCAATACCGGCGGCGCGGACTCGGCGCTCAAGGTGTTCTGCATGGTCATTCTTGTCGTGATGACGCTGAAGCGGACATTTCATCCCGGCCCGGTGAATGTCCACCGGGTGATGGGCGGCGTGGCTGCCTATTTGCTGATTGGTGTCACCTGGGCCTTCGGTTACAAACTGCTGATCCAGGAGATTCCGGACGCCATTCACTTTCAAACGCCTCTCGCGCCCGGCGCGTCAACTGGGGAGCCGAGCCGCCTGATCTATTTCAGCTTTGAAACGCTCACGACCGTATCCTTTGGGGACGCGTATCCGGTGCATCGCGTAGCACGATCGTTGGCCACTGCGGAAGCGCTGATTGGGCAACTGTATCCGGCGATCCTGATCTCAAGCTTGGTGGGCATGGCACTGCAGGAGCGGTCCAATGCGGCTCTTAAAGAGACCGAAGCAAACAGGTCGCATTGAGGGCAAAGATTCTTGGGGTGGCGAAAGACTTTCGTAAAGAATATCCCAGGTCCAAAACTTCGGATCCTTCGGCAGGCTCTGGGGCACCCAGATTGGTACCCCGCCCGGGGTGGCTAACGCTGTAGAGTTGGAAGAGGCGATGCGCGGTTTCTATGCTTGCCTTGTGCGCTTTGGGCGATTCTCTTTTGACTACTCCTTTCATCTCGAATGCGGCGAGCAACTCAGAATTGCTGACCGGTCTGTTGCGATCGGTGTTTGGGTTCTCCGGCTTTCGCGCCAATCAACTGGCGGTGTGCGAGGCTGCTCTTGAAGGCCGGGACCTGCTGCTCGTGATGCCGACCGGTGCGGGGAAAAGCCTGTGCTACCAGTTGCCGGCGATCGCGCGAGGCGGGACGGCGCTGGTGATTTCTCCGTTGATTGCGCTAATGGAGGATCAGGCGGCGAAGCTGGCTGCACTGGGATTGCGGGTGGCGCGGATTCACTCCGGGCTCGAACGCAGCGTTGCGCGTCAGGCCTGCGTCGATTACCTGAATGGGAACCTCCAGTTCCTCTTCATTGCGCCGGAACGGCTGCGGGTGCCGGGATTCGCTGAGATGCTGGCGAAGAGGACCCTTGCGCTGATTGCGATTGATGAGGCGCATTGCATTTCGCAGTGGGGACATGACTTCCGACCGGACTATCGGATGCTTGGCGAATATCTGCCGCGGTTGAGAGGACAAGAGCCAGGGACTAAGGAACTGGTGACTGGTCATGATGATCGTGTGCCAGTGCTGGCGCTTACGGCCACGGCTACACCGGCAGTGCAGGCGGATATTGTGGCGCAGTTGGGAATGACGCGTCCAGCGAAGTTTATTCATGGGTTTAGGCGCAATAACCTGGCAATTGAAGTGGTGGAGCTGCCAGTTCCTGACCGTGCGGGGGCGATTGGCGGCCTACTTGCCGACCCCTCGCGTAGACCGGCGATTGTGTATGCCACCTCGCGCAAGCAGGCGGAAGCTTTGGCGGAAGAGATATCGCAAGGGCGGTCAGGCCGGCGGATTCGCGCGGCGGCCTACCATGCGGGCCTCGAATCAGAGACACGGGAGCGGGTGCAGACGGCATTTCAGTCTGGGGAGCTCGAGGTCGTGGTGGCGACCATCGCGTTCGGAATGGGAATCGACAAGGCCGACATCCGTACAGTGATTCATGCCGGATTGCCGGCAACTCTCGAGGGCTATTACCAGGAGATTGGACGCGCGGGCCGGGATGGCGCCCCGAGCCGGACCTACCTGATGCACAGCTATGCGGACCAGCGAACACACGATTTCTTTCTGAACCGGGATTATCCGCCCGTGGGTCAACTCGAGCAGGTGTATCGCCTGCTGAAGGACGATCCGCAGCAGATTGAAGAGGTGCGTGCGCGCGCTGGCAGTTCCGCCGGCCTCGGCGAAGAGGAGTTCGATAAGGCGCTGGAGAAGCTTTCGATCCATGGTGGGGCCCGGACGGATTTTGGCGGGAACGTGACGATAGGCGGCCCGGGATGGAAGAAGACCTACACCGTGCAGGCGCAGTACCGGGCGCAGCAGTTTGAGAAAGTGCTGCGATTCACGACGCAGAATGAGTGCCGTATGGCAGCGTTGGTGCGGCATTTTGGAGACGTCGAAGATGCCAGCCGGGTGTGTTCGGCATGTGATGTGTGCGATCCGGCGGGTGCGGTCCTGAGGCTCTTCCGTCATGCATCGGCGCAGGAACTCGCGATAGCGGAGCGAGTAATGGCGGAACTGCGCGGAGTGGACTACAAGGCGGCGGGCACGCTGCAGCGGAATCTTGACCTGGTTGGGCGGATCAGCCGGGGCGAGTGGGAAGCATTGCTGGGAGCGCTTGCGCAGGCAGGACTGTTAGCGCTGGAAGAGGCGGAGTTCGAGAAGAACGGCGAGGTTTTGCGGTTTCGAAAGGTTATGCTCACGGAAGCGGGGTTGGCGCGGCGGCCGGGATCGCCGCTGGAACTGCTGATGAGCGACGGGGTGGTGGAGGGATTCGGCGGGCGGACTGAGGGAAAGTTGAAGCACCGGAAAGCCGACGCGAAGAACGGGCCTGCGAAAAGTGGGCCAGCGAAACGCGTCTTGAAGGGAACGCAGATCGACGAGCCGCTGGTGCCCGTAACCCTGACAGCAGAGGGCGAGGCCGTGGCTCTGCGGTTGAAGGAGTGGCGGTCCGCGGAGGCCAAGCGGCTTGGGGTTCCAGCATATGTGGTGCTGCATGAAAGGACGCTGACGGCGCTCGCGCTCGCGCGCCCAAACAGTTTGAACGGGATGCTCGCGATTGACGGGATCGGGCCTGCAAAGATGGAAAAGTACGGAGAGGCCATCCTTGAGATTTGCGGACGCGCCGTAATCTAGAGCAGTTCGCGGCGGTGCTTGAGGGCACTGTGACGGCGATTCGCCATCTGGAATCGACGTCTCACGGTGTGGAGTTCGGGGGCTGATTTTCCACAGGAGTGGTACGGAAGCTGATGATAGATAAAGTTTTCGCTTGGAATTTCAATTGATTTGTCACACAATATTCATACACGCATTTCCCCTCTTTAACAGTCTTTTCAGCTCGACCCGTCAATCTGGTTCTATAGCCAGTGGTGCACGAGAATCTATCCGCATTGGATTTCAAAGAAAAATAAACCCAAGCCTGCGTTGAGGAGAGACATGAAGCAATCATTCTGGAGGAGTGTCGCGCTGTGCGGCCTGTTGTTTATGGCCGTGCTCATCTTGTGTTTGCCCAGCTTTGCGCAAGGAACACTGGGCTCACTGAACGGGACTGTGCTGGACCCGTCGGGAGCTGCGGTGGGAGGCGCCAAGGTTACGGCGACCAACGCCGCAATCAATGTGACGTTGACCACTACCACGTCGGCGACCGGGTACTTTCAGATATTCAACCTGCCAATCGGAACCTACTCCGTGAAAGTGGGGCATGACGGGTTCGACACCACGGAGGTCAAAGGCATCACGGTGCAGGAAGCACGCGCAACAACGGTCGGTGTGACCTTGAAACTTGGCCAGGCTTCAGAATCCGTCGAGGTAACGGCCAATCCTCTCTTGAATGCAACAGACACCACCAACGGATACACGCTGGACGCTGCGCAGATTGAATTGACGCCGCTGGCCACAGGCAGCTTTACGCAGTTGGCGGTGCTCGCACCGGGCGTGAGCGCGGAACTGCTGGCCAACCTGGACTCCAATGCTGGCCTCGGCAACCAGAACATCGTGGCCAATGGGCAGCGCGCCACATCCAACACGTTCCAGGTGAATGGTGTGGATGTCACCAACCTGTTCAACGGCATGAGTTCGAGCGGCGACGCATCGCAGCGCTATAACTTCGGTGTTGGCGAGACCGCTACTGTTGGCGGTGAGTACGGAACCGGAACGTCCGTATACGAATCGAATGGAAACAGTTTGCCTTCTCCTCCTCCAGAGTTTTTGCAAGAGTTGCGCGTGAATACATCGATGTATGACGCGCAGCAGGGAGCAACCGCAGGCGCGCAAATTGACGCCAACACAAAGTCCGGCACGAACAACTGGCATGGACAGGTTTTCGGTTCGTTTGCGAATAACTCGCTGAATGCGGCTCCATTCTTCTTCAAGCAGGAGTATTTGCTGGGCACGCAGGGCGTGGGCTCTTTCCCGCAGTCTTTGGCGAATCCATGGCTGCAGCGCTGGCTTTCAGGTGCGGGCGTGGGCGGACCGTTATTGAGGAACAAGCTTTTTTTCTTTGCGGCATATCAGCATGGAAACAACGCGGACCAGGCGACCGGCTTGACGCAAGTGAACGTGCCTCCGGGGCTTTCCGACGACCGGTCGACGGCTGGCCTGGAAAACGCGCTTACGAGCTGGTTCGCTGATGGAAAGACGCATTCGGTGACGATCAGCCCAATTGCCGCGGCGATTATGAATGCCAAATTGCCGAACGGCAGCTACATGATTCCATCGGCACAAAATACTCAGCCGTACCAGTATGGAATTCCGAACGTAACTTTGATTGGCACTTCGGTACTTGCTACGGACCAGGCAACAGCGTCACTGGACTACGACCTGAGTCCAAAGGACCGCCTTTCGTTCAAGTACTACTACCAGAACGATCCAGTGAACAAGCCCTACGGGCTTTCGAATACAGGCGGCTTTCTCCTCACGCAGGAGAACGGCTCGCAGGTGGGTGCGCTGGATAACACCATTGCGATTGGCTCAAAGCTGAACTGGGAGCAGCGGTTGGGTTACGTGCGCATGTTCTCAAACAGCTATGACAAGCAGACGGTGATACCAGACGCGACACTCGGTTCCACCTTCGGTATAGGTTCAGGCGATACGACCGGCCTTATCGCCGGCGGGCAGATGCCCGGCTTGGACATTCTGGAATTTGCATCCGACTTCTCCACAGATGCACCTTCGCTGCGTGTTGGCCCGTATAGCACTGAAAGCACAACCATCAACACGGGCTACTTTCAGAATCGCCTGAACCCATCGACGAACGTGATCTTCTCTCTCGGGAAGCACACGATTGTAGCAGGCGGTGGCTACAGCTACACGCAG
>JBEKRU010000012.1:0-90260 GCA_049518435.1 Occallatibacter sp. | reverse complement strand
ATTCCCTGCACCCTATTCCCTGTTTTTCAGATACCATCGCAATCAATGATGCCCCGCGCGCGAATTCTTCTTGCATTCCTCTGCCTGATCGTCTTCTCCGCCTTCTCGATCGCGGAGCCCAAACCCATTCCAGTAAAGATCGTCGTAGTCGCCATGTTTGAAGTCGGCGAAGACACCGGCGACAAACCGGGTGAGCTTCAATACTGGGTTGAGCGCGACCATCTTGACCAGGTCTATCCCCTCCCCGCCGCCTATCATGCAGCGCGCATGAACTCCAGCGGCGAAATGGCCATCCTCACCGGCCAAGGAACCGCCCACGCCGCGTCCACAATCATGGCTCTCGGCCTCGATCCGCGCTTCGACCTCACGCATGCCTACTGGCTCATCGCCGGCATCGCAGGGGGCACACCCGATCGCATCTCGCTTGGCTCCGCCGCATGGGCACGCTGGGTTGTCGATGGAGACCTGGGCTATGAGATCGATCCACGCGAGATACCATCCGACTGGACCACCGGCTATCTACCGCTGCGCAAAGCCAAGCCCTTTGAGGCGCCGGCCGCGCCACTCGATGGCCAGGTCTACGCACTCAATGCGAGCCTCGCTGAGTGGGCTTTTAATTTAACGCGAACTGTCCCGCTCTCGGACTCTGACCATCTCAAGGAAATCCGCAGCCACTTCGATGGAGAAGCAGCACAGCGTCCGCCGTTCGTCACGATGGGCGATGAAATCTCGTCATCCACTTACTGGCACGGCAAGATCCTCGACGCATGGGCCGCGCAGTGGGTGCCCTACTTCACCGGTGGCAAGGGCATCTTCGCCACCACGGCCATGGAAGACACCGGCACCCTGCAATCGCTTCAGTATCTTGCGAATGCCAAACGCATCGACTTGAATCGCGTCATGGTTCTGCGCACCGTCAGCAACTTCGATCGCCAGCCCCCCGGCATGTCTGCCGCGGAAAGCCTCGCCAACCAGCGCATCGGCGCGTACAGCGGTTATCTCCCCTCGCTTGAAGCGGCTTACATCGTGGGCCATACCGTGGTGAACGAGTTGCTCACGCATTGGCAGCAATATCAGGAAACAATTCCGGGAGGTACCAAATGACAATCGCGGCCACCAGCCCGGAACATGCAGTGGAGCTACTCGATCAAGACTTCAACGAAGACAACCTTGATGCGGTTCTCAGTTTTTATGAGGATGCCGCTGTCGTCGCGCCACAGCCGCACAGGATCGCAAGGGGGACCGGCGGGCTGAGGGCGTTTTTCGTGGAAGCTATGCGCTCGAGGCCTTCGGCGAAACAGATCAAAACCCGTGTCCTCGAAGCAGATGGTATTGCACTTTTCCTTTCACGGTGGACTCTCGTTCCCAAAGATGGCTCTTCTGCGAATGCGACGATGTTTGTGGCGACGACCGTGTTTCGAAGGCAGCCGGACGGCCATTGGAAGATACTGATCGACAATCCGCTCGGCCCAATTCTGCTCGACGCGAACTGACCTGCACGCACCACCCTTGGCGGAAACAGGGTGGACAGTGCAGAATGCTTGAGTTCAGCAAATCTTGAAATGATTGCATTCTGCGCACACGTCAATCGCTCGCCGCACTCGGCAACCGCGGCATCAAGGAAGTGTTCATGCATTCAGTCTGGTTAGGCGAATTTCTCGGCACTCTGGTTCTCTGTCTGTTTGGCAACGGCGTCAACGCGGGAGTTACTCTCCGCAGGTCGTACGCAGCCGATGCAGGCTGGATGGCCATCGCCACAGGCTGGGCACTCGCCGTCCTCTGCGGCGTGCTAGTCGCACAGGCCTTCGGCAGTCCCGGTGCCAACCTCAACCCAGCCATCACGCTGGCCGTTGCCGTCAACAGCGGAGATTTTTCCCAGTTGCTGAGTCTTTGGTCCGCACAGTTACTCGGCGCAATGGCCGGCGCGTCGCTCGTAACGCTGCACTATGCACCGCACTGGGCGCTCACGCCGGGTCCGGTCGACAAACTTGGCATCTTCTGCACCAACGCCGCGGTGCGCAGCCCTCTATTCAATATCCTCAGCGAAGCCATTGGCACCGCGGTGCTTGTCATCGTGGCCGCGGCCATCGGTTCCAGGGGCGTTGCCGCCGGTGGTCCTGCCCCTGGCCTTGCGCCCTGGCTTGTGGGCAGCCTCGTCTGGGGTATCGGTCTCTCGCTCGGCGGCACCACCGGCTACGCCATCAACCCCGCGCGCGACCTCGGCCCACGCTTGGTTCACTGGCTCCTGCCCATTCCCGGCAAGGGCGGATCAAACTGGCGCTATGCGCCCATCCCCATCATCGGCGATCTCGCAGGCGCCGCTCTTGCAGGCCTGCTGCTGCACTACGCGCATCTCTAGTCATTACATCGCGCATGGTGTCCTTCAGAAAGGACCGCGAACTTCATGTCGCGTTCGAGACCCGGACGATGAGCAAACTCACTCAAGAAACGAAGCCACCACCGCCAGCGCGACAAGCGCCGCAGTCTCCGCGCGCAGAATCCGCGGACCGAGCGATACGGCCCGCCACCCGCTCGCATCAAAAAGCGCTTCTTCCTCGGCAGCCCATCCGCCTTCGGGTCCAATCGCAATCTCCAGCGTCGGCATCTCCGGCCCTGCCTGCGCCACAATATCTTCCAAAGCTCGACTCAGCGACGTAGTGCGCTCCTGCTCCGCCAGCACAATGTGCGCAGCCCGCGCACCTTCGCCAGTCAACGTCGACGCAGCCTTCACACGCTCACTCAACAAAACCGGATCGTAGATCGCGGGCACATCCGAACGACGCGACTGTTGCGCCGCTTCAACCGCAAGCCGCCTCCATCGCTCCACACGCTTTCCCGCCGCCTGTGCAAGATGCTTCTCCGTCCGTCGCGCAATCACTGGAGCAATCGCAGCCACTCCCAACTCCGTGGCCTTCTCAATCGCCCACTCCATCCGATCGAATTTATAAATCGAAACCACGAGCGTAACCGGCAGCGCCGGATCTGCCTGCACTTCGGCAAGCAGGTTGAACCGGATCTCATCGGCGGCCACCGCAGCCACTTCGGCATGGAACACGTGCCCACCCGCAACCACATCCGCTTCCATACCCACCGTTGCCCGCAACACGCGGGCCATGTGCTCCGCCTGCGCGCCGGTTATGGTTGCGGTGGCTTCATCCCATTGTTCGGCAATCCATCGGCGTCTCGTCATAGCCTTCTTCACAACCTCATCTGGTACTCGAGTCTATTCCATGCGCACAAACAATGAGGGGGACGCTTATTGCGTCCCCCTCATGTTGCCTGTTGCTGGAGTTGCCTTGCTGTTGAATGGTCCGCTACTACTTTTTCTTGGCGGTCTTCTTTGCGGCTGCCTTCTTCGCGGGTGCCTTCTTAGCTGCTTTCTTGGTTGCCATTTTTCCTATTCTCCCTTTTCGATGGTTTGCATCGATCCTGCAATATAACTATTGCAGTTGATGAATGTATAGATTCATGCGTGATCAGTGTCAAGGAAAAAAAGTGCAATACGTGGAAAAAGCGTCAACAATTTTTTCGCTTCGAATCGAAGATCGTGTTTGGTCCTCATCGAACGCGCATGAAGATCGCTCTTAAGAGTCTCTGCGGATCAACCATTGTCCGCATCTTCCTTCCCAATCCGCCTCAGTACTCGCTTGAAAATCTTGGCGCCATCACGCAACAGCCAGACGAAGTTACTTTTCTGCTGCCTCCCTTAGGATGTTGACCTGCGCAATTCGTCAGCACTCAATGATGTTCAACGCAAGCCCTGCAAGGCTCGTCTCCTTGTAGCGCGATTGCATATCAAGACCCGTAAGGTACATGGTGCGGATCACCTGGTCGAGGGATACCTTGTGCAGCTCCGACTCATTCATTGCGATGCGCGATGCCTGCACGGCCTTTGCCGCTCCCATCGCGTTGCGCTCAATGCATGGAATCTGCACCAGCCCGCCAATCGGATCGCAGGTCATGCCCAGGTTATGTTCCATCGCAATCTCCGCGGCATGCTCCACTTGTCCATTCGTCCCGCCCAACGCGGCGGTCAATCCACCCGCGGCCATCGAGCAGGCAACCCCCACCTCGCCTTGGCAACCCACCTCCGCGCCGCTAATCGATGCGTTCTCCTTATAGAGAATGCCGATCGCCGCCGAAGTCAGGAAAAACCGCATCAGTCCTTCATGATCAGCCTCGGGAATGAAGCGGTGGTAATAGTGAGCCACCGCCGGCACCACACCCGCAGCGCCATTGGTCGGCGCGGTGACCACACGGCCGCCCGCAGCGTTCTCTTCATTCACCGCCATCGCGTACACCGTAACCCAATCGAGTGGCGCCAGCGGATCGCTTCGCATTCCATTAGCTTCCTTCTCGCGCAACCGTGCTGCCAGCCGATGCGCGCGCCGTCTCACCTGCAACCCTCCAGGCAATATGCCCTCGGCGGCCATTCCGCGCTCCACGCAACTCTGCATCGCTTTCCAAATCTCATCAATCCCTTCGCGCACAATCTCCACCGGCGCTCGCCCCTGCTCCCGCGATACCAACGCGCACTCGTTCTCCAGCATCAGTTGGCTAATGGACAGTTCGTTGGCATGCGCCGTCGCCAGCAACTCTGCCGCGCTATGAAATGGAAATGGGATCGCCGCCTGGTTTGTCTGCGTCGAAGGATCGATGCCGTCCTCCGTAATGAACCCGCCGCCGATCGAAAAAAATGTGCGCTCATCAAGCAACACGCCTGCGGCATCAAACGCCTTGAACCGCACTCCGTTCGGATGATGCGTGAATGCTCCTGGCGGAAACATCACCGTGCGCTCAAACTTGAGATCGGTTGATTCGTCGAAGCCGATTGGCCGCGCATCCGCCAGTTCCATCCGATGCGTCGCACGGATTCGTTCCACCGTCGGCTCAATCATTGCAGGATCGATCCTTGCTGGCTCGTTCCCCGCAAGTCCCAGCAGAACCGCGCGGTCGGTTGCGTGTCCAAGCCCAGTCAGCGCCAGCGACCCATACAGCTCCGCCTGCACGCGCGCCACACGATCCAGAAATCCGCGCGGCTCAAGCTCCTTAGCAAATCGGCAAGCCGCACGCATCGGTCCCATCGTGTGCGAACTCGAAGGTCCAACGCCGATTTTGTAGAGATCGAAAAAACTCGTAGTCACGCACAAGATTGTAGCGCGGATCAATGTGGTCCTGGGGTCAACCTTATACACGACGTAACGAATGGCGAACCCGCTCCCCGCACGCTCCACTCTCGGCCTCGTCAAACGAAGGCATTCGGGGCAGCGCAATTATCGGGTGAGGTGCATCACACCCAGAGCCGATTCGCGACTGTTAGACTCCGTTCTGCTCACACCATGCTCTTCAAAGCCCTCAGCGCCGCGGTCTACGGCATCGACGCCAACCTTATCGACGTTGAAGTCGATTACAGCGGTGTCGTCGCGGAGAAGGATACCTTCCACACTGTCGGCCTTCCCGACGCCGCCGTGCGCGAAAGCCGCGACCGTGTTCGCGCCGCCATCAAAAACTCCGGCTATCTCATTCCGCCGACCTTCATCACCATCAATCTTGCGCCCGCCGACATCAAAAAAGAAGGCGCCGGCTTTGACCTTCCCATTGCCGTCGGCATCCTCGGCGCATACGGCGCACTCCGCGTCACCGATCTGAGCCAGTTCCTGATCGTCGGCGAGCTTGGCCTCGACGGCAGTGTGCGTGCCGTGCCGGGCATGTTGCCCATTGCCATTCTGGCCCGCGAGAAAAACATCCCCAACCTCATCCTTCCCGCCGCCAACGCGCAGGAAGCCGCGGTCGTCGAAGGCGTCAACGTTTACCCCGTCTCTTCCCTTCTCGATGTGCTCGATCTTCTCAACTCAAGTGTGGTCGGTACAATTCAGCGCGAGCCGGTGCGCGTCGCCACCTCCGCGTTGCTCAACGAACTGCAGCACTTCGCCGTCGATTTCAAAGACGTCCGCGGCCAGCAAACCGCCAAGCGCGCTCTTGAAGTAGCCGCCGCCGGCAGCCATAACATCCTCATGATCGGCCCGCCCGGTTCGGGAAAAACCATGCTCGCCAAGCGGCTACCCTCCATCCTCGCACCGCTCACATTTGAAGAAGCTCTCGAGACCACCAAGATTCATTCCGTCGCTGGAGTCCTCGACGCTGCGGCCGGCCTTGTCACGCAGCGTCCTTTCCGCGCTCCGCACCACACTATTTCCGATGCCGGCCTCATCGGAGGCGGCATCATCCCCCACCCCGGAGAAGTCTCCCTCGCTCACAACGGCCTCCTCTTTCTCGATGAGCTTCCGGAGTTTCCCCGCAATGTCCTTGAGGTCATGCGCCAGCCGCTTGAGGATCACACCGTTACCATCGCCCGCGCATCCATGTCGCTCAGCTTTCCCGCGCGCTTCATGCTTGCCGCAGCCATGAATCCTTGCCCCTGCGGCTATTTCAACGACCGCTCGCGCGAGTGCCGCTGCACCCCGCCCATGATTCAGCGCTATGTCTCCAAGGTTTCTGGCCCTCTGCTCGACAGGATCGACATCCACATCGAAGTGCCCGCCGTCCAGTACAAGGAGCTCCGCGGAAATGCCGCCGCCGAAGGCTCATCTGAAATCCGCAATCGCGTCATGGCCGCCCGCGACCGACAGCGCAATCGATTCAGCAAGGCCGGCGAAAAAATCTACGCCAACGCACAAATGACCACCCGCCAGATTCGCGCCCACTGCGAACTGGGCGCCGACTCCGAGCGCCTTCTTGAGCGCGCCATGCAGCAGCAGGGACTCACCGCCCGCGCACACGACCGCATCCTCAAGGTGGCCCGAACCATCGCCGACCTCGAGGCCGCCGAGAGCCTTACCGTTTCGCATCTGGCCGAAGCCATCCAGTACCGAACCCTTGACCGCAGTTATTGGGCGTAGGAAAAAACCTTTTATAGGACTAACATTGCAAAAAAATCTGCCTGAATTCTCCGAGCTGGCGAAATGTCCCTCCAGACGGGACGACTCAGTTTCTGCGCCTGCGGTTCACCATTCAGCCGCGAGAAAACCTTTGCAGATTATTCTGAACATCGATTTGATTTAAAAGGAGTTAACACCGTGTTTAGCATCAGGATTCGAACGGTATTCAATCACCATAAAATCACTGAAAAAATAGTTGACCCAGAGCACAAAATGGGTTTAAAGTCAGGGGTACCATCCAAAAGGGCATGTTGCAGTGTGCAATATTGCGCAGCCCATCTGTGATTTCCCACATCATATTGAGCTGGGGCTCATAATTTGATGCCTCGGTGCGTTTTGCCCGCCGGGATTGGGAATGCGGGCAAATGGATTCCAAGATGGTAATTTGCTTTGGGGATAGGTCATAATCCCTATTCCAAAACGTGGGAATGTGCCTCAAGATTTAGAACTACCGGCACACTTCGTGCGTCTAAGAATTGGGAGCAAAAATTGAGGGCTCCAGGAACTTTTGGCCGCCCCAGCTGCACCGGCGGCGCCAGGTAGTACCGTCCGGGTAGGCAATTACGAAGGAGATACTGTAATGCGTTCTGATTTGGTTTTTGGGGCACTCTCTCATGTGTCCAACCGCTACCAGCTTTGTCAACTGGCCAGCAAGGCAACCCGTAAGCTGCACAAGCCGAACACACGGCTGCAAGACACCACCAACGAGGTTCTGTGCCGCTTCCAAACCACCAACCCCGGAACCGTGGCTTCTGAACCGGAAGCCACGGCCCCGCAGATTGAACGCCGCCGCGCCGCCTGAGAAACTCTCCCACAGGGTATAGTTGAGTTAAACAAAGGTTTCAAGGCAGTTTGCTTTTGAAAGTCATTGCGCGCCTCTGGTTTTTTCCTGAGACGATCCATGATCCCGGGAGAATCCTGAAACCCGGGCGCCTCCGTCACTTTCCGATAACTCCCGCAAGATCATCCCCTGGAGTACTTCCCCCTCTTTTACCTCCTCACAACCCATCCCGCCTTATTGCAGGTGAACATGACCATCGCAGAACTAAAAGAAAAGAACATCACTGAACTTAGCCGCATCGCGCGCACCCTGGAAATCCCAGGCGCCAGCGGCCTTCGCAAACAGGATCTGATTTTCAAGATTCTCCAGGCGCAAAGCGAAAAAGAAGGCCACATCTTCGCCGAGGGTGTTCTCGAAATCCTTCCCGACGGCTACGGCTTTCTTCGCTCTCCCGACTACAACTACCTGCCCGGCCCCGACGACATTTATGTTTCGCCCTCGCAGATTCGCAAGTTCGATCTCAAGACCGGCGACTCCATCAGCGGCAATGTCCGTCCGCCCCATGAAGGCGAAAAGTATTTCGCACTGGTCAAGATCGAAGCCATCAACTTCGAGTCGCCTGAAGAGACGCGCAACAAGATCCTCTTTGACAACCTGACTCCCCTTTATCCGCAGGAACGCATCAAGATGGAGACCGTGCGCGAGGCCGTCAGCGGCCGCGTTATGGACCTGCTCACACCGGTAGGCAAAGGCCAGCGCGGTCTCATCGTCGCTCCGCCCCGCACCGGCAAAACCATGTTGCTGCAGTCCATCGCCAACTCCGTTTCCACAAACCATCCTGAAGTCGTCCTCATCGTCCTGCTCATCGACGAGCGCCCTGAGGAAGTCACCGACATGCAGCGCTCCGTCAAGGGCGAAGTCATCAGCTCCACCTTCGACGAGCCCGCCGCGCGTCACGTTCAGGTTGCGGAAATGGTCATCGAGAAGGCCAAGCGCCTCGTCGAGCACAAGCGCGACGTCGTCATCCTTCTTGACTCCATCACCCGCCTCGCACGCGCCTACAACACCATCGTGCCTCCCTCGGGAAAGGTGCTCTCCGGCGGCGTCGACTCCAATGCGCTGCAGCGCCCCAAGCGCTTCTTCGGCGCGGCCCGCAACATTGAAGAAGGCGGCTCGCTCACCATCATCTCCACCGCCCTCGTCGACACCGGCTCCCGCATGGACGAAGTCATCTTCGAAGAGTTCAAGGGCACCGGCAACATGGAAATCATCCTCGACCGCAAGCTCGTAGACAAGCGCGTCTTCCCGGCCATCGACATCCAGCGCTCCGGCACGCGTAAGGAAGAGCTGCTCATCCCCAAGGAAGACCTCCAGCGCATCTGGATCCTCCGCAAGGTCCTCAACCCGCTCTCGCCCGTCGAAGCCATGGAACTCCTGATCAGCCGCCTCGAGAAGGTCCGCAACAACGCCGAGTTCCTCGCCAACATGAACCAGCTTTAGTCGGTTTCCAATGTCATCAGAATGGCCGCCTCGGGAGAGTTGGCCATTTTCACCCGCAGTTTTTCTAAAGAAGCTCCCGCAGCCTCATCTTGAACTTCCGCACCTTATCTCCCCGCTGAACGGTTAGGCGCACTATCGTTCCCGACGGCTGCCAAAAAGCTGGATCGTCCTGTTGAAGCGGATTGTCCGATGGCGCTCGACCATCGATCTGCAAAAGAACATCACCAATCTCAACGCCCGCCACCGCCGCCGGACTCCCCGGCAGCACATTCATCACCTTCAGGTCCATCTGGATTGAGTCTATAACTATGCCTGCCCGGTTGAAGACTTCCGGCTTGCCCCAGTTCGAGTTCCTCTCCAGATACATCACGCTGTGGGGAAGATCAAACGTGACCTTGAACTGGCGAAGCACACGTGTCCCGATATTGCCGGAGTTCTCATCCGATAAAGCCTGCCCGTCAAAAAGATCTGCGAGCACATTCGTCACCTCGGCCTCTCCGATGCGCACGCTCTTCACGCGGCTGTAGTAGGCCGGTGGCATCGCGCCGCCAATCGCCGAACCCGCATATCCGTGGTACTTCGGCGACAACTGCTTCACCAGATCGTACTGACTCACAAACCGCTGCTCCAGCTCCAGGCTGCCCTCGTCGCCCGTGTCGATGCAAAACACGCCGCCGGAGCCATTCACGCTGCCTTTCACCTCGATCTGGTTGGGCGAACGTGTCGAATCGATTGGAACCTTCACTCCCTCTCCCGCGTAGGTAAACGTCTCCGGCAAATTGAAGGTGAGTTGCTCGCGCTGGTAATCGACTATGACAACCGGTCTGCGCATCATTTCGAAGCCGACAGCTCCCACCGGTCCCGAGCGGTCGCCCCACGGCATCGGAAGAACGTAGAACTTCTGATCGCGCAGAACAAGATCGCCGATTTTGACCGAAGCCACCTGCGCCGCCCTGGTCGCGACCGGAGCGGCGCCGAAAGCCTGGGCCACAGGCCCCTCTTCGATCAGTCCAAGCTGCCTGGCAACCGAGGGACTTAGGATGTTCCCCCCTGCCCCGGAATCGAAGATGAGCCGAAAGGGCCCCTTCCCGTTAATCATGGCGTCAAATTGCACGCCACCCTTGGCCGCAACCACAACCTTCCCTGATGGTGGCATCTCGAAATCGACAGACCGAGCCTCCGAACCGCTACATATCGAAGGAATTGGAATCGATGCCAGAACGACGAGCAGAACTGTCAAGTGTCTCATAAGTGAATTGCGATCATCCTACTCCTGCGATCATCCGGCGACGTACCTATACGGTGTGAGAAGGTAGGACAGCAGTGCCCACGCAAATGTTAACCAGGTAGCCCTGTGCCCCATTCATGCGCGCTCTTTGCGCATGAGTGGGAATTCACAAACGACACCAACAAAAGCCTGCCCACGCCGAAGTCGCTCAACGGGCCCCACCCGTCCCCAAAAACTTACTTAAAGACGCAATCTTGCTGCACACCTTTCCCGAATCCCCGCTCGCTGATAAGATAGTTAAGTCGTGGGGCTGTAGCTCAGCTGGGAGAGCGCCTCGTTCGCAACGAGGAGGCCAGCGGTTCGATCCCGCTCAGCTCCACCAAACTATCCCCTTCAGGGTCACTTAATTTTCTATCTTTACATTTTCTCCCACGGCCTTGCCCATGGCCGCCAGGTACGCATCCAGCGTCGCCGTCTGCCCTATCACAAATCGCGAAACAAATCGGAAGAATGGGTTATACAC
Source organism: Occallatibacter sp. (assembly GCA_049518435.1). GTDB lineage: Bacteria > Acidobacteriota > Terriglobia > Terriglobales > Acidobacteriaceae > Telmatobacter. The sequence continues at coordinate 79,290 of JBEKRU010000012.1, read as the reverse complement.
CTCTCCATCCTCGGTAATCCGCACCCGCGTCTCTCCGTCTTCCGGCTCCAACTCAAAGCTCCAACTCCCGCCGTACGGCAGATTCTCAGTCGCAATTCTCCGCTGAATCGCCAACGGTGGCCTGCTTTCCTCCAGTTCGTAGAGAATCGTTTCCCCACGTTTCGAAGTCTCCCGTTGAAACTGCGTTCCACCTTCCGTGATCATTTCACAGGCCTTCACATCCGGCCGCCAGCGTTGGTCTCCTGCTATCAACGCAAATAGCTTTTCCGGATTGGCCTTGAATAGCGCCGTGCGCGTGACCACGTGCCGTTTCGGCAACAGCGCCCCGATCGCAACCGCGCCCACCGCCATCAACACCACCACTCCAATCAGAATCAGAGCAACTTTCATCGGTCTCTCACCCTCTTTCTTTGCCGCAGGAGAATGGCCGCATATCGAGCCACACATTCCATCCCCGCTATCGCGTGCTCCGCCTCGGCCGGCTCCATCATCTTCAACATCTTCCTCACGAGTTGCGGATTCAAAACCGAATTCTGTTCCTGAATTCGCTTTCCCGCCGGCGTAAGTGTCAGCCCTGCAGTTCGCCGATCCTCTTTGCCGGGCCCGCGCACAATGTATCCGCCGCGCACTAGCCGCGCGACAGTAATGCTCATCGTTGAGCGGCCCACACCCATATGCTCGGCCAGTTTCGACAGGGTCGTTGGGCGCACTGAGTCCAGATGGTCCAGCACGCTCGCCTGGTTCTCGGTGAGTGGGTTACCAGCCTCGTCTGTGCGCGTGTGATCGCGATGACATGCCAGATATATCGTGGGATAAGCCGCAAGCAATCGCCTGACATTGTTCTCCAACATACGGGGTAGCATGCCGCGAATGGTTTGATCCGTCAAACAGATTCTTAGGCGATCTGATTTCGCTCACTGCCCGCGAGCGCATCCGATTGCTTGAGACGAACACGCTCGACTGTATACTTGAGTTGATCCATGCTGCCAGCGAGTTGAGCTTCAAATCCATGGACGAGCCGGAACATTCCGCGGCCGGCTCTCCCTCAATGATCCAAAAATCCTCGACGAGGTGTGCGGTTGCTCCAGTCGAAGACCATCTCAAAGCCGGAAGCGCCTGCCCCAGCGCGTGCGCCCCTGTGCGTCGATCTCGATGGCACCCTTGTCAAATCCGATACCCTCGTCGACTCCCTGCTGGTCCTGGTACGCAACCGTCCTCACCGCCTTCTCGGCCTTCCCCGAAGCCTGCTCAACGGCAAAGCCGCATTCAAGGCTTACGTCACCGAGTCAGTCTCGCTGGATGTAGCGCACCTGCCATATAACAGGCCCCTGCTCCACTTTCTTCAGCAGGAACATGCCAATGGCCGGCAAATCTTCCTCGCCACCGGCGCAGATGTGCGGCTTGCAGAACGAGTCGCGGCGCATCTTGCTATCTTCACCGGCATCCTAGGCTCTGACGGCGCAACCAACCTCACCGGTTCAAGAAAGCTCGCCGCTCTGCGCAGCCGCCTCGGTGCCGCGCCCTTTGACTACATCGGCAACGACTCGCCCGATCTCCCCCTGCTTGCGGAGGCCGGCCAGGCCATGGTGGCCAATCCAAGTCTAAGTCTGCGCATTGGGCTGCAATCCCAACGCATCCAGCCCTCGCGCGAGTTTATTGAGACCCGGCATCCCCTTAGTTCGCTTCTGAAGGCCATCCGCCTGCATCAGTGGTCCAAGAACCTGCTCATCTTTGTTCCACTGCTGTGTTCTCACGCATTGAGCACTGGCAAACTTCTCATCGCTCTGGCGGCATTCTGCTGTTTCTCTCTTACTGCTTCGTCGGCCTATATCGTCAACGACCTGCTGGATATCGAAGCCGACCGGCGCCATCCGCGCAAGGGCCTGCGCCCTTTTGCCTCCGGCGATCTCTCCGCCTTAGCCGGCATCTCTATCGCCGCGGCATTCCTCTTCATCGGCCAGGTGGGTGGGCGCTTTCTTTCCGCCGGCTTCTATGTGTGGTTGCTCGCTTATCTCGCCGTCACCCTGGCGTATTCGTCTTATCTCAAGCGGTTTGCGCTCGTCGACGTACTCACGCTCTCAGGTCTCTACATTCTCCGCCTCCTTGCCGGCGGCGCAGCCACGCAAACGCCCATCTCCCACTGGCTTGCGGGATTCTCCATGTTTCTTTTCCTTTCTCTCGCCATCGTCAAACGCTTCGCGGAATTGGAGAACCTCCGCGCCACCAGTTCCACGCCAAGAAACGGCCGCGGATACCTGCTTGCCGACATGGCCCAGATGCGAAGCTTCGGTAATTCCAGCGGCATGGCTGCCGTGGTTGTCTTTGCCATTTACATCAGCGGTGCCGACGTGGCAAAGCTCTACCACCAGCCGAAGCTGCTGTGGCTCATTGTGCCATGCATGATTCTCTGGATCAATCGTGTGTGGCTACTCGCCTCGCGCGGCCAGCTCGACGAAGACCCCGTAGCCTTCGCTCTGACCGATCGCATGAGCCAGCTCATCGGCGTAGCCGTCATAGTCATCGCGCTGCTGGCGCTCTAGTCACAAACCAAAGCTGCCACTCCGCAGTGTTCTAAGAAAGCTCCGCCAGGTCCGCGACCCACGCCTCCAACAGCTGGATTTCCTTCGCGGGAATCAACTCCAGCCGCACCAGTTCCTCATAACAGAGAATTAGATTCTCACCCAGCTTGTCCGTCCCTGGCGCAAGCTTCAGCGCGTCAAGCCGCTCTCCGATTTTCCGGTTATTCAGATAGCCTGAAACCTCGTCCGCAAAGTCACGCATCAGGTTATGTTCGTTCCGCTCCTGCCGCACATCCGGACTCTTGAAAAGCACAGCCCAGCCGTTCTCCCACGCAATCCGCTGCGCCACAAAGCTCCGCCAGATATCCGTCATCCGGAACGAACAAAACGATGGCAGATAGAGCAGCGGATAAGCCTCAGGGAACCACGCCGCATTCTGGCTGTTGAACGGACACCATGTGCCTGCTGCGAGCGCCAACCGCCTGTCTTTCCTGAATTGGATCGGAAGTGGAAGAAGCAACCGGTAGATCGCGTCCACATCAGGATCTTCATTCGCCAATCCCTGCTGAATCGGACAGGGCAGTTCCGTTACCGGCAATGTTTCGAACCCCGGCACCTTGTCCTGCACCGCATCCAGCGGCAATCCACGTGGCCAAATGTTGGCTTCGCTAAAGTACGCATAGACATTCGTCCAGCCATTTCCTGCAAGCGATGCCACACGCTGCAAGCAGGTCCGCGCATCCCAGAACTCCGGCAAAGGATTGTTATCGTCGTCAGTCTCAACCAGAAGGCTCGCCCGCTTCTGCACGCTCAGCAGATAGCCAATGTTTTTTCGCGAGTAATGCCGCAGCGGCAGCAATTCCGCGAGCTTTAATCCGGACGTCTTCTGCCGCTCGATGCTATAAAACTCGCAGCCGTCGATATGAAAGTCCGCGGGACTGGGAACGTCGCCGATTACGTAAAACGAAATCCCGCGCGCTTTGCACTGCGCCGCTAACTCGCGTAATGCCGAGTTAGCCGCGGAGATAGAAGTAACAACTAGGCTGGCTGGACCACTCCATGGCAAATCCGTCAAAGTTGCTCCTTGAGGCGCAGTTGAAAAAGTCGCCATAGCTGTCGGAAAGCTTCCATCACCGCCGCCCTGCTAAGTCGCGGACTCGCAGCCCGGTAAGTAATCGGCACTTCGACAAACTTCAGCATTCTGCAAAATGTCTTGATCTCGGTTTGAAAAAAATGCGCTCTGGACTGTATGCCACGGCCAATTACCATCATGAGGGTCTGCCGCGAGAACAACTCAAACCCGCTCGTCATATCGGTCTGCCGCGTCCCCAGCAGCGAGTTAGCCAGCACGGTTCCACCCCAGCTTACCGCGCGGCGATTGAATGAGCTTTTCTCAAAGCGCCCGATGAAGCGGCTGCCGAATACGCAGTCCATCCCTTGTTCCATGGCGTCGAAGAACTGCGGTATATCGGCCGGCTGATGGCTGAATCCGGCGTCAATCTCCAGAATCCAATCGCATCCCGCATCCAGCGCTTCCTTGTATCCGCGCATATACGCGTCCACTACGCACCGGTTTTCGGGAGCCCACACCACATTTAACCGCGGCTCAATCCGCTCCAGATCGCGCATCCGGTCCAGGCCGAAGTCCTTGTTGGCCCGATCGAAGACGGAGAAGAACGTCACTTTCTCGAAACCCTTGCACTGCTCGAGAACTGCCTTGCAGAACGCGACGGCTTGCTCGCCCTCATTGGCCATGGGACAGACAATTCCCAGCTTCACCGCACTGCGCATCAGAACCCTCTTCTGCGCGGTCCCGCTCTCGTCTTTCGTAAGAGCCTGCACAGTCCTCCAGCGCCTTCAACTGCCGCCCGCTATGCTTCCCTGAAGTGTCTATCGAACAAGATTAGTCTACAGCCGCCCGCCTTCTCGGGCGTTGACGACTGAGAACTGTGAACTAAGAACTGTTTCTAATTGAACAGATCCTTCATCTTGTCCAGCAACCCCGCCGACGTCGGCTTGTTCTCCACCGTCAGCGATTCGCCCAGCTTGCTCACGAGGTCGCGCTGCGCCCGGCTCAGCTTCCGCGGAATCTGCACCACCAGTTTCACCACCAGGTCGCCCTGCCCCTTGTCGTTCAGGTAAGGCACGCCACGTCCCCGTACCCTCAGTTCGCGTCCACTCTGCGAGCCCTCGGGGATCTTCAGGTTGACCGGCCCGTCGATGCCATCAACGGCGATCTCCGCGCCCAGTGCCGCTTGCGGAAAGCTGATCGGAATCACGCAATGCAAGTCGTATCCATCACGCTCAAAAAAGTCATGTCCCCGGATCGCCAGCACAATGTACAGGTCGCCCTTGGGCGCTCCCGACCGTCCCGCATCGCCCTCTCCCGCATAGCGAATCCGCGTACCGTCCTCAACTCCCGGTGGCACCTTCACCTGCAGCTTCACCTCGGCGGTCACGCGCGTCTCGCCTCGGCACGTCAGACAGGGATCCAGGTTCACTGTTCCCGCTCCGCCGCAGATGTTACACGTCCTGGCTACGGAAAAGAATCCCTGCTGGTACCGCATCTGGCCTCGTCCATGGCATTGGTTGCACACGGTAGGGCCTTTGCTTGATGCGCTGCCCCGCCCATGGCAGGTTGGGCAGGTCTCCCGCCGGCGGATCTTTACCTCTGTCTCGGTGCCGAAGATCGCGTCTTCGAACTTGATCGCAAGGTCGAATCGCAGGTCATCGCCACGCTGTGTCCGTGAGTTTCGCTGTCCGCCGCCCGCGTTGAACATCTCGCCGAAAAGATCCCCAAAAATGTCCCCGATATCCACGCCGCCGGCAAAAGGACCGCTCCCAAATCCAGATCCTTGCCCACCCAGTCCCGCATGTCCATAGCGGTCGTAAGCGGCGCGCTTTTCCGCGTCACTCAGCACCTGGTAGGCTTCGCTGCATTCCTTAAACTTCGCTTCCGCCGCATCGTCGCCCGGGTTGCGGTCAGGATGGTACTTCAGCGCCAACCTGCGATAGGCGCTCTTCAGGTCAATATCGCTCACGTCGCGCGAGACGCCAAGGACTTCGTAGTAGTCTGCTTTGCTCACTCTTGTATTTGAACCCATTAGGATTTTGTTCTCAGTCGTTCGTCTGTTTTGAATTATGTGCCACGCGTACCAGCGCCGGCCTTAATAGCCGATCACGCAGCTTGTATCCCGGCCGAACCTCTTCGGCCACGTGCTGGTCGGGAAGATCGTCCCGCTCTACGGCGCCCAGTGCCTCGTGCAGACGCGGATCAAACTCCTCACCCACCGTCGCAACTTTATTCACCTGAAGTTGCCGCAGAATCTCGTGCATCTGCTTCACAATCAGCTCTACACCCTTGCGCAACTGCTCCGCCGTGCTGTCATGTTTCAGAGCCAACTCAAAGTTATCGAGCACCGGCAGAAATTGCTCCACCACATTGCCCGTTGCGTAATCCCGAAACTCCACCCGCTCCCGCTCGCCGCGCTTGCGGGCATTCTCAAACTCCGCCTGCAGCCGCGCCAACCGGTCCAGTAACTGATCCCGCTCGGCCTTCAGCTTTTCGAATTCTTCAGGGCTCACCGGCTCCGCGGGGCTCTCCGCCACTTCGCCTTCTGCCGCCGCCAAATTCAACGCACCCTCTTCCGAGGCGGCCTCGGACGAAAGCGATTCGCCCGCGGGCTCCACCACGCTCAACTCCGCATCCTGCTCTGGCATAACTTTGCGATTTCTCCGAAACATCAAGATTCCCTATTTCCATTCTAATTTGAGCGAACTCCACCGTCTTCCCCGTTCTGGACTTGGTTTTCCCAAAAATGGAAGATCCCGGAACCCGCTTCTATTGGATGCAGCATCATCACCGCTGGAATCGCCGCGTTTGTTGAACCACTAATTCTCCGGAGCCTCCAGGAATCGTTCCGAAAGCCGCGCCACATAACGCACCGCCTGGATCATCTCCTGGTATTGAATTCGTGTCGGCGCAATCACCGCCACCGTTCCCAGGTTGGCGCCGCCAAGCCGCGCCTGCGCCCCAATCAGCACCAGGTCCTGCATTGCGGGAGAACTGTTGTCCAGCCCCACCACCACGCGAACCTCCTGCTGCTTTCCATCCACGTAAGCGGTCAACAACTCCACCAGCCGCTGCTTCGCTTCAAGCGCCAAGAGCATCTGCCGCAGCCGCTCCCGGTCCAGCTCATGCGTTATCAGGTTCGCCATCCCATCCACAAAAATCGCCGGCCCGTTCCCGTCGCCCACCAAGGCCCCTTTTCGGCAAAGCTCCTCCACTGACGAAAGCATGGCGCGATAAGCCTCTTCCTCTGCCTCCTTGCGCCGAGCCACTTCCGACCTGATCCGCTCAATCAGCCATCCGCGGAAGTTCTCGTTCAAATAGCGCGCTGCGGTTTCCAACTCAATGTGAGTCAGCTCCCGCTCAATGCTCAGCACCCGGTCCTGCACCGCGCCCGCCTGCGTCACCAGCACCGCCAGCACGCGTCCCGCCGACAGCCGCGAAAAATGAATATGTTCCAGCACTTGCCCCGCGGTCGAACTGGCCAGCGCCACGCCCAGCCCACTCGATATCAGCGCCAGCACATGCGAGGTCCGCTGCAAATACTCGTTCGTGCTCCCCACGCCCGTAAAACTGTCTTCAATTTGTTCCCGCCGCGCTTCGCTCAACGGCGCAGCCATCGCCCCGGGCTGCGCTCCACGCCCAGCCGGTGCGCCAAACTGCATCCCTTGCTGGGTGATCTGTTCCACGTAATAGCGAAATGCCGCCGCCGTCGGAACCCTTCCCGCCGAAGTGTGCGGCTGATCCAGCAGTCCCGTCTCGCCCAGCGACGACATCACGTTGCGTACGGTGGCCGAGCTCATTCCCTCCCGGTCGGCGAACTGGTGCGCCACCGCCTGCGAGGCCACGGGCTCGCCGGTCGCGATATAGAGCTCTATGATGGCCGTAAGCACCAGCCGCTCGCGCGGGCTGATGCGTGTCTCCGGCATCGTTCCCCTGCTCTCCATTTGTTCCACCGGCCAGCCAAAAAGCACTGGTTGCGCCTGCCAAAACCGGAAGAACACCTGCTAACTGCCTGTGTTTCCTACACTTGTAAATAAGAAATAGCTGGAGTTTTCCTCTTTAATGGTAGGGGCCGCACCTCCCTCCTGTCAAGGCAGCCAGACCGCCCAGCCAGCGGCCCATTCCCCGGCCCTTATGGCTGGTTGTAATACCCAGTATTCGTCCGCGCAGTCAGCCCCGACTGATCCACCGTCACCTTCAAATCGTGATACTCATTCGCTCGATCCGCCTTCGGCGGTTCGAAGGACAGCGTATAAAACGCCGGGGCATCCTTAACGCAGTTATCAATCTGACCGGCGATATCGTTGTCCGGCCCCACCACGCGTCCGCCGCTTTGCACGGCAAGCACTTTCAGTTGCACATCGGGCAAACTCGACTTCTCAGCGGTCTTTATCCCCTTCAGATAATCCTGGTACATGAATGTGCCCACGTTGGTTTCTCCGAGTGTCACGCTGTACAGCGACATGTGCGCCTCACGCAGCGTGGTGGAGAGGAAGACAATGGAGTTGAATAGCATTTGCTGATCCTTCGACGAGATGTTGAAGGTAGCCCGGTCCAGCAGCGGCCAGCCTGGACCCGCCCAGATCAGCAGCTTCCTGCCCGGCCGTTTCGCTTCACTCTCCGCAATAATCTGGATCCATTTGAGGGACAGGTTATAGCGATCGAAACCACCGTACTGAGACGCCCGCCCAATGATGCGCAACTGCGAGTCGGCCTGATCCAGTTGCGTCGCCAGCGCATTCCCATCCATTGAAGGCTGTGCCAGCACCTTCGCACCATCGTCGCCAAAGACGAAGATGGAAACCGGTTGCGCAAGGTGCCCGCCATTCTGCCGAAGGAAGTTTGCGAGCTGCAACCGTGTACGCGCCACCGTTTGAAATCCGAGGTTCACCGCATCCAGAACCAGAATCACCTCGACGGGCCGTGTCGCCGCCTGCACCGCCGCATCGATTGCGTGAAAGGAAAGAATATTGGCCGGCCGGCCATCGTCCAGCAGCGTGAAATCCTTCAGTGCGAGTCCGGAGACCGCCTTCCCTGCTTTATCCGTCACCACCACGTCCAGATGAATGCGGCCATCGGTCACCTCAGGCATGGGCGCCGCCGTCGTCCGCGGGTTCAAAGCGGGCGCCTGTCCGGAACCTCCCTCGGCGCCCGCGCCGCTCTGGGCCATCGCAGTGGTATACACGCTGAGAAGAATGATCAGGAAAATCCGTGCTGGCTTGTTCATGGGCGACACCTCTGTCCGTTTCACTCAGAACCTACTGCGGAACATTCGCAGCAGGCTTCGGCTGGTTGTAGTACCCCATCCGTGTCCGCGCCTTCAGCCCGGCCTGGTCCACTTCCACCTTCAAATCGTGATACTCGTTCGGCGCAGCGGCATACCCGGGGTCGAAGGTCAGCGTGTAGAACGCATTCGCCTCCGCCACGCAGCGGTCAATCTGTCCCGCCAGGTCGTTGTCCGGACCCAGCACCAGCCCGCCGCTCTGCAGAGCCAGGACCTTCAAAGCCAAGTTGCCGCTGTCCGCCTGGTGCGCCGTCCGCACGCCCTTCAGAAAATTCTGATAGAGCGTGGTCCCCAGGCCGCTCGCCGTTGTCGAGGCTGCCGGGGCCACACTGTCCACCACCACTCGCCCCTCCCGCAGTTTCGTTGAAAGGTCCACGATCGAGTCGAAATACCGCCGCTGATCCCGCTCGGAGAACCGGTAGTTCGCGCTATTCAGCAGCGGCCAGCCCGGCCCCACCCAAATCAGCAGCTTTCTCCCCGGTTTCAGCGCTTCGTTTTCCGCAATCGTCGACAACTGCCTCACCGACAGTTGAAACCGCTCCAGGTCGCCTTCGCTGCCCTCTGCGGCGTTGATAGTGTGAATGCTGCCCTTCACCTCGTTCAGAACTCCGAGCAGCGCTCGTCCGTCCGTCGATGGCCGCGGCTGAACGCGCAACCCCGCATCCGAAAGCACCATGATCGAAACCGGCGCGGCCAGCCGCCCGCCATTCTCGCTCAGGAACTTCGTCACCTCACCCCGCACAAAGGCCACCTGCGGAAACGGCAAATTCGAGGTATCGATCAGCAGGATCACCTGCACCGGCGGCTCCGGCTTCACCGCAACTCCGTCGTAGGAACGGAAGGTCAGAATCTTCCGCGGCGCATCGCCATCCAGCACCTTGAAGTCCTGCGGTCCCAACCCATCAACCGGCTTGCCGCTCGCGTCCGTCACCGTCACGTCCAGCCGTATTCGTCCCGCCGGTGTCACCACGCTCGGCAGCGGAGCCGGCCTCGGTGCAGCACGATGCTCCAGCGTCGGGTCCGGCGGCACAGGATTCTGCTCCGTTTGCGCGCCCGCCAGCGCCGCAACCATCAGCAATGCCGCCATTCCGCCGAAATCTCTCGTTCTCTTCACTAACAAGTTCGATGCCCCCGTCACCCACGAAGTCTAGCCCGGTGGGCGCACCAAGGCATAATAGGAGCAGCCTCGTCCATTGGACAGCAAAATGAGGATGTGGTTACGAGTTGCGAGCATGAGACCTCCCCGTCATGGTGCCACAGACCCCATGGATTCCGGCCGCGCCCCCGGAAAGGAAAACCTTCAATGAGCAATCGCTCCGCTCGGCATAAGGCCGTCCTTCTGGCGATTTTCGTGGCTGGCGTGGCTTTCCCGCTCGCCTCCCAATCCATCACTGCAAGTTCTTCCTCCGCAGGCGATACCCAGTGGAATAAGGACCTCGCCGCCTGGCGCACTCAGCGCGAGCAGTCGCTCTCAGCGCCTGATGGCTGGCTCACCCTCATCGGTCTCGAGTGGCTCAAGCCCGGCGTCAACACTGTCGGCTCCGCCGCGGAGTGTCAAATCCGCATCCACGCCAAGGCGCCCGAGCACATCGGCCTGCTCACCGTCAGTGCCAACACCCTCCAGATCCTCGCACCCACAGGAGGCTTTCCACCCGATCTCACCATCGACAGCAAACCCGCCCGCGAAGGCCTTCTCGCCGCCGACGATGCCAAGCCCAATACTATTGCCTGGCATGGCCTCACCATGGTGGTTCTGCATCGCGGTAACCGCTACGCCCTGCGCATCAAAGACGCCGATTCCCCCACCCGCACCGGCTTTCACGGTCTCAACTGGTATCCGCCCGACCCACACTTCCGCGTCGCCGCTCACTGGATCCCCTACAACCCGCCGCACACTGAGAAGATCCCCACCGTCATCGGGACCGTCCTCAGCCTGCCCTCGCCTGGCGTAGCCGAGTTCACCCTCGACGGCAAAACCCTCCGTCTCGAGCCAGTCATCGAAGGCGACGATCAGACCATCCTTTTCTTCATCCTCCGGGATCAGACCAGCAAGACCACCACCTACGAAGCCGCACGTTTTCTGCATACCGGCCTGCCCGACCACGGCTTGACCAACCCTGGCCGCCTCGAACTCGACTTCAACAAGCTCGAGAATCCACCCTGCGCTTACACACCCTACGCCACGTGTCCGCTCCCTCCGGAACAAAACCGCCTTCCAGTCTCCATCCCCGCCGGCGAACAGCGCTATCCCGACTAAGCTTTGTCATGCGCACCCCATCACCACCGTGTGCGGACTCATCGGAATCGGGTGCCCGGTAATATTCCCGAACCCCGCCTCCGCATACATTGCCGTCAGCTCGCTCATCGTATAAGCATCCCCCGCCGGAGTCGACACCAGCATCGTCAATGCGAACGCCGCCGGCATCGGCGGGGAAACGCGATCTTCGTTCGGCACAAACTCCAGTGTCGCCGCCTTCCCGCCCGGCCTCAGCGATCCACGCACCTTCTTCAGCAGGTCAACGCAAGTCGGCACGTCAAAGTGATGCAGAAAATTGGTCAGCAGCACCGCATCGTAAGGCCCGCCAAAATCCACGTCGAACGCGCTTCCCGCCAACATGTTGTACCGCTCGTGCACCCCAGCCTTCTCCGCGTTCTTCAGCGCCACCCGTAACACCGGAGCCCAGTCCAGCCCCGTCACGCGTGCCTCGGGGTGCTGCTTTGCAATCTCTATCCCGAAGAGCCCATGCCCCGCCGCAATATCCAGCACATGCATCGGCCCCTCGTGCCCATCCAGCACCACCGCGCCCAGCGGACCGGCCATCGGACCCATCATCGGCGCCATAGTCTCCGCAAACAGCACCCACACCGGATTCTCCGGCTCAACCGATCCATCCCCAGGCAGCGTCGTCCGGCCCGCCCTCACCAACTCCGCCAGGTTCTTATAAGGCTCCTGCATTCCGGGATCGCCCAGAAACTGTGCCGTCGAGGCCAACGACGCCGGCGACCGCGGATCAAGAAACACAGCGCTCGTCGGCGTATGCTTGTAGCGCCCGTTCTCCTTCACCAGCACACCGCAGATCACCAGAAAATCGCACAGAATGCGAATCCCCCGCTCCGATGCAGCACAATGTTTTGCAATCGAAGCCACATCCCCCGGCCCCTCGCCGACGGCCGTAAAAACATCCAGATCAATCGCCGCCTTCAGTGCCGCCGTGCGCTGATGCGCCTGCAGCATTTCAAAAACAAGTCCAGGGTTCGGCGCACCCGCGCCATTCTCATTGCTCATAACCAATCTCCTCTTTCGTGTGTGTGCCAAGTTGGATTCAGGGGATCCCTGGCTCGCCGAGTGTAGCATTCCAACTGTTCGATCAACCATGGAATTCCGCCAATGCGCATGGCCTTTGCGGAGTAATCTACGGACCAGCGACCATTCTTCCGGAACTCCCGCAGGCAGGTCGAACCCGGACGTCAATAACACTTAAGCGACTCCGATGCACCGTTGATGTTATTGAGAATCTTTATAAAATCCTTATATACTGGCGACGGACTCAGTACCAGAAGGGTATTGCATTTTCGATGAGCTCGTTCAAATCAAAGCCGCTTTCTTCACTATTACTCCTTGGGCTATTGGCCTGGATTGCGTATGTGTTGATTGCACCTGAGATTGACCTGGAAGACGTCGCCTTTCGAAATAATGATTCCCCCCTTGCAATTCACGCACTCTCCCACCAGGTCCCACAAGGGAATGCGAGTGTAAACCCACCGCGGATTCAAGCCCCATCAACGGGTGCCGTCGCCCATGCTCAACTGGTTCTCTTCTTTGACTGGGTCGTCGAGGCACCTTCCGCTCCTCCCCGAGTTCTCCGCTGCGAGAGTTCCTCGCCTTCTTCCATGCCGGATCCGAAGAATCGTTTGAATCACGCATCGTGATTTACCCACGCAAAACTTCGCATCCATCGGCTTGAATGAGATCTCCCGATCGGTAATGACTTACTTCTTCGTCTCAATTGCTGGTTCTAAACGCGTTTATGACCGGCCCCTGAGAGGGTAATTCCGTCGGATCCGAGTCCAGTTTTCTGTCAAAACAGAATCGACCAAACGCTCGATGCGGGTCTTCCGTTTTAGATCAGGTTTGGTGGCAGCATACTGCGTGCAGATCTTCAGATAATCGCGAAACAACAACTCGAATGAGGAGACGAAAACATGAATACACTGCTGCTTCGCACCTATTTGCTTGTGAAACAGATTATTGGACAGGAAGACGGCCAGGACCTGGTCGAGTACGCCCTGATTGTTGCGTTGATTGCACTGTCCGCAGCCATCGGAATGAAGAATTTGGCGGGGGGTATCAATCACGCGTTCAACTCGGTGAGCGTGGCGCTTGCCACGGATATCTGAGCTGCCGCGTTCGGTATCCGGCCGCGCGCAAGTTGGACGTTCGATTCTTCAGATAGACCGGGGAGGGATTTGCCCCCGGTCCTTCTGCTTCCTAATCAGGGGTAACCACTTCTCCGTGTAATCACCCCGCAACTCGGCACTTAACCCCAGCAACTCCTTCAATTCTCCGAAGGCTTCTCCACGTGATCGATCACCAACACTTCAACTGGCCCTTTGGTCGCCACAAGTTTCAACCCAAGTTGTTCCTTGAGCGCCGCGAAAATCGAAAGCCCCGCTGGATCGTCCATCGTGCCAGGTTCCGGGTTACCCTGCGGCACTTCAGCGGCCCACGTCAAATGCAAATCAAATCCCCCGTTGAGTCCTGTCCTATCTACGACCGGCCTGTCGAGTCCCGATCGAGCTAAGGCGATTGCCAGCTTTCCAACGCTCACCCCAGGCCCCTCCAGCGTCCAATTCGTGCCGTCCACTGCAAGGTGAGGAAAGTCGCAATACACAGGGCGCGGGGCGTTCGGCGCAGTAGAAGGCGGAGGCGAATCCATGAAATAGGCAGTACAACTGCCCTCCTTCGACCGCTGCATTTTCAATCCGCCCTTGCCCACAGTCAGCTCATAGACAGGCCGCTCCATCGTCTCTCGATGCACCTTCAGATGAAATCTCTCTTCAAGCAGCGCCTGCAGCATCGGCCCTTCCACCTGTTTCACCGGTGCATTGGTTTCCGTTGTGGCCTGTATGTCGTAACGGATGGAGTCCATCCACGCCTGAACGCCCGCAAGCCGGTTGTTCGAAATGTCGTAGGCAAACAGGATGAGCTGCTTCAGCGAGAAATTCTGCATCACAAGTCTGCCTTGCAGGTCTTGAACATATGCCTTGTTGTCGCTGCTCTCATGCGGTCTGATCGATGCGACTTCAAACCCCGGATGCACCGGTGCTTGTCGCGTTTGTCCCAAGGCCGCAGCGCTCGCAACACCCGCAACCAGCATCAGACCTTCACCAAAGAACTGACTTCGCACAGGCCAGCGCATCCAGAATTCTCCCCAGCCCAGCGGAGCTGGAATGGCCAAGTATAGCGCCGTCCAATGTTCCCTTTTGAACAGAAGCCCCAAATCTCCACCTGCTAATTTCGTCGATAACTTGGCTTTTCTGCTCGCGGCATCTCAGTCCGGTCGCGTCCTTTCACTCATTCAAGGGGAGATTCATGAACGTCCATCAACTCCACCGCACCCTTCCTGCCGCTTTGGCACTTGCCGTCTTGGTTTCCCCTTCGCTCTCCCCAGCCCAATCGTCCGCCCCCACCATCACCGCCGCCCCCGGCACACTCGTCCGCTGGGGTGCACCCGGCACGCTCCACTGCAGCATGAGAGCCCGCATTTGGCCCGCGATCGAAGGCGTCTGCTACTACCCCATCGACCTCCTCACCCGCACCGAGACCATCTCCATCGCCCGCTGGGGCACCGGTCCCAAACATCTCGCCCGCATCTCCGTTGAGCCCAACGACTACGGCACCGAAGAGATCACCCTCCCCGACATCCCCCAGGCCCACCCCTCGTCCGCCGACCTGAAACTGGATGCAACAGACCGCGCGCAACTGGCCCACCTCTGGTTGCGTAAAGACGGTCCCCCGCAGTTCAAACTTCCCCTCGGCCCGCCCGTCCGCCCCATGTCCATCGGCAAATCATTCGGCGTCAAGCGCATCTACAACGGCAAAGAGTCCGAGCAAGCCCACATGGGCTCCGACTACGATTCGCCCGTCGGATCTCCCATCCTCGCCGTTGCCGCAGGAACAGTAGTGCTTGCCAAAGAAATGTTCTTCGAAGGTAACTCCGTCTTCATCGATCACGGCGACGGCCTCATCAGCGAGTACTTCCATCTCTCCGAGCTCAAAGTCCAAACCGGCGACGAAGTGAAAAAGGGCGACGTCCTCGGCCGCGAAGGACAAACTGGCCGCGCCACCGGTCCCCACCTCTGGTTCGGCGTCCGCTGGCACGACGCCCGCATCAACCCCAAGTTCCTCCTCGAAGAACCCAGCAAAATCCCCGAGGTAAGGTAGGCCGGAGCTTTGTCCCCGGAACTGGTAGGCCGGAGCTTTGTCACCGGAACTGGTAGGCCGGAGCTTTATCCCCCGCACATGACCCCAGACAAGTGGAGCCGGGGATTTTCACCTCTGAGGGACCGCAATCCAAATACCCACCGCCCGTCCCACTCTCCAGCCATCCCGCTCGCCCAAAACTGATAAATTTTCTATTGAACTCCGTTTATCTCTTTTCCTTTCCGCTCGTCGGACATGGAGTGAAACGCAGGAAGCGAACCATGCCCCCAAAAATCGAAGATCTCCGCATCAAATGGACCAAAGTCGTCCTTCCCCCTGTCTTTCTTGAGGAAGAACTCCCCATTACAGAAACGTCCACGGCCACCATCTTTAACTCCCGCACAGATATCACAAACATCCTCAAGGGCCGCGACATGCGATTGCTTGTCCTCGTCGGTCCCTGCTCCATCCACGACACCAAAGCCGCACGCGAATACGCTGGCCTGCTCAAAACCGCCATTGCCGAGTTCTCCCGCGAACTCCGCGTCGTCATGCGCGTTTATTTTGAGAAACCCCGCACCACCGTCGGATGGAAGGGCCTTATCAACGACCCCGGTCTTGATGAGTCCTACCGCATCAATGACGGCCTGCGCGTGGCGCGGCACTTGCTCCTGGATCTGGCCGAGATGGGCGTACCCACCGGCACTGAATTCCTTGACATGATCTCGCCCCAATACATCGCCGGCCTGGTCAGCTGGGGAGCCATCGGCGCCCGCACCACGGAGAGCCAGGTCCACCGCGAGCTCGTCTCCGGCATCTCCTGCCCCGTCGGATTCAAGAACGCAACCTCAGGCGATGTGCAGGTGGCCATCGACGCAATTCTCTCCGCCGCCCAGTCGCACACCTTCCTGGGCCACACCAAGCACGGTCAATCCGCCATCTTCGTCACCACCGGCAATCCCGATTGCCACATCATTCTGCGTGGCGGCAGGAATGCCGTGAATTTCACAGCCGATCACGTTGCCGACACCGTCGCCCGCATGCAGAAAGCCGGCGTCAAGCCGCGCATCATGATTGACTGCAGTCACGCCAACAGCAACAAAGATTACACCCGGCAAGCCTCGGTCTGCCACGACGTCGCCAGCCAAATCGCCGCCGGCAACCGCAATATCATCGGCGTCATGATCGAAAGCAATCTCGTAGCGGGCGCTCAGAAACTCGTCGCGGATCAGCCCCTCGTCTACGGACAAAGCATCACCGACGGCTGTATTGACTGGCCAGAAACCCACACCCTGCTTACGGAACTTGCCGCCGCAGTCCGAGAACGCAAAGCCGTATAGGATTTGCATTCCGGCTCCGCCGTCTCAACAAAACGCTCCAACCCGCCACCAGCTACCTTCGATTCGGTATGCCGATCAGCACTCGCGTTCGCCGCCGCGTCAGTCGAATCTGGCACGCCAGCACGCCTCCACAAGTTTGCGTCCGGACCCCGATCCACGCCACCTGGTCCGGCCCAAGCATGTACGCTGTCGAATCCGACCGGTTGCCGGTCTGCTGCATAAAGTAGGCCGCGTCCATGTCTTTGTCGGCCGCTTCGGCATTCAGTTGCTGGCACTCGTCCTGAGGCGGTGCCGGCGCGTTTGCCGGATGATCGCAGTAGTCTTCATCGTGCAACAGCGCATACTTCTTGCCGTTGTCCGGAATGAAATAGCGCACGGTCACTTGCGGCATGCCCGTCACCATCTCCCACTGGCTCAAATCCCAGGCAAACTCCAGCGGTAGCTGGCTCATCCCCAGCGCGTGATCCTTCAACTGGCGCGAATAGATTGCCAGCGTGGGCGTCGGTTCGCCGTTGGTGGGACGGAAGTAGATCCCACCCAGCCCAATCCCCGCCTGCATATCGAACCACACAAATCCACGTCCGCCGTGCAAGCCGCCGCCGCTCGTAGCCACCATCGCATACCGCCCGTCACGGATATTTACCGGCAGCGGATCCTCACCAAGCACATCGTCCGCCGTCTCCCACATATCCATGTCGTGCCCGTAAAAATACGCCGTCCGCGGAATCAGCAACTTCAGTACGCTTTGGAACCGCTTGTCCTTCCGCACTTCCGTTTCCATCCGGCCTGCGTAGTCATTCAGAAACGCAAGCCGGCCGCTCGGAATCGCGTTCTCAAAAACCGCCGGAGGCGGTACGGGCGCAGCGAGCTGTGCGTCCGTGTCCTGTGCCGCCATTTTCGGCTGGAACCAAACGCCAGCGATCAGCAGCATCATCAACAAGGGGAGAAAAGAAGCCTGATACGTGCGGAGGGAGCAGGGGAAGAACCGCATCGCAATACCTCTCGGTAATGAAATTCCTTTCGTTACCAATTTAGACGATAATCCACTCCCTGCTCGTTGAATTTTTCCCCTCGCCACAACCAACTGTGCCCCATTCATCACAGCATCCCGTGATGAGTGGGATCGGAACAAAGCCGCGCGAGCCTCTGCCCCGCCGCAGGGGTCGTAGTACCCTACCAAAATGAAACCTGCCGTCGCCCTCTTGCTCGCCTTGTCCCTCCCCATGTTCGCCGCAGGCCAGCCCGCCCCCAGCACCAATCCCGTCCAGCCCGCCGCCGAGTCCCTCGACCTCGGCACCATCGCCCGCATCCGCGACGAAGGCATGAACCACTCGCACATCATGGAATACGCCAGCGGCCTCTTCGACGGCATCGGCCCGCGCCTCACCGGCTCTCCCGACTTCGCCAAAGCCGCAACATGGGCGCAGACGCAACTCAAGGTCATGGGCGCCTCCAATCCCCGCGAGGAGTCCTGGGGCGACTTCGGCATGGGCTGGCAGCAGATCGGCACCACGCTCCTCATGGCCACCCCCTCAACCGCGACCATCATCGCCCAGGCCACGCCCTGGTCTCCCGCTACCGCCGGCGAAATCACTGCCGACGTCATCGCCGTCCCCAAACTTTCAGAGGAGAAGGATTTCGATAAGTGGAAAGGCAAGCTGGCCGGCAAAATCGTTCTCTACGGCGACGCCCCCAAAATCAATCCCGACCCCGCAAACCCGCTCGAGCACTACGACGCCGCCAAGCTCGAGCACTTCGCCAGTTATCCCCTCGATGGCAATCAGGATGACAGCGACGTCCTCCCCAACGATCCTCCCTTCTGGGAAAAGCTCTTCAAGGAAATGGCCTTCAAGGAGAAGGTCGCCCATTTCTTTGCAACCGAACACGCACTCGCCGTCCTCATCCCCGGCGGTTTCCGCGGCCGCCTTCACGACGACACCAATATGTCCCTCGGCTGGTGGGTCTATCGCCCCGATCGCAAACAGCCAATCCCATCGGCCGTCATCGACAGTGAAGCCTTCGGCCGCATGAATCGCCTGGTTTCGCACAACGCGCCGGTGACTGTGCACTTGAACATCAACACCCGGTTCACCGGCGACCACGTCGACGGCGAAGACGTTCTCGCCGACATTCCCGGCACCGATCCAGCTCTCAAAGAACAGATCGTCATGATGGGCGGCCACCTCGACAGTTGGATCGCCGGCACCGGCGCCACCGACAACGGCGCGGGAACCATCATCGCGCTCGAGGCCATGCGCATTCTCAAGACCCTCAACATCCAGCCCCGCCGCACCATCCGCATCGGCCTCTGGGGCGGCGAGGAGCAGGGAATCTTCGGATCCGTCGGCTACATTAAAAACCACCTCGCCACTCTCTCCTACTCCACCAAGCCGGAAGAGCTGGAGGTCCCCGAATTTCTTCGCGTCGAAACCGGACCCATCAACCTCAAGCCCGACCATGCCCTCTTTGACGCCTACTTCAACGCCGACAACGGCAGTGGCAAATTCCTCGGCATCTTTGCGGAAGGCAATTCGCAGGCCGCCGCCATCTTCCAGCAATGGGCCGCTCCCATCAAGGATCTCGGCTTCACCACCATCTCCCTGCGCAACACCGGATCAACCGATCACGCATCCTTCCAGCAGGTGGGTCTGCCCGGCTTCCAGTTCATCCAGGATCCGCGCGACTACGGCACCACCTCGCACCACACCAACCTCGACACCTACGAGCGCCTCTCCGAACCCGACCTCAAGCAGGCCGCCACCATCATGGCCATTTTTGCGTACAACGCAGCCCAGCGCGACGCCATGATGCCCCGTCTGCCGTTGCCCCACCCCGAACAAGACGAGCAGCGCAGCAAGCCGTTAGAGGGCATCTACCCCACTCCGCAGAAGTAACCTTATGGCCGGATGGTCCTCTCTGCAAGCGCGTTGAGGGTGCCCCCGGTCCCTCGCTTTTGCGGACCGGGGGGGTTGCAGAGCGGCCAAATGCTGCAATGGAGCTGGAACGACATCCGTCGCGGTAACCTCGGACAGGTCTTCGTCCGTGGGGTGGTAGGGTGAAGCAATGGCTGGTTATCCGAATGAACCCAGGCTGCGACCAATCTCGAATGGATTGCTTCCCCCTACTCCGCCGGCGCAATCAAATACTGCTCCAACTTCCCATCCGGATAGGTGTAGGTAGTCAGCCTCAGCCGTTTCTCCGGATACGCAATCTGAAATGCGCGAAACGTCATCCCCCCACGCAAACTTTCCCGCTCCTGGTGAAAGTTCAGCGGCTCTCCCAGCGGCGACAGACTCCCCTGAAAGTCTGCGATGGTTTCCGGCGTGAAATAGTCATTGAGATTCGGAGCCAGCAAACTGCGATCGATCTTTCCCTCGAGCAGCCCATGATAAATATCAATCGCCTGTTGTTCCGGCGCTGTTCGATGCGCGTCAAGGATCACCGGCGCCACGTATTGGGCAATCTGCGAGGCCGCGTTCACCGCGTCCTGATTCGTCAGCGCCACCACAGCCACCCCATCGTCCACCAGCACTTCGTTGTCGGATACAAACCCACTCACTTCGCCGCTGTGCTCAATCGACCGCCGCCCCACCCGCTCCGTCACCTCAACGCCCAGGCCATATTTGGTCCCCTTGCCATCCTTGAGCTTCACCTCGGTAAACATCTGCTTGTAGCTTTCGGGCTTCAGGACCGATTGCGCAATCAAGCTCTCATCCCACAGCGCAAGATCGTGAGCCGTCATAGCCAGTTCTCCTGCCGCAAACATCCAGCCGCGCCCCTCTTTGGGCGCCACCCGCAGCGGACCGAGGGCATTGCGAATGTAAGGCGTCGCATCCGCAGTGGTCAGCTTCATTTCGTCCGAGTTCCACACCGAATGCATTCCCAGCGGCCGAAAAATCCGCGTGGTCAGCAGGTCCATCAGCGGCGCGCCGGTCACGGTCTCCACAATGCGTCCGGCAATCACAAAGTTGGTGTTGGAGTATTGCCACTTTGTCCCCGGCTCAAAATCCAGCGGCTTTTTGGCCCACGTATCCAGAATCTGCTGTGCGCTCTCAGGCTTCCGCATCGGCGTCATCAGGTAGTCCTCGGGCCAGTAGTCCTGATAGCCGGAAGTGTGCGACAGAACCTCTCGAATCGTGACCTTGTCCCCCTGCGTGAGACCAGGAATGTATTTGCCCACCGCGTCGTCAAGCGACAGCTTGCCGTCTTCCTGCAGCAGCAGGATGGCCGCCGCCGTGAACTGCTTGGAGATGGAGCCAATGGAGTAACGCATCTCCGGCGTCGCCGGTATTCGGGGATCGAGGCGAGCCAGCCCGTAAGCATGGGTGTAAACCAGCTTGCCATGCTGGACAATCGCAACGGAAACGGAAGGTACGCCTGTCTGCTCCAGCACCTGAGCGGCAATGCGATCCACGCGCGCCGCCAATTCCGGGCCGAGCGTGTCGACTGATTGGGCCCTCAGATTCAGTGACCAAAAGCAGGTTGCGGCAGCCAAAAGGTAAGCGAAGAATGAATAGCGGGAAGTCATGGCACTTGTCTCCTCAGAAAAGAATAGGGCATTCGGACTGGCTGGCTAACGTCTCCCGCGGGCAGGGTGCCTGACACCTGATCACTGACCACTGCATTATCATGGCCTCAGCCACTATGCCCCCCACCCTCTTCATCTCGGCCGGCGAAGCCAGCGGCGAACACTACGGCGCACTGCTGATTGAAGCCCTCAAGCGCCAGCTCGCCGTCTCCGGTCAAACGGCCCAATTCTTCGGCATGGGCGGAGACCGCATGGTCGCTGCCGGCCTTGACCGCGTCGTCCGCTCTGAAGACATGGCCGTCATGGGCATCACCGAAGTCATCCGCCACCTGCCCCGCATCTACGGTGAGTTCTACAAGCTCCGCCAGTCCATCTGCGACCGCAGGCCCGACGTCGCTGTCCTCATCGACTTCCCCGACATCCACTTCGAGCTGGCCCAGGAACTGCACCGCCTCAAAATCCCCGTCATCTTCTTCGTCAGCCCTCAGCTATGGGCCTGGAAGAAGCACCGCATCAAGCTGGTGCAGAAATACGTCACCAAAATGCTGGTCATCTTCCCATTTGAGGAGCCGTTCTACCGCGAGCGCGGAGTGCAGGCGGAATTCGTGGGCCACCCCCTCGCCGAACTGCCCCTGCCCACCATCACCCGTGAACACTTCGCCCGGGAAAATGGCCTCGCCCCCACCAAAAGCTGGATCGGCCTGCTTCCCGGCAGCCGCCCCAAAGAGATTCGCGACAACCTCCCCGAAATACTGAAAGCCGCGCAAAGGCTGTCCGCTCGCGCGACCTCAGGCACGCTCAACTTCGAATTCCTGATCCCCCTTGCCCCCACCCTCAACGCCCCACAGCGCGAAGAAGTTCGCCGGCTCGTAGCAATCCACGCGCCTGCCCTATCCGTTCATCTGGTGGAAGACGCCGCAGCAGCGCTCTTCCACGCCCGCGCCTCCGTCGTCGCCAGCGGCACGGCCACCGTGGAAGCAGCCCTCATCGGCAATCCTTTTGTCGTCGTCTACCGCGTTTCCCCGCTCACCTACGCCATCGCCAAGCGCGTCGTCAAGGTGCCGCACGTGGCGATGGCCAACCTCATCGCCGGCAAACGGATCGTCCCCGAGCTCATCCAGAATGACTTTACCGCCGAAAACATCGTCCAACATATCGAACCGCTGCTACCGGATGGCCCCCCGCGCCAGTCCATGATGAATGAGCTCAAAGCAATAAGGAATGTGCTCAATGCACGTTCCAAAGGCAACGAGCAGCAAGCCGGCGCCATCGAACGGGTGGCAGCCATTACGCTTTCCCAGCTCGGAGCCGCTTCCCCATTGCTGGCTCCGCAAACCACAACCCCCTGATTTCGCCCGAATGCGGGCCGGCGCAAAAACTTCCACAAGATCGGCTGCAATGCGATGATGACTCCCATGCGTACACCGAAGAAGATCAAGCGGCTGGGAAGCGAACCCCGCCTGACCCTAATGCACTTCTCGCTGCAGCGCCTCGTTTCCGCGCCTGCGCCCGCCGCACTTCTTGCCTCGCTCCTCGCCCTCTTCGCGCTCGCCGCCATCCCTCTTGCCGCCCAGCGCACCGAGCGCCCCGCACTCAACATCACCGGCTACGTCATCGACGCGGAAATCGACTCCACCACCCACCACCTCGCAGCCAAAACCACGGTCGCCTTCACCGCCCCTCCATCTCTTGAGATGGTCAGCTTCGGCTTCCACCCCGCGCTCAAGGTCACCAGCATCACTGACGACGCCGGCAAGCTGCTCACCGGCGAGCGCACCGCCGACGGCACCATCCGCGTCACGCCCTCCGCTCCCTTTGTCACAGCCCAGACCTACCATTGGACATTCGTTTACGACGGCGTCATCACCGGCAATGAAGACGGCCCCATTGAAGGCCTCAAGCTGGCCGCCATTCAGGAGCCCATCACCTACCTGCTCTATCCCGCCCGCTGGTTTCCTTCGACCGGCTACCTGACTGACCGCTTCACCGCCGAGATCCACTTCCGCGTCCCCCAGGGCATGCGCGTCTTTTCCAGCGGAAGCACCGGAAAGCCCAGCTCCGTCACCCTCGCCAACGGCAAGCCCGGCGATCAGTACAACTTCAAGTGGACCAAACCCGGCTTCCCCGGCACCATCATTGCCGGCCGCTATGTCGATCCCGTTTCCGCCGGCCCCGGCAACGTCAAGGTCTACCTGACCCTCGCCCATCAGGCCTCCGGCAACCAGTTGGCCCAGACCGCCGCAAAAGAATACGACTTCTTCACCGACAACTTCGGCGTTCCTGAGTCCAGCCATCTCAACGTCGTGGAACTGCCCGACGACACACTCCCCGCGGTCTGGGCCCCCGAACTGGCCGCCATTCTCGGCTCTCGCGTCGGCGACAAGAGCGGCGTACGCCTGCTCGCCAACACCATCGCCCACCAGTGGTGGGGCTCGGAAGTAAGCCCGCGTACCCTCAACGATGCCTGGATCTTCAACGGCATGGCCCGTTATGCCGAGCTCATGTACGTGGAAGACGAGAGCGGCCGCAGCGCCATGCACACCGCGCTCCAGGACGTTTCCGCCTCGGCCCTGGCCTACGACACCATCCCCCTTTCCAGCGTTGCGCGCCTGGCTCCGTTCTCGCCCGAGTTTCAGTCCATGACTTTCGATAAGGGCGCCATGATCTTCCACATGCTGCGCTGGGAAATCGGCGACAAAGCATTCCTGGCAACTCTCAAAGGCGCTCTCAGCCAGTACACCGATGCCCCCATGCGCACCTCCGATTTCGAGAAAGTCGCCGAGGAGCAAAGTCAGCAGCAGTTGATCCCTTTCTTCTCGTTTTGGACCGACGGTACCGGCGCGCCGGTGTTCAATGACAAGTACGAGGTGTTCCGCCTCGGCAACAACAAGGGTTTCCGCACCATAGGTGAGATTCAGCAGGATCTCGACCTCTTCCGCATGCCGGTCGATCTGCGTATCGAGACCGACGGCAAAACGGAAAATCAAAAGATTGAAGTGGTCGGCACCAACCAGCAATACGCAGTCACCACCTTCGGCCGTCCCCGCCGCATCGCCATCGATCCCAACGACTGGATCCTCAAGTCCACGCCTGATCTGCAGGTGCGCATCGCCATCCTCAAGGGCCAGTACCTGGTCGCCCAGGGCGATCTCCCCGGCGGCCTCGCCGAATATCAGAAAGCCCTCGAGTCCAATCCCCAAAGCTCCCTCGCCAACTACCGCATCGGCGAGCTGCTCTATACCCAGAAAAACTATCAGGCCAGTGTCAACGCCTACCGCGACGCCCTGCGCGGCGACGGAGAGCCCCGCTGGACCGAGTGCTGGAGCCACATCGCCCTCGGCAAAATCTTTGACCTCACCGGCCAGCGCGACCGCGCCGTGGGCGAATACCGCCTCTCCGTACAGACCAACGACAACACCCAGGGCTGCGTCAACGAAGGCCGCCAGTGGCTCCAGAAGCCCTATAAGCGCCCCGACAGCGAATAGCGCAGGGGCTTTCGAACCGGTCAACGCCGGCAGCGCTGGTTCAGCAAGGAATTCAGAGATCCACCTAACCGCCCGCGGCTTCGGACCGTCTCTTTTGTGAGTGCAAGTCACACTCACCAAAGAGGCTCTCTCGTGGGCAACACCAGTTTCGGAATCCGAATCGCCCTCTTTGCCGCGCTTCTCCCGGCGGCATCCGCTCGCGCGCAACAACCTCCGCTTGCTGCGCCAATTCCGCCTATCATTCAAACCGCAAAAAGGGTCTTCGTCTCCAATGCTGGAGCGGACAGCGGCCTGTTTCCTTCACCGTTCAGCGGCGATCCGAATCGCGGCTACAACCAGTTCTACGCAGGCCTCAAGGCTGCCGGCCAATACGAACTGGTCAGCGATCCCGCGCAGGCCGACCTGGTGCTCGAGCTTCAACTCACCGCGCCCGTCGGCTCAACCCACTCCATGAACACCAACAAGGTCAACGGCGCTTCTGATCCTGTGCCCATGTTTCGCCTCGTCGTCTATGACAGCAAGACTCACTTCGTTTTGTGGGCCGTGACCGAGTCGATCGAGGTAGCCTATCTTCAAAAGACGCACGACCGCAATTTTGACGAAGCATTGACCGCCATCCTTGTGGATTTTGAAACGCTCACCGGCAAGCCGCCCGCTGCACTCCACTAAAGTGGTAAGCGCGCATGTGCCCCTTTTGCAGATTATTTCCCCCATCCTGTTAGCGTCGGATTTGGCCACACTTGGTCATTCAGGGGAAACCTATGCCATTCGGCTCCGCAGGCCTCGACCTGCTCAAAAAATCAGAGGGTTATCGAAATCGTGTCTATCGTGATCCCGCGGGCATCGCAACCATCGGCTACGGCCACCGCGTTTTGCCTTCCGAGAACTTTCCCAACGAAATCGACGAAGCCCAGGCTGGCCAGTTGCTCATCCAGGATGTCCGTATTGCTGAGCAGGCTGTTCTGAAGCTCGTCAAGGTCGCCATCACTCAGGGGCAGTTAGATGCGCTGGTCGACTTCGTCTACAACCTCGGACCCAACCAGCTCGCCGCCTCCACCCTTTTGCACGAACTCAACATCGGCCGCTACGACGCAGCCGCCGAGCAGTTGCTGATCTGGGATCACGTTGGCAAAAAGGAGGTTGCCGGCCTCAAGGCCCGCCGCGAAGCCGAATTCCACCTCTGGCACAACTCCTTGCTCGGTGCCGAAGTCGTCTCATGTGCCTAGGCGCTACCGGCTTGGTCCGGCCAACTCCACCGCCTCCAGCCGCTCCTCCGCCTTCAAGTAGCCCTTTCGCCGGAACCAGTCTTCCATTGCCGCCTTCAGCCGTTCCAGCGGAACCCGATGCCCCGCTTCCAGAAAGCCATCTCCCACCGGCAGCGTGTCGTCGAAGATTGGGTCGTTGGTAAAGTTCCGCATGGCAAAGTTGTCGATCCACTTGATCGGGCAGGCGTACCGGACGCCATCGACCTCCACCCGCTCCACAGAAATCCTGCGCACAAACATAAATCCACTCTAAAGGAACCGAGTTCCCCCGCCGCAAATCCTCGTTCCTCGGTCATCAAATCCTGCCAGATTCCGTCTACCTGAGTGAGCACTTCGCCGGCGGAGATGCTCACCAAACGGAAATCCCGTTCCGTTGCTGCGGCGGCGGAAGTGAGCCTCAAAGACATTCCCCCAACGGGGAGGAGCATCGCACCATGATCAGATTTTCCAGAGCAAATTCGTTCACGCGGCGTGCGCTGATGGCCGCCGTGCTGCTCGCCGGTTCCTGCGCTGTTTGGGCTCAGGCCGACCAGCCCCCCGGGCCACCCGACGGCCAGATGCGCGGCCGCGGACCCAACGCCGAACGCGAGTTGGGCCGGCTAACCCAAACCCTGTCCCTGACCCCCGATCAGCAAACCCAGGTCAAGGCTCTGCTCCAGGAGCGGCGCGGCAAAATGGAAGCCCTCCGCTCCGGCGAAAATCCACCCTCACGCGAGCAAATGCAAGCCATCCGCAAAGATACCGACGCCAAAATCTCCGCGCTCCTGAATGACGACCAGAAGACCAAGTTCGCCGCCTGGCAACAGCGCATGCAAGGCCGCGGCCCCGGCGGCGGTCCCGGAGGCGAACAGCCCCCACCCCCGCCGCCTCAATAACTTGTTTGCCGAATAGAAGTTGGTACCCCATTCATCGCGCAGTCCGGGGCCCCCGGCGACAGGTCTTCGTCGCCGGGGTGGAGGCTCACCCCGCGATGAGTGGGATCACAAGAGCCTCAATAGGGCACAGCACCCTTACTGCTTCCCCTCCGGAACCACCTTCGCATCCTTCGTTCCCTGCGCCTCTACATGGAACCGCTTGTAGTCCGAATCCCTCTCTGTAAAATGCTGCCGCACATTCTTCAGCAGCAGCACCTTCGCTTGAAAATTCGCCTCGGCCCCCGTCGGCAGCCAGACTTCCCCA
The DNA here is from genome assembly GCA_049518435.1 of Occallatibacter sp. GTDB lineage: Bacteria > Acidobacteriota > Terriglobia > Terriglobales > Acidobacteriaceae > Telmatobacter. The sequence continues at coordinate 52,194 of JBEKRU010000012.1, read as the reverse complement.
TTTACCAGGCTCTGGTCGAACCTGAAGCTCGATCCCTTCTCAACGCTCGCAACCAGTCCGCCGCCCACCCGGAAATTGTCCGTGAAGCTCACTTCCATGTGCGCCACTTGCCGGTCGGCCTCGTCAATCCACATCGTCCCCTGCAGCTTCTTTGACGCATCCTCCGCCAGCCCATGCGTCTTGGCGTCTTTGCGCCCCACAAAGTCGAACACAATCGCCGCCCGGCCCCGGTACATCTCCCGACGCGGATTGCGCACATCCATAATTTCGAGCACTCGGCTTATGCTGATGCTCGGCCCCTCCAGAGGCTGATCCGGTGGCGTCTTCTCCGCCTTCTCCACCTGCTTGGTTACCCGCTCCGTCTCCTTTTGCTGCTCGTGATCATCAAGTGGCTTCCCATCCTTCTTCACCGTCCGCTCAATCACGTGCCCGTTCACAAAGAAGTCTTCGCCCTCCTGCGTCTCGGTCTTTTTCACCTGCCCATTCGCGTCAATATCCTGCGTGGTTTGCAGCGAGGAGTAGGTATAGTTTTCCCGCACCTTCTCCAACTGCTTCTGGTGCTCCTGCACCTCGAGCATCAGTGCGCGGATATCCGGCAGCGGCGGACTGACATCCTGCTTGGCGACCTGCTGGGCCACCACCGGCGAAGTCAGCAATGCCAGCGCGAAACCCGTAAATCGAAAGACTCGAAGAGCAAGCATAGTAAGGCGAGGACCTAGGCGGAGGTTTACGTTCAGGATTCCTGAATTTGGACCCTGCCCGCGCTGAAAAGTTGTACTCTTTTGACCAGCGTTCATTGGCCCCGGCCAAACAGAATCGTTTCAAGCCATCCTACCGGGCGCAAACGCCGCATCAAAAGAAATTAGATCGCGTCCGGAGAACCGGGCAGCCCGGCTCGTCCACAAAAAAGGAGAACGACAGAATGATCAAGCTCTTGATTCACTGGGTGTTGAGTGCACTAACCTTGATGGTGATTTCCCATTTCCTGCACGGCTTCATCGTGCGGGGCCTCGAACCTGCGCTGATTGCGGCGCTCGTCATCGGCCTGCTGAATGCAACCCTCGGCCTGGTGTTGAAGATCATCACCTTCCCCATCACCATCATCACACTCGGCCTGTTTCTGCTGGTCATCAACGCAGCCATGATTCTGCTGGCGTCCCGCCTTGTCACCGGCTTCCACGTCATCGGATGGATTCCGGCACTCTGGGGTGCTGTGGCACTGGCACTGGTCGGTATTGCCGTCCATGCAGGCTCAAAGCGGATCTAAGCATAGCGAGTGTAATGTCTCAAGAGCTCGCACAAGCTCAAATCAGTCGCTTGTTACAGGACAAAATCGGGGGCCTGGACCGGAGCGGGGCCCCGACTGAAGCGGGCGCCCCACATTAACCGATGCGCAGCCTTTCGCGCATCGGTTAATGTGGGAATAGCTCCGCCTGTCTACAGCCTTTTGTGGCTTTTTACTTATAGCCGCTTACGGCTTCTTTCGCCACCCGAAACCCGCACGGCCATTCACTTCGCCGCCATCGGCTGCACCGCTGCTTTGTTAGCTTCCGTCACAGCCGCCTTCCGGTTCGCCTTCTTCGCGTTCAGCACCACCACGCCCGCCTGCTCCTGCTTCGGCGTCACTGGAACAGGAACCACCGGCCCAGTCAACGTATTCGGCGTCCGCATCGCGCCAGCGTTCGAGAACCCGCCCGGCGCCGCCATTCGCACCGGAATCGTAATCACCTTGGCCGCCTGCGGCTTTTGCACCCGCGAGTAAATCTCCCACCCGCCGCCCGCCACCACAAACACAATCGCCGCCGCCGCCGCGCCGCGCATCCAGCTGCTACCCGGCCTCAACACCTCGGGAAAATGCAAAATCCGCGCCCCGCGCGATCCAGCCCGCACCCCGGCAATCACCCGCTCTTCCAATCCTTCCGGCGCAGGCAGCCTCGCAATCACTCGCAAGCTCTCCTCGAACCCACCCGAGCCGCCGTTTCCACCGCCCACCGAGTTGTCCCTCGACGAATCCATTTCCAAATTCCTCAACTCCCAACTACCGACTGCTCGCTCCGTGTTACTGACAACTGAAAACTGATCACTGACAACTGTTTCACTGTCTTACCCTTCCCAGCAATCCCGCCATCAAATTCCGCGCCCTGAACAGCCTTGACCGCACGCTCGATTCCGTAATTCCAAGCACCTGCGCAATCTCCACGCTGGTCAGTTCCTCAAATGCTGAAAGCATCAGCACCTCGCGCTCTTTCGCCGGCAGCGTCTCCACGCACGCCAGCACCCGTGCATGGTGCTGCGCCGCCGCCGCGCGATCCTCCGCGCTCAAGCCCTCCGCCGGCAGCACCCGCGCCAGCTCCGCCACGTCGTCCGTCTCCGGCCGGGTCTTCGCGCGCCGCTTCCGGTCCAGCACAATATTCCAAACAATGCGGATCAGCCAAACCCGCCTGTCGCGCACCTCATCCAGCGTGGCCCGGTGCCGCAGCACCCGCAAAAACGCCTCCTGCACCGCATCTTCCGCATCGGCTGCATTCCGCAGCACCGAGAAAGAAACACGATAAAGCGTACCCGCGTACTCGCTCACCAGAGCCGCAAGCGTCTCTTCCTCCGCCCGCACGCGGGCACTGTCAGTGCGGGCTAGCTCGTCCACAGCGCTGTTTGGAATCTCCATCCAACCTGCGAGTACTGCCTGGCTGGCGCTCATACACCACCAGACGCAGGCGAATTCAAAAATGCTCAGGCGCCGCTCGTCCTGCGCCCCTATTCAGAATCAAAAGGCCAAACCCAAAAGAAAAACTCGCGGGCGCATCGGCCCCGCGAGTCCTTTCCTCGATCGCACCATGGCTACTGCCGTGGGTTCAGCTTCTCCGAAGCAATCTGACCGGCTGCGCCCGTCTTGTCGCTGTCCTTCACCTCGGCCCACAATTTGCGCGCCTGGTCCTGTTTGCCGGTCGCCGCATACAGATCCGCCAAATCCAGCTTCGCCACACTCGCCGATACCGTCGCGGAAGGCTTGGCCACCAGCGCGTTGTACATATCAATCGCCTGCCCGTCCCGATTCGTCTGGTGATAAATCCCGGCCAGCGCCAGCTTCGCCAGGTTCGACAGGTTTTTGTCCCACGCGCCCGCCGCTGTTTTCAGTTCCGTCTCAGCCGCCGCCGTCTGCCCCAGCTCCTGGTCCGTGATCCCTACAAAGTAGTGAGCCTTCGCTCCCTGCGGCAGGTAGCCATACTGTTGCGCTACCGCCTGGAATTGTTTATTCGCCGCCGTCGACCGATCCTTGGCGTTGTTATACACGCCCGTCTCCGGCGGAGCCCCTGGCTGCGCAAGCGGTCCATCGTAGGTGTCCATCGCCGCACCCAGCGCGCTGTCCGCCGCCGTCGACTTCACATTCCAGAACACCAGCCCGCCCACCACAATGGCCAGCACAACGACACCAATAATCGCCCAGCGGACTACGCCGGAGCGATGTTCACCTACCCAGCTCACGCTGCTGGCGGTGGCTTGCACAAAACTATCCTTTTTCAAGGCATGACGGGTTTTTGTATCCACGGAGTTTTTCTTGTCCTTCTTCGGAAGACTTGCAGGCGGGTCCTTACGCTTATAGGCACTGCCAATGCATTCCTATTATAGCGGTTCCCCGGCCACCCTCGCCCAATCCTCCGGCGCGCCCTGCCTTTTTCTACCGCCTGCGCTCCACCGCATTCCCGATCGCCGTCGACCGCAACGCGCGAATCCGATCCATCGCGTCATTCAGCACCGGCCGCTCTTTCGCTACCTGCATCCCCTTGTCGATCAGCGATTCAATAAAATCGATCACCGCAAGCCCTCGAGACCCCGCCTCGCGCACAATTTCATCCGAGACCGTCACTGTAATCTGCATGTCCGCCATTCCCTCTTGAAACTTCATCGGCAGCACACGGCGGTTGAATAGTTGAACTGTTCTGAAACTGTGCCCCTTTTCATTTCAGCCTTATCGGGCCAAGCGCGCCTTCGCAGCGGCGTTCCCATGCCCCGCAATGGCTGCTCAGAAAATACGCTACTGTTCTGTGGTCGCTGCCGTGATTGTCTGCCCGGTCCTGGCCGCATTGAAAACTTCGCGGATGGCTTGAATCACGAGTTCCGCCCGGTACGACTCCACATAATGCATGCTGCCCCTTGCAATCACCCGCTTGCTGTTTGTCGACAGCCCGCGAAGTTCTTCCTGCATGGCGTTCCATTGCTTTTCCCCTTCCGCGGCTACTTCCGGAGGAAAGCCAATTCCCACTTGCGGATCATGCGACAGAACAATCAGCGGCAGCGCATGGAGCGTGGTCACGGCTGCAACCTGCTTGCCGCTTTCGCGGAACGCATACATTTCATCCAAGGTTGTGGGAAACACCGGTGTCCGGCAATCCAGCGCAATGGAGACCGGAGCGACCTGCTGCCAGGCTTCGGGCGCGTTGGGGAAAACGTAGTCGTCGCGACACCAGCCCATCAGCCGCTGCACACCGAACGGCGCCAAGCGCGCCTTCCAGCGCAAGTCCGCGGCGTAATCCTCCATCGTTGGGCCCGGCAGCCTGTTCTCTTGATTGGGATGAGAAGAATCGACCAACACGATGCCTACAACCTGGTCCGGATAGAGCGACTGGAACATGAGCTGGTTGTAGCCGCCGAACGAGTGACCCACCAGCAGATAAGGCCCTTCGATATGTGCCTGCTGCAGCAGGTCATGCAACTGGGCCGCGACATGCTTTGTATCGCGTGGAACCGACGCCGCGCCGCTCCATCCGAAGCCTGGCCTGTCGTAGGAACACACTCGCGTGAACTTCGCCACCTCCGGCTGCACCAGCGACCACGTTGACGCGGAGTCTCCGAGACCCGCATCCATCACCACCGTGGGGCTGCCCTGTCCACGACAGTCGAGATGCATGCGGTGGCCGTTCACCTCAACCAACACTCCGGGCATGGGATAGCGCCGCTCATCCAGCTTGGTGGCGGACCACTGAAATATGAGACCCGCCGCCAGAGTCAAAACGGCGACTGCGACAACCACTTTGCCCGCAAGGGCAAGCACTCCGGCGACTGACATGCGATTGGGTGCAGTCACGTTTCTCCTTTAAGCAGGCATTTGGTTTTGGGAAGCGCTCTACTCATCACGGTATCAGGAATTGTGGACTGTTCATCGCGATGGCCCGACGACTGCGGCAGCGGGTCTGCTGTACACAGTTTCACAGAATCACAGGGGCTGTGTTCCTGTGCGTTTGTGCTTATAAAGCATTTAGTTTGAATGGATTATTGAGTCTCACAGTTTCACAGCCCGAAAAAGGGGGTGGGCTGTTTTGCGACTCGATTTTGACTAAGAATCTTACTTTCAGATACTTACGCTGCTAAAAAGCCGATAAACCTCACCTTGGAGGGTGAGGAAACGTGCAGAAATTCACCCTGGAGGGTTAGGCAACTTCCAGAATTTCAGCCTGGAAGGGTAGGAAATCTGATGAAAATTCACCCTGGAATTACCCGGCACATGCAGTCTAGCGAAAAGTTCGACGTGAAAGTCCTTTCCGCATAACGAGTTACGGTTGATTTTTGCGGATAGGAAGCGGGGTTATTTGCACGCCGTTTCAGCGCAAAGGTCCGGACAGGTTGGTTTATGTTCCTGCGGATGGACGTGCGGTGTTTGCTCATAGGTTCACTGTTTCTATTGTCCCCCCGGGGTGGGAAATCTTCTGCAATCTCCTACGGGTTCTATATCCCCGCTCCCCGAAGGGAACCGGGGTACCCGCCTAATTGGCGGACGGGTGAGCGATCTGGTCGATGATGATGGCTTCGGTGGTCCCTTTCGCGGAACGGAGTTTGAGGCCGAGTTGTTCTTTGAGGACGGTGAAGAGGGACGGGTCGACGGAGTCGGGAGTTTCTTCCGGGGACCATTCAATCTGGAAGTCGAAGTTGCCTTGGAGGCCAGTGTGGTCCTCGACGGGACGGCCAGCCTCGCGGCGCAGTGCAGCGGCGGTGTCCCCCATCGACATCTTCGTGGCCTTCATTGCGGCTCTTGCGCCGTTGGAGTTCGTGCTCATGTTGGGCTCCGATCCAGGAGCGCTTGGCTTCAGACCCGGCCCAGGATTCCCAGGACTAACGAGTTCCAGCCAATAAACGGGGCTTTCTCTTTGCTCGCGATGGTACTTGAACTGGAAGCGGTCTTCGAGCAGCGAAAGAATCAGTTGCTGGAATTGCTGCGGTGTGGTCACCTCGGCGTGATTGGCAGTGATGGCGTTGATATCGAAGGTCTCATTGTCGATCCAGTTGGGCGCGCCGGAAATGCGGTTATCGTCGGTGCCGAAGGCGATGCGGATGAGGGTACGGACCGTGGTGGCGGTGGCAACAAAGCGACCTCCGGGCAGCATCTGGCGGTTTGAAGGTTCGTCCACACCCGACTGCCGCGGGCGGATGGAGGCAACTTCAAATCGCAGCGGCGGCTGGGCTTCGGGCAGCGATGCTGTTGGAGATTGAGTCGCGGATGACGCCGCGGACTGCGATTGGGCCGAGAGCGGCAATGAGACGACTAGCGAGACCTGGAGGGCGAGGAAGCTGGCGGCCCGAAACAACTTTGTCGGCGACGTTGTCATGATGACGACTACGGCAGGTTGTCTGGAAAGGTTCCGCAATGGATACGGCCGGGTGACTTGGCGTCGCAGGCGAGCCCCCGCGAGCGCCTGCCCCACGACAGGTGGCCCTTGCCCAACCCATCCCGCAGCGATAACCTAGTTCCATGTACGAAGATTTCCACGTAGCCGACCGCTGGACCGGCGAAGACCTCCACTGCCGCTGGAAGGGCACCATCGTCGCCATCGCCACACGCCACGCCGACGCCGTCGACATCCGCTTCGACGTAAACAGCCGCCCCATGTGGATCGCCCTCCCTTGCACCGCCTGGGTGGAGCAAAAGAAGCGCACCGGCAAGGTTATTACCGACCAGATCGCCGCGCAGGTCGCCGGCCGGTACCTGCGCCAGCTTATCGAAGAAGGCTACGACTCCCAGCGCGAAATCTACACCATGACCGTCGATGAAGTGCTGGCCCATCTCGACGTGGTCGTCGATGAAGCCAGGGAACTCGGCGCCATGCCGACGCTGCCGGTAATAGCGTAGAAGCCAGTTGTCAGTTATCAGTCTTCAGTTCTCAGGAGCCCGCTAGTTGTCAGAAGCCCGGGCTCGTTAAATGATCACTGACAACTGACCACTGACAACTGTTTTACTCGTGCCTCAACGCTTCCATGGGCTGCACTCCCGCTGCCCTGCGCGCCGGAATCCAGCTGGCAGCCACAGCTACCGCCTGCAGAATCACGACGCCGCCTATCATCGTCAGGGGATCCCACGGCTCAATACCGTAGAGCATCGTCTTCACTAGCCGCGTCAGCAGCAGCGCCGCGGCCACGCCCGCAATAGCCCCCGCAATCGCCAGCCAAGTGCTCTCCCGCAGAATCATGCCGCGCACCTGCCCCGGCTGCGCGCCCAGCGCCAACCTGATCCCAATTTCGTTCGTCCGATTGGCTACGGAATACGCCATCACTCCATAAATCCCCACGCAGGCCAGTGCCAGCGCCAACACGCCGAATCCCACCGTCAGCGCCGCAAACAGCCGCTCCATCTGCATGTTTGCGTCAATCTGTTCCTGCTGCGTACGAATGTCGATAATGGGCAAATCGCGGTCCGCCCCCTGCACCACCTTCCGCAGCGCCGGAAGCAGTTCGGCAGCCGGCAGTTTGGTGCGAACCTCATAGGTCATCCCACCGACATCCTTCTGTTGCACGTAGGGCAAAAAGAACTGCGGAGGCGGCTCGTCGCGCAAAGTCGCATACCGCGTATCCGCGCAAACCCCCACAATCTGATACCAGTCCTCGGACTTCGCAAACGTACGAAATCGCTTCCCAACCGGGTTCATATTCGGGAACCGCTTCTTCGCCAGCGCCTGGTTGATAACCGCCACTTTCTGTGAGCTCGCCGTATCCTGCGATCCAAAACTCCGCCCCGCAATCATCGGAATACCCAGCGTCTCAAAGAACGTATTCCCCACCACGTTCACGTCTTCACCGCTGCCGTGGTCTTTCTTAGGTGCCTCGCCCTCCGTAAGGAAACCGGAGTTGCTAAAGTTGTCCCCCATATAGACGGTCTGCGCAGGTGAAACACTTTCCACCCCCGGCAAAGCCGCAAACTCCTGCTCCAGCCTCTGGTGCAGTTTCACGTCCTTGCCCAGCTCATACCGCTTCGCCGGAGGAGCAATCTCGAACAGCACCAAATGATCGGTCCTGAATCCCACATCAATCGAATTCAGCGCCAGCAGCGTCCGCAAGAATAAACCCGCGCCCACCACCAGCAGCGTCGAAAGCGCAATCTGGAACGCCACAATTGCCTTCCCGCCCAGTCCCTTGCGCCGCCGCGTTGTGGTCTGCGCGCTCTCCTTCAAGCTGCTGCTCACCTCGCTGCGCGCTGCCAACCACGCTGGAGCCAGCCCGAACACCACGCCCGTCACCAGCGTAACCGCCGCGGCGAAGGCAAACACGCCCCAATCCATGGGGACATTCATCTGGTCCCGGTCCCACGCATTGGCCATCAGCCGCGGAATCACATTCCGGCTCAAGTAGCCCAGCAGCAATCCGCCCGCTCCGCCAATGCCCGCCAGCAACAGGCTTTCCGTCAGCAACTGCCGTGCCACCCGGCCCCGCCCCGCGCCCAGAGCAATCCGCACGCTCATCTCCCGCTGCCGCAGCGCTCCCCGCGCCAGCAGCAGATTGGCAATGTTGGCGCACGCCAGCAGGAGCACAAACCCGGTCAGCGCGAGCAGGACATACACCGGCTTGCCAAACTCCCGCGCCACAAAACCCCCTCCGCGGCTGCCGTCGTCCAGCCTGAGTTGGGGCATCGTATCCTCAGCCTTCACCGTCATGGTTCCGCGGATCGCCGCCGACAGTGCAACATTCATCTCTGCCTGCGCCTGTGCGTCCGACACTCCCGGCTTCACGCGTCCCACAAGAACCACCCACCACATGTCCGGATCGTCAATAAATCCGCCCTCGCCCCCCTTGGGATCGATCACCGGCTGCGTGGTGATGGGGACATACACATCTGGACCCGACTGCACATTCTTCGCTCCGGTAAACCCGCGCGGCGCAACGCCCACAATCGTAAAAAGCGACTGGTTCACATTGATTGTCTGCCCCAACGCCGCAGGCGACCGCTCAAACTCGCGCTCCCACAACTCATCGCTGATGACCGCAACCGGGCTCGGCGCTCCCGGCTGATCGTCAGATAGCTGCAGGGCACGCCCGAGTTGCGGTCGCGCCTCCAGCACGTTGAAGAAGCTGCCCGAAACCATATCCACGTTGGCCCGCTGCGCATGCTGGCGAACCGTCACGTTCATGCTGTCTTCGTTGAATGCGGCCAGATCTTCCATCGAATGGCTGTGCAACCGGAGTTGCTGGTAAACCGGATAAGAGAAGCAGGAGGCGAGCATTCCGCCCCCAGACGCAGGGTCGAAATCGCCCCACATGCTATGCACGACGTTGTGATCGTTGCCAATCCAGCGCAGCAGCCGCAGTTGCTCCGCATGCGGCACATGCAGTCTGTCGTACAGCAGGCTCTTGGCCAACGAAAACATCGCTGTGTTGGCGCCAATTGCCAGCGCCAGGCTCGCCGCCGCAATCCCCGTAAACCCCGGGCTCTTGCGCAGAATCCGCACCCCATACCGCAAATCCGCCCGCAGCTCATCCAGCCATTTCAATCCCAATGATGCCCTCATGCCTTCCTTCGCCACCGTCACTCCTCCCAGCGCAATCCGCGCCCGCCGCCGCGCTTCCACCGGCCCATACCCGGCGCTCACCAAGTCCGCAGTCAGGAACTCCAGATGCGAAGCCAGCTCGGCCTCCATCTCGGACTCCAGTCGATCGCGGCCGGTGGCCGCGCGTAGCCATGAGCGCGGCTGAGTTAGAATCCGAGTTAGTAAAGAACGCACCCGCATAACTCCTCTTTCATTCAGTTCGTAGTTCTTAGTTCGCAGTTCTTAGTTCTTAGTTCTTAGTTCGCAGTTCCTAATCCCGGCGCCTGATAACTGATAACTCGTAACTGTGAACTACGAACTATGAACTGCTTCTACGTCTTAACTGTCATCTGTAACCTGTCATCTGTAATCTGCTTCACGTTGCCCTCAACACCGTCCCAATAATCCCCGCCATCCGGTCCCACTTATCCGTCTCTTCCACCAGCCGCTCCCGACCCGCCGCGGTCAGGCTGTAGTACTTCGCCTTCCGGTTGTTCTCGCTCTCGCCCCACTCGCTCGTAATCGCGCCCTGGTGCTCCAGCCGGTAAAGCGCCGGGTACAACGACCCCTGTTGAATCACAAGTTCCTCACCAGAAATCTGCTGGATCCGCAACAGCACCCCATAGCCATGCAGTGGCCCCAGCGAAACCGCCTTCAGAATCATCAGGTCCAACGTCCCCTGCAACAGATCAATGCCCTTATCCTGCTTTTCGCGAACCATTTGTGCTCCCATCTCTTTCCTAGCCGCTCTAGGAAAGAAACTACAGACACTCTCCTAGAATGTCAAGGAGAGTGTACAAAAATTCCCGGTGTACACTACCCTAACCACGAAAATAACTTCCCCACGCGGAGCCACTCCCCGCCCCATGCACCCGGAAACCGCAACGTCCCCACTCGCCGACCCCATCCTCCAGCAGGAATGGTTCGCCATTGCGTGGTCGCGCGAAGTTGAGGCAGGCAAGCTGGTGGCCCGCCGTCTTCTCGCCACCGACCTGGTCCTCTGGCGCTCGCAACAGGGCCTCCACTGCTGGCGTGACCTCTGCATTCACCGCGGCGCAAAGCTTTCCCTTGGAGCAATTCACTCCGCCTCAATCCACCCCGCCGCCGATAAACAACCCACCGACTGCCTGGTCTGCCCCTATCACGCCTGGGAATACGCACCCTCCGGCCAGTGCATCCACATTCCCGCTCATCCCGGCCTCACTCCGCCGGCCAAGGCCCACGCGCAAACCTACAATGTCGTCGAGCGCTACGGCGTCGTCTGGATCTCCCTCGGCGAATCCAACACCGAACTCCCCACGTTCCCCATCGCCGACCAACCCGGCATCCGCACCATCCTTTGCGGCCCCTACCGCATGCATGCCAAAGGCCCGCGCATCGTGGAGAATTTTCTCGACGTTGCCCACCTCGGCTTCGTTCACGCGGGCCTTCTCGGCGACCCGCAACACGGCGAAGTTGAGGACTACGAAGTCACTCCCGGCACCGACACCACCGGCCCGGAAGCCCGCGAAATCCGCATCTGGCAGCCCAACCCCGACGGCACCGGCCAGCCCGCCCTCGTCAATTACCACTACTGGGTTAACGCCCCGCTCACCGTCGGCCTGACCAAGACCGGTGGCGGCAATCCCGAAAGTGCGCAGCGCCTCGGCATTCTCGGCCAGGTCGCTCCCATCGACCCCGAAACCTGCGAAATCCGCCTCATCCTCTGCCTCAACTACGGCGACCAGCACTCCGACGACGAACTCCGCAGCTTTCAGGACCGTGTCACCGAACAGGACCGTCTCATCGTCGAATCCCAGCGCCCCGAGTTACTCCCCCTCGATCTGCAGTCCGAGCTCCATCTCCGCTCTGACCGCATGGCCATCGCCTACCGCAAATGGCTGCGCGAAATCGGCTTCACTTACGGCACCGCATGACCGAGCCCCCAGCCGCCGCACCTTCAGCCGCGCTTGCTCATCACCGTCCCCCGTTCTTCACCTCCGGGGATGTAGACGGCTTCTTCGGCCTCTTCTTTTCCGGCTTCCCGGACCTGCTCCTCATCGTCGGCCTCGCCCCCGTCTGCGGCTTCCCCGTCGACTTCGTCACCCGCCAAATCCTTCCCGGCGTCGCCATCTCCATCCTCGTCGGCAATCTTTTCTACGCCTGGCAAGCTCGCCGCCTCGCCGCCCGCACCGGCCGCGACGACGTTACCGCCATCCCCTTCGGCGTGAACACTCCCACCATCTTTGCCTATGTCTTCCTCATCATGGGCCCCGTCTTCACCCGCACCCACTCCGCCACCCTCGCCTGGCAGGCCGGCGTCTTTGCCAGCCTCATCAGCGGCTGCGTCCAAACCGCCGGCGCCTTCTGTACCGACTGGCTGCGCCGTCATACTCCGCGCGCCGCGCTGCTCTGTCCGCTCGCCGGCCTCGCCCTCGCCTATCTCTGCCTCGGCTTCATCTTCGGCGTATTCGACCAGGCCGCCATCGCGCTCCTCCCCATGCTCGTTCTCTTCACCCTCTACGGATCGCGCCTCAAGCTCCCCTTCCACATCCCGCCCGCCCTCGTCGCCATCAGCCTCGGCGCAATTCTCTTCGCCGTCCTCACCCATTTCCACCTCTATAACCCGCCTGCACCGCAACTAGCCGCACCCGGCCTCTACCTGCCCCATCCCGTCAATCTCTTCGCACTCCTCAGCCATCGCGAATGGCTAACCTACCTCGCCATCATCCTGCCCCTAGCCTCGCTGGACACCCTCGCTTCCCTGCAAATCCTCGAGTCCGTCAAAATCGCGGGGGACGACTACCGCACCACCCCCTCGCTGCTCATGAACGGCCTGGGAACCCTCGCTGCCGCCGCTCTCGGCAGCCCCTTCCCCACCACGCTCTACGTCGGACATGCCGCCCACAAAGCCAACGGAGCACGCTCCGGCTATTCGGCCCTCAACGGCCTGGTCACCCTCATCCTCTGCACCACGGGCCTGCTGCCGCTGGTCCTGCGCATCGTGCCGCTCGCCGTCGCCGGCCCCTGTATTGTCTGGTTTGGACTCGTCACCGTAGGACAGGCCTTCGCCGAAGTCCCCCGCCAGCAAACCATCGCCGTCGCCCTCGGTCTCATCCCCATGCTCGCCCAGTGGGTCGCCGGCATAGCCGACACAGTGGCCCGCAAAGCCGGCAGCTCCCTCGCCGCCATCCTCCCCAACATGGGGACAGAGTTAGCATTAGGCGGCCTGATCGCGTTGGGCCAGGGAGGCCTGCTCACCAGCATGCTGTGGGCCGCGACCTTAGCCTTAGTCATCGATCGCCGCTTCGCAGCAGCTTCAGGATGGATGGCCGCTGCAGCGGTGCTGTCGGCCTTCGGCGTAATCCACGCCTACACCCTGACAGAAGCCGGCATCGAAAACCAGCTGCGATGGGGAGCCGCTCCAGCCTTCGCCCTAAGCTACGCCGCCGGCGCAATCTTCCTGCTTCTCTGCGCCTGGTACGCCCAACAACGGTACCCCGCATAGCCGAACGCACATTCGCCCATCCCGACCGAAGATGAACAGCGGTCATCTCCCGGGCACGATTTGTGCCCGATTCATCGCAGCACAAATGGCAGCCATGAACGAGCACAGCGGCCCTTGGGGGCTGTCTTCAGGGGATTGAAACCACCTAATCCTTGCGGAGATCGCGATGCGCTTTGAGGAAAGCTAACACTTCGGTGAGGGTGGGCATGGACGGCTGAGCACCGGGTCGCGTAACTGAGATTGCCGAGGCGGCGGCGGCGAAGCGGGCTGCTACCAGCGGCGGTGAGCCACTTGCCAGCGCAACGGCGAAGGCTCCGTTGAAACAGTCTCCGGCGGCGGTGGTGTCGACCGCCTTGACCTCGAATGCCGGAACGGCGACGCGGGTTCCGTCTTCCAAGGCCAGGTATGCGCCGTTTTCTCCCAGCTTGATGATGACGTTCTTTGGGCCCATTTTCAGCAGTGTCTCGGCGAGGGCACGGACCTCATCTTCGTTGTCGAGCGCGTGTCTTCTGCCAGTCAGACTCTGGGCCTCGGTCTCGTTGGGCGTGATCCAGGTGAGGCGGCTGAGCAGGTCGGCGGGGAGAGAAGCTGCCGGGGCTGGATCGAGCATCAGCGGGACGTTTTCGCGGCCGCAGATTGCGGCGAGGTGCTCGAGAGTTGGAATGGGCGTTTCAAGCTGGGTGAGAACGATGCCAGCATTGCGGATGAGATCGATGTGGGCATCGAGGTCGGCAGGAGTAAGAAGGGCGTTGGCTCCGGACGCGACTACGATGTTGTTGTCTCCGCTGGCCTGCACTTCGATCATGGCAATTCCGGATGGGCCGTCGGTGGTGGTGACTGCGGTGGTGTCGACGCCCTTGCTGTCGAGACTGTGACGCAGCTGTTTCCCGAAGTCGTCGGAGCCGACGCGGCCGATCATGTGGACCGGATACTTGAGGAGGCCGACTTCCGCGGCCTGGTTGGCTCCCTTGCCGCCGGGATGGGTTTGAAAGTCGCCGCCGAGGACGGTTTCGCCGACAGCGGGGATTTTATCGACTTGAACGACGAGGTCGAGATTCAGGCTGCCGACTACTACGATTCCCTTGGTCGCCATGTTATTCAGCCTTCCTTCACGGGACATTTCATCAGAACAGCGGGGCGAGCGCTATGGAGCTTAAGCCGGCTAAGAAAAAGAGAAACATCCATACCAGGAATCGCTTGGATCGGGCGGGTGCGGCGGCAAACTCGCGCCAGATAAAGACACCCCAGCACGCGGAGACCATGGTGGCGCCCTGGCCGATGGAGTACGACACGGCGGGGCCGACCATGTGGGCGCGGGAGGCGACGAAATTGAGTACTGCGCCGGAGAGCCAGATGGCGCCGCCGAGCAGTCCCCAGAGGTGCCATTGGAAGGGCGCCGCGCGGTATGCGGAGAACGGAGCGGGCGCGCCTCCATCGAGTGGCTTGCGCATGAGCAGATAGTTGAGGGGCAGGGAACAGGCGATGACGCCGATGGTGAAGATGAGGGCGATGGCGTAGGGTCCGGGTGCGTCGTCGCCGGACATGGACTTCGCCACGAACGGATAGAAGGTTCCCATGAGCAATCCTGCGGCGAGGCTGAGGACCACTCCCCTCATGCTGGCTGTGCGCTTTTCTTTTTCGCGAAGGCGATAGGCCAGTGCGTCGAAAACGATGGCGGCGAGGACCAGCGCTACGCCGCAAAAGAGCATGAGCGGGTTGCCCTGCGGCGTGATGATGTAGCTGCTGACTGCGCCTACGGCAAGGGCGAGGCCGATGCCGACGGGGAAGGCGACGGCGAGGCCCGCGATTTCAATGGCGGCTACGAGCAGCAGGTTGGCGACGTTGAAGATGACTCCGCCGGTGAAAGCGAGGAGGAAGTGGGTTGAATCGGCGTGCGCGAGGTCGGCGAAGAAGGGACGACCACTGCTTCCCAGCGAGCCGAGGGTGATGCCGAAGAGGATGGAACCGAGCAGCAGGCCGCCGACGTAATCCCAATAAAATAGTTGAAAGCGAAAGCCGGGACAGAGCTTGACCGTGTTGGCCCAGGAACCCCAGCAGAGCATGCTGAGAACCATGAAACAGAGCGTGATGGCGTAGGTTTCGGGCTGGAACACGGTGGTGCCTCCTTCGATAACCAGTTGGTTCAGTAAGTGGCCCGGCCGCCGCTCACGTCGTAGCACTGGCCGGTGACGAAGGAAGCTTCAGGGCTGGAGAGAAAGTGGACCACGGCGGCTACCTCCTCCAGCTTGCCGGTGCGCTTCATGGGAATGCGATCGGTCATGTAGGCGACCTGCGCTGGGGGCAGCTGATCGAGGATCTTGGTTTGCACCACGGCGGGCGAAACGGCGTTGACGCAGACACCGTCGAGGGCCAGCTCTTTGCCGAGCGCCTTGGTGAGGCCGATGACGCCGGCCTTGGTGGCGGAGTAGGGCGTCATGCGCGGATTGCCTTCCTTGCCGGCGATGGATGCGATGTTCACGATTCTTCCGTAGTTGCGAATGCGCATGTGCGGGATGACGGCGCGGCAAAAGTTGAAGACGCCGGTGAGATTGATGGCGATGTTACGCTGCCAATTCTCGTCCGTCTGTTCCCAGATATAGCCTGCGGGGCCGGCGATGCCAGCGTTGTTGACGAGGATGTCGATGCGGCCGGTTTTCGCAATCACAAGATCGACGCAGCGGCGGACTGAATCGGGATTAGCGACATCGGTCTCGACGGCGAAGGACGCGTTGGGCAGTTCGGCAGCAGCTTGCTCGGCTTCAGGAAGGTTCAGATCGATGACCGCAACGGTGGCTCCGGCAGCCGCGAGCCGGGCGGCAATGGCCTGGCCGATTCCGGTAGCTGCGCCGGTGACGATGGCGGTTTGGCCTTCGAGATTGAACATGGCGAGACGTGGATTGGTTGCGGAATCGGGCACGGTCACATTTTCTCCGGGACTGCGCATTGAGGATCGCTGATGAAAGACTCCCGCATGCGCAAAGGCGGATTATAGGAACGGGGAATGGGGCTGTCAATTTACGCAGACGCAGCATTGGGTCGTGGGAATTCAACTAAAGGCTGAAAGCGGGAGCAATCGACGCGAAGAGGCGAGCTAGCGGTGCGGCACGAATGGAACGGTCAGCAGGCCTGGGCGCATTTTGGATTCGGGAAGGTGTCTTCGTTGCCGTCTTTCTTGTCGAGGCAGGCGAAGTCTTTCTCGACTACCAATTCCAACTGGCCGTTCCCGACATTGAAGGAGCCATAGATGCCAACCTCGTCCCCCTCAGCCCAGGCGCGGGCGTTCCCGGCTGAGAGGATTACGGTCACTTCCTGCGGACGATAGCGGACAGTCATTTCGTCCTCGGACGGCGCCTGTTCCAGGGCATAGGTGAGGCGCGCATCCGGCTCAGGCCCGAAGTGGATGACTTCCTCGATTCGTCCGGCGCTGAGCAACCGCTTCATCTCCGACGGCGATACGCGGAGCCGCATCGAGTTTCCTTTGATTCGCAGCTTCATTGGACGTTCCTTCTGTGTTTCCCGGGCGCCTGTTCGATGATCGGCGCATCTACCTTTCAGATGCTACCAAGGATAGAAGGAGGCGTCTTATGCATGACAGGATTTTCAAGAACGTTTTGACTGCATGGCTTGACAGACTCATTTGCGTGATTCAACGTCAACAACGGTAGGCGGGGGCCCGGATGCGCACACCAGAGCGAAGTGTCGAACTGACGCAGGTTACCGAATGGGAAGACGGGCGTGTCCACAAGGTGCAGGACTCGCTGGCGGCCGAAGAGCCACTTGAGATTCGGATTGCCGGTGTGCCGCTGACGGTCACGATGCGGACGCCGGGAAACGACCTGGAACTTGCGGCGGGATTCCTGCTGACCGAAGGGATTATCGAGTCTCCGGAGCAGATTGCCGGGCTTCGCGCCAAGTTGCCGGAAAACGGCACAAAAAGCAATGTAGTGGAAGTCGAGCTGAAGGATTCGGACTTCGATTCCGAAGACTTGCAGCGCAATTTCTATGCTGCTTCCAGTTGCGGCATCTGCGGCAAAGCGTCGATCAATGCGATCCGGGTGCGCGGTTTGCGGCAGCTGGACAGCGGCTTCCGCGTGGACCCGGAGATGCTGTGCCGCTTGCCTGAGGCGCTTCGCGCAGAGCAGGAAGTGTTCAGCCGGACGGGTGGCCTGCATGCGGCGGCGCTGTTTGACGGCGCGGGTCAATTGCTTGCACTGCGGGAGGACATTGGGAGGCACAACGCGGTGGACAAAATCGTCGGATGGGCGGTGCTGGAGAAGAAGCTGCCGCTTTCACAGAACGTGATGCTGGTGAGCGGGCGGGGTGGGTTCGAGATTGTGCAGAAGGCCCTGGCGGCGGGGATTCCGATTCTAGCGTCGGTTTCGGCTCCGTCGAGCCTGGCGGTAAAGCTGGCGCGGGAGTTGGGATTGACGTTGGTTGGATTTTTACGCGGAAGACGGTTTGTGGTCTATTCGGATGAATTCCGGTGTGTGAGCGCATCTTCGACGAGTGACTCCCACGCCTGATTCCTTCCGTGGGACGAAACCGAATGCCGGCTGAGACTTCTTTTTTAACAGAGGATTCACACAGGCTTTCATCGAATCGAATCAAAGCAGTTTACGAATCTGCGATTTCGGGACTATTATCCCGAAGAGTCAGCGAGGGCCGATTCCCCATGTCATTCAAAATCAATGGCAAGGCACAGGCGATCAAACCCGGCGAACGCCTGATTGATGTAATCAACCGCAGCGGTGTAGAGATTCCGCAGGTTTGCTACCACACGCAACTTGGGCCGATCCAGACCTGCGATACCTGCATGGTGGAGGTGGACGGCAAGCTGGTGAGAGCCTGCGGCACGCTGGCTGCGGACGGCATGACGGTGGTGACGGAGTCGGCGCGGGCGGACGCTGCGCAGCGTGAGGCTTTCGACCGCATCCTCGGCAATCACCTGCTGTACTGCACGGTCTGCGATAACAACAACGGCAATTGCACGGTGCATAACACGACGAAGCTGCTGGCCGTCGAGCACCAGGAGATTCCATACAAGGCGAAGCCGTATGAAGTGGACATGTCGAATCCCTTCTACCGCTACGATCCGGACCAGTGCATTCTTTGCGGGCGCTGCGTGGAGGCTTGCCAGAATCTGCAGGTGAACGAGACGCTGAGCATTCGATGGGAGGATCCGCATCCGCGCGTGTTGTGGGATGACGGCGCACCGATTGGCGAATCGAGTTGTGTTTCGTGCGGCCACTGCGTGACGGTTTGCCCCTGCAATGCGCTGATGGAAAAGTCGATGCTGGGCGAGGCGGGCTACTTTACCACGCTGCCGAAGCCCGCGCTGAACGGCATGATCGATGTGGTCAAGGGAATTGAGCCGGAACTGGGATACGGCGCGATTCTGCAACTCTCTGAAGTGGAAGCGACGATGCGGGAGTCGCATACCAAGATCACCAAGACCGTGTGTACGTATTGCGGGGTGGGCTGCAGCTTCGATATCTGGACCAAGGACCGGCACATTCTGAAAGTGGAGCCGGCGCATGGGGCGGCGAATGGCGTTTCAACGTGCATCAAAGGCAAGTTTGGTTGGGACTATGTGAACAGCACTGACAGGCTTACCACTCCGCTGATCCGCGAGGGCGACAAATTTCGCGAAGCAACATGGGACGAGGCGCTGGGGCTGGTGGCACGGCGGTTCGCCGAAATCAAGAAAGCGAACGGGCCGGATGCACTGGCTTTCATCTCTTCGTCGAAGTGCACCAACGAAGAGAGCTACCTGATGCAGAAGCTGGCTCGAGCAGTTATCGGGACGAATAACATGGATAACTGCTCGAGATACTGCCAGGCTCCGGCGACTACGGGGCTATGGAGAACGGTGGGCTATGGCGGCGACTCCGGTTCCATCTCAGACATTGAGCAGGCGGGGCTGGTGGTGATTATCGGCAGTAATACGGCGGAGAGCCACCCGGTGCTGGCGACGCGCGTGAAACGCAGCCACAAGCTGCGCGGGCAGAAGCTGATTGTGAGCGACCTGCGCGAGAACGAGATGGCGCGGAGGGCGGATATTCATCTGCATCCGCGACCGGGCACGGACCTGATATGGCTTTCGGCGGTAACGCGCTACATCCTCGAGAACGGCCTGGCCAAGCAGGAGTTCATCGATAAGTGGGTCAACGGCGCGGCGGAGTACATCAAGAGCCTGGAGCCATTCACCCTGAAAATGGCGAGCCAGCGGTGCGGGCTGCCGATTGAAACGCTGACAAAAGTTGCGCACATGATTGCAGCCGCAGATAGCGTTTGCGTGCTGTGGGCCATGGGCGTAACGCAGCACATCATGGGATCGGATACATCGACGGCTATCTCGAATCTGCTGCTGGCGACAGGTAACTACATGCGGCCTGGAACAGGGGCATATCCGCTGCGCGGGCATAACAATGTGCAGGGAGCGAGCGACCATGGAGCGATGCCGAATTACTTCCCCGGCTACCAGAAAGTGGATGATGCCGCGATCCGCGCCAAGTTTGAAAAGGCGTGGAAGGTAACTCTGCCGCCGAAGCCCGGACTCGATAACCACATGATGATCGACGCAATTCAGGATGGGCGGCTGAAGTCGATGTACGTCTTCGGCGAAGAGATGAGCATGGTTGACTCGAATGCAAATTATGTCGGCGATGCTTTGTCGAAGCTGGACTTCTTTGTGATGCAGGAGATCTTCTTCACGGAGACCTGCCGCTTTGCAGACGTGATTCTGCCGGGGTGTCCCAGCCTGGAAAAGGAAGGAACATTCACGAGCACGGAGCGGCGCATTCAAAGGCTCTATCGGGCGATGGAGCCGCTGGGCGGGAGCCGGCCTGATTGGGAGATTATTCAGGACATTGCGAATCGGCTGGGCGCGGGATGGAAGTACGAACATCCATCGCAGATATACGAAGAGATTGCTCCGCTGACGCCGCTGATGGCGGGCGTGACGTATGAGCGGCTGGAAGGTTACAAGACGCTGCAGTGGCCGGTGGCAGAAGACGGCAGCGATCAGCCGCTGCTCTATACCAAGCAGTTCAAATTCCCTGACGGCAAAGCGAATTTCTTTCCACTCACATGGTACGAACCGTCCAATCTGCAGGATGACGAATACGATTTGCATTTGAATAACGGACGCCTGCTTGAGCATTTTCATGAAGGCAATATGACGTATCGCACTGAGGGGATTCGCGAAAAGACACCGTGCACATTTATTGAGGTTTCGCCGGAGCTGGCCACGGATCGCGGCATCAAGACGGGGAGTTGGGTGCAGCTTACATCGCGTTACGGAAAAGTGCGCGCACAGGCGGTGATCACGACGCGAGTGACCGGCAAAGAACTGTATATGCCTATGAACTCGGTAGACGAGCCGGTGAATCGACTTACAAGCAGTTATACCGATAAGGCGACGCACACGCCGGCTTATAAGGAAACCTCTGTGCAATTGAAAGTGCTGGGTGAAGTTGGCGAGAATCCATTGCCAAAGACTAACTCGCGTTTCGGGCATCCAACACCGCAGAATGGCGTTGAAGTGGAGCGCAAGTGGAAGCGCGGGGACTATCACCAGCCAGGCAATGGATTGGTCCAGATCAAGACGAGTTAGCAATGCTTGCCGGCAAGGAGAATGAACAATGGCTCGACCAATCTCATTGGAGTTACCGCCGCGCGACCCTCGACAGGAGTTACGTAAGCGTCTGGACGAAGCGCCCATTGAACACGCGGAAGCGCTGCTGGACTCATGGGAACTGTTGCAGCAGTTGCACGATCATGGAGTGTTTCAACTGCTGCGGGGCGGGCTGGGCGCAAGCGATAAGTTGATTGAGACCGCAGTGGATGCGGTCAAGTCAGACGAGTCAGTGCGCGCGATGCGCAATACATTGATACTCGCTAAAATGCTGGGGTCCATCAATCCGGATGTGCTGCAGTGCATTGCCGAAGCGACGACGGAAACGCTGGGTTGCTATCAGAAGCCGATTATCGAGCCGCCGGGATTGTTCTCGCTACTAAGTCAATTCCGCCACAAGGAACTGCGGCGCAGCATCGCGCTTATCAATCGCTTTCTTGAGACTCTGGGAAATCAGATCAAATTGCGCGGCAGTTGCTGATAACACCTGAATCACTGTACGAAACAGCCTTGGAGGAAGAGCATGGGAACGACGAATCGCTGGGGACTCGCAGCAGCGGGCTTTCTGATGCAGATGGCGCTAGGCGCGGTGTATGCATGGAGTGTCTTTGTCAATCCTCTCGTGAAACAGTTTCACTGGTCGAAGCCGGACGTTACGCTGACATTTACCATTTGCATTTTTGTTCTGGGTGTGGCCGCTTTTTTCGGTGGCCTGTGGTTGAACAAGAGAGGGCCGCGCGTGGTTGCGCTCACCGGTGGATTTCTATACGGCCTGGGCTTATTCCTGGCAAGTTTCTCCGCCGACAAGCTGTGGTGGCTCTATCTGACCTATGGATTGATTGGCGGCATCGGACTGGGCTTCGGATATATCGTTCCGGTTGCCGTGCTGGTGAAGTGGTTCCCGGATAAGCGGGGAGTTATTACCGGCCTGGCCGTGGGAGGGTTTGGAGCGGGCGCGCTGGTTACGGCTCCAGTGGCTACGAAACTCATTCAAAGCGTGGGCGTACTGCAGACGTTCGCCTATATGGGCGTTACCTGTCTCATCGTGACCATGGCCACCGGTTTGTTGATGAAGAATCCGCCGGATGGATGGAAGCCGGAGGGATGGTCGCCCAGCAATATTCAGAAGGCGCAACGCGCGGCCAAGGATTACACGCTGGACGAGGCGCTTAAGACGTGGCAATGGTGGGCGCTGTGGGCGCTGCTGTTCCTGAATGTTTCGGCGGGGATTTCGCTTATCTCTCAGGAATCGCCGATGTTTCAGGAGATCGCCAAGGTCACCGCGAGCGTGGCGGCAGGGATGGTTGGCATTGTGGCCATCGGCAACGCAGTGGGGCGCATCTTTTGGGCGTCGATCTCCGATGCGATTACGCGGCGATGGACTTTCGTGTTGATGTTCCTGACCCAGGTGGGACTTTTCTGGATGTTTCCCGGCATCGCTTCGGCATCGATACTTACTGCCGTTTCGTTCGTCATCCTGATGTGCTACGGCGGCGGGTTCGGCACCATGCCGGCCTTTGCCGCGGATTACTTCGGATCGAAGAATGTTGGCCCGATCTACGGACTGATGCTGACCGCGTGGGGCTCGGGCAGCGCATTTGGGCCGCTGCTGATTGCGCATCTGCGCCAAGCCAGCGGATCGTATGTGAGCGGACTGCATATTATTGCCGGCATCATGGCCGTTTCGGTTTTATTGCCGATCCTTGTGTCGCCGCCCAAGGCGCAGGTGGGTTGAACGGGCGGTGGATGCTAGAGCCCTAACTCTAAAGTTCCATTTGAGAATTGCGAAAGGATAAATGCAGGTCCTTCGACTCACCACCCCCGAGCTGAAAAACGCTCGGGGCCCCGTTCGCTCAGGATGACAGGTCAATTGAGTTATGGGCGTTGCGAATAGGATGCTAGCCCATGAATCCTAAATATGGGTTGGTGCCGAAGTTGTTGAAGTTTGGAAATACCTGGTTGACCTGTCCGCCGGATAATCCAAACCACTTTGCAAGGGTGGCTGCGTATTGGTCTACGGAGGTGGTGGGAATTAACCGGCCTGCGCCAACATCGTTGGCCTGATTGACGCCGATCACCGGATACTGACCATACATATCCTGACCCTGCACCGCGCCACCGACAACAAAATGGTGACTGCCCCATCCGTGGTCAGTACCGTTGCTATTACAAGTCAGCGTGCGGCCAAAGTCGGAAGCAGTGAATGTGGTTACCTGGTTGCCGAGACCGGCCGTCACCATGAGGCCATCAAAATATTCAAGCGCGGCGCCGAGCTGGCTCAGAAGCTGCGCAATCTGTATGGACTGGTTGTTGTGGGTATCAAAGCTGCCGAGTTGCACGTAGAAGATTTGGCGCGTTACACCGAGACTGCTGGCTCCGCCGATGATTCTGGCCACGGTTTGCATCGAGACTGCAAGCTGGTTATCGGCGAGTTTGTTTGACTGCGGATCGAGATATTGGGGAGGATTCGGTACGCCTCCGGGGCCGGCGGGAAGCATTGCGCTGGCGAGAGTGGCCTGTGCCTGGATGGAACGATTGACGACGTTGCCATATTCCTTGGCAAAGAGATTGGTTTCTTCATTCGTGAAGATGGCTGAGAGAGGATTGTTTGCCGCGGACAGACCGAAGGGGGGATTCGACAAACCGTAGATTGGAATCGGGCCTGCTGACGTGACATTCAGTTGATAGGATTGCTGACCGGACAAGAACAACGCGATGCCTGATGTGGAGATGCAGGTGAAGGTTGCGTTGGAATTCCAGTTCATGCTTTCGATGAGATCGGCCATTGCGCCGCCCCATCCGACGTGTTCTCCGCCGCCGAGGTTGGATGCGATGGCCTGCCACGCGGCCGATTGATCGAAGTGCGAGAACAACGAATCGGGCAAGGGCACCGAATTGGCATTGACCTGGGCCTTGGTGGCGGGAGCAATCAACGTGCCGGTGTTGGCTACGATGGCGCAGCGACCGGCGTTGAATAGATTTTGAATTCCGCCCAACGCGGGATTGAGAGCGAAGGTACGGCCGCTTTGCGGCGTCTTCGGGGTGATGGGCAGAAGGTCGGCGAGGGGATAGGCAAGCCCCGGCGCTCCCGAGCGCGCCGTTGTGAAAGCGTTGAAAGAGTCGGGATCCGTGGCGATGACCGCACCGTGGCCGTCGTTGCCGCCTTGCAGGAAGACGCAGACCAGCGCCTTGTAGCCAGAAGAAGTTGTTCCCTGGGCCATGGCGGCGAGGGAGTTGAGTTCCACGAGAAATGGACTCGCGTAGAGGCCTGCCATGGAGGCCATTGAAGCCGTTCTTAGAAAGTGACGGCGGGACCGCTCAAGCTTGTTCATCATTGGCTCCCTAAAACTGCGCGCAGAAGGATGGCGAAGCCATCGTAAGGTAAATTGCCGTTTGGACTCGGCTCAAGAGTGCGGTATTGATTGCATTTTGATCGCCGGCTGGAATTGGAATTGAGTTGATGGCAGCAAGGATCTGGCTATACAGCGTGGGGTCCATTTCGCCAGCCATCAACAGCAGATTGATGCGGTCGAGCAGTGCGTTGGGCGTTGCAGCCAGGCCTATTTCCGTTTCGTAATTCGAGAACAGGTCAGGGCCGTTGGTTGCGCTGCTGCCGATTGCGCCCTGCATGTAGTTGATGTAGCCCACCACCGTGGAGACATTGGTCATCTGCATCTCCGGAGCCCCAAGTCCGGCTGCTGCAATCGTCGTAGCCGGTGGGACATATCCCGGAGTAAACCAGTTGAAGACCGTGGGCGAGCGCAGGGACATTTCGCCGAGTCCATAGATCGGATCTTCGGTGCTGCCGTTGTCATACGAACCGGTGCGCGATTGCGCGGTAAATGCCCGCGCCCACTCTGTGTAACGAAGGAGCGCTTCTCGCACCTTGCCGTATTGCGGATTGCTGAAATCGGCGGCCGAGGCACGCGCCTCCGGGTCAAGCAGGATCTCGGAGATCACTGCCTGCAGATTTCCGCGCACGCCTGAGCCGTCGTTCTTGAAGATGGCGGAACAGTTGCTGATGTAGGTGGGGCTTGGGTTGCTGGTGACCAGGTGCTGGATCATCTGCTTGCAGAAGAATGGCGGCACGTTCTGATGGTTGAATATGGTATCGAGCGCCAGCTTCAGATCGCCATCGGGATCGGAGTAGGGAGAAGCGGGAACAGTTACGCCAAGGAATTGCTTCTGCACCGTTGAATGATGATTTGGGTAACTGTGCATGGGCAGAAGCTCTTCTCCATACCCAGGGCCTATGTACCCGCAGCACTCGGACCAGGCATAATCACTGGTGTCGTCTGGATTATTCCAGCTAAACCCGGTGAAGACCGCAGCCAGCCCCATCACGTCAGTGTTTGAATACGTCGGGATGGGGTTTCCGTTCGCGTCCAACTGTTGCGAGCCATCGTCGTTCAACTGGTAAAGACCGATGGTGAATAACTGCATGACCTCGCGCGCGTAATTTTCGTCCGGATCGGTGGTGGCATTGCCCTTATCGTTGCCCAGCATGTTCAGGAACTGACCCATGATGGGGTTCAGGGTGACATCCTGCAGCAGATTACGGAAATTGCCGAAGGCGTCCGCGCCAAGCACGTCATAGTAGTTGGCTTCTCCGCGAGGCTCGCTTTGGATGCTGAAGTTGGGCTCGGTGGAGACGACCATCAGCTCGGTAAGCGCATGCACTACGCGCTGACGTAACTGGTCGTTTCCGGCAATGCTTTGCTGCCAGAAGGTGTCTTGAACAAAGCTCTCGTTGGAAGCGTTCCCCACAAAGAGGGCGTTGTTGCACTTCACATCCGTTGCGGCGCAGGGCGGATTGTTGAGGATGACAGCCTGCTCCACTGCGGGCTCGTGGAGTGTTTGTGGCATGGCGAATTGCTCATTGAGCCAAGCATCGTAGCCTTCCATGGAAAGATGATGGATGTCCGCATCGGTTGCGCCGAAGGTCGCCTGCTCCAGAAAGCGCGATGCATCCTGCGGAGTCACCAACGGCGTCGGCGGCGTGCCGTTTACAAGCGCGATGAGGTCCGCGGATTTCGCCGGCCCCGGGCTCGGATTCAACACCTGCAGGTCCAGATTGCCCGGTTCGCTCAGATCCAGGCTCGCGGTCAACTGGGTCCCGCTGTTGAATGTCGTGGGCACGGTAAATCCATTCACGAGCACCTGCGCGCCATTGATGAAACTTTGGCCCGTGAGCACGATGCTGGTGGATGGAGGTCCAACATTGAAGTTCATGGGCGTTGCTGAATTGAGAATCGGGATTGGATTCAGGACTGAAATGTTTTGATTGATTGATACCGAGGGATTGTCGACGCTGGTGATGGTGAGTTGCACAACATTCGGATACGCGGGAATTACGAAGGAGTCCGGGATGACCGGCGGCGCGGTATAGGTGATTGATCCATCCGCATTGGAGACGGCTGTGCCCCACGTCGCATTGCCGCCGGGAACGCCATTGACTTGCAGTGTCACGCCGGTGTGGATGGTTCCGTTAACCGTGAGTCCGAAGTTCAGCGGATTTCCCACACGCACATCCGAGCCATTGCCGGCTTGCAGCGTGAGCACGACCTGGCCTGGGCCTACCAGCACCGAGACACTGGCCGAGTTAGCCGATCCCGGGTTGGGGTTGCTCACCAGCAGCGGGTACGACCCTGGATTGGGCGCGGGAATCAGCGCAATCAGTTCGGTGCTCGAAATCATGGTGGTGGGAACGACGGCGCCATTCCAGTTGATTTGCGCGCCAAAGACAAACTGCGATCCATTCACCACCACCTGCGCGCTTCCCTCAGGGAAGGTGGACGGTGTCACGGCGCCGATGATGGGAATGGGGTTTAAGACACCCACAGCCGCGGACCCTTTCGGGAAGCCTGGGTAATCGTTCGCCACGCCGGTCACATTCACGGTATTTGGAATCGGGACAATGGCCGGAGCCACATACAGGCCCTTGTTATCGATTGTTCCGATCTCAGAATTGCCGCCAGCGATGCCATTGACATAAAAAGTCATCGGCGATCCCAGAGTCAGCGCAGGGCTGGTGAACTGGATCTGCTCATTGACCCGGATGGTGGTGGGACCGGAAATTGAGGCAAAGGTGCCAGGATCGGTGATGGAAAAGCTGCTGCAGCCTGTCACCAAAAAAACGGCGCAGGCACATGAGACCGCAAAAAGCGCGGACTTCAATGCAAATGAATGTTCAGGTCTTGCGCGCACGATTGCTCCACTTCAAGGAACTTCCAAGGGCAGTGTTTGGACCCAAAAGAACAATCGCGTCAGGTGGTCAATTTGGTTGGTTACTTTGGAGATAGGGTACATGGGTTACCTGAAAAGATCAATGGCCTTTTGGATAAAAATTCTGTACTGCGGCTTCGGCAAAGTCACAGGTCAACGGCGACCGTATTACCCGCGCCAGAACCTCGGCACCATGGGACGGCGAGAAAGAAGAGGCCGCGAACTCGAGTCCAATCGTGCTATATTTCCGCAGATTCTAAAACACTTATGAGCAAAATTTGCCTCTTTGCTCGGCGAGTCGAACCAAATCCGACCGGGAGATGGATTCCGACCTGGCTCGGCTCGGGCGTGCTTGCTGCGAGCTTGAGCGCTTTGTTTCGCTTCAGGGTGCGCCGACCCCTGTCCGCTCCGAGAATGCAACAGCTTGAACTAAGGATGGACAACGACCAGGAAGTCGTGGCATCTGGCGCATTCGAACTGATCGATGGCTTTGGCTGTCCGGGCTCCAGACCGGCAAAGGACAAAGACAGGGCGATGTAACAGGGGGCGCAAACCGCTAACTAAGGTATACGGACCGCGAAAAACGGAGGCAGGCGAGGAAATTCGGGTTTTCCATCTAAGTTACTGATAAATATGGTAGGCACGACTGGACTCGAACCAGCGACCTCTTCCGTGTCAAGGAAGCGCTCTAACCAACTGAGCTACGCGCCTGCAAACCAACAACTCGTAGTTTATCAGGATAACCACGTCAGGGAAAGATTGGCGTGTCGCCGCCTTCCCGCATGTTGTACCATCGGTCACGAACATAGGACCGTTTCTGCGCGGTACGCCTTCGCCCGGTCTCATCCGGTTGCAGGAATTGTTCCCGAATCGCACTGAGTGCCTCGTCCTCAGGCAACAAGAAGCTGCCATGGCCGAAGATTCGAATTCCCGACTGAACCCGTTCCGCACTGCGCCTAACCTGCTCACGCTGCTACGCATCTGCCTGGCTCCGTTCCTTGTCGCAGCCGTCCTGGAGAGCCAATATCGGCTGGGATTCGCCTTATTTGTGGCGGCTGGATTGACGGATGCGCTGGATGGCACGCTGGCGCGCGTACTGAAGCAGCGCACCGACCTGGGTCAGTATCTTGACCCGGTGGCTGACAAGTTGCTCTTGAGCACTCTTTTTTTGGTGCTCACCCACATGGGGCTCATTCCGGCTACCGTAACGGTTCTGGTCTTTGGCAGAGACGTGGGGATCCTGGCGGTAGCGGCCCTGCTTTACGCCGCGGTCGGGCGGCGGGAGTTCATTCCGAGTCTGCTGGGCAAAGCCAATACAGCAGTCCAGGTGGCTGCGGTGGCCGTGGTGCTGCTGCACCAGTTGAGTGCAGCCCTGTGGATTGCCGACCTGCGCACCGTTATGCTCGATGCCACAATGGTCCTGACCGTCGCGTCCGGGTTTCACTACGCATGGGTCGCGTCGCGGCGCGCGGGAGCTCACCCGGGCAACGGACACGGCCCGACGGATGCCGCCTGAACCAGCTGGCTTGGGAGCGGACTCTACAGTTCGTTTTGGGCTTCCTCTGTTTCGACGGTTTCTTCAATCTCCATATCGCGAAACTCTTCGGAGTCAAAGACCTCGCCACACTCCAGGCACTCGACAAATTCGGTGTCTTCGTGCCGGGAAACGATTCGTACCCTGGGGTGTTTGCAGATGGTGGCCATCGCTTAAGGATCGGGTTGGAACAACTACTCTTTCCGCCAGATTGTAGCGGGCTTTTCCATAATTTAAAACGGGTATTTGTTGAATCTTTAGGAGTCGGCGCAGATTTTTTGTCATGACGGGACCGATTCCGCTCCGCACTTGAAATCCCGACAGTTTCGGTCGTATACTAAACACGGACCGAAGAAGTCGGATATTCAATGCTCAAGCTCACCAAGAAGGCCGATTACGGGTTGATGGCGCTCAAGTTCCTCGCCGAGCACCCGGAAACACCGGCGCTGAGCGCCAAGGACGTGGCCGACGCTTATGGGATTCCCGCTCAATTGCTGGCCAAGATACTGCAATTGCTGACTAAACACGGCTTGTTGCGTTCGCATGCCGGCATGAACGGTGGCTATGCGCTGGCCAGGGACGCGCGGCAGATTTCGGCCTACGAAGTGATTTTGGCCATCGACGGGCCGTTTTTCATTACCTCGTGCACCAAGGGCGCCAAAAGCTGCGACCTGACGCCGAGTTGCACCATCAAAGAGCCACTGGCGCGCGTGAACGACACCATCGCCGGCGTGCTGAAGAGCATCAGCATTCAGGATCTGGCCGAGCACGAACAACCGGCGACAAGGGCACACCCGGCGCATGGGTTAGTTTCTCTGACCGTCTGACCGATTTGGCTTTTTAACGGATTTTTCCTCCGCGGCATGCGGAGCAGAGCATTGATAAAGGGATGGAGAACAGCATGAGCACAGTTGGCAGCCAAATTGAAGTGCCGGCGGGAGTGACCCTGCCGATTTATATGGATAATCACGCGACCAGCCCCATCGATCCACGGGTGCTGGAAGCGATGCTGCCCTACTTCACCAGCAAGTTTGGAAACGCGGCAAGCCGCAACCACTCGTTTGGCTGGGAGGCTGAGCAGGCCGTAGAAGTCGCGCGCGAGCAGATTGCCAAGCTGATCGGGGCCACCGCCAAGGAAATCATCTTCACTTCAGGCGCCACCGAGAGCAACAACCTGGCCCTCAAGGGCATCGCGGAGATGTACCGCGAGCGCGGCAACCACATCATCACCCAGGTGACCGAGCACAAGGCGATTCTGGACACCTGCAAGCGGCTGGAGAAAAGTGGCTATCGCGTCACGTACCTGCCGGTAAAAGCGGACGGGCTGATCGACATCGACGACCTGAAGCGCGCCATCGACGACAAAACCATCCTGGTGTCGATTATGGCGGCGAACAACGAAATCGGCGTCCTGCAGCCCATCCGCGAAATCGG
The DNA here is from genome assembly GCA_049518435.1 of Occallatibacter sp. GTDB lineage: Bacteria > Acidobacteriota > Terriglobia > Terriglobales > Acidobacteriaceae > Telmatobacter. The sequence continues at coordinate 22,093 of JBEKRU010000012.1, read as the reverse complement.
CAAGCTGTGTCATGAGAAGGGCGTCATCTTCCATACCGATGCGGTGCAGATCGTCGGCAAGGTGCCGTTCAACGTGATCGCCGACAATGTCGATGTGGCTTCGATCTCGGGCCACAAGATTTACGGACCCAAGGGCGTGGGTGCACTGTATGTTCGCCGGCGTAATCCACGTGTGCAGATCGCCGCACAAATCGACGGCGGCGGCCACGAGCGCGGTATGCGTTCAGGCACGTTGAACGTTCCCGGCATCGTGGGCCTGGGCAAGGCTTGCGAGATTGCCTACAACGAGATGGATGCGGAAGCGGCGTATCTGCGCGGACTGCGCGACAGCCTGAAGGCCAAGCTCGAAGCGGAGCTAGACTACATCCACATCAACGGATCGTGGGAGCATCGCCTGCCCGGTAACCTGAACGTGAGCTTTGTATATGTTGAAGGTGAATCGCTGCTGATGGGCATCAACGACGTTGCTGTCTCCAGCGGTTCGGCCTGCACCTCGGCCACGCTTGAGCCATCCTATGTATTGAAGGCTCTGGGCCTGGGCGACGATGTGGCCCATAGCTCGATCCGTTTTGGACTTGGCCGCTTCAACACCCAGGCGGAAGTGGACTATGTGGCCGCCAAGGTGATCGACATTGTGAAGCACCTGCGCCAGCTTTCGCCGCTTTACGAGATGGTGCTGGAAGGCATCGATCTGACCAAGATTCAGTGGGCGGCACACTAAATACAGTTGTCAGTTATCAGTTGTCAGTTTTCAGCGCATGGGTGTTGGAATCGGATAACTGATCACTGACATCTGATAACTGACAACTGATTTTCGGCGGCTTCCCCGCAGAGGAGACGGACCATGGCATACAGCGACAAGGTAATCGACCACTACAACAACCCGCGCAACGTGGGCCAACTCGACAAGAGCTCAACCGAAGTAGGCACCGGCCTGGTGGGTGCTCCTGAATGCGGCGACGTCATGCGTCTGCAGATCCGCGTGAACCCTGAGACGCAGGTGATAGAAGAAGCCAAGTTCAAGACCTTCGGTTGCGGCTCGGCCATTGCCAGCTCTTCGTTGGCCACCGAATGGATCAAGGGCAAGACGGTCAGCGATGCGCTCGAGATCAAGAACACCGACATTGTGAAGGAGCTTTCGCTTCCTCCGGTGAAGATTCACTGTTCCGTGCTGGCCGAGGACGCGATTCGCGCGGCCATTGGCGACTGGAAGAAAAAGAATGGCGTTGCGGAAACGGCAGATGTCGCGGCCGTAGCGCACTAAGAGGCTTCCCCTTTCCTTAGCGGGGTTGCGGCTGTTGATCGCCGCGGCCCCGGGCTCAAAAGGGGAATTGCAAGTGAAAAGGGCAAGTATGTCGAGCATGGTAAATATCGAATCGAAGCCCGCGCAAGGAGCCTTTGCGGCCCCGCCGCAGCCTGCTGTCGCGCCCAAGTTGGCGGCAGGCAAAGAAGGCCAGAGCGCAGGCGGCCTTCAGGTGACGGAGCGGGCTGTAAAGCGCATTCGCACGGCGATGGCCAAAGAAGGCGTGTCGCCTGAAGAAGGCGGACTGCGCCTCGGCGTGATGGGAGGTGGATGCTCTGGACTTTCCTATTCCATCAAGTTCGATACGCAGCCCCGCGAGCGCGACCGCGTTTACGAGTTTGACGGTGTGAGGGTCTTCGTCGACCCAAAGTCATTCTTGTATCTGCACGGCATGACGCTGGATTACGAAGAGACGCTGATGCGGCAGGGCTTCAACTTCATCAATCCGAACTCCACGCATTCCTGCGGCTGCGGTTCATCGTTCTCCTAGCAGCAAATGTCAAAGATCGCATCAGAGAAAAGCTGTCATCCTGAGCGGAGTTTGACGCGCTTTTTGCGGCAAACGCAGTCGAAGGACCTGCTGTTGCACTTCGGATCAAATCTATGCTGAAAGTCCTCGATTCCGCGGTTCCTATTGCCTGTTGGTCCTGTTCCATTGGGCACAACGATTCCACCCTGTTTTGCCCGCATTGCAGCAAGATTCAACCTCCTCCCGGTGGCGACTTCTTTTCAGTATTCGGTCTTGAGCCGCGCCTCAATCTCGACCTGCCCGCATTGGAGACTGAATTTCATCGGCTAAGCCGCAAGGTCCATCCGGATCGCTTCGCCCGCGCAGGTGAGAATGAGCGTGAGTGGAGCCTGGCAGATACGGCTCTGCTGAACGATGCCTACCGCACACTCAAAGATCCTATCCATCGCACGGAGTATCTGCTCAAACTGGAAGGCGCGGAGATTGGCGAAGAGCATGCCGGCAAGGAACCTGGCAATGCCCGGAAGGGCCAGAAGGATCCGTCGCGCGTTCCCGCCGATCTGCTGGAAGAAGTCTTCGAACTGAACATGCAGCTTGAAGAGATGCGCATGGCCCGCAAGATGGGCGAAGAAGATCCGCAGCTTACTTCAGATTTGCAGCAGGCGAAGGCAAAATTCGAGGGCCTGCTTGCGGATGTGGACAATGACCTGCGCGTTCAATGGCAAGTGTGGGATGAAGGCGATGCAGCCGTGCGGCTGGCCGCGCAAACCACGATGGTGGCGCTGCTCGATCGGCGGCGCTATCTCAGCAACCTGGTCCGCGATGTGACCGAAACTCTGGGAGCTTAAAAGAAGAGCATGGCGGAATCTAACTCGACAGGCCGCGTAGTTGGCATCGATCTCGGCACAACCAATTCGCTCGTTGCTTATATGGAGGGCGATGCGCCGGTGGTCATTCCCGGCGTCGATGGATCGAACCTTGTTCCTTCGGTCGTCGCGCTTGATCCGGTCCCGGCAGGCGGCGGACGGCCTACGGTCACCGTAGGCAATACCGCGCGCAAGGCGCTGATTGAAACTCCGGACCGCGTCATCTATTCCGTCAAGCGCCTCATGGGCCGCGGGCTTGAAGAGATTCAGGATGAGCTGAAACTGTTTCCATTTCGTCTCGCAGACGATGTGGAAACCGGTGAGGTTCCGCGCATTACGCTTGGCGAACTGCGCTTTACACCTCCGGAGATTTCCGCCTACATCCTGCGTCAGCTCAAGCGCAATGCCGAGCGCTTCTTCGGCACGCCTGTCACCCAGGCCGTTATCACAGTCCCTGCGTACTTTAACGATGCGCAGCGTCAGGCCACCAAAGACGCAGGGCGCATGGCTGGCCTTGACGTGTTGCGGCTTGTGAATGAACCCACCGCGGCCGCGCTGGCGTACGGGCTAGATCGCGCCAAAGAAGGCACCATCGCTGTCTACGATCTGGGCGGCGGCACGTTCGACATTTCCATCCTTAAGTTGCGCGATGGCATCTTCGAAGTGCAGTCGACCAATGGCGATACACACCTGGGCGGCGATGACATTGATAACCTGCTAACTGCCATTGCGCTTGACGAGATTCATGCCGAGCACGGTGTGGATCTGCGCGGACATCCGAGCGCGGTGCAGGCATTGCGCAAAGCCGCCATCGAAGCCAAGATAAGTTTGTCAACCGAACAGTCGGCCAGCTTCGATATCGAACTGCCCAACGGCGACCGCTATCAACGCGAGATTCCGCGCGCTGTGTTCGAGCTGCTGATTGAGCCGGTGCTTGAACGCACGGCCGGCCCCTGCAAACAGGCTCTTACCGACGCGGGCATTACGCCGGAGCAGATCGACGAAGTTGTTCTCGTCGGCGGATCAACGCGCATCCCCGCGGTGCGCCAGCTTGTGGACGATCTCTTCCATCTCGCGGCGCGCGGCAAGAAGCCGCACATTGAATTGAATCCCGACGAAGTGGTCGCGCTTGGCGCAGCGGTGCAGGCAGACATTCTGGCTGGCGCTTCTAAAACAACTGAAGAAATGCTGCTGCTCGACGTGACGCCGCTTTCGCTCGGCATTGAAGCGCTGGGCGGAACTGTTGCGCGCATCATTCAGCGCAATTCGACGATTCCCGCTTCAGCCACAGAGCACTTCACCACCGGCGTAGATGGCCAGACCAACGTAGCCATTCATGTAGTGCAGGGCGAGCGCGAAATGGCTGCCGATTGCCGGTCCCTCGCACGGTTCGATCTGAAGGGCATTCCGCCCATGTCCGCCGGCCTGCCGCGCATCGAGGTCAAGTTCCTCATCGACGCTGACGGCATTCTGCAGGTGACCGCTCGCGAGCAGCGCAGCGGCCAGGCTGCGCAAATCGAAGTCAAGCCCACGTATGGGCTGACCGATGAACAGGTTGAAGGAATGATCCTCGACTCCTTCGATCATGCCGAAGAAGACTTTGCCAAGCGCCTGTTGATTGAAGCGCGCCTTGAGGCGGAGAAGATTCTATCACTGGTTGATCGCGCTCCGGGAAGTCCCGCATGGATGCATTTGACCGGCGAGGAGCAAGCAGCAATCGGCGCGGCGCGCGACAACCTGGCGAGTGTCAATTTAGGCGACGACCTGGCCGCGATCCGACAGGCAACCCTTGCGCTGGATCACGCCACGCGACGCTATGCGGATTTGCAGATGGATGCCGCCGTCAGCACAGCGATGCGCGGCAAAACGATGGGGGAAGCCGGGGAAGATCTGGGCGATGAATTGACGGCGCCCCATCCGATGGCGCCTGCGGAGTTCAAGTAGAGCGAAGTAAGGGGCAGTTCTGCGCGTTGGTAAGCAATTGTGCGGAAGCCTCAAAAGGAAAGTGACAATATGACTGAAGCAAACACAAAAAACATTCCCGCCGACAAGCTGGTGCAGGTCACGTTCCAGCCCGAAGGGCGGACGGTCGAGTTCGAATTCGGCACGCTGCCCTACGATCACCATGGCAAGCCGATGAGTTTCCTCGACGTGGCGGAGAACTTCGGCATCTTTCTCGACCATGCCTGCGGCGGCGTCTGCGCCTGCACCACCTGCCACCTGTGGATCAAGGACCAGAGCGGCATCAGCGAGGCCGATGACGACGAGATTGACCGTATGGACATGGCCGCCGACCAGCAACTGAATTCGCGTCTGGGTTGCCAGGCCGTGATCACCAAGCCTGGTGTGTACGAAGTCGAGATTCCCAAATGGAATCGCAACTACGTCTCCGAGGGCAAGCCGCTCACGCTGGCCGAAGGCAAGTAGTTCCCGCAGTCGATAACACTTCGAGAGAGAAGAATATGCCGCGCGAAATCATGTGGACCGACGCCGAAGAAATCGGCATTCAGCTTCAGGAAAAATACCCCGACCTCGATCCGCTGACGGTGCGTTTCACCGATCTGCATAAGTACGTTACAGAGCTTCCCGGCTTCGCGGACGATCCCACAAAGTCCAACGAGCCAAAGCTCGAAGCGATCCAGATGGCGTGGCACGAGGAGTTTGAGGACGCGAAAGATTGACTATTCCAGCGTGAACCCGGCCAGCCCCGCCGCTTCACCTAATCGCCGGTCGACGGTTAAGAACACGTTTCCAGCCGGCTTGCCTTCACACCACTCCAGCGCCGCTGCCAATTGAAGGGCATCTGCGGCACGCAGGGGATAACGCTCCAACAGGTTACGAGCGCCGCGCGCTAACTTATCCGTTGGCGCCATTACATCCCAGTGCTGCGCAAGTGCTTCGGAATCCCGCACAGCTCGCGAGTATTCAAAAGGGGAGATTTCGTGCGCTCGAAGAAGACGGGCAAATGAACCTATTATTTCCACGGGCGTCGCCCACCACACCGTTACCAGATATTGGCTGAAGAGCGTATGGGATCTCGCACTTCCACTTTGGATCGTGCAAAGCGGTACCAATACGCTCGTATCCCAAAAGGCAAACGGCTTCAGCAACGATCTTCCCGCTCTTCTTCCCAGATTTTATCCATCACTTCTTGTGAAATTACCCGGCTCCCTGCAGGAGTTGGCGAGAAACCGGCGCGGTTCTCCGGATCACGCGCAGGAAGGAGTGCCCCCCTGGCGATCAACCGCGTCCTTCGTGCGTCTGTATCTTCGCCTGCCGACCCCGCCGGGACCAACCGCGCAACCGGAGTATTCCGATCCAAAATCAGCACTTCTTCGCCGTTCTTCACATATTGAATGTGTGCGCTGAGTTTGGCTTTCAATTCGCTGATCTTCGCGGTTCTCATGGAGCCATTCTACTCCTTCATGACCAACTTGGTCATGTTTTCGCCCCGCATATTTATCGTTCGCCGTAATCCCGCCGATCAGTCCAGCCAAACGACCCTTCGAAGTGCTGAAACTCCTTCTTCTGTCCGGGCACAAGATACACGCTCATCACGTCAAAGCGGGAAGGCGGTGCTGTCTCCTGCGGCAACTGGCGCACATATTGCCGTGCCAGCCTGCGCAGGGTGTTCCGCTTATGCGAGTCGACCGCAACTTCGGCGGGCGTCAGATCGTGCGCGGTGCGTGTCTTCACTTCGACGAAGCAAAGCATCGGCCCATCCCAGGCAATCAGGTCAAGATCGCCCGGGACATTGCCCGATGACCAGCGCCGCGCCACTACAACGTATCCCTTGCGGCGCAGGTAGAAGAAAGCCGCATCTTCCCCCGCGATGCCCGTCACCAAATGGAGTGGCAGACTTGCCGAGCGACCGCGCTTCTGCGCGATCCAGGCCAGGCCGGCGAGAGAACGCTCCTCCACGCCGATGCGCATCTGTTCCAGCAACGTCATTGCAGCCATTTCATGAAAGACCATTGTCGCCTTCATGCGCAAAAGGCGCAAATCGGCGGGAACGGAAACGAGCCGGAAGCCAAGGCCAAGTGACGACCCCGATCTTCCGGCTCAGGTTTTTCTGCGTCAATGCTTCAGGCCGTTACAGCCTCGGGCGCACTGGCGTACTCATGCTCTTTTTCCACCTGCGTCAGCGCTTCCTCAAGAATGTCCAGGGCCACCGTCGCCTCATGTTCGTTCACAATCAGCGGCGGGCAGAGCCGCAGCGATGTCTCTCCGCAGCCAAGCATCATCAAACCCTTCCCAAAAGCCAGCACTTCAACCTTGTTCCGCAAATCCGTGGCAGGTTCGCGAGTTGCTTTGTCCTTCACCAACTCGATGCCGATCATCAGCCCGCGTCCCCGCACTTCGCCCACCAGGGGATGCGTGTGCGTCCAGGTCCTCAGCCGCTGCAGCATCAACTCGCCCACGCGGGCCGCATTGTCAATGCCTTCCCGCTCCAGCACGTCCATAGTTGCCTGCGCCGCAGCCAGGCACAGTGGGTTGCCGCCGAAGGTGGAAGCATGCGAGCCCGGCACCCAATCCATAATCTCCGCCTTGGTCATGCAGATGCCGAGCGGCATGCCTGAAGCGATCCCCTTGGCCATGCACACCATATCCGGTTCCACGCCCGAATGCTCAATAGCCCACCACTTCCCGGTACGTCCGGCGCCGGACTGCACTTCGTCCACCACCAGCAGGATACCGTGCCGATTGCAAATAGCCCGCAGTTCGCGCAGGAAGTTATGCGGCGCCTCAACATAGCCACCCTCGCCCTGAATCGGCTCGATAAAGATGGCGGCAACCTCTTCGGGCGCGAGGATGGTCTTGAACAGCCTCTCTTCGATGTACCGCGCGCAGCCCATATTGAATGCATCCTGCTCCTCCGGCCCGCCAAAGCAGCCGCGATAGGTATAGGGAAACGGGATGTGCGTCACGCCCGGAACCAGCGGCGAGAAGCGGCGCTTCTGCTGCGGCTTTGAGCCGGTCAGCGAGAGCGCGCCCATGGTACGGCCGTGGAACGCGCCGAGGAACGAGATGACCTGTTTCCGGCCGGTGTGGTAGCGCGCCAGCTTCAGGGCGCACTCAATCGCTTCGGCGCCTGAATTGCCGTAGAAGAACTTATGCGGCCCTGGCATGGGTGCCACGGCCGAGAGCCGGTCGGCCAGGTCAGTCAAAGGCTCATGATAAAAATCAGTGCCCGAAATGTGAATCAGTTCGGCAGCCTGCTTCTGAATAGCTGCAACGACTTCCGGATGACAGTGGCCGGTAGACACCACGGCAATGCCGGCGGCAAAGTCGAGAAACTCGTTGCCGTCCACGTCTTCCACGCGGATGCCACGGCCTCGGCGGGCCACCAGCGGATACGAGCGCGTATAACTCGGCGAGATCAGTCGGGTATCGGCGGCGACAGCGGCCTGCGCCTTTGGCCCGGGCAGGGGACACACCAGTTTGGGTCCGTATTGCGCGTATAGCTCTTCATGAGTCATCGTCATTCTCCTCGGCGGATTCGGTTATGAAACGCTGCATGGATGCGGAGGTACCGCGGCCCTGGACCCCGAATAGAGGGATCGTTCAATCTGCACAAACCTTAAAAAAGTGAGCAAGTGCAGGCCGCGAGGCACAACTGTTTCCGATCGGCGAACAGGTGTTAGTCGCTTGCGAAGAGACTAGGTCGAGTGCGCATGGGCAGCACACGCAGGTGTTTCCTGGGGCAAATGCTACGCGCGCGCGACCGCGACCAGCGCCGGGTTGGCGCAAGAATCGCTTCTTTGGCAGCACGCGTTTGCATGGAGGATCACCTGCCCCGAGCATAGCACGGAGCATGACGCAAACTCCACTCTGAGGCGGCGTAAAAGCGGTTAGGGAGCTTTCTTGTCAAAGGCTGTGGGAGGCACCAGCACGGCCGGCGCTTCCTGGTCGAGCGTAACCGCGCCATGCTCAAACGTTTGCATGGCAGCATCGTCCGAGGCGGTCGTCATCCAGCAGACCGCGGCTTTTTTCAGGAGCGTACACGCTGTTTCGACAGAAAAGTGCAATTCCGGATTCGCTTTTGCTGTGCCTTTGGCGCGCTCTATCCAAATATTATGTGAGCCCAGCGCATATGAAGCGGTGACAGCATCCGTGATATCGAGTATCTGTTTCAGCCCTTCGGAGGCGCCGGTGGCAAAACCGGGCAGGTCCTTGTCGGTCATCTCCTGCTGGAAGCAGGCGTAGGGCAGTGCCAAGACCACGATCACGGAAGCAGGGTCGCCGTGCCGGGCAGTCAGAGCAACCTGGACACAGGCGATGCCCTTCTTCGTGTCATCACCCGCGGCGTTCTGCGTCACCTGCTGCTGAACGGTAGGCAGGGTTGCCGAAGCATCTACAACCTGCCAATCAGATGGAATGGCATAGGTGAAACCAAGATCGCTTGAGTGGACGAGCGGCGTGGGCGCCTGGGCCAGCAGAGGCGCGGCGGCGAGGATAAGAAGCATGGGAAAAGAGCGAACCTTCATGATGCGCGCAAGTCTAGCACAGCAGGCAACCATCAAGACTCAATGAAGCAGCAGCACGGAAAGCGAGGAAGCGATGCCACCGAGGGCAAACGCCAGCCCCACATACCAGTAGATCCGGGTGCGGGTCAGCAGCGTGACTGAAGTGATGACAAGGCCAATCTCCAGCAGGGCTTCGCCCAGGTCAAAGCGGTCGGCGCGCGCTTCAGCCTGCTCCACTTTCACTTCCAGCGCTTCGGCCTTCTCCTGCTCTTCTTTCAGGTCATCGACCCATTTGGCCTGGTGGTCGGCATAAGACTTGGCGATTTTCTTCTGCGCATCCTTGTCTGCGACAACCACCACGCTGAGCAGATCGGAAGCGAGTTGCGTATCATTGGAGCGAATCTTCTTTGCCTGGTAAAAGTTCCACTGGTCCGTAGCCTTGTTCTGGTCGAGCACCGCTTCAGTGTGAGTGCGATGTCCAAGTACAGTGGTTACGGCCACCAGCACGGCAAGCACGCTCATGCTGAAGGCGACCGGACGCATTGATCTGTCCTGTTCGCCGTGCTCAGCCTGCTCTTTCAATTCCTGCGCTTCATTAGCTTCCATGGGGAATTCCTCCGTCCAAGGCCGATCGCACCGTCCCGGTCAGTCTACGCGCTCCCGGTTTACTTGCGCTTCCAGCGGACGCCGTCCTTTGAATCTTCAATCACGATTCCCTTCTCCGCCAGTTCGTTGCGGATCTGGTCGGCGCGGGCGAAGTTGCGCTGCTTCTTGGCCTGCGTGCGCTCGGCCACCAGAGCATCAATGGCCTCATCGGAAAGCGATTCACGAGCCAGCAGTTCGGGCGCCACATCGGCCATCCGGCCTGCCTTTTCAGCCCATTCAATGGCCCGCCGCGTTGGTTCAGCGTCGCGGTCCTCCATCACGTCGAAGACCGCGTCGAAGGCGGCCAGAACGGAGAGAATCGCATCCCGATCCGAAGCGAAGAGCCGGCCCTGATCAATGGCTGTGTTGGCGGCCCGAACCAACTCGAAGATGGGCGCCCGGGCATCGGCGGTGTTCAGGTCGTTTGAAAGCGCTTCAATGTAAGCGGACTTCGCCTTTCCTGCCGCGGCCTGCAGCACTGGGTCGGAGCCCGCGCCAAAACTGCCGGTCGTCAGCCGTTGATGGAAGGTGCGCAAGCGCTCAATCGCGTTGGTTGCTTCAATGAGGCCGTCGAACGTGAAGTTGAGCTGGTGACCGTAGGGGACCGAGACCAGCGCGAGGCGAATAGCGGATGCCTTATAGCCCTTCAGCAGCAGGTCGCGAAGGGTAAAGAAGTTCCCCTCGCTCTTTGACATCTTCTTGCCGTCGACCAGCAGGAAGCGGACGTGCATCCAATGGCGGGCAAACGGCTTGTGGGTTGCCGTTTCGCTTTGGGCAATCTCGTTTTCATGATGCGGGAACATCAGGTCTTCCCCACCGGCATGCAGATCGAAACTCTCGCCGAGATATTCCATAGCCATGGCGGAGCACTCGATGTGCCAGCCTGGCCTGCCACGCCCGATCTCCGTATCCCAGGAAGTTTCGCCGGGCTTGGCCGCTTTCCACAAAGCGAAGTCGCGGGCGGAGTCCTTCTCATATTCATCCACATCCACGCGGGCCCCGTCTTCAATGCCGCCCAAATCCTTCTTGCTCAGCTTGCCGTATTCGGGGAACGCGGACAGGCGAAAGTACCAGCTGCCGTCTTCGGTCTGATACGCCGCGCCCGCGGCAGCGAGCTTCTTCACCAGCTCCACCATGCGGGGAATATGGTGTGTGTGGCGCGGGCCAGAATCTCCGGCCTCTCCACCCGCAGAACCTCCAGATCATCCAGGAACGCCTCTTCGAACGGAGCGGTGTACTTGTCGATCGGGATGTCCGCCGCCGCCGCGTTGCGAATAATCTTGTCGTCCACGTCGGTGATGTTCATGACATGGCGGATTTCGGTTCCCAGCAACTTCAGTGTGCGGCGCAGGATGTCGACCTGCAGGAATGTGCGGAAGTTGCCGATGTGGCCGTAGTCGTAAACCGTGGGCCCGCATGCGTACATGCGCAGCGACTTCCCGTCCATGGGAAAGAGCTCGTCAATGGTCCCGGACAGTGTGTTGTAGAGGCGGAGAGGCATTGGTTCTGGTCTAAATTCTTGCCTGGAAAGCAGTTGAAATCGGCGGGCGTGCGGCCCTTTCGATTGTAGCAAGCCGGGGATGGGCGGAGGGAACAGGCGGGTTCAGCCGGCGGTACTGGGCCGAGAGCTGCATACAGGATCAACGGATCGAATCGACCCCGGGCCCCGGGTCGAGGGGCTGGATTCAGGGACGCTTGCCTGTGTTGAAGAAAGAGACGGCCAGAAACACGATGCCGGCGCCCATCGCGATGGCGCCACGGTGCGGCCAGGAGAACAGATCGTACAGGAACTCGCCGGGAATGTAGTTGTATTCCTGCAGAAGCCAAAGGGCGCCCAGCAGAAACAGCCCGATTCCCAGAGCATTGCCAATTGATCGCATCGCACCTCTGCCTCTCGCCAGGGATTTTGAAGATTGTATGCCATCGCCTCTTGGAAATGGCTAGTATTCTCATACACCTCGATTGCGAGCAGCGAGAAGAAATACCACGCGGCATTACTTCTGCTGGTAAGCCCCGCGATCGTAGCCTTTGGCACCGGGGCGTGGGTTTCCTGAGAAGTCAGTGGAAGGCGCAAGGTTTGACGTGCCCGCGCCAACCGCCGGGCTGGAAGGAGATAGGCTGAGCAGCACCTTCAGCGGGTTGGCGTTTGCGGCGTCGACGTAGAGCGGATTTGCGGTGATGTCGTTCGGACCGTTCGGCACGTCTCCTGCGTTGCTTCCGTTGTAATAGAGGTTGTAGTTCAGGAGAATGGATGAGGTCGTCTTGGGAATCGAGGCCACCGGGTTCTGGCCCGTCGTGCTATAGAAGATGTTATTGATGACATTCACGTCGGAGGCCTGATTCAGGTTCATTTCTCCGCGCCCCGAAACCGGAGGATTGGTTACATCCATATAACTCGAGTTACTCACGACATCCACGTGGTCGCTTTGAAACACTTCAATGGCGGAACTGCCGTTGTCATAGATAACATTGTTAGCGATAAGCGTGCGGCCGGTATAGGGCGGTAATGGGTCGTTTTTTGCATCGAAAGCTGAGTTGCGCAGGGTATCGATGATGATCGCTTCCCCATCCAGAATTACGCCGTCAGGATAGGTTGGGATGAGCTGCTTGTTTCCATAAAGTCGGTTGCCGGTGATGATCATCTTGTACCCGGTGGAGCTGTCTGAGTTCCAGTTTTCCCAGGTGGAGATGCCGCTGGATCCGTAGATGGAGTACCAAGCCGAGTCGAATATGGTGTTGCCGGAGATGGTGACGTAGTCAGACCACGCCGTAGCCACGCCCCCTCCGCCACATTCGCTGATGACGTTATTGAGAATACGGATGTGATTGGGCCGGACGGCGGCAGTACCCTTGCGCCCGTCCACGGAAATGCAGTTGCCATTGTAGGCAGGGTCGGGATTAGTGGTTGACTGGGACTTGGCTCCCGACAAAGTTACATGTGAATTATTTCCAACGATGGTAAATCCGCTCACTTCAACATAAGCGGCAGTAGGCTCAAACAGGATGCCAGCCCAACCATTGAATGAGATAACAGGCGTCTGTCCGGGATATGCCTTGTAAGTGATCCAGTTATTCGCCGTGCCCGGGATTGAGATATGCAGCACCTCGCAGACCGCACAGGAGTTAGTATAAGTGCCATTCATGGCATACACGGTGTCTCCGGGATTGGTCATGCCCGCTGCGTGTTGCAAAGTTCGGAAGGCGGTAGCCGGGGTAAGTCCGTTGGCCGAGTCGCTCCCGGTACCGCTGACATAGTAGGCAGCAGCCGGTGGGGCCAGAGAGGCGGCGCTTATAGTGGCATTAATCCCGAGAGCAAAAAGGCCGGCGAGGAGTAAGGCAGTAGTGCGCGTAGCGGTGATGAGCGAGGAGATCATAGAGGCTAGGTGCATGGTACATCTTTGGGTCGGAGGCTCGGCGAGGGTGTCTTGAAGCTGCTTGCGAGTATGTACTAGCGTCCAAGCGCCAGCGACGGATCTGCTGAGAGTTCCAGCGGCGCAAATTCCTTCGCGACGAATCGCGGCCACGCGGCAGCGGCAATCATGGCGGCATTGTCCGTGGACAGGGCGAGCGTGGGGAAAGAAACACTGACGCTTCGGCGGACAGCCTCAGCCGTAAAGCGGGCGCGAAGCTCACGGTTGGCAGCCACACCTCCGGTCACCAGGATGCGGCGGACTCCAAGAGATTCGGCGGCAGCAAATGTCTTCTTCAACAGGTCGCCGACCACCGCGTGCTGAAAGCTGGCGATCAGGTCAAGCGTCTGCGGCTCGCACTGGGCCAGAGCGTCTTCGATGGTCGGGCGGGCCGGCGCGTCAATCCCGGTAAAGAGAGCTTCGCGGCGCGACTCAGCCTCAGGCCTAAGGTTGTGAAGTTCCACGTAGCGCAGCACGGCGGTCTTGATGCCCGAAAACGAAAACAGAAAATGCGGGTCGAGCGCCGCGATGGGAGCGGTTTTTGCAGCCTTGGTGCGCGGCGCCGCTCCTGCCAGGTGCAGCTTGGTCTTGATCTGCGAAAACGCGAACGGCACCGCCTTGGGATTGCCATGCAGCGCCAGATTATCGATCCATGGGCCGCCGGGATAGCCGAGACCAAGCAGCTTAGCGACTTTATCGAAAGCCTCACCGGCCGCGTCGTCGAGCGTGCGGCCAATCAGCGAATAATGCCAACTGCCATCGGCGGGCGTGGCGAGATACAGATGGGTATGCCCGCCCGAAACAACCAACGCGAGCGCCGGCTCCGTGTCCGGAGTGGCCTGCCCCTCCGGCAACGACCGCTCCGAAGACCGTTCATTGAGCAGCACGGCGTGGATGTGGCCTTCCAGATGATTCACCGCGATAAGTGGCAGGCTATTGGCGAATGCCAGCGCCTTGGCATAGGTAATGCCAACAAGCAGTGCGCCGGCCAGTCCCGGCCCGCTGGTTACCGCTATAGCATCGAGATCGCCGAGCGAGACGCCAGCCTGCGCAAGCGCGGAGCGGACCACGGGAACGATGGCGCGGAGATGTTCGCGGGAAGCCAGCTCCGGAACCACCCCACCGTAGCGCGCATGCGTGGCAATCTGCGAGGCGACGACAGAGCTGAGGGTGCGCGCACCGCGTTCAACCACTGCCGCAGCGGTTTCATCACAGGAGGACTCGATAGCGAGGATGAGACCGGACCCGGGCATCTATATAGTTTACCGAGTGCAGCGCGGCAGCACTTGCGCGGCCCGGCGAGTCAGTTGCGAGAGAATGGTTGGAGATGCTTGGCTCCGCACAATTCGAAGCGGCTGTAGGAGTTGTGAATCGCCTGCGCGCCGAAGGGTATGAAGCCTACCTCGCCGGCGGATGCGTGCGCGACTTGCTGCTGGGCCGTGAGCCGTCGGACTATGACGTGGCCACATCCGCAACCCCGAATGTGGTCCTGGAGATGTTCCCGCGAACCTTCGCCGTAGGAGCCCATTTCGGAGTCGTCTTAGTCGCTCAAGGGGAAGGCGAAAATTATTTCACCACCGAAGTCGCCACCTTCCGCTCCGATGGCGCCTATTCCGACGGCCGACATCCGGATGCGGTGCGCTACACCACCAGCGCCGAAGAGGATGTGAAGCGCCGCGACTTCACCATCAACGGGCTCCTGCTGGACCCGCTAAAGGACACGGGCGATCTGCGCGCCGCGGTGATGGATTACGTTGGCGGCATAACTGACCTGGAGGCAGGGGAAGTCCGCGCCATTGGCCGGGCCGAGGAGCGGTTTGAAGAAGACCACCTGCGCATGCTGCGCGGCGTCCGGTTCGCGGCCAGATTCGGTTTCGTCCTCGAAGAAAAGACAAACCGCGCCATGCAGGTGCTGGCCTCAAAAACCTCCGCCGTCAGCCGCGAGCGCGTGCGCGACGAGCTGAACAAAATGCTGACCGAGGGCCATGCCCGCCGCGCCTTTGAGTTGCTGGACGAGGCCACCCTTCTTCCCGAGGTATTGCCGGAGATCGCTCGCATGAAAGGCGTGGAGCAGCCGCTTCAATACCATCCCGAAGGCGACGTATGGGTGCATACGCTCGGGCTGCTGGCCCAACTTGAACCGGGATGCCCGGCAACCCTGGCGTGGGGCGCCCTGCTGCACGATGTCGGCAAGCCACCCACGTTTCGCCGCGCCCCCGACCGCATCCGCTTTGACGGCCACGTGGAGGTCGGCATGGCGATCGGCGCGGAAATCCTGCGCCGCTTCCGTTTTTCAAATGAAGACACGCGTCAGATTCTGGCGCTGATTGAAAACCATATGCGGTTTATGGATACCAGCCGCATGAAGACATCCACTCTGAAGCGGTTTTTCCGCCTAGACCGGTTCAACGAGCATCTGGCGCTGCATCGCATGGATTGCCTCGCGGGCAGTGGCTATCTGGACAACTGGCATTTTGTCAGCGAGCGTCTCCAGTCCATGCCGGAGGAAGCCGTCCGCCCCAAGCCGCTGATCACCGGCCGCGAGTTAATTGCCGCAGGCTACAAACCGGGAGCAGCTTTCAAGCGGATGCTGCGCGCCGTCGAAGACGCGCAACTGGAAGGAACAATTGCCACCGAGGAAGAAGCCCTGCGTCTGGTGAAAGACCGCTGGAGTGAGAAGCAGAACGAATCCTGACCACTCACAACTTAGAACTATGAACTGCGAACTAAGAACTGCGAACTCGGAACTATGAACTGCGAACTGACAATTGTCCTCAGTCCTCGCGCAGCAGAACCAGCGGATTGACCGAAAGCGCACGCTGCGCCGGAATCCACGTCGCCACGAGTCCCAGCAGCAGCATGGCCAGCACCACGCCCGCCAGCACAAACGGGTCGCGCGGCGTGGCCTGGTACACAATGTAGGCCAGCACCTTCGTAGCCAGCAGCCCCAGAATCAGACCCGACGCCGATCCGATAACCAGCAGTTTCAGCGGACGCCCCAGCGCCGCCTGAAGCACTTCCTTCTTCTTTGCGCCCAGCGCCATGCGGATTCCCAGTTCGCGCAGCCGCTTGCTCACCGAGTAAGCAGCCATGCCGAAGATGCCCGTAACGGAAAGCATGGCGCCCATAAAGCCCAGCACGCCCAGCGCCATGGTAGCCACCCGCGCGGGAAACAGAACCGTATCCAGCAACTGGCTCCATGGCTGGAAGTCCACCGGCAACGCACCATCCAGCTCCCGCAACTTGCTCCTCATGGCCACGGCCAGCTGTTGCGGATCGCGGTGCGAGCGAACAATAAGGTATGCCGAAAGCTCCGGCGACTGCATGAAGGGGAGAAACATTGCCGGCTCCTGGTCTTCCGTCAGGCTCACGTATTTGCCGTCCTCCACCACCCCCACCACCTGCACCATGGTTCCATCGTGCAGCTTGTAGTTCCTGCCGATCGCACCAGTCACCGAGCCAAAAGCTTTTTCGGCAAAATGACGGTTTATGATTGCCACCCCAGGCGCATGCGCATCGTCCTGCCATGCAAAACTCCGGCCCGCCAGCAACGCCGTGCCCGCCGCGGTGAAGTATCCCGGAGAAACCTCGTAGCGAATGGGCGAAATCATAGCGTTGGCAGGGATCAGGTTGCTGGTCTCCTGCTTGTAGACATTCTCCCGTGTGTTGGCCGTATAGGTCAGCGGTGGGTAGCCATTCACCAATCCCACTGACTCCACGCCGGGAATCGACTGCATGGCCTCAATCATGCGCCGCTGCAAGGGCAGCACGGTGTCCACGTTGTACCCATCCATGGCAAGGTTGATTCCGGCCATCATGGCATTCTGCGGTTCGAACCCATAGTTGCTGCGCATCGAGTTCATCAGTCCGCGCAAAGCCACCATCGACGAGGTCACCAGCACGGCGCAAATGGCGATCTGGATGACCAGCAGCACGTCGCGAACGGTTATCCGCCTGCCCATCCGCGCGCTCGATCCCGCCTTCACAATCTCGTATGGATTGGCTCGCATCACCTGCCGCACCGGGACAATTCCAAAAAGAAATCCGCTCACCAGCGCCAGCGCCAGCGCGAACCAGTAGAGCTTCGCGTCCGGCATCACGGGCAGGTGCAATGGCGCTCCACTAATCGGCTGCCACACGCTGATCTTCTTTAGCAGCGCCACGCTGGCGCCCACGCCCAGCGCGCCTCCGGCCAGCGAAATCAGTATGGCTTCGGTAAACAACTGGCGCAGAATGCGCGTGCGGCTTGAGCCAAGCGCCAGCCGCAAAGCCACCTCGCGGCCCCGGTCCGCGGCGCGCGCGGCAAACAGACTGCCCAGGTTGGCGCACGCGGCCAGCAGAATCAGCCCTGCCAGCAGCATCAGTCCCGCAACAAACTCCTTTGCCGGCCCGGCAAAAGCGGTCAGCCCCGGATGCCCCAACGAGACGCTCGTGTGACTTACGTCTTTTGGATAGACCTTCTCGAGATCGGCGCCAATGGCGTTCACATCCGCATTCGCCTGCGCCACGCTCACTCCCGGCTTCAAGTGACCAAACACTTCAAACAGCGCATGATCGCTTCCCCGCTCGCTGAGCGAGTTGCCGGGAAACACCATGTCCTGGTCCACAATGGGCAGAAAGAAATCCGGAGACACAAACAGGATCGTTCCCTGCAGCCCCTTCGGAGCCACGCCGATAATGGTGAAGGGATGGTGGTTGATCCGGACCACGCGGCCCACCACGCTGCGATCGTCGTTGAAGCGGGTATGCCAGAACGCATAGGTCAATACCATGTACGGTGCGCTGTTGGTCCCGTGTTCGTCAGATGGGTGGAAGAAACGGCCCAGCATGGGCTGCACGCGCAGCACGTCAAAGTAGTTGCCGGTGACGGCGAAGGCGTTTGCCACCGATGGATTATTGCCTGTGTCCAGCCCCAACCCCAGGTTGAAGTTGAAACCCGCCACGTCTTCAAAACTGTGGTTCCGCGTGCGCAGGTCCCGGTAGTTCGGGTAAGACTGAAACCCCGAGCCGCTGCCGTACTGTGTCCCGTAAATGCTGTCTGCCTGGGGAA
Source organism: Occallatibacter sp. (assembly GCA_049518435.1). Lineage (GTDB taxonomy): Bacteria > Acidobacteriota > Terriglobia > Terriglobales > Acidobacteriaceae > Telmatobacter. Next base: position 3,883 of record JBEKRU010000012.1, on the reverse strand, counting down.
CGTCTAGAGGCCGCAGAATCAAACCATCCATGATGCCGAAAACAACAGCGTTAGCGCCAATGGCCAGCGTCAGCGTCGCAACCGCGGCAACGGTAAACCCTGGAGACTTGCGCAACTGGCGCAGCGAAAGCCGCACGTCGGCGGCGATGGACTCAAGCGTGGGCCATTGCCACACCACGCGGCTGCGCTCTTCCATCAGGGTAGGATTGCCGAACGCGACCCGCGCCTGCCGTTCGGCTTCCATCGGGCTCATGCCTTCGCCCATCAGCTGTTCCGTGCGCTCCTCAATGTGAAGGCGCATTTCCTCATTCAGGTCGTTGAAGAGACGGCTGCGGCCGAAGATGCTGGAAATCCAGGACATGAGAAACTCCTAGCTGGCTGGGGATTCGCCTGGCTTGAGCACCAGCGCGATGCCTTCGAACATACGTTCAAAACTGGAGATTTGCTGTTCAAGATGACGCAACCCGGCTGCCGTAATTTCGTAGGTTCGCACCTTGCGATTGGTGGTCGAAACGCCCCACTCCGCCTTCACCAGCCTGCTCTTCAGCAGCCGCTGCAGCGCGGGATAAAGCGACCCCTCTTCCACCTGCAGCAGGTTGTTGCTGCGCTGCTGAATGTACTGCACCAGCGCATACCCGTGGGCCGGCTGCCGGCGCAGCGACTCGAGAATCATCATTTCGAGGGCGCCGGGAAAAAGATCGCGTGGGTTGGAATTCATCATAGGCTCGTTTGCTACAGGCATAGAGTAAACGAGTATTAAGCCGCGTGTCAAGAGAAATCGCGAAGTGTGGGTGCATGCCACGCCCAGAAGTGACGGAATCGAGTCATAGTGCTGATATTTCGTCACGACGATTTCGTCACCGTCATTCTGCGGACACGATATCCGCACCGAACTGGATACAGCATTTTCCTGAAGAATGCCCGGCGGGGGCCCACGATGAAAGCATTGCGTTTACAACAGGTTAAACCGCGTTCAGGCACCGCTCCGGACGTTTCCTTGCAACCCTCGATTATTTCGCAGCTGACTTTGGCACCAGACGTGCTCTATCCAAAGCATGAGCAAACCAACCCAACTCCAATGCACAGTCGTCATCCACGAGACACGGAATGCGCTCGCCGTTCAGCTCGAGGAGAGAATCAATCAGCTGCGCGAGCCCAAACCGAGTCGCCGGTGGGAAGCCGGCCTGCGGTCGAACCTGGTAGATGTCGTTCTCGGGGATTGTGATGTCACTTATGTGGTATTACGCGAATCCTGGAAACTAAGGTAGTATTCCCTCAACAACTCACAACCTAGGTCCAGGGGGGGAAGTTCAGCGATGAAAACCCTTGCAGTATTCCTGTCGATCGCCCTATGCGCAGCGTCCTGCAATGCGCACGCTGCCTCCGCCGCGGTTTCGCCTTCCACAACCAGGACCACTCCGGAACTGGACGCCAGGGCACTGAAGGACAACGGGCCGCATCCCACGGCTGGTCCCGTCCCCAGGAGCCGCGTCTTTCCGGTGAACGACGAGAAGGGGTTGCTGCTGACCTGCGTTGCCCCCGAAATCGCCACCAATCCCAATACCGACGTGTTTGAAGACTGCACGCTGGCCCCCGGACGCACCCTCAACGAAGTGATGCACTCCTTCGTCGGCGCCATGCACGCGGAACAGAAACAGCACGATCAGGAGCGCGCCGATTGGGAGAAGGCGTTCGACGAAAAGTCTGGCCAGACGGCGGCAAGCAAGTAAGCCTGATCCTGCCTCCCGTCTTGCCCGCACCAGGCGGACCCGCGCAAAGTACCGCCTCTACATGGCTGCGGCGTTGCCGGCCGGGTGACAAGCCGAGGCCGGGGCAGCCTTTTTCCCACCCACAATTGGATTCCTGCCCGAGTTGGCGGCTTTGGGCGCGCTATTCAAATCACCAAGCAGTTTCAGCAGGCGGGTCATGGCCCGATCGCGGGCGGCGACGTTGCCTGAATTGGTGTTGCCGGGGTCTTCTCCGGCGCGCATAAAACCATGGCCCGCGCCGTCGTAAGTTACCCAATCGTAGGTCTTGCCCGCAGCCTTCATGGCCGCGATGGTGCCGGGAACAGTAGCCCCGATCCGCGAGTCGTCCCCCGCGTAAAATCCGTAAACCGGAGCCGAAATCGAAGTCACATCAGCCGGTCCAGGACCATAAAAAACAAACGCCGCCGACAAATCCTTGCGGTGCGCCGCGAAGGCAAACGACTTTCCGCCGCCCCAGCAAAAACCAATTGTCGCAACCTTGCCGTCGCCCGCGGGAATGCTTTTCGCGTAATCGGCTGCCGCATCCAGGTCGGCATTCACACCGTCAGGATTGAGACCGGACACGGCTTTCACGGTAGCGTCCTGGCTTGGGAACTCGCTGGATCCGCCGCCATTGGGACCGAACCCCGTGAGCAAATCGGGCGCCACCACGATATAGCCCTTCGCGGCCAGCTCATCGGCCATCTCCTTGGCCCAGTCGGAAAGGCCGAATATCTCGTGGATCAGGATGATTACCGGGACTTTGCCCTTCACTTCGGGATACACCACAAAGGCCTGAACCGTGCGGCTGCCATGGTGCAGAGCCACGTATTCGTGGTGGCGCGGAGAGGCTTCCAGCCGGGCTTTCGCCCAGTCCTGTGCCTGCGTGGATACGGCAATGAGAGGAAACAGAAGTGCGGCTGAGAGGAGTCTGAGGCTTTGGGGAATGGTTCGCGTCATGCGGAGAATTCTATTGCCGCACAAGCAAATGCCACAAGTGCCCGGCAGACAATTCTCCCTGGCCCGCGTCCCGTAAAACGGAAAGGAAGTGGCGCCAAGTTGAATCGGCCTGGCTGGCTTTGCCTCGTCTTACTTATCGCGCGGGGGATCCAGAAGCGCGGGCCTGGATGCATTTTCCCCAGGCATTTGATCGTGCAGAACCACGGTCAGAAGCGACTTGTTCACCTGGATGTGGCCGTTGTATTCGATATAGCCGAGCTTCCTGAACCGGTTCATGAAGAAGCTGACGCGGGACCGGGTGGTGCCAATCATATCCGCGAGCGTCTCCTGCGTCACATGGGCAATCTGCACTTCCGGCGTGCCGGGCATGCCATATTGGGCCATCAGCAAAAGGATCCGGGCCAGACGCCGCTCGCTGGAGTTGAAGAGCTGATCCACCAGGTCAGCCTGGGTCCGGATGCCGCGGGTCAGCACGTACTGCATGAAGAACTCTGAGAACGCATGTTCCTGGTGCAGGACGTGGAGCATCTGCTTCGTATCGATCTCCAGCGCCAGGCACATGGTGATGGCGAAGGCCGCCGCGGGACGGATCGGATTGGATCCCACCATGGCCTCCTCGCCGAAAAAGTCTCCGGGGCCAATCAGCGTCACGGTGGCTTCCTTGCCTTTTTTGGAGACAACGGTGAGGCGGGCGCGGCCCGACTGAAGATAGAAGACGGACCCCGCCGAGCTTCCCTGGGAAAAGAAAGGCTGGCGCGCCTTCATCCGGACAATCTTTCGTCCAATGCCCCCTGTGGCCAGGTATTCGGCGGGGTCAAAGTGCTTTTTCTTCGGTTGATCCATCCGCAGGTCTTCCTTCCCTGTACGTTCGGTGCCAGTTCAAATGAACGGTGCCGCGAACTTTAGAGATGCGGAACAAGCCCACCTCGGCGCGCGTAACTATCCCCCGTGAAAACAGGATCGCATTGCGCAAATAGATAGTCTGAGCAGTATCGCTCGTGAAAACGGGCGAATGAAGGAGGCCGGCAGCGCGGCAGCAGCGCCTATTTTCCCGCGGTGTCGGAGTTATGGATAGAGCACTCGTGGATTGCGTCGAGCGGCGCATTGGGCCACTTGTGGTCCACCATATCCTTCTCGCTCACCTCGTGCAGGGCAAAATCGATGGCCCCGTCGGG
>JBEKRU010000011.1:0-81900 GCA_049518435.1 Occallatibacter sp. | reverse complement strand
AATCCTATGTCCCAATCCTCAAGCACTGCACCCTTGCCAGCAGGATCCTTGGCGTTCACCGGGTCCCCACTGGCATAGAGATACTTATGCAGGGATGCGGGATCGACAGCATTTCCATCCAATGGGTCGCGACTCAAGAACCTACCAGCAGCGGGGTTGTAGTATCTGGCCCCGAAGTAGTCATTCCCGGATTCGGTGTCTCGTTCTTTGCCGGTGAAGTGTGTTGGCGCTGGGTACAGTGTGCTTGTTGCGGAATTTGTCGCGGGTGTCATAGATGCAGGATGCCCCCGTCGTAAGTGTAACGACGGGGGCGGAGGAGGTGGAAGCTGCCAGGTGAGGGGCCCTCTCTAGGCAGCTTTGGCTTTGAGGAGTTGGAGGGCCTTGTCTAATGGTTCGTCGGTCTTGGCGGGGGCGGTGTCTTCGTCCTCTTCCTCGATGGGATGGCCAACGGCTACGGTGGGGGTGACGGCTTCGTCCTGAATCTTTTTGCCGGCGGGGCCCTGGTACTTGGCGACGGTCAGGAGCAGGGCCGCGCCGTCGGGCAGTTCGATGGTCTTCTGCACTGAGCCTTCGCCGAAGGTGCGTTCGCCCACTACGTCGCCGCGCTTGGCGTCTTCAATGGCGGAAGCGGTGAGCTCAGCCGCGCCGTAGGTGCCGCGGTTGACGAGGACGGCGACTGGGGCATCGGTAAGGCACAGGGCCGGATCGGCGGTGAAGGTCTGGGTGGGGAATTTCTGGCCCTGGAGGGTGGCGATGGTTCCCTGCTTGAGGAAGAAGTTGGCCAGGCGCACACCCTGTTGCGCATCGTCGCCGGTGGAGTCGCGCAGGTCGAGAAGAACCTTGCGGCCTTTGCCTTCAGATTTCAGCTTGGCGGCGATCTCGTCGACGCGGGCCGTGGTGAGGGCGCCGGGCTTGAGATAAAGGATGGTGGAGTTCTCGTATTGCTGCTCGGCGAGAGGCGCGGCAGCGGTGATGGTGCGGGTCAACGTGAGTTTGTCAGGATCGGCCTTGCGGGGGCGGACGACGGAGAGAGCGACGGTGGTTCCGGGCTTGCCTTCGAGCATGAGGCGGATGACGGCGAGAGAAAGTTCGCGGGTGGACTGGTCGCCGATGGACTCGATGACGTCGCCGTCGGAGAGGTGCTCGTGATCGGCGGGGGAACCGGGGAGGACGCTGACGATGGTGGCGTAGCCGAAGCGCTTGGAGGCGACGATGCCGACCTGGGCGACGTTGGTGGTGGGGCGATCCTTGTAGATTTTGTACTCGGTGGGGGTGAGGTAGCTGGAATCGGAGTCGAGGGATTCAAGCAGGCCGTGGAGGGCGCCGGTGGTGACGTCATTGATGTTAGGCGCGGTGACGTAGTCGGTCTGGACCTTTTTGAGGACCTCGGCGTAGACGCGCATCTGGCGGTAGGCGCCGTCGGAGTCGGCACCGGCGTGCACGCCGAAGAGGCCGAACTCGCCGAGGACGAAACCCAGGCCGAGGCAGGCGAAGATGGCTACGGATAGAACGAAGACGAAACGCTGGAAGAATCGAGACACGCACACCACCGGGGCGCGGCCGGTTGAGGGAAAAGGCCGCACAGTCTATAGACGTAATGATAGCGCAAAAGGCAGATTACAGATGACAGGTTACAGATGACAGATGACGGATGACGGATGACAGGTTACAGATTACAGATTACAGATGACAGATGACAGTTTTCCCTCGCGTGCGGAGTTTTGGGATGTGGAAGTCTGGATGGTCTGGGTTCGTGGTTTCCCACCCATCGTGCGATGAGACCGCACGATGGATGGGGCACCCTCAACTTAGAAATGGGTGGTATGAGGACATGGCCAGCCGCCGATCACTCAAAAGTCGTAGCGAGGAGAGCCCCGGTACTATAGCTGTTCTTCGAAGTTGCGTAGATGCTGTTAGAAGAGTGCTGCGAGCGCGGGTTGAGCCCTAAAAGAATTGGAGATCAAATTACCGTGACCATTCATATCATTCAGCTGGGTACTGGTATTGCCGTGGTCTGCGAAGATTGCGGAAAGACACTCGACAGTGTTCCCGACGAGCGTACGGCTTGCACCAAAGCTGGAGTGTATATCCTCCATGAGTGCGTTCCCAATTTAAAAAATGTGATGAACCTGATTGAGGCTGCAGTGCCGCAATACAGTCTGACTGTGGTCTAAGACTTGCTGCCAGCGACCTGGGCCCAGATTGGCTGTAGAAGTCAAAAATGCTCGGGGCTGATCCACCATTTCTCGACACAACGAGAAGAGCTTGATGCTGGATTTTACGCGTCGCTCTTAACAGCGACGGCGCTCGGCGGTCACTCGGGGGCTAGTGTGCTTCCGAGTGACTGACATGTAGGCGGTGACTCGACCACAACGCATCCAATGTGTGGGGAAACCAGTGTGACAGCGATGAAGCACATCTAGCCGATCTTTGCTCGAAAGTCTCGCCAAAGGAACCTAAGTGCTCCGGCTACCGACGTGCAAAAAAGAGCCAATGCAAGCCCAAAAAAGAGCACGAACAAACGGTTGAACAAACAGAGCTGAGTGAAGCTGGGCGCAATTCTCTCTTGCGTAAAGAACAATCCAAGCAGGCGATCAGTCGCCCGTAGCACCGGGGAGCACGCGTTCCAGAGAATCCACCTAGCCGTCGTGCGATTCCACGAGTCATTCCCAGCAAGCAGGACCAGACCCAACCCGATCAAGGATCCCAAGATACCTGAACCGAGAAACACCTGTTTGAGTTGGAAGGTCTTTCTCATATCTCGATGCCTACAAATTGAAAGCTGTGGATAGGTTGAATCGCGCCTATTTTATTGGACACCAATAGCTTGGAGATTGTTCCTTGCGAGTCGTCGCCTACTCGGAACGCAACGTTGAAAAGCTGAAAGGCAGCCGCAGATCCTTCACTTCGTTCAGGATGACACAGCTGTGGGCATAACTTTCGTCGGGAACTCCTGCCTTGCTGCGGTGTCTAAGTCATTAGAAGTCTCAGTTCCAGATGCCGTGAATTCTTCAAATACTTCTTCGAGATCCAAAAGACGAGGAGGAAATTGTCCTATGACATTCGAGAATGGTCATGCCGCAGGTCAGCTGCGAGGCGAAATCAATGTGACTCCGATGATCGACGTTCTGTTGGTCCTGTTGATCATCTTTATGGTGATCGTCCCGGCGATGCCTCACGGCCTTGATGCGGCAGTGCCAAAGAGATCTGAGAACCCGACTCCGAGTGCCGAGGCTGCCATAGTGGTGCAGATCATCAGCGCTGGCGATGGTCTGGTGAGCTACAGGATCAATCAAGATGATGTGAGCATCAAGGACCTCGGTAGCCGTTTGAGCACGATTTTTTCGCGCAGGGCGAGCCGAGTCATGTGCATCAAAGCGGACGACAAGGTTGATTTCTCAACGGTTGCTCAGGTCATGGATATAGGAAAAGGCGCAGGTGTGGACCACGTCGGGTTACTCACATCGAAAGACCGGCTTTAAGTGGACTAGGCGTGGTCCGTTGCCGATCCGTCCCCAATACCGCATTGGGGACGGATTATGGGGCTAAAGGCCGGAGGGCTTGGTGGGTGCAGCGGCAGCGGGTGCGGGCGCGACGCCAGGGCTGTCCGGGGATTTTTGCGGAGCGGTTTCCGCGGGCTTCGCGGTGGTGGTGGATTTGCCGTGTTTCTCGGAGGCTTTCTGTAGCTCTTCGGCTTTTTTTGCTTTGGCGGCTTCGGCTTCGGAGTCGGTTACATACTTGAAGACTTGAAGGCGGCCGGGGAACTGCTCGGTGGTAAAGACGCGGTTCTGCTTGTCGATGGCGACTCCGACAAGGGCCTTGAATTGGCCGGGCATTTCGCCGTGGCCCATGCCGATATAAGTCAGCACCTGACCCTCCTTGTTGAAGACCTGGAGGCGGTCTTCCATTTCGTCGGCGACCCAGATGTGGCCGTCGCCGTCGATCGCGATGCCTTTGGGACGGGCGAAGTTTCCGGGACCGTCGCCGTTCTTGCCGAAGGTGCTGATGAAGCCTCCGTCGGCATCGAATATCTCGACGCGATCGTTGAGGGTGTCGGTGACGTAGACATTTCCTTCGCTGTCGAGCGCGATGCCCTGGGGTGCGGCAAAGTCGCCGGGGGTGGTGAGGTAGTGGTTCTTGCCTCCGGTGCCGATGCGGCGCAGGAGTTTGAGTGAATCGGCGTCATAGACAATGACCTGGTCCTGCTGGGTGTCGACGACATAGAGAAGGCGATTCGCGGTGTCGATGGCGATGCCCACGGGGTCGACGAGGCCGTCGGTGATCTGGCCCTCCAACTCGCGTTTGGGGCTGAAGATGAGGATGCGGCGCATTTTGCCGTCAGAGACGAAGAGGCGATCGTCGTCGTCGATGGCGAGGCCGTTTATCCAACCGAAGTGGGCCTCAATGCCGTTGCGGATGAGCTGGGTATCGCGAGTTTCCAGGTTGAAGATGAAGATGGCCCCGACCTTTTGATCGGCTACGTAGACGAGGCCCTTGGAATCGACGGCTATGCCGTAGGGGCCGATGAGCTGAAAGGGAAAGGTTTTGGGATTGAACTTTTCATCCTGGCTCTGTTCGCCGGCGAGACGATCCATCCAGGAAGATTTCGCTTTGGTGGTGGGGGCCGGGGTGTAGTCGATTTTGGAACCGGCGAAATAGTCGAGCCAACGCACGCGGGCCACATTGGGCGGGCTTGGCCACACTAGCTTGGTGGGGTCGAAGTCGAATTTGCGGGGGCCTACCTGCGTGGTGGCGGGTGTGGGGGTTTTCTTTTTCTTGTCTGCGTGGGCGGCGAGGGGGGATGCGAGGGCCAGAGCGAAGAGCAGGAGGATGGCGAGAGGCTTGGATGCCGATGGAAAAAACGATTCAAGAACCCGATGGCCGAGGGTTGGCCTCTGTGCTTTCCCACCCATCGGACAAGAACGAAGACGTCCGATGGATGGGGCACCCAGCAGTTGTGGGACGGCCGAGGTTTCATGTCCCGCGGGGTTCGATGTGCGCGTCGGGTTGAAGAGGAAGTGGAACATGGTGGTCTCCGGTTAGGTGCTATTTGGTGACGGGGGTGGTCTGTTTCATGTCGATCCGGTTCTTGTGGCAGTTGTCGCAGAAGGCCATGTTGTTGGCCTGATCTTTTATGAGCAAGTTTGCCTGCAGCGAAGCGTGCGGCTGATGGCAGGAGAGGCAACTGAGCGGCGTCTTGACCTTAGTCTGGTCGGTGGGGTCTAAGACGTCGGAGACGGGGTGGTACTCGATGGGATGGCCGAGGCCGAAGCGCAGGGGTAGGATGGCCACCTTGTTCTTTGTGAAGTAGTCCTCTGGGAGCTTGACGGCTCCGTTAAAAATGGTGAGGAGGTTGGTGGCGTCGTCGGGCTTGGGTGCTGAATCGGGCCCGTGGCACTCGAGGCACAACGCATTGCCCTTGGCGCGGAGCAGATGATCGACGTCGCCGCCGTGGGGGGTGTGGCAGGTGGCGCATCCCTGGGCGAAGGCGGGCTGGTGATGGACGGGCTTCTTGCGCAGATCGTCGAGGTCGGAGTGGCAGCCGAGGCAAATGGAGACTGCGTCGGTTTTGGGCAGGCCTGGCTGGTTGCTGGCGTGAGGGCTGTGGCAGTCGGTGCAGTCGCCCATGGCTCCGGGATGGGGAACCTTGGCCCCTTCGATCTGCTTGGCCTTGTCGTCGTGGCAAGTGACGCAGATGGCTTTGGCGTCGGTCTGGGTGAGGACGATTTTCCCGTCCTTGGCCGGGGCGTGGCACATTTCGCAACTGCGCGCCTCATAAGGCGGGTGCTGGAATTTGACCATGAGCCTGGGCGATGACGACTGGTGCGGGTCGTGGCACTCCATGCAGTTGGCGGTGGCGAAGGGCTGGCCCTGGTGCGCTTTCTGCAGGTCGGCATCCTTGGCGTCATGGCAGTCGAGGCAGAGCGCGGGGGCGGACTTGGTGAGATGGAAACGATTCTCGAGGGTGGGCTCGGCGCCGGTCTTGTGGGTGGTGTGGCAGGTGTCGCAGCCCATGTCGAGCGCGGCATGACGGCTGCCCTTCTCAGGGACATTCAGGCCGGTCTTGTGGCAATCGAGGCAGAGGTTTTCCTTCTCGCCTCCCGAGACGGGCTTGAGGAGTTGGTTCTTGTTGTCGCTGGAGTGCGGACTGTGGCACGCGAGACAATTGCGAACCGCGGGAGGATGCACGGTGCCTTTGATATCGGCTGCGGTCTTGTCGGCATGGCAGGTGAGGCAGAGTGCGGCCGGCGTTGCAGTGATGAGCTTGACGCGGGTGACATCCTTATTGACCCGGATTTCATGGCATCCCAGACAGCCGGTGGCCATGGCGGAGTGGACGGATTTGCCTTTGGACTTGTCGTCGTGGCATTCAAGGCACTTGGAGGCGTCGGTCTTGGGGTCCAGCGGAACGGGATGAACGGCGGCGGAGGCGCGGACGGCCAGCATCGCCAGGAACGCGATGCAGAGGCACAGGCGCCCGGCAAGGCTGCGGCCGTTGACCGTGTCGCTGAACCAGAAGCGAGGAAGAACCAGCTTCATACCGACTCCGAGACTCCGAGACATGGAGGGAAGAATGTTGCGCGCGGGATGCCGAACTGCGAAGGCGGCAGCACAGCGGGCAAGGGACTTATCGAGCAAAGTTCCAAGAGACAAGTAGAAACGGCGATGGAGCGCTGCTGCGGTGATTTGGATCACACCATGGGTGCTTTGCAGGGACGCGCGGTAAGACGGAGCACAGATTGGAGGGCAGAGCGGATGCGCGCTGTGCGGAAACGATACACCTGGACGCATATTCCAAGAATTTGCTGGTTACCACGGCGTTGGGTGAGGCCGCGTTTGGGGTTCAGGGAAAGCGAAGATGAGCCGATTCACAGGTTGTAGGCACAGGAGGTTCGGCTCGTGAAACGGCAGCTTTGGTATTCGTCAATGTTTCTTCTCATCGCGGCATCCGCGGCGGCGCAGATTGCAGCGCCTAAAGGTGACGTGCTTGGCGCTCATTTGAATTACGGCCGTGGATGCGCGGCGTGCCACTCGCCGCACAGCGGGACAAGCGGTAACGGCAGCGCGAAGACAGCGGAGATCGAGAGCCGCACTCCTCTTCTATGGGGCCAGGACGTGAGCAGCCTCTACGGCAGGACGATTACGACGGGCGGGGGCAGTTATGTGGAAGTGCTGCCGAGCAGCATGTCTGCCACTACGCCTGACGTGAACGGCATGCTCACCTGCCTTGGTTGCCATGACGGCAACTATGCATCCGGCGCGATGATGAAGAACAAGCTTTATGAGACGCTGCCGTCCACCTATGGAAATACCAGTTCTGTGCCCACCCTGCTGGGGAGCAGCGTGGGTGGCTCGGGAAGCTACCTGAACGAGCACCCGGTGGGATTGAGCGCCAAATTGAGCTGCGGCGGGGCTGGATGGGATTGCAACGTGAGTGCCGGGGTGCTGAAGATGAACGGTGCACATTCGAGTCAGTTTGTGAAGAACTACGGCTTCTTTGTGACGCCGGGCAACTACAACAATAATGCCGTAGTGGTGTGTACAACGTGCCATGAGCCGCATGTGATGAACGTGGTGACGGTGAGCAACGGATCGACGTCGGGGCTGCCTGCGGGGAACTACGCAACCATGTTTTTTCTGAAGGCGCCGTACAATCCGGCGGATCCGAATCAGGCGTCGAACCAGACGGCGCAGTTCTGTCGGCAGTGCCATGGGGACAAGTCGAACGAGATGAATGGGGGATTGGCGGGGACGGTGTTCTAGATGCTTACTTCCGGATGGGCATGCCGCGGCGTGGGGCCGCCTGGGATACGGTGCCGTCCGCATTGTGCGCGACGGCATGGCAGACGAGGACGCAAGTGTTAGCGGCGCGATTGTAAGAGATGGGGAGGCCCGCATTCGCGGCGACAACGTTGGCGTCAAAGTTGATGAGGCGCTCGCCGCTGATGGTACCGCTGGCGGCGCCCATGCCATGTGCGGTGTGGCAGGTGGAGCAACTGAAGCCGGCTTTGATGTGGGAGGCGTGCTGATTCCAGCTGGTGTTGCGGATGATCTGGTTGGGCAGGTCGTGGCATTTTCCGCACAACGCGTAGGGGCCGGCGACGCTGAGATCGGGAGTGGGAAAGAGATTGACGATGATTCCGCCTGGGACGGCGGGCGTGCCGGTCTGGCTGAACTCATAGCGCCGCTCAAGGATGTGTGTCCATTTGGAACCGTGGGGGCCATTGGGGCCGGTGCCTCCGAACTCTCGATTGTCGTCACTATTGTGGCAATCGGAGCAGAGGATCTGGACACCGACGCCATTGGCAGCCATGGCGCGGCCGGGGGTAATGCCGTCCAGGTTGAGCATGTTCGGGAGGAGACTGGGCTGCAGAAGTGGGCTGTTGCTGGTGTGGGTGACGGGATGGCTGGAGGTGGCGGATGTGGCAAACTGCGGAATCAGGTTGAGCGGATCGCCTGCGGCGACCGCACGGATGGGGGAGTATCCGTAGATGGGCATCACTTGCTTGCCGGTGCTGGTTCCGTGGCAGCGCAGACAATTTTCAAACTGATTGATGGCGGGGGTCAGGACGGTTACGCCGTCGGTGGCGCTGATGCCTGCTATATCTTTCTGCGAGACCCGAAGGAGCGGCGGAGGCGGGAACACGCCCACCTGCTCCGCGCCATGCGGGTTGTGGCAATCGACGCAGGTGGCATGACGGTTGTTGTTCAGGAGCGCGTTTTCAGTGGGGTCGTGGGGATTCGACGAGCTTGGAAACGGATGTCCGACTTTGGGCGTCGCGTACTCCGGAAACACATTGGCCCAGGCGGCAATGGGAGAGACATTTGCCCCGTTATGGCAGGCGATGCAATCCTGCTCATTCACGCCGCGCAGCAGCCGCGGGCCTGCGCCGGCGTTGTGCGGGGCATGGCAGGCGATGCAGGCATCCTTGGCAACAGTTGAGTAGCTGCCCACTGCGGCCGTCGGTGAGATCACGTCCGCGGAAAGTGCATGCGCACTGGCAGCCCAATCCGCAATAGGGTTCACATGGCCGCTGACCGTGCGGGTGGGATCATGGCACGCCAGGCAAAGCTGTCCGCTGGAACTGTCTTTCGCCAGGAAATTGAGGCTCAACAGGTCCTTTGCCTGCACATGGGGATTATGACAGGACGTGCACTCGACGTTGCCTCCCACGAGGTGGACTGCGCCAGTGGGGTCGGCGGTTCTGTGGGACTTGGCCAATGAAGCGACCAGGTCGATGTTGTCCTTGAGCGGCGTGACCAGGCTGAATGGATGGGACGTTTGCATGTTGTTGCCGAATACGTCGGCTGCATACATGGATCCACGCATTGTCACCTGTCCATAGGCAACAGTGTCTCCGACGGCGACAGTTCCATCGTGACAGCTGAGGCACTTGTTGCTATCGCCGCCGAGCTTTGGCTGCCGGCCGCTGTTGGCTTCAGTAGTGCTGGTGTAGAGCGTATAGGACTGCGTGGTGAGTTTCTGATTCCACAGACCATACGTTGTCGCGGAGTGCGGCGCGTGACAATATGCGCATGAGTCGGGCCGTGCGCCCGCGACAGGCGATTTGGTGCCCGGTCCAAGGCTGTGCATGCCGAGCACGTCGCCGGTAATCTGCGCATGGAGCGCGGGTGATGCGAGCACAGCCATCAGGGCAGGGAGCACGATATTAAACTTCACTTTGCGCCCCCTGTGACCGGTTGTTTCAAGGCAGAGTAATGGAATATCTGCACGCGGCGGTTGAATGAATCGACTACAAATATTTGGTCGTTATGGTCAATGTACAAGCCCGCGGGCAACTGGAATTCGCCGGCGTGCGTTCCCTGCGAACCGAAGTAATAGAGGAGTTGACCCTTTCGATTGAAGACCTGCACGATGGCCGAGAGACCATCGACCACGTAGAGATCGTCTTCGGAGTCGATGCCGATTCCTTTGGGTCGAAAAATGGAGCCGGGGCCGTCGCCGATTGTTCCAGTGGAGTATTGAAACGCGCCGGAGCGGTCGAAGGTCTGCATTCTGAAGTTCATTGCATCTACGACCACGAGGTTGGGCCCGTCAAGACGCAATTCGGTGGGAAGATTGAATTCGCCGTTGCCATCGCCTGTCTTGCCGATGGTCTTGAGGATGTTGCCCTGCATGTCGAGGACAAACACTTCATCGCGCAGCGTGTCAGTGACATAAATCCGCTGCGCGGCCGAGTCCACTGCGATTCCCGTGGGCCGCTTGAAATAACCCTCGCCCCCTTTGAGGCTGCCTATGGCACGAACAAACTTTCCGTTTGGCTCAAAGACAAAAATCACGCCCGCGTTCGAATCGGTGACGTAGATATTGTCCTGGGCATCGACAGCCACGCATTGCGGCGCAAGCATCGCATCCTTGAGCTTGTCCTGACGTTGAATGAACTTGTACTTGCGCTCGGCGAAGTCGAAGATGTGTACACCGGCAGCGCCGGGATCAGTGACAATGATCCGCCCATGCGAATCGGTGACGACGCCGTACGGTCGGACCAGCGAATGGTAATCGGGCGCACCGGCAATCACATCCACAAACTTGTTCCAGAAGCCGCGATTCGGTTTGACTTCCTGCTCAGAGCTGAAGCTGTGTTCCCAGGTGAGCTTGCGTCCGCCGTCGAGGGACATCTCCCATTGTTCGGGGACGGCTTTCGTTTTTGATTTTTGTGACGCTGACAGAGAAAGAGGCAGCATCGCCGCGCCGGCCATGAGCAGGCCGGCGTAAAGGCGATGCCGCCTCGCTCGCCTCAAAAGAAGTTGAACCAACGTGAGACCCCGAAGTATAGCGATGATACAACTTCCGGTCCGGTGCCGGAGCCGCTGAAACTCTGTCCCAGTCGCGAGTATCCGCTTTGAAACCACAGTTTGCGCGCCTGGTATTGAACCTGTGAATTGAATTCGTTTGAAGCGTTGAGCGATGCTACGCCGCCGGTGCTGGTATCGCTGTTTGACCGGCCATAGGAGGCTGAAAGAGTTAGCCCTTTCATCGGAGAACTGGCCATGGCCATCGAATAGCTGGTGCCGCCGAACAGGCTTATCAGGCTTGAATCCAAAATCGGTGAAGGCACAGTGATCGGCACGAGGCCCGATCCGGTTTCAAGCGCCTGCCCGCTCGATTTTGAGTAGCTGCCGTTGACGGTAAGGAACTTGCTCAATCCCACGCTCGCGTTGGCGCTCTCGCTGCTGTTCGCGGTTCCGGCCTGTGAGGTCAGCGCGGTGCGGCCGCCACCCGCGCCCATGCTGACGCTGACCAGGCCGAAGCGTCGGTGCGCGTTGCCGGAGAAGCGATAAAAGGAGTTCATATAGGTGACCAGCAGAGTTTCGACATTCTGTGAATAGGCAAACGATCCGGCTGTTTTCCAACCCTTGATTTCGCTCGTGTAATTTTCCGTGGTGGTGAAGCTGAGGGAATCGCCACCGCTTGCGTTTGAGGAGTTTTCCCCCATACTCACTGAGGCGTTGAAGTATCCATTCAGCAGCGGTCGAGAATAGGAGAGGTCGCCTCCCAGCGTGTCCGAAGCGTCATCCGTTCCATCGTACGACTGCGATCTGCGCTCGAAATAGGCCGACGTATCCAGATTCTTGCGCGGAGCATAACTGGCCTGTGCCATCAGGTCCACCGAACTCGTTCCCTCACTGGGGGTCACAGCTGTGGCGACGCCTCCGGCTGCAATGACTGCCTCCACAAGTTGTCCAGCCAGGTTGTCAGAGTAACTCGCACTTGCAGAAAAGGCGACCTTGGTAAAGGGATGCAGCGATGCCGCGGCGTTGTAAAGGTCAATGCTGCCGGTGGAGGTGCTTCCCTGGTATGCGCTGTTCCACGAGGAGTGCGCCATGGCGGCGGAAGCAGATCCATGCAGTGGGAGCTTATGGGTAAGGTTGAATCCGTAGTTGCTGTTGTCAGATTTCGATTCCGTATCCGCCGCACCGGAGATGATCTCCGGAATCAGCGAATCGCCGCCGCCGTCTGAGTAATATCCTCCCATGCTGAAGCCGGCCAACGAGTATCCCGAGTGGAGGCTGAGTGAATGAAATCCGTTTGTGCCTTGATCGTCGGTTCCATACACCGAATACTGGCTGGACCCTTTCTGGAATCCCACCGAAAAACTCGGGGCATTGGGAAGGTTCTCGCTCCAGTTGACACCGAAAGTATCGTTGTTGCCGTGGGTAACATAATTCGCAATCCCGGGAACCGCGTAGTTGCCTTCAGCGTTGTATGCCTTGGAATAGCTGATGGAGCCGGGAAAATGGCTGCCGCCGAAGATGGTTGCTCCCGCCGTTACCCCTGAGGCGTTGGAGATTGACTGGTAGTCGGAGTTGGCGCGCGACTGATTCACAAAAACGTTGGCGTCGAAGGAGAGGAAATTCGGATTGTAGAAGCTTCCTGAATAATTGGCTGTGCCGCCAATCGTCCATGTGTGATCGGAGCCTGCCACATTGCTGAAATCCGCGGTATAGCCGGGAGAGATGATGCCGCTCAACCGGGAGGAGGTTTCGCCGATTTTCAGTTGTGCGGCAACGGGCAATGCCAGAAGCAGGAATCCTGCTGGAACCAGCCATGACCCTCGCATCTGAACCCCCACTGTATGACCGCCTTCACCTCTCCGTGCTCTACTTGCGGCCGGAAATCCTGTTGTTGTTTCTTGCGCATCCGCTAGCTTCTCGAATCCAGGCTCTGCCGAACCGTTCTAGAGAACGTCGATCTTTGCGTTCTCGGTGAGCTTCTTGTCCAGGTCGGAACGCAGCTTGTCTTTCTTCGATTGCGGCAGCTCTTTGGCGATTTGTGTCTTTACGTCTTCAAACCTGGCCTCGCCCGCCAATTGATGCAGGTTGAGCCGCACGATGGTGAATGCCTGGTCCAGCTGAATCACGTCACTGACATCGCCGGCCTTCATCTTTTTCAGCGCGCTCAACACCTGCGGGGCAATTCCCGCGGCCGCCACCGGCTTGTGCTGGCCCATCACGACGCGGTAATCGTCGTCGGAGAGCTTTTCGGCGAGCAGGCCAAACGCTTCAGCCGTCTTGGCGGTTTTCGCCTGCACCAGCGCCGCATCGGCTCGCTTTCGTCCCTCTTTCAACTGGTCCGCAGTGGCCTTGGCTGGAGGAAGAATGGAGATTGTCTGGAAGGTGAACTGCTCCGGGTGCTCGAACCGCGCCGGGTTCTTATCGTAGTAGCTTTTCAACTCAGCCGGCGAAACCACAGCCTTGTCTTCAACCTCATACTTCATCAGCGCTTCAATCAGCAAGGAACGCTTGATCTTCTCCCGCACTAACGCAAGCGATCCGTGAAAATCGCTTTGCACAAACGCGTTGAATTCATCGGGTGAAGCGAATGTCCTGCGGAACGCCGCCTCGGAACGGTCGAGTTTGGCGGGAGAAACGATCATCTTGCGGCGCAGAGCTTCCTGGTAGACCAGTTCCTCGAAGATCATCATCTTCATGGCGCCCTTGCGGATGTCAGGTTCCATCTCTTTGGGCATTCCGCCGTGCTGGCGTGCGTATGGGAAGATGGCGTACTCCTCGCGAACGAGGTCGACATCGGTCAGAACCGATCCGTTGACGCGCGCAACCGGGCGCGCCTGTGCCTGCGCTGCCTGCGTGGCAGCGGGCGGCTGTGCCAGGATTGTTGGCGCGTGTGACGCAACCTGTGCCTGGGCAGCACCGAGCGAAATCAGAAGTATTGAGTAAATGGGGAAATGGGGTTTCATGTTGGCCATCCTGATTTAGAAAAAGGGTGGGGAGGGAAGTGATTTCCCTCCCCCTTGATGCAAGGCGGATTAGAACGTGGTGATTGCTGATCCGTTGTTGGATTCGTTGGCCTCGCCACCGTGGCACTGGCGGCAGAACTGTGCCGTCTGGTTGCTGGCTGTGGTGCCGCTGGCGGGGTTGTAAGGAGCGTTGATGAAGAACATGGTGTTGTAGAAACCGCTGGTCAGACCGGAGTTGGCGCCGTTGGTCACCTTGACCACGTTCATCAAGTGCTGGTTGTGGCAGGTGGTGCAAACGACAACCGCTACCGGAGCCGGAGCCGTACCACCGTTCGGTGTAGGCGGCTGATAGGCGGTGGGCTGCGTGAAGAATCCGTAGTTGGTGACGAACTTGCTGGAGTTCGGACCGTTCATGCTGATGGCGCCGGTGGTCGCACTCTGCGTGCAGTCCCAGTTGTACTGGCCGCCGCAGCTAACTTTCGCGTTCAAACCTACAGGGTGGTCCTGCAGGTAGCTAGGCGCGCCGCCGGTTCCAGGGGCCATGCCAAGCAGCGTGGGGACTTTGTTATAGGTTCCGTAGGTGCTGGGAAGGGTCTCATAAACCTGGTCCTTCATCATGGCGCCTTCGGCGTAGTTTCCGTCATGGCAGCTGAGGCAGGTGATGAGGCCATTCACGTCTGGCGAGCTTCCGCCAAGGCTGGTGGGCAGCGTCTCAGAGTAGCTGGCCCTGCCGGCAACTCCGCCGGTGGTAATGGTCTGGCCGTACAGGCTGGCCACATCCTGGCCCCAGAGGATCGATTGTCCCGCGGTCAGGTCGGCGGTCTTGGCAGCGCCGTTGCCGTACGCGCCGTTGTGCGGTGCATGGCAGCCAGCGCAGCCGCGGCCGTAGTTAAGGTGGGCACCGAGTACGTCAGTTGCCGGCGCAGCGCCGGATTGGGCCGCCGCAAGGCCTGCGGAAGCCAGGAACATGAGGGCGATTGAACAGATGCGTTTCATTGAAGAGAGCCTCCTAGAGCTCGCTTGTGTTGCTCGACTGGACTTTTACGTCGATCAGGCTGGTTCTGTCTTCAGCGCTATCTCTTAGCAGAGCCTGTGCAAGAGCGACGCTGTTGCGGCGGAGTGCGGGGTTTTGAAGGCCGCACCTCAAAGATGATTGCTGAGAATGAGAGATAAATGAGCTCCGAGGGAAGGGGCCGAGCGATGTGACGGAGTTCACTAACCGAAGTTGGGTGTTCCGGCATATCGACCTTTGTGGAAGATCCCTGCTGTCATCTGATCCTGTGGGTGTCGAATTCATACGTGAGAACCGTCACTTTCAACGAATCAGTTCGAGCTCCTGGCAAACTTCTGCAGGTTCTCGGAGTGATGGCTCATATTTGCAGGTGAGTAAGATCACTTTCTGTGATTTCAGTCACATGCATTAGAAAAATCTAATACGTGATTTACATCACACCGCCGAAGACCGCGAAGTGGTCCACTAAATCTGCCTTTGCAGGGCATGCGAAACTGCAGTGCGGTTGCGCGGGAGAGGGTCCCGGCAGCCGGATGCACCGTTCGCAAATCGACGGCGGGCCCAGGCGCGGAATCGAAGAGACGTGGGTGCAGGGCGGCCTCGAGCGGGGAGGAAGAGGGTATGGAAGGCGCATCAATCGCGGTATCCGCAGGGAGCAGACGGTTGCCGGGCAGGCAGGTGTATTCGATGGCCGCCATCTACCTGGTGGTGGGGTTGGCGATCGGGTACCTGGTTCGGGGCGGGCAATCGTCCGCATTGCCGACGCGCGCCGTGGCGGCTGCCGCGCCGGCGCCGTTGCATCCGGGACCGATGGGCGCGGGACACATGCCGACAGCACAACAGATGAAGCAGATGGCCGATAAGCGGGCCGCACCGCTGATGGAAAAGCTGAAGAGCAATCCGAAGGATAGTGCATCGCTGATGCAGGTGGGCGCAATTTATTACACGACGGGGCAGTTCAAACAAGCTTCGGCGTATTACGAAAGGGCGCTGCAGGCGGAGCCGGGGAATGTTGCCGATCGAGTGAAGCTGGCGACGAGTTTGTACCGCGATGGCGATGCCGATGGGGCGATTGCACAACTGAACCAGGCGCTGACTTATGATCCGAAAGACGCGAACACGCTGTTTGACCTGGGCATGATCAAGCTGCAGGGAAAGCAGGACAGCAAAGGCGCACTGGCGGCGTGGCGCCAGTTACTGAAGAGCAATCCGCAACTGAGTGCGGACCACAAGGCGCAGGTGGAAAAGCTGATGGCCAGCGTGGCAGCGGCGAATCCGCGCGCACATGCGAGTGAAGGAGCAGCGGGCAAATGACGACGGCGGTTCGTACTCCAATTGAGCAGTGGACGCAGAAGCAAGCGTTGATTCTTTCGGCTATCTGCCTGACGGCGGGAGTCGCAGGCGGATGGTCGATTCGTGCATGGCAGGGAACTGGGGCGAGTCAGACGGCGGTGGAGAGTGCGCCGACGGTGGTTGCGGCTCCGGCTCCAGCGCAGGCCCCAAGTCCGGCGCAACTGAAAGCCATGGCTGATACGCAGGCAGAGACGTTGATGAGCAAACTGAACTCGGATGCGAATAATCCGGATTTGCTTACCGGCGTCGGGAACATCTACTACGATGCGCAGCAGTACGCGGTTGCGGTTGACTACTACGGGCGCGCTCTCAAGACCAAGCCGGATGCGGCGTCGGTTCGCACGGACATGGCGACGGCCTACTGGTATATGGGAGACGCGGATCGAGCGATTGCGGAATATAACAAGGTGTTGACCACTGCGCCGAATGACTCCAACGCACTGTTTAACCGCGGACTGGTGAAGTGGCGCGGCAAGAAGGATGCGGCGGGAGCGCTGGAAGACTTCAAGAAGTTGATGGCCGTCGACCCCAACTACGCAGGCAAAGATCAAGTGGGACAGATGACGGCTGAGGCGAAGGGCATGGCTGCTGCCAAGGCGGGAACCGGGGCGAAGTAGGTCCGGTACGTTGGGGTTCAATCTCCAATCTCTAACCCTTTCTCAAGGGAATTGATGCTGCGAGTGCGAAGGACCTGCGAGGGTTCGAGAACGTGAGAGGTATTCGGGCGATCCCATCGTCTCATTGCGGTGTTCAGAAGCAGGCGCAGGTCGGAGAGCGGCGTGGCCCTGGCCATGTAGCTCTCATCGAGGCTTTGCTTCATTGGGAGCAGAACGTTGCGGCAGTAATCCTCCACCTCGCATTCCGGGATTCCAACCAGCAAGACATCTTCCTGTGCAAACGCGATGGTCGCTGCGCCGGTAATTCCCGGGCGGCAACTTAACACGCTGGTCTGTTGTTCCGGTACTTTGGGCCGTGGCCCGACAAGACTCATATCACCCCGCAGCACGTTGAGGAGCTGGGGTAACTCGTCGAGTTTCCACCAACGGAGGAACTTACCGAGACTAGTGATTGCAGGATCGTTGATGGATGTAATGTTGCCTCGCTTCTGGTTCGAGAGAAGCATGGTTCTGAACTTGTAGATTGTGAAATGAGTTCCATTGCGCCCGACTCTCTTTTGCAAGAACAAGGCCGGCCCCCTCGATGTGAGGCGAACCATGCAGGCAACAATCAAGAGGATCGGCAATAAAACGGGCAGCATTGCAGACGACAGTGCGATATCAAACGCACGCCTGGCAGGAGACCGCACCCACGCGCTGAGACGCGGAGGTTCAGGGCAGTCTGCGGACTGTTCAGATGTCGGTTCGGGTTCAAGCACGAGGTGCTCGAAAATCGGATCATCCTTCAAGCGTACCCTCCGTGAAATTGCATCTGTGATCACCTTTGCTACAAACTGCGCAAGCGCTTGCGGGCTGCACTCGGCTTCGGTTATGTCATGGATTCAGAAAATGCAGAATTGCCCTTTCATCCGGGTCACTGAGGGAAGCCCGTATGCGCATGTGACGCGTGACTGTGCCTGAAATTCGCGGAGAGAAGCTCTGTGGTGCGTCGTGGCAGCGGGAGCAGTTTTGCTTGAAGACTCGCTCTCCCCGGTCTGAATCAGCGGAGGACGAAGCCTGGGTTGGTTGCGTCGGATGTGCCGGGCTGCTTGCTTTGGGCTCAACCTGCTGAGCGTACAGGGGCAAAATAGCGATTGCTCCGGCAAGACATGCGAGAAGTACCGAACTGCTTTTCATTTGCCCCTCCAGGTTGGAAATAGAAATCGATAAACGATGCCGGTTTGCCAGATGTTCCTGTTGCCCGTTGAAGAGAACTCACGCGAATAGCTGGTGTTGATGCGCACTTCATGAGGCAATCGGTAATCGAGACCGAAGTCAGCCTGCTGGGTGTTGGCGCCTGGGAGCCCATCGTTGGAATCGGGCCGGGAACGGAATGTCTGCTGCATGCGGAACACAGGTTCGAACCGGCCTACAAAGCTTTCACCATTTTTGAAGCGGGATAAGCGGTAGTCGGCTTCGACCCAGTAGCCGCCCGCGTGCGCACCCTTGGAGAATTCGGAACGCAGGCGGAGCGCGGTATCTGGCGGTTCCCACCAAACGTGGAAGCCTTCAAAGTTTTCGTGAACATTCTGGAGTTGTCTTCCGTAGGAGGCGCCAACTTCGAGCCGCGCGGTGGGGAAGTAGAGGCTCCCTCGCCCGCCGCTGGCACGTTCCGCACTGAACTGCTGGTTGGTGCTGGCAGCGGAGAAATAAATGGCGTAGTCGGCGGAGACGTGGTCCGTTGCAAACGCCGATCCTCGCAACATTCCTCCGACGCTCGAATCGGTTTCCATGGTCCCCACACTGGTGATCAGCGGTGCGTCCTGGAAGTTGCCGATCCAGATGGGGCTTAAGCGCTCGTTGTAGGTTGCGAAGGGGGTAAGGAACTCGCCGGCAACAAATGTGAAATGCCTGGAAGCGAGAAAGTCAGCCTGGAGATAGTTGAGTCCCAGGAACAAGTTGCTGTTGTATCCCGGCTTTCCACCACCATTCGGGGACAATGGGTCGAGGATGATGGCGCGACTCTCCACCAGGAGGTGACTTCCGATGGGCGCGGCCAGCAAGGGAGAAATCACGGGAATGTACGTTGTGTTTCCGCCGTTTGTGCTGGTTACAAATCCGACGCCACCGGATATGAGAGGAACGTTTTGACTTTGGCTGTCCTGAGCAGCCGAGCCGATCGAGGCAATGCAAAACGCCAGGAGGGCCGGTATCGCACGCTTGACTAAATGGATTCGAGACGATGCATCAATCAACATGAACTTAGATTCGTTCGATTTCCGGATCGGCATGTCATGGGAGCGTCTTGCGAATGTCAGCGCATTGTCACTTGTGTATTCGACAAGTGACTCATTGAGCCACAAGTGTGCCGGTAAGGAGTGAGCGCGCTGTTGAAGGAAGGCCGAATTTGCAGCGGGAGACAAATTGCTGACAATCTCCTGACACGCAGATGACAGCTTGCTTCGGATGGCGGCCTAGGGTGAACAGTATGCAACGGAGCGAGCGCGAAAAAGAACGGGCAGCGCGTCTTCCGGGCGTTCATCAAGCCGCACAGGAGCCAACATGATCAAAACCATCGCAGTCTTCTTCGCCGTTGCCTTCATCGTTTCTCCAGCGCCATCGTCCCTATCTCTGTTTTCCGCGGACGCCGCTCCCCGTCGTATTGAGGTCGTTGCCAAGCGATTCACATTCGAGCCGTCCACTATCGAACTGCAGAAGGGAGTGCCGGTGATCCTGGTGCTGAAGAGCGTCGACGTTCCGCATGGCATCCGAATTCGCGAGCTGAATGTTGACGTAAAAGCGCCAAAAGGAGGTAGCGGAGAAGTGCAGTTCACTCCGGAAAAGGCTGGCGATTTTGTTGGCCACTGTTCGGTCTTTTGCGGGGCAGGCCACGGGTCAATGAGCTTGACGATCCATGTGATCGGATAGCGATGCGACGCTCCGTGATTATCAGCTCGACCGTTCTGGCAGTGGCTGCGCTTGTGTTGTGTGCACTGCGCCTGGATGGGTGCAAGGCGAAAACTCCTTCCATGCTTGAAACACACGTGATGACTTTTGCAAAACATCAATTCCTGGTCGGCAATAAGTCGCAGAAAAACCCGCTGACCGATTCGCCACAGACGATCGCGGATGGAATAGAAGCATTCGGTCACTACTGTGTGGCCTGCCACGGAATGGATGGACAAAACACCGGCGTGCCCTTTGCAGACCGTATGGCTCCGCCCGTGCCGTCGCTGGCTTCCTATGCCGTTCAGAGGTATAGCGATGGTCAGTTGAAGTGGGTCATCGACTACGGCATATGGCCTTCAGGAATGCCGGGTTCGAAGGGAACTCTAAGTGATGAGGAGATATGGTCCATTGTGGTGTACCTGCGGCATCTGCCTCCGGCCGGCAGTGTTGGGGAACCGGAGATGTACAGCCATTGATTCCCATGAATGTATTTCAATCTCAATCCGGAGTTAGTCCGTCTACCAGCCCGCGCAAGTTGAAGGAGGCTGTGGTAGCCAGTTTTCAGCGTTGCGCAATAGATGTGGCGTGTGAATTTCGAAATTATTCGAAGGCCGATTGGCAGGCGATTCTGGTTTGGCTGGATATCAGCGGTATGGCCTTGTATCTGCTCGACCGCATAGAAGAGCTGGGGATTGAAGACACCGTTCCCGCCGAAATCCGCGATCGCCTGCAGAGGAATCTCGAGCAAAACCGGCAACGGGCAGCGGCCCTTCTGCGTGAAGCAGAGAGCGTGGCTCAGCAGTTCGAGCAGGCTGGAATCCCATTCGCACTATTGAAAGGAATCACACTGACGCCTGACTCAGTACCTAAGCCTGCTTTGCGGTGGCAGATCGATCTTGACTTTCTCATTGCCGAGCCAGATGCGATGGCTGCAATTGAAGTCCTGCGCAACCTGGACTATTCGTTGCACGCAAAGTTCGGGAATACGTTGGAATTAAGGTGTGGCCCTTCGGGAAAGTCTGATCTCGCAAATTTGTATCGGGTGCACACTCAAAAGTCTCTTGAGCTTCATAGTCTGCGGCGGCAAGAGGGACTGGCGGACCGGTTGACGCGGGCAAGCGCGAGGCTCTTCGCGGGAGTAAAGATTCCCGCACTGTCCGCGGCGGACATCCTGGTGCAGCAGGCGATGCACCTGATGAAGCATCTCTGCGGGGAACATACACGTCTCTCATGGGTGCTTGAATTGTCTCGGCATATTCGGGTGCGGGAGAGCGACAGTGCATTTTGGAATGAGGTGAGGGTGATTGCAGCAGCCGAGCCTCATGGCGATCTTGCAATGGCGATGTCTCTCTGGTTGGCGGCCGAACTGTTTGAGTCGAGGCCACGTGTCGCCGCCGATGAGTGGGCTGCGGATCGAATTCCTGATGGGGTGCTGCTGTGGTTGCAGCGCTATGCACGCGGGTTGTTGCTGTCAGACTCACACGCAAGCAAGCTCTACCTTCTGCTTCGCCGCCAATTGCCGAACAGGCCCGATGTGAAAGCAACAGCGAGGTTGATGATTCCACTGTGCATGCCTACCAGGATTACAGTGCCTGTGCCGGGCGAGACGGTGGCGGACCGTCTGACCCGCTATCGAATTGAGGCGGTGTACAGTTGGCAACGCCTTCGCTTCCACGTGTTCGAAGGAGTTCGGTTGGGAATTGAAGCATTGTGCTGGGAGTGGAGAATGCCGAAGGTGCAACAGCGATGATGGCACATGGAACTAGGACCTGGCCGAGAGCCGCGTGTCTCCCGATCTCCTGCGTGATTGGTTGCCTGGCGTTGCTCTGTTGCGCGCTCGAAGGCCGGGCACAAACTCAATCAGATGCCGGGGCGGAAACGCAATCCGAGACCGGGGCGCAAGCTCTACCAGAGAGTGATTCGCAAACGCAACGGGTCACCGCGCCGATTTCGCAGCCTCTCCCAGCAATGGGCGTATCCGATAGCTCGAACGGGATGGACTCGCTGGTGAAGCCTAAGGACGATTCGAGGAATGTGCTTGGCGCGTCTCAAATCATCGCTATTGCCCAGGAGAATCCAGAAGTCATTCTGGAACTTAAGTCGCTTATGGCCGATAGGTCCCAGGCGAATGGAATCCCATCGCAGGCGGATGGGATCAGCGATGAACAGCTTTTCGACCAGATTGCCAGAAGCAAAGAGCTAAGGGCAAGCATTACGCATTTGCTTGTGGCTCGAGGATATATCTCCGAAGAAGACGTCGAGATTGCTTCGATTGAAAATGCAAATGCAAGTGCAGAGGGATACGATCAACGGACTGCCGGCCGGATCGGTGACAGAAACTCGGATGCCTTTTCAGAGTATCGCCAGAGGAGCTTCGACGCTACGAATGCGACAGAGATAAGTGAGGATTCAGTGGCACTGTCGAGACTGAAGAATCAGCAATTGGCGTCGCGATCTGGAACTACAATCCAGCGCGAGACGCAGCGGGCACAGTCGAACATCACGGATGAACCAAAGTCGCTTCACAGGGAAGCGCCTTACAATCTGCTTTCTCTCAGAGATCTGTATACACAGGTTCCGGACTCGCCGGAGAAACTAAAGCGATTCGGCGCGGAAGTATTTACTCATCGCGGACCAACGGCTGACTACAATCGTCCGACTTCCGCAATCGATTCGATGCCGCTCGATGTTCCTCTCGGTCCTGACTATGTGCTTGGCCCGGGAGATGAGTTGAGCATCAGCATGTGGGGCGGAGTCTCAACGAGTTTCATGCGCCCGATCACGCGGGAAGGCGCCATCACACTACCGGAAGCGGGGCAGATTCAGGTTGCGGGGTTGTCATTGGGCAATGCGCAGGCTGTGATCAGCAGCGCGCTGCAGCCGCAGTTTCGCAGTGCCCATGTGGCCATTACACTGACTCGGTTGCGCACGATCAGAATCTATGTGGTTGGGGATGTACAGCGGCCTGGCGCGTATGACATCAGCTCACTCGCATCGCCGCTGAGTGCGCTGTATGCTGCCGGGGGGCCGACCGGCATTGGTTCGCTGCGTGTGATGCACCACATGCGGAACGGGGATTCGATTGGAGACATCGATCTCTATGACTTCTTTCTTCATGGCGTTCGGAACACGGATGATCATCTGCAGGGCGGCGACACGCTGGTGGTTCCACCGGCGGGAACCCAAGTGGCCATTTATGGGGCTGTGAAGCGTCCGGCGATCTACGAGCTGCGCGAGGAAAAGACACTGGCGGCCGGTCTTGAAAATGCAGGGGGATTAACAGTTGCCGCGGAATTGAGCCACATCACCATCGAACGCATCGTAGCCAATCAGCGCCGCGAATTGATTCCGGTGCAGGATCCGCCTGGCAACGGACAAGCGAGTGACAAAGCTAAGGTCGTCGATTTTGAATTGAAAGACGGCGACCGCGTTCGGGTCGGTACCGTGCTGCCTTCGAGCGAGCGCGTGGTGTATCTCCAGGGGCATGTGGCGCGGCCAGGCAAACTGGCGTATCGCGATGGATTGCATCTAGCCGATGTATTGCAGAGTTATCGCGACTTACTTCCGGAGCCGGCAGCCGGAGGAGAAATTGTGCGGCTCGAGGCTCCCGATCTTCATCCAGAAACAATTGACTTCAACATTCCAGACGTATTGATTGGGAATGCGAACCCACCGCTGCAGCCTTTCGACACCATACGAGTTTTCGGCAGGTATGAACGAGACTCGCCGAAAGTTTCCATTCAGGGTGAAGTGCAGCATCCGGGGTCTTATCCCATGTTTGAGGGAATGAGTGCGGCTCAACTGGTGCGCGCAGCTGGTGGTTTCAAAAGGGCCGCGTCGCTGAAGGACGCGGACTTAATCAGCTATCACGTGGAGAATGATTCCGGGATCACGGTGGAGCGTCGCACCATCTCGATTGGAGCCGCGGTGCTGCAGAATGACGCGCGGGCCGATTCACCGCTGCAGCCGGGGGATGTGCTGACGGTCCATCAATTGACGGGATGGAACGATATTGGCGCTTCGATATTAATCGAGGGAGAAGTTGCGCACCCGGGAAGCTATGGGTTCACGGAAGGCGAACATTTGAGCGATGTACTGAAGCGCGCTGGAGGGTTCCGCGCAACAGCGTATCCGGAGGGCGCCGTTTTGACTCGCCCCGAGGTAAAGGTGCTTGAAGAGAAGAGCCGCGAAGAACTGGTCCGTCAGATCGAGGCGAGTTCAGCGGCGGCGCGCATGTCTCCGGGGTTGGTTGCGGGCGATCAAGCGTCAACACTGCAACTTATCCAGCAACAGCAGGACCAGGTGCTCACGCGACTTCGCAGTGAGCCGGCAAGCGGGCGGCTCGTGATTCACATCGGCGGGCCGATTGATCAATGGGCAGGAACAGCTGCTGATATTGAGGTGCGAAGAGGAGACGCATTGCGCATTCCCAAGCGGCCTGGATTTGTGCTGATAAGCGGCCAGGTTTACAACGCGTCCGCAATCACATTCATTGCGGGAAAGACCGCCGGATGGTACCTGGAGAATGCCGGCGGATCCACCGCGATTGCGAATCGCAAGGAGATTTTTGTGATTCGCGCCAATGGCTCGGTGGTTGGGCGACGTTCAGGAGGTGGCTATGACCACAATGTTCTGTCGACCAAGCTCGAGCCTGGCGATGTGATTGTGGTGCCACAGAAGATTATTGGAGCTTCAGTGGTTTGGCGAAACATTCTTACTGCAGGACAGATTGCGGGATCGCTTGCGATTGCTGCGGCCGTCTCGGGCCTTTAGGAGCAGCATGACTGAACAAATTGAAATGCCCGTTTACGATCGAGATTTCGCCGAGACCGCGGAGGCGCGAAGCGATGCGGATCCCGGTCCCAATTGGATCGTCAATGCGTCTGTTTTGCTGCGGCATCGGCGGTTCCTGGTGCGCGCGGCGGCCATCGCAGTGATTGCAAATATCGCGCTCGCGTTTCTGATTCCTGTTCGGTATCAATCCACCGCGCGCATCATGCCGCCCGAGTCCTCCGGCTCGGGAACCGCATTGCTCGGCGCGCTGGCCGGTCGCGCACTGGGTGGCGATAGTCTCGGAAGTATTGCTGCGAGCCTGCTGGGCGGGCACAGCACCGGTTCGCTCTTTATCAACCTTTTGCAGAGCGACACGATAACCGGCCACCTGGTCGACCGCTTTCAGCTCCAGTCCATTTATCACAAGCGGTATCGCGTGGACGCGTGCAAGGTTCTCATCCGCCGCACGCGCATCGAGCAGGACAAAAAAAGCGGAGTCATTACCATCACCGTTACCGATGCGCGCCCGCAGCGAGCCCGCGACATGGCTCAGGCGTATCTCGACGAGTTGAACCTGATGGTCAACCGAACCAATACATCGTCGGCACATCGGGAGCGGATTTTTATTGAGAATCGATTGGCCAAGGTGAAACTGGAATTGGACAAGGCGGATGAGGCGTTGAGCAATTTTTCAAGTACGCACATGACTATCGATCTTCGTGAACAAACGCGCGCGACCGTTGATGCGGCGGCGAAGCTGCAGGGGGAGCTGATTACAACGCAGGGGGAGATGACGTCGCTTCATGAGATTTATGGCGACGGCAACGTGCGCCTGCGGGCTGCGGAGGCGCGCGCCGCGAATCTGAAGAGCGAATTGGCGAAGATTGGAGGGACTTCCGCATCCCTATCGACAAGCGCGGAGGACGGCGCAGATTCGAATGGCGCGCAGGAGGGGGGTGGGGATTTTTCCTATCCGCCGCTGCGGCAACTGCCACGGCTCGCGGTTCCGTATGGAAATCTCTACCGGAACGTGCGGGTTCAGGAGACCGTGTTCGGGTTGTTGACGCAGCAATTTGAGCTTGCGCAGCTTCAGGAAGCGAAGGACATTCCCGTGTTGAGCGTCATTGATTCTCCGGGGATCCCGGATAAAAGATCGTTTCCGCAGCGCACGCTCTTGATTCTGATTCTGACTATTGTTGAAGGTCTCGCGATTGCGGCGTTCATTATCATGCGCTTTCACTGGCACGCCATCGATCCGGCCGATCCGCGGAGGAGGATTGCGGCCGAAACTTCCAATGTGTTCAAGCACGGTGTGCGCAGGATTGTTGGCTATTTCAGGAGGCGGGAATGAGCACCTGGCTTCCCAACTCTTTGCTTCGCCGCGGCGCCGATTCGATAGCACTGTCGTTCCCTTTTGCGCGGGAGCAGGCGGCGCCGCGCAAACTGTCGTTTACCGCGGCTGCGGCCGGGTTTCTGTTCTCATTTCGAATTATCCTCGTAATGATTGCGGCTCGCTGGCTCAACTGGGGAACGCAGCCGGGAGTCATCGCGGGAACCATCGTCGAAATCGTGTTGCTGGTTATGGTAGCACTGCAGGTATTCGGGCCGGCTGAGCGCCTTGTCGGTTGGGTCTTCCGCTTGCCATGCATTCGCTGGGTCCTTGTCTTCCTTGCGTTTTCCTGCTGCAGCCTGGCCTGGAGCGGGACCACGTCGCCGGTCGCATCCTTCATGTATTGGGCAACCATGGCGACAGATGTGGCGATCGTTCTCCTGCTCTTGCGTGGCCAGGGGGTGGTTGACGTTGTTCATTCCATGATGAAGGGCTATGTGGTTGCCAGTGTCATTCTTGCAGCTATAGCGTGGATTATTCCCGCCGCAACCGACCTCCGTCTTGGCGATCTGGAATACTTCAACACAAATCAGATTGGCAATGTTTGTGCGATGGGCGTGTTTATGGCGCAATTCCTCGCGAGCCGCAAAGACGGGCGATGGAGAGTGTCTGTGTGGTTCCTGATGTTGACGCTGATACGTAGTTTGAGCAAGGCAACGCTGATCGCGTTTGTTGTGAGCCAGGGCATGATGCTGATCCAGGACAACTCGATAACGCGCAAGAGGAAGGTGGTCATCGGCGTCTCCGCACTTGCACTGGGGCTCGCCTTTGGCGGACTCTTCGAATCCTATTTTAGCGTTTATACCAGCTCGGGAAACCAGGCTGAAACCCTGACGGGGCGCACCGGGATCTGGCTTTACAGCTTGAACACTGGGCTTGAAAAGCCGTGGTTTGGAAACGGGATCGACTCGATGTGGAAGGTGGCTCCGCCATTTGGCCCGGAGATGTTTGAGGCGCGGCATGCGGAGAACGAGATGCTGCAACAGTTTTTTGCATACGGCCTGGCGGGAGTTGTGATGCTGGCGGGAATCTATGGAACGCTGTACCGGTCCATCCGCGGCCTTCCGCGAAGCTCGACTCGCGCGGTGCTCAATGGGCTCGTGCTGTTCATCCTCATCCGGGGCCTGGCGGAGGCGGAACCCTTCGATCTTCTCCTGCCTCTCTGGAGCATCATGCTGATCAGTTCGTATGTTGGCTTTTGGCTGCGGAACCTGAAGGGAATTGGCAACCTGCTGCGCGTCGCAACATAAGGAGGACCGCTCGTGAGAATCGTAATCGCCGCCCTATCCGCTCCGTGCAGCCTTAACGGTGTTTCGCGGCATGCGGCCAACCTGGCTCGTGGACTGCTGTCGCTGCCCGATGCCCCGGAGGTCCACTTTCTTGCAGGGAACTGGCAGAAGGAGATATTTCCATCGGCCATTGGACGGACCAATTCGCGATTTCACCTCCACATGATCGAGATCCGGCATAGTAATTTTGCCAGGATCGCCTGGTACTATTGGGACCTTCCCGCCATTTCAGCTCAGCTTGAGGCCGATGTGATGCACATGGCATATCCATCGCCTGTGCGAGCCGATGCATACAGGTGTCCTACGGTCGTCAGCTTGCATGATCTATACCCGTTTGAAATTCCCGAGAATTTTGGGCTCGTTAGAAGTGTAGTGAGCCGGCGGCTGATGCAGCAGTGTCTCACGAAGATTGATGCGATCGCTTGCGTTTCCGATTTTACGAAATCTCGAATTGCGAATTGGCTGCCTTCTGAGGTGAGCCGAAAAGCCCTGACGATACCGAATTCGATTGCAGCCATCAACGGGGCGGGGGTTGCTCCACTCGAGCTTCGGGGTGGGCTGCCGTTTGTGTTGTGTGTTGCGCAGCATCGCCAGAATAAGAATGTACCACTGGCCTTGAGAATCTTCGCCCAGGCGCTCCGGGCGGAAGCTCTTCCAGTGCAGGCCCGGTTCGTTGTTGTGGGAAATTCAGGACCGGATACGGGGAGAATATTGAATGAAGTTCGCAACCTGGGACTTGGGGACCGCGTGGCACTCCTCAGTGGAATCGGCGATCAGGAACTGCTGTGGTGTTATCGCAACTGTTCCTTGCTGCTTGCGCCGTCATCGATTGAGGGATTTGGATTACCCGTTGCCGAGGCATTGACTGCCGGTTGCCCTGTGGTGTGCTCCGACATTCCTCCGTTCCGCGAGGTTGGTGGTAATCGCTGCCGCTATGTGGCCTTCGGCGAGGGGATGATGGAAGGGTATCTAGGAGCCATCCGGCAAGCATTGAGTGAGCCCAGGAGATTTGGTGCATGGATGCCGCAACTCGCACCTGTTTCGATTGCAGCGAGGTATATGGACCTGTACCGGCAATTGGCGGAGTTCCGCGGCGTCTCGCAAAATGGTATGCTACGGCATCCTTATTCTGAAGCTCGGAAGGTCGAAATTCCGGCTGAATGAGCGGGGATGATTGTCATTCGATTGTCATTTTCGCGGCGTATTGACGTGATGGCGGGTAATACGGAGGAAAATGGAAACTATGGGCAAGGAATCGGGTGTTGCCGCCATCGAGCAGGATGCATCGTCTTCTTCAGGAAACCTGGGCGTGATCCTGGTGGTCGAAGACGATCCCAGGATGCAGCGCGTCCTGCAGAGAATGTTCCTCGCCGAGCACTACGATGTCATCACAGCGGGTGACGGTCAAACGGGTCTCGATCTGTTTCGCACGCGCCATCCGATAGCCGTCGTGCTCGATTTGATCCTTCCGCAAATATCGGGACGCGAGCTATGCCAGAGGTTCAAGGCGCTTTCGAGTGATACTCCGGTGCTTGTGGTCAGCGCGATTGCCGAAGTGGTAGATAAGGTGCTTCTGCTGGAACTCGGCGCGGACGATTACGTAACCAAGCCATTCAGTCCTCGCGAACTGATGGCGCGAGTGCAGGCTGCGATCCGTCGGCGGAACAAGCCCGTCGCCGCAACCTCGTTTCATTTTGCCGATTGCGATGTGGACTTCAAGAAGATGACGGTCCATCGCAACGGCCAGCCGATTCAACTCACCTCACATGAGTTCAAACTGCTCAAGTTCTTCACAGACCACGCAGAGAGGGTACTGAGCCGGGAAGAGCTCCTGAACGAGGTTTGGGGCTACAACTGTTATCCAACCACGCGGACTGTTGACAATCAGATCCTCAAGCTCCGGCAGAAGCTGGAGCCGAATCCTACCGATCCCCGTCACCTGCTTACCATCTACGGCGCCGGGTACAAGTTCGTTCCCTGATCGAGATGGTGGACGAACCCATCACACACGCTTTCCCAACGAGCCCCAATCCTCAGAGCGAGAATCGCGGCCTGCGTACCCGCGCGCTGCTAACTCTCGCCATGGCGGGCATTATAGCGGGCACGACTCTGGTGAGCGTGTTGGCGATTCGTCAACCGCTTCAAGCACTGTTCGTCGGTAATGTCTCGTCGGACCTAGAGAACTCAATCGCAATTTTCGGAAAATTTCAGGCGGAGCGGCTGGTAGCGCTCGACCGTGAAAATGCGCTCCTGGCCGATTTACCGGACCTCAGGGCACTGATGACGACGAACGATGAACGGACGATCGATGACGGGGCGGTAAGGTTTTGGAAACTGAGTGGAACGGATCTGTTCGCGCTCGCTGACCACGACGGGCGCATCGTTGCCGCATTCAATGGCGCTTCTCCTGCGGGTGACGCATTGCGGAAGGACCTGACGTCGTATGTGAGCGGAGGTGCAAACCCCTTCCTTGTGAGCGGAAGTCACTTATTCGGCTGCTCCGTCAGGCCGATTTATTTTGGCAGCCAGTCTGAAGGCACTGTCCTTGGCTATGTCATCAGCGGCTTCGCAATCGACCGGCCGGCCGTGGGGCAACTGAGCCAGGCCACTGGTGTTGAAGCTTCATTCTTTTCGGGCGGGCAGCTGCTGGCAAGTTCATTGAAGCCGGAACTGGAGAAGCAGGTGTCGGCCATAGAAACTCCCAACGCGGACCAACCAAAGGGGCCTTTCAAGGTAACTCTCGGCGGGGAATCGTATCTCGCGGTTGTACGCAATCTCTCGATGAATGGGACAGCTCCTCTTCGGCTGATCGAGTTGAAATCGCTCAGTGAGGAAGAACGTTCCATTCGCCAAATCGACCGAATCGTTCTTTTTGCAGGGCTGCTGGCGCTGGTGCTTGGAACGCTTCTGATGTTTCTGCTCTCCCGCGCTGTGACTCGTCCGCTGGAGGAGTTAGCTGCCGGGGTACGCGCGTTTGCTGAAGGGGACAGCGCATATTTATTGCCGTTCAAAGGCACTCGGGAAGTGCGAGAGTTGAGCACCGCTTTCGGAGGAATGCGGAAAGAGATCCTGCAGGCCAACCAGTCATTGCTGGAATCGGAACGGCTTGCGACCATCGGTCGCATGGCCAGCTCGGTCTCCCACGATCTGCGCCACTATCTCGCTGCGGTCTACGCCAACGCGGAATTCCTCGCTGGCGGCAACCTTACCGTCGAGGATCGCAACGAGATTCTTGGCGAAATTCGATCCGCGGTGAACGGCACAACGGATCTGCTGGAATCTCTCTTAATCGTCAGCAGGTCCGGGCCAGGAATTCGCCGCTCGAATTCTTCCGTCGCTTCCGCTCTTGAGAAAGTGATGGGAATGATCCATGCTCATCCCGATGCAGCGGGTGTCGATTTCTCAGTTCGAACGTGCGATCCCGGTTTGACCGGTGCTGTCATAGACGCGACACAGATTGAACGCGCCGTGTATAACCTCCTGTTAAATGCATGCCAGGCGCCTCGGTCCGGAGGCGCCGCACGCACTGTTTCAATGGATCTCGAAGCATATGAGACGGAACTCGTCATTGAAGTCACAGACAACGGAGACGGAGTTCCAGCCGGTATTCGCAACACACTCTTCGAGCCGTTCGTCAGCGAGGGAAAACAGAAGGGGTCGGGCCTGGGACTCACACTCACTCAACGCATTGCAGCTGAACATGGCGGCAGCGTCACCTTGCTGCGCAGCAAGCCGGGAGAGACGGTCTTCCGTATGTCAATCACCAGGAGTGGCGATGTGCCCCTCACGCTAGCATCGACCCGCTCTGGAATGGAGATTTTATGAAAACAACGATCTCTACCAGAACTCAAGTGAAAGGCTGTTTTCCGCGTGCGGTCGCGGCTGCGGTCGTTGCGGCTATTCTTTTCGTTTCGCCGCAATCAGCGAGATCGCAGGAAAGCGTGGCGCAGAAGATTGAACGGCTTGATGGACAAATGAGCCGTGTCCAGGCACAGCTTGAACAGTCAGAAAACGAACTGAAGGAAATACAGCAACAACTATCCGCCCTGCGCGGTGAGGCCGGTCTGCCAGGAAAGAGCGCTCCCGATGACAGTGTCAATTCGAGGGCTGCGAGCCTGCTGGCGGCGGTGGACGAGTTGCGCGAAAAGCAAGACGTACATGAGTCCCAAATCGCTGCACAGGAACAAACCAAAGTTGGTAGTGAGTCGCGGTATCCGGTGACACTCAGCGGCATGATTTTGTTCAATGGCTTTGTGAATACTCGTGCGGTGGACGCAGCACCCACGCCTGCCATTGCTTTCTCCGGTTCCGGTGCGACGGGAGCTACGCTTCGTCAGACAGTTCTCGGAATTGACGCAAGTGGACCGCATCTCTTCGGCGCAAGCAGCCACGCGGATGTTCGCATCGATTTCGACGGCGCAGCACTGGCCGGCTATGCAAATGCGATGGGCTTCGTGCGCTTCAGAACCGCCCATGCAGATTTGGATTGGCAGCATACCAAGGCGTTCTTCTCTCTTGATCGGCCAATTCTCAGTCCCGATTCGCCGACTTCGCTTACCGCTGTAGCGGAGCCGGCCCTGGCCTGGTCAGGAAATCTCTGGACGTGGAACCCACAAGCAGGAATTTCGGAGGAGCTTTCGATTCATCGGACCGCGGCCTTCCAATTGGAGGCTGCCTTGATCGACGTCGCGGACCCGTACTACCCCACCGCCAGTTCATTGCTCCCGCCAGTGTCCCCTCCCACCACGGCGGAACAAAGCCGCTGGCCAGGAGTGGAAGCGCGCATCGCACTGCTCAATCCCATCAACGATGGCGCGGCGCATCTTGGGGTCGGCGGTTTTTTTGCGCCGCACAAAATCGCTAACGGTCCGGACTTCAACTCCTGGGCTGGCACCATGGACTTTAATCTTCCAGTCTTCGCTCATCTTGAACTCACTGGAAGCGCATATCGCGGGCAAGCGCTCGGCGGCCTCGGTGGTGGCGCCTACAAGGATGTTGTTTATCGAGTTGGTGGATATGAAGGCTACTGGAGAACATTCGATGACATGGGCGGATGGTTACAAGCAAAGCAAAAGGTGAACGAGCGGCTTGAATTCAATGAGGCCATCGGTATCGATGACGTACCCGGCTATCAGCTTCAGCCTTTCGTGCTACCGGGCCCGAACGCTTATTACAATTTTGCTCGCAATCGAACTTTCACCAGCAACGTGATTTACAGGCCGAGCGCCTATCTTCTGTATTCGCTCGAATATCGCCGCATCGAATCGTCATTCGTGGATGCGCCAGCCGCCTGGAGCGATGTAATCGGAGTCGCAGCCGGCTACAGATTCTGATGAAGGTTGTCGACATGACATTTCGGATCGGTCACGCGTTGCTCTGCGGAGTTGCGCTGTTGCCACTTCAAGGTATGGCGCAGAATGTTCAGCCTCCCGGAAGTGCGGAGTTGCGCGCGCACATTGATCTCGCGCGGGACCAGCTCAAGAGTCATCCTCCGGCGACGGTAATCTGGCTTACGCCAACTTTCCCTGCGGGTGCCGGCAGGGCTCTGGCTCCTGGCCACTTCACGCTGGTCCAGAAAAACCGGATGTTCATGCCTCATCTCCTCGTGGTTCCTGTGGGAAGCGTTGTTTCATTTCCCAACGCCGATCCTTTCTTCCATAACGTTTTTTCGTACTTCAACGGCAAACGTTTCGATCTCGGTTTGTATGAAGCGGGAAAATCAAAAGACGTGACTTTCTCTCGCGAAGGCGTTTCCTATATCTTCTGCAATATTCACCCGGAGATGAGTGCGGTGGTACTCGCTCTCTCAACGCCGTACTTTGCCACCGCGGACCAGGACGAGAGTCTTCGCCTTGAAAACATCCCCGCTGGTGAATATGAAATGCATGTTTGGATTGAAGGCCTGACGCAGCAGGATCTGGCACGCGTGGCGCGGCGCATTCATCTCAGTCCTGGCAAATCAGAGTCGATCTCACTGGATGCGCGCGAGCTGTCTCGGGAGCCGGCGGGGCACTTGAACAAATTTGGCCAACCTTACGATCGATCTCCCAAGCCTGCTTACTGATTGAAGATCATTGGTTCATTCTCTGGGCACGATCGACAAATTGGACGGGGCGAACTGAGTGCTCTGCGAAAGCTCGGGATTTTTCGGCAGCCGATAAACCTTCAGGTCAGTTAGCTGCAGAGCAATGTGCCACAAAAATGCAACGTTGCCTATATTCCGGCGCCACAAGTGCCTGGGATCCTGCACCAGCCGGTGTAGCCAATGGAAACCCATTTTCTTAACCCAGGGAGGGCAATCCTTAAGCCTGCCTGTATGAAAATCAAATGCCGCTCCAACGCCGAACATGAGGCGCGTCTCCAGGCGCGGCAACATTCGGCGCATAAAGAGGTCCTGCCTCGGCGTGCTGATTCCTACCCAGATCATGTCTGGTTTGCACTCCATGATGATCCTCGCGAGATCGCTCTCCTCCTCCAGCGTCAATTCGCGAAACGGCGGCGTGTACGTGCCGGCAATGCGCGTCCATGGAAATTGCCGAAGCATGTTTGCGGCGAGCTCGTCGGCAACGCCTTCCTTTCCACCGTAAAAGAAATGGCGATAACCCGCGAATTCCTCGCGGCTGAAAATCGCGCGCATCAGCGCGGGTCCAGTTACCGCCTCCATTAAAGCGTGTTTCTGCAGTCGGCCAACCCATGCAGTCGGCGTGCCGTCCGGAATCACAATGGCCGCCTCAGCGAATGTTCGCGCGACTTCCGGGTCGCGTCGAGCGGCAAGAATTCCACTGACGTCAACGGCGCACAAGTAGCCTTTCC
This sequence comes from Occallatibacter sp., assembly GCA_049518435.1. Classification (GTDB taxonomy): domain Bacteria; phylum Acidobacteriota; class Terriglobia; order Terriglobales; family Acidobacteriaceae; genus Telmatobacter. The sequence continues at coordinate 48,004 of JBEKRU010000011.1, read as the reverse complement.
TGTTGGACCGAAGGAATTGCGCTACACGCAAAACCGCCCGCTCCAGATTCAACGCGTCAACCGCAACGCCAAGGACATTGGCACAGGGGCCGCGCGAAACAGCAGAGGGTTGATGGTCCGAATCTGCTGCGTATGGCATAAGTGCCGGTACTTCGATGCTTGACGTTGTTGGATCCGTCGCGTGGTTGTAAATTGCCGCCGAAGACTCAGCGTCTGTGCAGTGGTTGGAACGACCGCGCAGAAATACCATAAGTGGAAAATAGATCATGCAAGTGATTGGCCCATAAATCATGCGGCTCCACGCCATTCCGTGCAGACCGTAGTGTGGCGCAAGCCAACCCATTGTGCAGGTCATGAGCACTCCGCCCACAAGTGTGAAGCAAGTCAGCAATCGTGCGTGGCCCAGCGCGAGCATTGCATAAGCTCCCGCGACTCCAAGGCCGGCGAAAGCGGTGCTCCATACGATTGCAGGAAGAAGAACGGTGCATCTCTGCGCGAGTTCGAACCCGGCCCACCTGTGAAGGATTGCGGGCCCGAAAGCCAGCACGGCGGCAGCACCAAGAACGACAAGCAGCAGGTTAGCGCAGAATCCCAGCAGAACCGTTCGCCGCACGCCTGACTGATCATCCAGTGCGTGTTGAACTGAAATGCGAGGAAACAGGAAATGCAATCCCGCCGCGGCCACCCCGTAGATTGGCTGTGAAATCTGCACGCACAGAGCGTACGCCGTAACGGCAGCCGCACCGAAGACGACGCCGGCGATCATCCTGTCCAATTGTCCGAATACCAAGCCTGAGACAGCCTGAATCCAGGCAAACACACCGAAAGAAAGCAGGGTTCGCGTGGTCTTGCGATCAAAGACAGGCAGCAGGTCAGAGACACCCAGCAGTCTGCGAATTTGGACAATCTGGAGCCAGACTCCAAACGCCGAGATGAGAGCGGTCGCGGCCAACACGCTGACTACGGAGTGGGCTATGAATGGCAACATGCCTGCAGCGGCAAGGCTCACAAGTCGGGTGATGGCGCTGACTTTGACGGCGTTGCCATACTGCTCGTACGCGCGCAGGGTACTGACGCAAACGGATTCAATGGCGCGCATAGGAATGAGCACGCAGGCTATGCGGAGACTCCACAAGCAATCGGCTTGCAGTCCGGCTGTTCCGCTCACCAGGTGATTCGTCGCGATGGGCGCCAGAAACCACGCCACAATGGCCAGCGCGGAGCCGAGAAACAAATGGATGCCCATGGTGCTGCGCACTGCGCGGATTACATTCAAGTGATTGCCGGTGGCGCGCTGCATGGCCACGACGCGGATATTTGCGTCACCAAACCCGGATGCAACGATGGCTCCCGTACTGACGGTAGAAACGGCAAACATCCAAATGCCATATCGATCGTTCCCCAAACTTCTGAGGGCGAACGGAGCGATCACCAGCATCCCCAGCGGGTAAGCCAGGTAATCAAGCACTCCGTAAATGGCGTTCGAAATGTGATTCTTCATGGTCGCAGTGCATGAACCATGCGCTTCCGCCTTTCAACTCCGACGTTACGGAGAGAGCGTTGAACCCTTGTCAGGACTGGGTCAGATGAATGTCATCTGTTTGTCACCGTGGATCAGAATGTCGATGACACCGGCGCTGCGGAGGCGTGGCTCGTGTCCGCTGCAGACCATCGTGGCAAGTCCAGAAACAGCAGGGCGGCCAGCAATGCGACGACGGCGTTTCCCGCGATGACCGCCGGGTAGCCGAATTGAACGATGCAGCTCCCCGTGAGCGCAGCGGTCCCAGCCTGGCAGAGCGCCCCCGAGATATTCTGCACTGCTGAAGCTGTGCTGCGTTCGTCTTCGGGAATGTGGTCCATCAGGTAGCGATAGATGCCTGGACTGCACAGCCATTGCGCCGCATTGAATGCCAGAAAATACGCGACACTCAGCGGGAGGATCTTCGTGGAGAAGAGCAAAAGCAGGAACGTGCCCGTCGTTGCTTGCGCCATCGACACTCCCTTGATCGTTCCTAGCCGGCGATATAGAAATGGGGTCGACAGTACCGCGGCGAATTGAAGTAGTTGCGAAAAGGAAAAGACCGTCCCAACGCGGCTGAGAGTCAGTCCGAGAACTTTCTGCAGATAGACAGCTCCGAAGATTGAAAACGATCCTGTGACGACATTCCACAAAATAAACGGCGGCAGGAAGCGTCTGAGGAATGGATGGAAGAGGCGAATTCCGCCAGCAATCTCGGCGGGTTTCGCATCTTGTGCGAGCCTCGCGAGCGGCCATGCGCCGAGCATGACTGCACCACATGAGCAAAGCAGCACTGCGCGAATTCCTGCAACGAGAGGCAGCTCCGCCCCCCGGGTTTGCAACAGTTGAGGAAGGTAGCCGCCCGCTAAGCCGGCCAAACTTCCCATGCCGATCCCTGTTGCAAATACGATGCTGAAGCCGGACGCTCGATTCTGTTCATTGGTGAACTTTGCAACTGCGGGTGAGAAACAAATCGGCCAGAAACAGAGTAAAAGCCCAGTCAAAAACGCAAGCCCTATCTGAGCGGGAGTCCAGAGAGTGAAGACTCGAAGGGCGCAGATCAACGGCGCACCGAGGAACGAAATGAGCAGAGGCCTTCGAAATCCGCTTCGCCGCACAAGAATCATGGCGGGGATTGTTCCGACGACGTTTCCCAGAGTGAGCGACGCCAGAATCTGTCCAATGATTCGCTCGTTGAAATGGAGATCGGTTAGGTACAAGTTGAAGAGAAAGAAGAAAAGGCCAAAACCAAAATCGAAGAAGAAAGCTGCTGCGAAAAACCTCCAGAAGTCTCCCGTGTATTGACGAAACCAGGCAGTAAGGCTCGCCCTCCATCGCGAAGATCTGCCTGACTGCCTGCGCGGACTCCGCTCGCAAACTTCGGGCATCAGCATCCCTCGCGGACTAGCAGCCGAAGTCTCTCAACGGCCCAGTCGAGGTCTGTATAGCGTATTTCGAATACGCCTCCCTCGAGCAAACGGTCAAACATGCGGGCCTGGCGGTTGCGCAGTTGCGGTTCGGCGCTGGCACGCTGCAGCATGTATAGCTTGGCTACCTCCACAGGGAAGGGGACTAACTCCTGCCGATCAACATTACGGTTGAGGAAGAGGACGTGTTTGATTCGCGACATTGACGATGTGTTGAACCGCGGAACAGATGATGTGGCAAACTCAATTGATGGCTTGCCGATTTCCGCGCGTTGCATCACGGGCCTTCCGCTCAGTTCCGGGAAGAGGCTTTCCGATGACGGTCGAAACCGAACCAGGCTGCAGTCACCCACGATCAACCGGTCGTCGCGTCCGTCTACGAGATAACTCCCATCGTCGGTGATGTAAGTCCATCCCGCGCGCGCACAGGCATAAGAGAGTGTCGACTTTCCCGCGCCCGAATCTCCGCAGAACAGGAGACCGGATCCGTCCAGCTCCACGCACGCTGCATGAATTCCCCACGCGTAGCGATGAACAAGTTGCCCCATGACCGTGGAGTTCAAAAAGAAATAGCGGAAGTAGTCGCGATGCTCAAGCGTGGCGCTGGTAACCCACATATTCGAAATCGCCTTTCGGTAATCCGAGATTACAAAGTTCTCGGCGTCAGCAATATTGCTCGATAGGCATTCCCTCATTCGGGGGGTGGGCAGCGCGGGGCAGTCGCGAGAAGTTCCCGCCGTGACGCCAATGTTCAATGTGATTGGTTCAACATCGAATACTTTGGTAAAGCGGCTCCAGCACTCCGCTGCGGCGTCCAGTACCTGCATGGAGTTCGTGGATAAATTCACGGGAAAGCCGAGTGGATAAAAGGTTTCCTTTTGGTTGTATTCGACACTCGAGAGATACGGATCGCAAAACCTGATCGGCTCCGAGCGACTCCATGCGTGCTTGAGCTGCTCGACTGTCAACATCTCCATTGTCTGAACGGGCAGGTTCTCCAGAGCGCTTATCATGGCGGGCTTCCTTCCCATCAGAACTGGTATTTCAGCGCCACTTGAACAATGCGCGGGTTATTTGACTTCCCGGTGATCAGACCGAAGGGAGGACTGGACGAACCCAAGATGGCACCATTCCCGGGATTGGCGAAGTTTGGCCTGTTGGTCAGATTGAAGAACTCCGCGCGAAGGTGGAAGCTCTGCGATTCGGAAACGGGAATGGTTTTCTCCGCCGCCATATCCAGGTTGAATTGCCCGGGCCCGCGCACAATGCCCACGCCGCTGTTTCCGAAATCCGTATCGGCGAGGCTGGTGCCGTTCGGGGCTTCTGGCGCGGACGTGATTGCGGCAGAATTGAGATAGCCGTTGAGTACGCGCGAATAGAGAGAACCGCTCGTTGTAAGGCGTGAGCCGCTCAGTTGTGCGCGGTTTTCAAAGGGGAAATTCCCGTAGACGGCACCGGCGGATTCGTCGATCAAGGTAATGGGCGTTCCGCTTTGCAGAACGAAGATTCCGGATGTCTGCCAGCCGGATGAAATGTGTTGAACCATGCTGCCCATGGAGCGGGCAGCCGGCAGGTCGTAGTTGAAGCTGAAAACTCCGCGATGCGTGCGGTCGAAATCCGTGAGTCCATACGCTTGCCGTGGATTATTCTGATTGTTCGTCAAGAGCCACAGCTCGAATACCTGGTTCCCCGAGGACCCGCTTGTCTCATCGAGATTCTTTGACCACGTATAGCTTCCCAGAAACTGCAGTCCATGGCTTATGCGCTTCGTGATGCTCGCTTGCAGTGAGTTGTAGTCCGAGCTGTACGCGGTTTGGTAAATCAATGAGCCCGGTCCAATGCCCTCGTACGGAGCACGCTGAACAACATTCGCAACCGAGTTCGACGTCGCGCCGTACACCGGATTTGTTGGACTCGCGAGCAGGCTCTGGTTGAACTCCGCGCCCCCGGCCACATGTATGGAGCGCGTGCCGACATATCCCACTTCGGCAAGAAAATCGCGGAGGAAAACAAACTGCGTATTCAGGTTGTATTCCTCCGTATAGGGATCGACGATATGCGTGGATATCCCGGTAACTGTAGGCCCGCCGCCGGGAATCCGCGGAATGAAAATCGGATAGCTTGACTGGCTCGGCAGCAGCGGGCTGAAAGGTTGCGCGAGTGTTGCGCCGGCGTTCTGCGATCCATCAAAGAATTGGCTTGTCGAAAAAGGCTGCTGTCCGACAAGGTTCTCAGCCAATCCGGCTGCCAGACGGTCGAAGTAGATTCCGTATCCACCGCGAAGAACGACGGTGGCTTTGTCGGTCAGGCGATAAGCGAAGCCCACCCGGGGAGAAACATCGTGATGGTCTGTCGGCCAAAGACTGCGGCGGCCCGTTTGAAGCACGCCTTGCGGAACCGGTCCGGAAAAGTTGGAGGAGACTACGAACCCGCTTAGGCTGCCGGATGCAGGCACAGTCAATGCGGCGATCGTGGGATCGAAGGTAACCAGCCTGCCATGGATCTCTGAAGGAGGACTGAAAATCTCATAGCGCAGGCCGGCGTTCACCGTGAGCCGTGGCGTCAGCCGCACGTCATCCTGAACGAATCCGGCAAAGTCGGTATATCGTTCGTCCTTGCGGAACAATCCCGAACTGCCATCACTGAAGCTCACATTGCTCTCATCATTCGGGCTGCCGTTTTGTGCCGCGCTTTCACCCAGCAGAAAATCGCTGAATGTGTTGATGTCCAGAAGTCCGTCGGCGGAAAAGGGAGCGTCCACCATCACCTGATGGCGTTTTACTTCGCCGCCGATGCGGATGGAATGATTGTGCCGCGTGAGCGAAAACATATCCTGCGCAATGAAGCTGTTGGTTCGCTGTGCTTGCGACGGAGTTCCAGCGTCACCGATGGTGAAGAGCCCGTTCACGGTAATGCCGGGGGCGGCGATCCCTGCGCCCGATCCGCCTGTCGGAGATTGAGTGCCGATATCGGATGCGAGGATCGGATTGGCCACAGCTGCGATGCCGTCGAATCGCATGTATCCGGCGCGTGCCACATTGACCATGCTCGAATTCACAACATGGGTGTCCGCAACCACGGCCATCGCATTCTGATCGAGTTCATTTGTTCCCCACCCCGGAACATTGGCGGCGTTCGGGGAAAAGGCTTCGACTGTTGGCGCGCGAGAATAGAAAAATCGCTCGGAGATTTCGTTCTTGCTTGTCAGCGCATGATCGATATTCGCCGTGTATTGATTCTCGTTGTACGTCGATGGAGGGGCATATGTCGATTCGCCAACGGGAATCGGACCCGCACTGGATCCAAGCAGGATTTGGGGGCTCGGGATTGCGAACTGGCCATTCGGCAGCTTGAAATTCAACAAGCTCAACGCTACCGGACTGATGTTCGATCCGTCACATGCGACCTGGGTTCCACCTGCAGAAGTTTGATAGGGGCAGAACTGCGCCCCAAGTGTGGCGGCGGAACGATCTCCAGTTAGCTGCGGCAATATAACCGTTGTCTCGGTGCCCTCGCCATTGCTCGAACGCAGGCCCTGGTAGGCGCCGAAGAAGAAGGTTCTGTCTCGGCGAATCGGGCCGCCAATCGCGAAACCAAACTGGTTTTGCTTCAAGTCCGGTCGCGGCTGGTTGTCGAGCTTGGAAAAAAAGTCGTTGGCGTTGAGCAAGTCGTTGCGAAGGAACTCCCATGCATCGCCGTGCAGATGATTTGTTCCGGTCTTGCTGATAACGTCGACATTCGCGCCGGTCCCGCGACCGTACGCCGCGTCGTAGTTTCCGGTCTGCACCTTGAATTCCTGAATGGTGTCTGGCGCGGGAACAGCGACGCCCACCTCCTCGCCATCCGAGGCCGCGGAGTTCTGCGAAAGATTATTCGCATCCACTCCATTGAACTGGATATTATTGGCCGTGGTCTTGCTGCCGTTCGCTTCTACGTCCTGGGTTCCGCGGCCCAACGTCGTCGCATCCGGCAGTCCCACTACAACGCCTGGTGAGAGCGAGAGGATCTGGGTGAAATTTCGGTTGGACAGCGGAAGCCCATCGATCGCTTTCTCGTCCACAGCGCGACCAAGAGAAGAGCTTTGGGTATCGGCCATTTCCGTATCCGCCTTCACCTCGAGACTGGTATCGACGGTCGCGATTTTCAAGCGAAGCTGGACCGTGCTGGTCTCGCTGACGACAACCGGAATGGAACGCACTTTGCTTTCCGCAAATCCCTCGGCCTTGACCGAAGAACGGTACTCGCCTGGCGGCAACATGGTGACTGTGAAGAGCCCCGCGGCATTGGTCATCACCGATCGAGACGAGGCCGTTGCCTCATTCTCGATGGTCACAGAAACGTTGGGCACCGGACGGTCCGAGGGATCGATTACCGATCCTTGTATTGCGCCCGTGCCAGGTGCCTGGCCCAGAACCAGGGCCGCCTGGACTAGGAGTGTGCCCAGGGCGAAAGTTGCTGGTATTGAAATATTCCGCATTCGTGGCCGCCTCTTGCTGAGATAGGTCGCGGATTCAGAATATGAATGATTGGATTGCTGACTTGTCAGCAACATGTCTTTGCATTGTCACTTCGGGAATTCCCGTCGATGCGGGAAGGAGACTTCTCGAGACAAACCGGCTTCTACCCGCTTCAACGGGGTGTTTGCGTCTCGTGGTTGGAACTGGCCAACCACAAACACAAATTGAGAAAGGCGGAGAACTCAGAGACGCGAGCAACTGCGACTTCAGCACAAACAATGTGTGGAACGCGTTACTGAATCTGTTTCCACGCGTACACCTCGTATTTACTATTGCCTTCCGTGTTCCCTCGCCCATGACTCCAGGTAAGTGTCACTTCGTCGGCTCCGGTGCGCAGGGTTATTGGCATGGAGCCGTCGCCATAGATGCGCGCGGTGAGACGTCGCGATTCCGGAGCGCCGGCAAACAAGCCAACATCCGCCCACGGCACGATGCTGCCACTCTTCACAAACACGGGAATGCGCTGAGTTGACGCCGGAACGGTGAGCTCGGTTCCACCCTTGAGCGACTCTCCCGTCCAAAAATCGTGCCATGCGCCTTCCGGCAATCGAACCTTGCGGCTCGCCTCGCCGGCAAAGAGCGGAGCAACCATCATGCGGTCGCCAATCATGTACTGATCGTCGACACCAGCAATCGCTTTTTCATGCGGGGCGTCCAGCACCAGGGCACGGAAGGGCGGTGTTCCATCTGTGGCGTAACGGTTGAAGGCTGCAGTGAGATAGGGGACAAGCTGCATGCGCCAGCCGATAATTTCGCGGCAGCGCGCTTCGAGCTTCTCCCACCCATCCAGCAATTGATCTTCGTTGTTCAACTGCCGATTCAACTGCTTCCATGGCGGGTTCTTGATATACCAGCCGTTCACCATAGCCATCGGAGAGAAGACGACACTCTGCAGGCGGCGAATGAAATCTTCTTCGTTCTCCGCATCGCGAACCTCAGGGCACCAAAGCAGCCCACTAAAGCCCGAATTGACCAGGGCACGGATAAAGTCGCGGTGGTTATATAGGTCGCTGTACAACACAAAGGGATAGGGAGCGGCTAACGCCCCTGAAGAGCGCACCAGGCCGTAGGTTTGAAGGTTCCGCTTGAGGAATTCATTCCAGAGGGTCATCTGGTATCGCAGGCCAAAAACGGAATGCATTTGCTCGCCATCTAACCCGGAAGGAAACGAGCTGCACTCGGGAAACGACCATCCGCCTGTGTAATCGGAGTTATCGCACTCGTCGAGCTTGAATCCACTGATGCCCATATCGACAAGGTGCTCGGCGTGATATGCACCGAAGGCTTCGCGCGCCGGTGCTCCTGCAAAATCCGGCACAAGGCCGCCCCAGACGCCTAACGTACCCGAGAGAGGTTCGAGTGCGGAAAACAGCGGCGAGGTGGGGTGAGTGAAGGCATGTTCCCAGAGATTGATGTTGTAATTGAGATCCTTTGCGGAGCGCACGAATGCTTTCGGATCAGGAAAGTGTTCGCTGTTCCACACAAACGAGCACGAGTACGCGTGCGTTTGCCAACCCGGTTCAAGCCCGATCACGTCGCAGGGTATCTGGTGGTCGCGAAACTCACGCGCAAGCTGAAGCGCGCTTTGTTGGTTAGCTTTTGCATCCAACCGGTACCAGAAGCCGAGCCCCCACTCGGGAGGCACAAATCCCCCGCCGGAGAAAATGTTGTAGCGCCTCACAGCGTCCAGCATGGTTGGACCGGCAACGAGATAAACATCCACCCCTCCAGCATTAGGAACCTCAACCGTGATCCGCCCTCGATCAACGCCCTGAGAATTGTGTGTGTGCCCGGGGTCCGGACTGGCTCCTGCAATCTGCTGAACTGGATGCACCGGCTTGGGATGCGCCGTATCGAAGTAGAAAGTGGCGTATCGCGCTGTATCGATCAATATGCCGATGCCCTCTGTCGTGACATAGAAGGGAACAGGCGCGTGCGAGTCGCCGGTGTTGATTTTGGGATCGGCATTGACCCGTGCGACCTTCTTTGAACCACGTTGCGCGAACGACAAGAGCTGCAGGCCAAGACCATAAATCTGCTCGTCCGGTTGCAGGGGCAGTTGGACCACGTAGCCGCGTGCGGTCCGCTCACCCTCAATTGCAGGTAAAGGCGGGGCAGCAACATCCGGGAGCAGGGAAAAGGCTTCAGCTTTTGCAGGAACGAGACGGCTGGATACGGGTGTGAAGTGTTCAGGCGCGCCGAGTGTTACCCGCCAGATGCCTGGATGAATCTTGACCCAGTTCTGCTTCTCCAGCGACGCTGGAGCGGCCAGTGCTTCGGTGTCAAGAAGATGAGATGCCCCCGCCATGGTTCCCATGGCAGCCAATCCCTTGGCAAGACTGCGCCGCGTCAGTTTCAATTCCATGTTCAATTGCTCCCCCAGGCAGCGGAAGGTTATCCTTCTTCCGAACCCGTCACGGGCCAGCGGGTCAATTCCTTCCGGCTCAACCAATACGCGCCGTCGCGGCGAGAGCCAGTGTAGCAAAATAATCAGGAGGCAGTTGAATTGCCACCCAGTGCTCAGCCACGCAGATTGCCGCAGGCGACCATCTGCAGCATTCCAGTCGAAACAGGCTGGGAATGCACACCGCAATATGCTAGTACCGAGCTGTCCAAATCCAATCGATTGAGTATAATAGCGAAGCAATCGCTGGCCGAATTCAATAATGGGAGCGCAAATGAGTGATATTTTGGGTGCGATTCAAGCAAACCGCACGTCTGTGCTGAAAGACTGGCTTGAGAACCTCAAGTCTGCTGTGCAACGGCGCGATCTGATCAACGACCGAGAACTGGAATCCCAAGCCTCGGAGATGCTTTCCGCCATTGCGGATGTACCTTCCGGGTCCAAACTCTCCGACTTGAGTCAATCCGGCTGGCAACCGCTCAAGTCGATTCTGGGGAGTCTTTCCGTATCCCGCGCGGTACAGGGGTTCACACCATCTGAAACGGCGCTCTTTGTTCTCTCGTTGAAGCCCACGCTTTTCGCGCTGGTCCGCAGGGACAAAGGCCGCGGAGCGGAGGAGCTGCTCACCGACGTCTCGGCGATCAACGACTTCATCGACAACCTTGCGCTGCATACCACGGACAGCTACATCCACGGCCGTGACCAGGTGATTGCGCGCCAACAGGAAGAGATGCTCGAGTTGTCCACGCCGGTGGTGACGCTTTGGGATGGGATCGTTGCTCTGCCGCTGATTGGAACTCTGGACAGTGCTCGCACCCAGGTTGTGATGGAGTCGCTGCTGCAAGCGATTGTGCAAACCAATTCGCGATTCGCGATCATTGACATCACCGGTGTTCCCACGGTCGATACGCTCGTGGCGCAGCACCTGTTGAAAACCATCACGGCAGCGCGGTTGATGGGCGCGGAATGCATATTAAGCGGAATCCGCCCTCAGATTGCGCAAACCATCGTGCACCTGGGCATCAATCTTGAAGATGTGATCACCAAGTCGAAGCTATCGGATGCCTTCAAACTGGCGCTTGAACGGAGCGGCCGCAAGGTTGTACGCGTCGACAAAGTGAACGGCCCAGCCCACACAACTCCCCGAGGTGCGTAATGGAGCGGATCCCCATATTACGGATGGGCAACTATCTGCTCGTTACCATCCAGGTGGACATGCATGACAAGCTCGCGCTCACGCTTCAGGACGACCTGACGGAGCGCATTTCGAACGTGAATGCGAAGGGTGTGCTGATCGACATCTCCTCGCTTGAAATTGTCGACTCGTTTATAGGCCGCACTCTGGCCAACATCGCGTCCATGGCCAGAGTGCTGGATGCGCAGACGGTGGTGGTTGGCATGCAGCCGGCCGTAGCCATCACGCTGGTTGAACTCGGAATGTCTTTGCCGGGCATCCGCACGGCTCTCAATGTGGAATCTGGCATGGAGTATCTCCGCGAAACGGTGGGTATCCGCGAGGAGAGCGAAGATGACGACGGGCTCGGTGTTGAAGACTGAGACGGTGCCCATCGCGACCTCTTCCGATGTTGTACTCGTCCGGCAGAGGGTTCGTGTTTGGGCACTGGCGCTCAAATTCAGCCTGGTGGATCAGACCAAGATTGTGACCGCAGCCAGCGAGCTGGGCCGCAACACGCTTGAGCACGGGGGCGGCGGATCAATGGAAATGTCGCTGGTTGAAAACGGCGTCAAGCGTGGCATTCGCCTTTGCTTTTCCGATCATGGCCCGGGCATCCCCGACTTGGATCTCGCCTTGAAAGACGGCTTCACCAGCGGTTCGGGGCTGGGCCTCGGATTGGGCGGAAGCAAGCGCCTGATGCATGAATTTGAGATCGATTCAAAGCCAGGCAGCGGCACAACCATAACTGTCATCAGATGGAAATAATGGGACTTGCAGGCCGTGCAATACCGATCGCCCTCTCAGATTCGAGCCGGACCGGCCATGCCCGCCGACAAGCGCTCTCGCTTGCGGATGCTCTGGGGTTTGAAGAGTTGCCGCTCGGTCAGCTGGGCATTGTGGTTACCGAGGCGGCGCGCAACATTGAGGCTCATGCTGGAGAAGGAGAAATTATTCTTTCTCCCTGGCGGTACGGCGAGAGTGCCGGGATCGATGTTCTGGCGTTGGACAAGGGCAAAGGCATTGAAAACATCGCCGTTTCCATGCAGGATGGACACTCCACCGCGGGAACTCCCGGCAATGGGCTGGGCGCAATGGCCAGGCTGGCCGGCGTGTTTCAAATCTTTTCAGCTGGTGGCTCCGGCACTGCGCTCTTCGCGCGGGTCTTTGCCAAAGCAAGTCAGCAGGAACATGCCAGCGAATCCAATGACCTCGGCTCCATCTGCGTTCCTATTACCGGCGAGACACTGTGCGGCGACGCCTGGGAACTGTACCGTAGTCCGGGAAGAAGTCTATACATTGTGGCCGACGGTCTCGGCCACGGCCCGATCGCTTCTGAGGCTTCGCAGGAGGCGATTCGCGTTTTCAGGGCCTACGCTCAGCACGCTCCCGAGAGAATTCTGAGCGAGGTGCACGGCGCGCTCGCCAAAACCCGGGGCGCCGCAGTCGCGATCGCGGAAATCCTGCATGAACAGCACGTATTGAACTATGCTGGAGCGGGAAACATTGTGGCGGCAATCTGTTTGCACGGCAAAACCAGGAGCCTGGTTTCCATGAACGGTACGGTGGGACACTCGATCGGGAGAATTCAGCAGTTTCCCTATCCTTGGGAAAAACACTCGATGCTGGTGATGCATTCTGATGGACTTGGAACCAGATGGAACCTGGAAAACTATCCAGGGCTTTCATCCCGTCATCCTGCTCTCTTAGCCGGCGTCTTGTTTCGGGATTTTTCCAGAAAACGAGACGACGCTACAATCATCGTTTCTCGCATCTAAGCCCATGACAATGAACGAAGCGCTACCGATTTTTACAGTCCGGCTCCGCCAGGAACGGCACGTTGTCCAGGCGCGACAGCGGGCGAGGGAGATTGCCGCCCTTCTTGGGTTTGAACACCAGGAGCAGATCCGCCTGGCAACAGCCACGAGCGAGCTGGCCCGCAACGCATTTCGTTACGCCGCCGATGGCGCGGTGGAGTTCCTGGTCCGGGACGGCCAGCCGCAGCTCTTCGAGATACTGGTTACCGATTCCGGCCCCGGCATCGCCAACCTTTCTGACATTCTCGACGGGAGATATGTGTCCCGTACGGGTCTCGGCAAGGGCATCATCGGCACCCGCCGCCTCATGGACCATTTCGATATTTCCTCATCCGCTTCCGGAACCCGTGTCCTGGTTGGCAAGGGATTGCCCGTCACGGCCTCGCGCTTTGATATGGCTCGGGCAAAGAACATAGCCGTCGAGCTGGTTCGAAGCGGCGCCGCCGACCCTTTTGATGAAATGGAGCGGCAAAACCAGGAGCTACTCCGCACCCTCGCCGAGCTCCGCGAAAAACAGGATCAGCTTGCCGAGATGAACCAGGAGCTCGAAGATACCAATCGCGGGGTGGTTGCACTTTATGCGGAGCTCGACCAGAACGCGGATGACCTGCGCCGCGTCTCCGGTCTCAAAAGCAGTTTCATGTCCAACCTCTCGCATGAGTTTCGTACGCCGCTCAATTCCATCGCATCCCTTTGCCAGCTCCTGTTGACCCGCTCCGATGGTGAGCTGTCCACCGATCAGGAGAAGCAAGTCACATACATTCGCAAATCGGCCGAAGAGCTTACCGAGCTGGTCAACGATCTTCTCGACCTTGCCAAAGTTGAATCCGGCAAGATCGATGTCAAACCCAAACACTTTGAGGTGCAGGATCTCTTCGGCGCGTTGCGCGCCATGCTGCGGCCGCTGTTGACCGGCAACAGCCTGGAGCTTATCTTCAATGCCGATCCGGAACTGCCGATTTTGTTTACGGATCAGGGCAAGGTGTCGCAGATTCTGCGGAACTTGATTTCAAATGCTCTCAAGTTCACGCGCCGCGGACATGTTCGCCTGAGCGCGCAAACGGATGGCCTCGGATACATCGTCTTCAGCGTCGAGGATACCGGCATCGGGATCGCACCGGATGATCAGCATAGGGTATTCGATGAATTTGTGCAGATTGAAAGCGAGCTTCAGGCCAAGGTAAAAGGAACGGGCCTCGGCCTTCCTCTTTCCAAACGGCTGGCGGAACTGCTTGGCGGCTCCATCAGCCTGAAAAGCGAACTCGGGGTCGGGTCAACATTCCAGGTCACTATTCCTATCCATCTCGGTCAATTCGTGCCAGAGCAGGTTTCGCAAGAGCACTCACCGGACAAATCCGGTCCAACTGTCCTGTTCATCGAAGATAACCCTGAGACCAGTTTCGTCCACGAAGCATCGTTGAAGTCGAGCAGCTACAATTTGCGGTTCGCGCGCAACATCCCGGAAGCGCGCGCCATGATGCGGACCTACCCTCCGGACGTGGTCTCACTGGATCGCTATATTGACGGACAAGATGAACTCATCTTCATTCAGGAGCTGAAGGAAAGCGGGTTCAAAGGGCCCATTCTCGTTATCAGTGTGATTGATGAATCGGGACCCGCGCTCAGTGCGGGCGCCGATAGTTTTCTTGCCAAGCCTGTCACTCCCTTCAAGCTCACCAGCACGCTCCACATGCTGCTTGAGGGACGCCTCGTCCAAACTATCCTGCTCGCCGACGACGATGAAGTGAGCCGCTATTTAATGGGAGAGGCACTCAGTAAATTGGGCTTTAACATCGTCGAAGCACAGAATGGTCGCGATGCCCTCAGCATGATAAAGAGCCATAGTCTCAACGGGATCTTTCTCGATCTTGCCATGCCCGATCTCACCGGCTTCGAAGTTCTCAGGGAACTGAATCGCGATCCGGTCAGAATCTCCACCCCGATCATCGTGCACAGTTCGAAAGACCTTTCGGCCCAGGAGACAAATGCTTTGGAGGGCATGGGGGCATTCATCTTTCCCAAACGGGAATTGAGCAGCGAATTTGGTTCAGAGAAGCTGCGGGAAATGTTAAAAGTGGCTGGCATAGGGAAGTGACATCCGAAACCCATTCCGTGCTTGTCGTCGATGACCGCGAGGCCAATCGATATACCACGGTGCACGCTTTAACGCGCGCCGGATATCAGGTGGTTGAAGCAGCCACCGGCAAGCAAGCCCTTGAGCTCTCAAGAAATCTGCCAACAGTCATCGTTCTCGATGTGAAGTTACCCGACATTCTCGGCTATGAAGTTTGCCGTCGCATCAAGGCCAACTCGCAAACCAGGCACATTCCGGTTCTCCAGTTATCCGCCGCTTTTCTCAGCAACGAAAGCAAGCTCTTCGCGCTCGAAAGCGGCGCGGATGCGTATCTCATTCAACCCGCCGACCCGGTTGTGCTGGTCGCTACGGTCAAATCCCTGGTTCGCCTTCACAGCGCTGAATCCACGGCCAAGCGCGCAGCAAAACAATGGCAGGCCACATTCGACGCCCTCTCTGAAGGGGTGGCCATTGTCGATTCGAACGGCGTCATCCAGCGATGCAACCGGGCCATGACGTCGTGTCTGGGAAAAGCCTATGGCGAGATTGAAGGCGCAGCTCTTCCTCTGCTGTTGCGCGATTGCTTCGGTCCGCAAACCGATATCCCTGAAGGCACCCGGTTGATCGAACTCAAGGCAGGCAGCCGGTTCTTCAGGCTTAGCTTCGATCCCATCACCTCCAGCGAGGGCGTGCTTGAAGGAAGCATCTTCATCGTGGGCGAGACCACCAAGCAGAAGCTTGCGGAAGAAGCTCTCCTCATCAGCGAACGCCTGGCTGCAACCGGCCGAATCTCGCACACTATTGCCCACGAGATCAACAACCCGCTGGAAGCACTTACTAACCTGTTGTTCCTCATGAAGGGCTCACTCGACAATCCGGATGTCGCCGCCGGATTCCTTGAAACCGCTTCCAACGAGTTGGGACGCGTTGCACGCATCACCAAGCAAATTCTCTCTTTCAATCGCGAGGCTGCAAAGCCCGCAGCCATTCGCATCAGCGAAATCATTGAAGACGTGCTGGCGCTGAACAACCGCGCACTGGTGGAGAAGCGCTTGCGTGTGCAAACCGAATGGAAGGCCTCGCTGCCCATCCGGGGCTTTCCTGCTCAGCTGCGGCAGGTGTTTTCCAACCTTATTCGTAATGCCATCGAAGCCTCATTCCCCGACGGAGAAATCCGAATCAGGGCATCGGACGAGAGGTTTTGGAAGGGAGCCGACGGGCAGGCAGTTCGCGTGATTATCGCGGATCATGGCGTTGGGATTCCCCAGGAAAACATGGGACGAATCTTCGATGCTTTTTTCACCACCAAGGATCTCAGAGGTTCCGGCATCGGCCTCTGGCTCTGCTCCACTATCGTCCACGAGCACGGTGGCAGCCTCCGCGTCCGTAGCACCACTCGACCTACCCGAACAGGGACTTGCATGTCCGTTCTGCTCCCCACCGATCGTAAAGGATAGTCAATCGGACCAAGAGTTATCGACGCGATAATCTCAATCGCCTCAAACAGTACGCAGCCATGGTGGTTAATCCTCTCATCATCCGACTTACGGTCACGGAAGCGACGCATGCGAGATCAGCTGACGCCAACAGTCCGAGTCGCTCATTGACTGAGTTAAGGCCGTCGCCGCATGTCCGAAGCTAACTCCCGATGGTTAATGCGAATTCAGCGAAGACGCCTGGCGATGCGTTCGACCTCGATAAATCTATATAAAACATTTATAATAAACAACTTATATTGGTGGCGGAGGACGGGATCGAACCGTCGACCTTGGGGTTATGAATCCCACGCTCTAACCATCTGAGCTACTCCGCCGGAGGAGGACGCGCACTGCCAACACGTCGACGTTTCCCTGTCGATGGGGACCCCGGTAGAACTCTCCAGGCTGTTGCGCGCCAATATCGATGATACGGGGGCCTGCATTGAAGGTCAAACGCCTGAAGGCCAAAACGCCTGAAGGTCAAACGCGGCCGGGGAGAACGGCATTTACACTAAGCGGCATGGGCAAGTTGCGGATTGCAGGTGTAATTCCGGCGCGGCTGAACTCAACCCGGCTCAGTCGCAAGGTGCTGCGCGTGATTGCGGGCCGCCCAATGGTGGAGTGGGTGTGGCGCGCTGCGGCGGCCAGCGGCGTGATGGATCCAGTATTGGTGGCCACGGACTCGGAGGAAGTGGCCGCGGCCTGCCGTGAACTGAGCATTCCTTCCATGATGACCTCCGTAGAGTGCCAGAGCGGGTCTGACCGGGTGCGGGAAGTGGCGCGGACCGTTGACGCCGATATTTATGTAAACATCCAGGGCGACGAGCCGACGCTGACGGCGGATTTTTTCCCTCCGCTGCTGGCGCTGTTTGACCGCGCGGAAGTGGACGTGGCGACGCTGGCGGTGCGGTGCCCGGCGCTGGAGATTGCCGACCCGAACGCCGTGAAGGTGGTGACGGCGCAGGACGGGCGGGCGCTGTATTTTTCAAGGTCGACGATTCCCTTTGACCGCGACCGGGCGGGGTTTGCCGGCTACCGTAAGCACCTGGGGATTTATGCCTATCGCAAGGCCGCGCTGGAGCGGTTTGCGACGCTGCCACCCTCGTGGCTTGAGCGCGTGGAGCGGCTGGAGCAGTTGCGGCTGCTGGATAACGGCATTGATATTTACGTGGCTGCGGCGCCGCGCGACACGATTGGCGTGGATACGGAAGCGGATTTGGAGCGGGCGGAAGCGGCGCTGCGGAAGCTGGCGATCGCGTGATGGGGCGGGCACTTCAGGAATCAGAATTGTGCGCAAGAACCGGATAGCTGGAAATTGTCGAGTCGGGCACGATTGTATCCATGAACAGTTCACTTCAATTCGCAGGGAACAATGGCGGCGCGAGGCTGGCTGCGCCTATCGATTCGGAAACGGCATGGCGCCAGGTGCAAAACCGCGATGCCGAGGGCGCTTTTTTCTACGCGGTGGCTACCACGGGCGTGTTTTGCAAGCCGGATTGCAAGAGCAGGCAGCCGCTGCGCGAAAATGTTCGGTTTTTTGGGACGGCGGAGGCGGCTAGGGCGGCGGGGTTTCGCGCGTGCAAGCGGTGCAAGCCGGATCGACCGGCAGGCGCCGGATCGCTGGAACGTGTTCGTGCGCACATCGAAAAACATGCGGACCGCGCGGTGCCGTTGGCGGAGCTGGGACGCGTGGCCGGGCTGAGCCCGTTCACAGTGCAGAGGCTGTTTAAGCAGAAACTGGGTGTGAGCCCGCTGCAATACCAGAGGGCGCTGCGGGCGGGGAGTTTGCGCTCTGCGCTGAAGCAGGGAGCGAACGTGACGGATGCGATTTATGAGGCGGGGTTCGGGTCGTCGAGCCGGGCGTATGAGGGCGCGGCGTTGGGCATGACGCCGGGGCGGTTTGCGGCCGGCGGCAAGGGTGAGCGCATTGGCTGGGCTGCAGCGCGCTCGCGGTTTGGATGGGTGGTGGTGGGCGCGACCGAACGCGGGCTTTGCTGGCTGGCGCTGGCGGGGACGGCGGCCGAGGCGGAGACCAGCCTGCGCGAGGAGTTTCCCGAGGCAACGCTGCGTCGCGATCCGGCGCTTTCCAGCCTGGTGGATGCGGCGATTGGCCAGGTTGCGGGGAGTGGTGACGATGCAGGAACGAGCCAGGGGCTGGCACTCGATCTGCGAGGCACGGCGTTTCAACTCAGGGTGTGGCAGGCACTGCGAGCGATTCCACGGGGAGAGACGAAGAGCTACAGCCAGCTTGCGCGGGAGATGGGCGAGCCCAAGGCGACACGGGCTGTGGCCCGCGCCTGCGCACTCAACCGCGTGGCGCTGGTGGTGCCGTGCCATCGCGTGGTGGGGGTGAGCGGATCGCTGACCGGGTACCGATGGGGCGTGGAGCGGAAGAAGGCGCTGCTGGAGGCTGAGAAGCGCGCTGTTGGCGCCTGAAAGCGTGACAGATCTTTTCGATTTCTCCCCTGCGCCTGATAGATTCTTTGATTGAAAGGGAGAAATCTGTGCAGACACTTCGCCCCCGCTTCGCATTGCTTTGCCTATTCGCCTCATTGCTGGTTGCTTTCTCCGCCGACGCGCAGACCAAGCTGCTTCGCTTCCCCGATATTCACGGCGACAAGGTGGTGTTCACCTACGCAGGCGACCTGTGGACCGCTTCGACCGACGGTGGCACGGCGACGCGCCTCACAGCGCATCCGGGCGTGGAGCTGTTTGGCAAGTTTTCTCCGGACGGCAAGTGGATTGCGTTCACCGGCCAGTACGACGGCGACGAACAGGTGTATGTGATTCCGGCCGGCGGCGGCATTCCGAAGCAGCTTACGTTCTATCCCGCGCGCGGACCGCTGCCGGCGCGTTGGGGCTACGACAACCAGGTATATGGCTGGACTCCAGATGGAAAGTCGGTGGTGTTTCGCTCTCTGCGCGAGTATTTCGACAACGGCGATTCGCGGCTCTACACAGTTTCAATCGATGGCGGAATGCCGCAGGCGCTGCCCATGCCCAAGTCGGGCGCGGGCGATTTTTCTCCGGATATGAAGCAGGTGGTGTACTCGCCACTGTTTCGCGACTTCCGCACATGGAAGCGCTACTCAGGCGGATGGGCGCAGCAGTTGTATACCTTCGACCTGCAATCACACGCCGCGGAGAAAATCACCACCGATGTGCGCTGCCATCGCGACCCGATGTGGATCGGGGACAAGATTTATTTTTCGTCTGACAAGGACGACACGCTGAATCTTTATTCCTACGATCCCAAGAGCAAGGCGACTGTGGAACTGACGCACAGCAAACAGTGGGATCTACGCTGGCCGAGTACCGATCACAAGGGGCGGATTGTTTACGAGCTGGGCGGGGAACTGAATATCTTCGACATAGCGACCGGCGAATCAAAGCATCTGTCGATCGAGGTTCCCACCGATGCACTGGCTATGCGCCCTTCGCGGGTTTCCGCGGCCGGCCTGATGGAGTGGACGAACCTGAGCCCGAAAGGCGAGCGCGCGTTGATTGTGGCGCGCGGCGACGTGTTTACCGTGCCGATTGAAAAAGGCGCGACGCGCAATCTGACGAACTCGTCGAATGCCCACGACCGGTTCGCGGTGTGGTCGCCCGACGGCGCAACGATTGCCTTTGTCAGCGACATGGATGGCGAGGACGAGCTCTATCGCATCAGCCAGGATGGCCGTGACAGCAAGGGCCAGGTGGCCAAGCCGGAGCAGTTGACGCACGGCTTCCACGGCATGCTGTATCAGCCGAGTTGGTCGCCTGATGGCAAGCGCATTGCCTTCGGCGACAAGGACGGCAAGCTCTATGTGCTGAGCCTCGACGACAAAAAGGTGACGCAGATTGCGCAAAGCGTTCGCGGGCGGATTGAGTCGTATCCCTGGTCAGAGGATAGCGGCTACCTTGCCTTCGCCATGCCGGAGCCCAGCGGAATTAACTGCGTGTATATCTGGAGCGTTGCCGACGGGCAAGTGCATCGCGTGACCGATCCTCTGTACGACTCCGGCGAGCCGGCATGGGACACCGAGGGCAACTATCTCTACTTCATTGGCACGCGCGAGTACCAGCCGCTGATCAGCGGGATCGAGTTCAATTTTGCTACCGATCGCGACAAATCGCTGCTGGCGCTTGCGTTGCGCAAGGACGTGAAGAATCCGTTTGCGCCGCAGAGCGACGAGGTGACCATTACCAAGCCGGGCGATGACGCCGATGACAAGGCAAAGTCCGACGACAAAGGCAAGGCTGACGACAGAAGCAAGACGGGCGACAAGAGCAAGGCCGGCGACAAAAAGGATGATAAGAAAGACGACAAGAAGGACGACAAGAAAGACGACAAGAAAGACGAGAAGAAGAAGGAGTCCATTGCTATCGATTTTGACGGGCTGGTGGGCCGGGTGATCCGGGTTCCGGTGCAGGCCGACAACTACACATCGCTTGCGGTGACCAAGGATTACCTGGTGTATGAGCGCGACGGCGCGCCGTTTTATGGGCGCGAATCGTCTCAGCCTTCTGCGCTGCTTCTTTACTCGCTGAAGGACCGCAAGGAAACCACGCTGGTTGAGAAAATGGATGGGTACGATATCTCCCTCGACGGCAGCAAGGCGCTGGTGAACGCGGATGGCGGATACAAGCTTTACGACGTGAAGCCGGAAGGCAAGTCGAGCGCGAAGTCTGTGTCCACAGATGGGTTGATGGTGGACCGGGTTCCGCAGCAGGAGTGGGTGGAGATTTTCAATGAAGTCTACCGGCGCTATCGCGACTTTTTCTACGCGCAGAACATGAATGGCTACGACTGGAAGGCGTTGCGCGACCAATACCGCCCGCTGGTGGATTATGTGGCGAACCGGTCGGATTTGAATTACGTGCTGGGTGAGATGGTGGCCGAGCTCAGCAACTCCCACACATACATTACAGGCGGCGATTTCGATATTCCCAAGCGCACGCCGGTGGCGCTGATGGGTGCGAAGCTTGAACTGGATCCTTCGGCGGGCCGCTACAAGATTGCGAAGATCTTTGCGGGCCAGAACGATGATGCGATTTACCGCTCGCCGCTGACCGAAGTCGGCGTGGATGCGAAAGAAGGCGACTACATCCTGGCCATCGATGGACGCGAACTGACGGCGAAGGACAATCCATACGAGTTTCTGCGCGGCAAGGCCAGCCATCCGGTGCAACTGACGCTCAACGCGAAGCCCACGATGGAGGGCTCGCGGACCACTTCGTATCTTCCTATAACCAGCGAGTCGGACCTGATCTATCTCGACTGGGTTACGCATAACCGGGAATACGTCGACAAGGTGACGGGCGGGAAGGTGGGATACATTCATCTGCCGGATATGGGCGCGGCGGGGATTCGCGAGTTCATCAAGTATTACTATCCGCAGATTCGCAAGCAGGCGCTGATTGTGGACGATCGCGGCAATGGCGGCGGCAACGTTTCGCAAATGATTATTGAGCGCCTTGACCAGAAGTTGCTGGGAACCAATTTCGATCGCACGAGTTCGGTAACCGGCACGTATCCCGGTGAAATTTTCGTCGGGCCGAAGGTCTGCCTGATCAATGAGACATCGGCGTCCGATGGCGACATTTTCCCGCACATGTTTCGGCAGGCGGGACTGGGGCCGCTGATCGGCAAACGGACATGGGGCGGTGTTGTAGGAATTTCGGGGCGCGGGCCGTTGATCGACGGCGGCGAGGTCTACGTGCCGGAATTCTTTGCCGCGGCTAGTCCGGACGGCAAGTACCAGGTGGAAGGGCGCGGCGTGGAACCGGACATCGAGGTGGAAAACGATCCTGCCGACATCATTGCGGGACGCGATGCGCAACTGGACCGCGCGATTGCCGAGATTCAGAAGGCTCTGGTGGCCAATCCGGGGACACTGCCGCAGCGGCCTCCGGACCCGGACAAGGCACCGAAGCGCTAGGCTGAAGCGTCGCAAGCCTCGATAAACGGGGCCGGCAAACGGGGCCTCGGGGGACTGTTTCAGTCCCCCTGCTGGACAGCTTGATGCAGTTCCGCGGCCATGCGGCGGAGCTCGCCTGCTAGTTGGGTGGCGGTGTCTTCTTCGTCCAGTTCAACTTGCCGGACTGATGCGCTCACCCGGGTCGCTTCCAGTTTCAGGAGCAGCTCCACGGCCTTTGCCGTCTGCTTCACAATCGTCTCAATGCTCTCGCTGGTCATCTTTTTGAAGGCCTTTCTCCTATGGTTGGTACGTCAGGCAAGAACGCTCTGCACCATGGCGCTGATGCGTGCGCTCGCGGTTTCACAGTTCAACAGAAACGGGGGCTGGATGATCGTGATGGTGAACTCTCGGGTCGCCGGATCGTAGTTCCACTCGAACCGGCCGCCGAAGCTGGAGGCGGCGCCGGAATTCCCTTCAAGCGGGACTCCGGACGCCTGCGCCTTCCTCTGCAGCGCGGCGAATTGTTCAGGTGCGATGTTGGCGAAGCTCTGCGCTGGACACGCGGGCATTCAATTCTCCCTGGAAGTGGCTTTTGGGGCATTGTCGTGGAAAGCACGACAGAAACTGGTCTTAGCCCTGTGCGACCACTTTACCTCAATCGGCTGCGGTGGATTTCTTCGCCGGCACTTTTGCAGCACGGATGACAGTCGGAGATGCCTTGGGAGGAATGGCCGGCGGGATTGCGTCGAGGTCGGTCTTGCCTTCGGCCAGGCGCATGAGGAACTCCTGGCTTGAAAACGACGGAGCGTCCTTGAACAGCTTGCTGGCGCGGATATAGGAGCCGTCGGACTGCTGGATGCGGCTCTTGACGGTGTCGGCGAGATATGCGGGCAGAATCTCATTGTGAATGCGGGCCTTGGCCAGGGGATCCTGAACCGGGAAGACGACCTCGCAGCGCTCGAATAGGTTGCGGGGCATCCAGTCGGCTGAGCCGAGGAAGATCTCGCTGTTGCCGCCATTTTCGAAGTGGAAGATGCGGGAATGCTCGAGGAACCGGCCGACGACGGAGCGGACGCGGATACGGTCAGACAGGCCCTTGACGCCGGGCCGGAGAACGCACAGTCCGCGGATTATGAGGTCGATCTCCACGCCTGCCTGCGAGGCGGCATAAAGAGACTCGATGACCGAGGGTTCCAGGAGCGCATTCATTTTGGCCACAATGTGGGCAGGGCGGCCGGCCTTGGCATGCTCCTGCTCGCGGCGGATAAGACCGAGGAAGCTTTCCGCCATGGTCAGAGGCGCCACCAGCAGAGGGCGGTAGTCATCCACTTCGGCGTGGGCGGTCAGGTAGTTGAACACCATGTGCACCTGCTCCGTGATTTTAGGATCGGCAGTGAGCAGGCTGAGGTCGGTGTAGAAACGGGCGGTTACGGGATTGTAGTTGCCCGTGCCGAGATGGCAGTAGCGGCGGGTCACGCCGTCCTCGTCGTGGCGAACGAGCATGGCCAGCTTGCAGTGAGTCTTAAGGCCCACCACGCCGTGAAACACCTGCACTCCCGCGTCTTCCATGCTGCGCGACCACGTGATGTTGGAGGCTTCGTCGAAGCGCGCCATCAACTCGACCACCACTGTGGCTTCTTTGGTGGCGGCGGCCTCAATCAGCGCCTGGAACATGGGCGAGTCGTGGCTGGTGCGGTAGAGGGTTTGCTTCATTGAGAGCACGGCGGTGTCTTGCGCACCCTGCTGGATGAAGCCGACGACGGGCTCGTAGGAGTCGTAGGGGTGGTGCAGCAGGATGTCGTGCTGCCGCAACTCGTCGAAGATGTTAGCCGACTTGCGGCTCAGGTGAAGCAGCTTGGGCGTGAAGGCCTGGAATTTCAGATCAGCCCGGTCCACATCTCCGTTGAAGAACATGAGCCGGGAAAGATTAACCGGGCCCTCGCAACGGAAGACCTGGCTTTCCTCGAGCTCGAAATTCACGCGCAGGCGGTCCACAATTTCAGAATCGGCGCCGGCCTCGATCTCCAGGCGCACCGCGTCGCCCTTGCGGCGGTTGTGCAGCTCGAAGCGGATGGTCTCGAGGAGCGACCGCGCTTCTTCCTCTTCAAAGTAGAGGTTGGAGTTGCGGGTGACGCGAAAAGCCGCGTGTCCCAGCACCTCGTAGCCGCGGTACATGCCGCCGAGGTTCTGCGCAATCAGGTCCTGCAAAAGCAGGTAGTCGAATTTGCCGTCAATGGCGGGCAGGCGGACGAAGCGCGGCAGGGCGCGGGGAACTGTGACCACGCCCAACACCTGGGGCCCGGAGCTGCGCCGCTTGGCGCGCAGCAGCAGCGCAAGACAAAGTGCCTTGTTCAGCACGCGGGGAAAGGGATGCGCTGGATCGATGGAGATGGGTGTAAGCAGCGGATCGACATCGCGCAGGAAATAGCTTTGGGCAAAGGCGCGGGCATCGTCGGACAGTTCTTTCCAGTTGAGCAGCCGAATGCCCTGCTTGCGCATTTCAGGCAGCAGTTGATGGTTCCAGCAGTGGTACTGGGCGGTGACGAACTCGTGAATGTCGGCGGTAAGGCGTTGGAGGGATTCGTCGGGACGGAGGCCGTCGAATCCGGGCTCGCGGTAGCCATCTTCAATGCGCTGCATCAGCCCGGCCTGGCGGATTTCCACATACTCATCGAGATTGGAGCCGGTAATGGCCAGGAATTTGACGCGTTCCAGCAGCGGATTGGCTGGATCTTCCGCCTCTTCCAGGACGCGGCGGTTGAACTGCATCCAGGAGTGGTCGCGTCCATTGAAGAGCTTTTGTTTTGGGGAAGTTCGGGCCATCATATCCGTCCAGTGCGTCGTGTTGGCAGTCTACAGCGTTATCCCTCGGGGCGGCATCTTGAAATCCGGGGTAGGGAAGAAAATTCCCTATCTGGCAACTCATACAGGATGCAGGGGGTAAACCATGTTAAGAGCGTGCAAAAAGGCGCGGGAAGGGCGGGAATGCGGGGCGGGCCAGTGGGTTTTCGCGGCTGATACGGGTCCCCGATGCGGGAACGGATGCGGCTTACCTCACTGGGGTGGTGGCGGAAACATCGGTCAACGGTTCGGGTGGGGGTGCGGGAAACTCGTCAGCAGGTTTCGGAGATTCTCGAACTTGGCCGCCCAGACGTGGGCAGGAAATTCGTATCCCTTGAGCTGAACAGTCTTTTCTTCAAAGAATTGCTCCGGGTTGCCTCCGCACTTTTTCAGGTACTCCATCGTCTCCAGGCCAATCAACACGTCAAATCCAATTTCCCTCGTGGCCGACTCGAATCGGAACGCCGCATTCACCGTATTGCCCAGGGCAGTGTAGTCGGCGCTATGCTTGCTGCCCGCGTTTCCGATGGCCGCCGGCCCGGTGTTGATTCCGGCTCCCACCCCAATA
Source organism: Occallatibacter sp. (assembly GCA_049518435.1). Taxonomy (GTDB): domain Bacteria; phylum Acidobacteriota; class Terriglobia; order Terriglobales; family Acidobacteriaceae; genus Telmatobacter. The sequence goes on along the minus strand of JBEKRU010000011.1, from coordinate 22,282 downwards.
GGGAAAGGCAGTTGGAATTGCTCCTGCAGCGTATCGGTGATCTGGGTTAGTTCCCCAAGGGCATGAAAGATCGACAGAACCTGGGATCCCTCTCCGCTTTTGGCGTGAACCCAGACCGACATCAGCGCGTCCCCAATGTATTTCTGCCCCCAACTGCCATGCTTGCGCATAACCTCGCCGCCACTGCGAAAGAGCGTACCCATCACCTGGCTCAGCAATTGCGGATCGATGGCCTGTGCGATTTTCGTGAAGCCTTTGACATCCACAACCAGCACGCTGGTCATTTTCTGCATGAAAAGAACGGTGGTAGCCTCGGTGGCCAAAGCCGGCGCGCAGCCCGCCGCCCCATCGCCCCTTGTCGGGCAGTGAAAGCTGATGTGAAAATCCCCAAGCGATATCCGGTCGCCATCGCTTAACGGCATTGGAATTGTGACCCGGGTTCCGTTCAGAAATGTACCGTTGCGGCTGCCCAGGTCGAACAGGATATACTCCCCATTCTCCATGCGCTGCACCAACGCGTGCTGGCGCGACACCAACTCGCTGGGCACTCTAATCTGGTTGTCGCTGGAGCGGCCCAGTCTCCACGCGTTCCCGTTTTCGAGGAGGACATCCTGCTCGCCGTCGCTTTGCGGGATGGTGAGGTATCCAACGTGGGCGGTCATCTTCTCCCCGGCTCATTCAATTTGCGGTTTCCGAATGATCATAAAGGCGGAGCGAGCGCCGCGGCAATCGCAATTCAAAATAGCTTGATGCGCCGGCAGCATAGGGTGATCAGCAGAATTGGGGAAAATCGTGCAATATTCGGCTCCGTGAGCCGTCTCTAAGTACGGGAAACGAATCCTCGCACCCTATTCGGGTAACGTTGACGACGAAGCCCGGCGGGTTCAGGATAGGGATACGGCAGTTTGCTCCGTTCCCCACGAGGAGGCCCTTCTATGCGCCAAGAAATTTCTACTCCGAGTCAGAGTTTGATACCGCCGGTGCCGATCCCCGCCGAGGCGCGGGCGTTCACCAGCCGCATTCACGGGCTGCTCGACGGCCAGCCCAAGGACGATGCGACTGTGGAAAAAGCCCTGGAAGGGATGGATTCCATGTTCGATCTGATCGCGGCGGGACTCTACAACCTGGCGTCCATGCTGGTAGGCGAAGGCGAGGACAGCATTCGCCTGGTTGAGGCAGCCGTGACCAACACGGAGGTTTCCACCTGCCACGATCCCGAGCGCTCGCGCAAGGGCACCAAGCGGGCACTTGCCGATGCGGCACTGGCAATTCTGGAGCAACGCGACCCCGGCAGCCTTGCTGCGCCGCAGGGTCTGCAGCCAGCCGGGACCTGCATCGAAGACGACGACTTGGACGCGGCTGGCGTTTCCGGCGCGGAGTTGGAGCAGATGATGGGCGGCCCGGATCGGGAGCGGGTGCGGCAGTGGCTGGAAAGCCTGCCGACGGCGATGCGGACCATCTTTGTGCTGCGGGCCGTTGCTGGTTTGAGCGCCGCGGACGTGGCATCGCTGCTGGCGGAGCACGGAGGAGCCGCGGCGTCATCCTGGACGGCCGACGCTGTGCGCGGAGTTTTCCGGCAGGGGCTCTGCTCGCTGGCTTCGCAGCTGATTCAGGCCACCGTCCGCTGAGAAGGTCCGGGTTCAAGGTTCAGGGAACAGGGAATAGACAAAGACATCGCGTTCCGGGCATCGGTGTGTCTGGCGATACCGCGCCCCCCGGCTTCGCGTCCGATACACTACATTTAAGAACCGCGCAGTCGATTTCCCGCATCCATTAGAGGCATCCATTTTTTCGGCTTTTGTGCCTCGCAAGTGAGTAGAAGACCCTTGATTTCATCAAACGACAAGAAAATGCGCACCAACCGCTCCTGCGTTTCAGGGGTATTGCTGGGCCTCGCAATCCTGGCCCCGCATGGGCTGGCGGCGCAGCAGGCTCTTGGGCTGGCAAGTCCCCAAGCCGTCGGCCCGACTGCGCAGAGCTTTCAAGGCAGCATTGCGACGGGCGAAGCCACGGGGCAGACGCTGGATCTAACTCTCGATGACGCGATCCAGAGAGGGCTGAAGAACAACCTGGGCCTGATTCTGAGCGGTACGGAGACGCTGTCCGCGCGCGGGCAAAGGCTCAGCGACCTGCAGGCGCTGTTACCGTCCGTGGACGCCAGCGGGAAAGAAACGGTGATGCAGTCGGACCTGGCCGCGGAGGGGTTGCGTATTCCGGGTTTTCCCACCGTCCTGGGGCCGTTCGGCTTCACAGATATCCGGGCTTCTCTGAGCTGGTCGCTGGTGGACATAAAATCCCTGCGGACCTACCTCGCGGCGCGTCACAACTTTGCCGCCGCGCAGCTTTCGGCGGAAGACGCGCGGGACATGGTGGTACTCACCGTGGGAAATGCCTATTTGCTGGCCCTGGCCGATGAAAGCCAGATAAGCAGCGTGCAGGCGCAGGTGAAGACGGCCAAAGTTTCGCTCGATCAGGCGTCTGCCAATCACCAGGCAGGCACGGCTCCGCTGCTCGATGAGCTTCGGTCGCGGGTTGATTACCAGACGCTGGATCAGCAGTTGATTGTGGCCCAGAACGCACTTGAGAAGGACAAACTGGCCCTCGCCCGCACCATCGGGCTACCGCTCGCGCAGAAGTTCACGTTGTCTGACAAAGTGCCCTATGCGGCCTTTGACCAGCCGGAAGTGAGTGCGGCCATTCAACAGGCGCTCGCCGGCCGCAAGGATCTTGCCGCAACGGCGGAACAGACCAAGGCCGCCATTGAGCAGCGCAAAGCGGCCACGGCCGACCGTTATCCCACGCTCAAATTCGACGGGGACTACGGGGATATCGGCACCACGCTGGCGCACTCGCATGGAACCGAGGACGCCACCGGGACGTTGAGTGTGCCGGTCTTCAAGGAATTTGAATTGCGCGGCGAGGCGCTGTCAGCCCAGGCGCAACTGGACACGCAGCAGGCGCAGTTGAGCGACAAGAGCGCGCAGGTGAACGCGGATGTGCGCGATGCCTTGCTCGACATTGCCTCGACCGAGAAGCTGGTTGAGGTTGCGAAATCGAATGTGGACCTTGCGGGCGAAGCTCTGAGCGAGGCGCAGCAGCGGTATGCCAACGGCGTGAGCGACAACCTGGCGGTAAGCCAGGCGGAGCAGAGCGTGGCGCAGGCCAACGATCAATACGTATCCAGCCTCTATCGCCACAATGTGGCCAAGCTGAGCCTGGCAAGGGCCCTGGGAGCAGGGCAGAGTTACAAGAACTATCTTGGAGGGAAGTAACAGTGGCGGATCAAACATCGACACCGAGCCAGCCGGCGCCGGCTGAGACAGAAATCGAGCAGCCGAAAAAGAGCCGCACAGGCATCATTCTTGTTGTGGTTGCGGTGCTTGTGGTGGTTGCGGTCGCACTGTGGTGGCGCTCCACGTTCAGCGAAGACACTGACGACGCGCAGATCAACGGGCATCTTATTCAAGTCAGCTCGCGCATCAATGGACAGGTGCTGAAGGTGGACGTGGAAGAGAACCAGGTGGTCAAGGCAGGCGACACCATTGCCGAACTCGATCCGGCGGACTATAACGTCGCCGTGGAGAACGCGCAGGCCGCGCTCGAAAGCGCGCAGGCCAACGCCGCGGCGGCCAACGTGAATGTGCCTCTCACTACCATCAACACCGGTAGCAACCTGATCTCGGCTGGCTCAGATGTGAGCGGAGCGCACGCCGGTGTAGAGCAGGCGGAGCAGCAACTGGCTGCCGCAAAGGCGCGCGTGTTGCAGGCTCAGGCCAACGCAACCAAGGCGGATTCCGACCTGGCGCGTTACAAGCCGCTGGTGGAGAAGGACGTCATCAGCAAGCAGCAGTTTGACGCTGCCGTTGCCGCCGACGATGCGGACAAAGCAGCGGTCGCCGACGCCCTTGCCACCCAGAAGGCCGCTTCGGACGCCGTACGGATAGCAAAGGATAAGGAATCCCAGTCGCAGGCGTTGCTGAAATACGCGCAGACCGGACCGCAACAGGTGGCGGCGCAGACCGCGCACGCCAAGCAGGCCGAGGCGCAGGTGGCGCAGGCGAAGGCACAACTCGACCAGGCCGAACTGAACCTGAGCTATACGAAGATTGTTGCGCCGGTTGCGGGCATCATTACCCGCAAGAGCGTGGAAGTGAACCAGAACGTGGGCATTGGGCAGAACCTGCTGACGCTGGTTTCTCTCGAAGATATCTGGGTCACGGCGAACTTCAAGGAAACGCAGTTGCGGCACATGACTGCCGGTCAGCCGGTGGAGATTGCGGTGGACGCTACCGGGAAGAAGTACCACGCCAAGGTGACGCAGATTGGCGGCGCCACGGGCTCGGTGCTCAGCCTGTTTCCGCCTGAGAACGCGACCGGCAACTACGTCAAGGTGGTGCAGCGCGTTCCGGTGCGCATCGACTTCACCGACCTGAAGGACGAAGACCCCAATCATCTGCTCAGGCCGGGGCTTTCAGTGGAACCGACGGTGCGGGTGAAGCAGTAAAACAGTGGTCAGTTGTCAGTGATCAGTTATCAGTAAGAAGCCCCCATTCGCAGCATATGCGATTGGGGGCTTTGCTTTGATGTCGATGTTGAACGCCGATGGCCAGGTGAACGCAAGTTATAGCGGTCCACGGTTTATCGAGGGGTAGTTCCGGATTTCCGATTGTCCGCTCAGAACCTACGATTTCAAGGGACTGTGTTTGGCCGGGCGATGGTTCGCAGGGATACTATTGGCTCAAAGCTCTCTTGATGTCTCGCAAGGCCACTGAAACGACAACCCGTCCGATCCGTCTAGAAAGGCCGTTATGAAGCTGGGAATGGTTCTAATGCATGTTGGCGCGGCTGCGCTGCTGGCCGCTGCACCTTTGGGGATGGCTCAAAACAGCTGCGAGGCACTCAAGAATCTGAAGCTCGACCATGGGGAGGTCGTCTCTGCCAAGTGGGTCGACACGGGGATGATCCAGGTGCAGGATGGTTATCCCCCAAAGACGGTAAGTCTCCCGGAGAAGCGGCATTGCGAGATCGCCGTGGTGTCGCGGCCGACCTCGGATTCGGTGATTCACTTTGTGTTGTGGATGCCGCCGCAGGAAGACTGGAACGGCAAGTACCTGCAGCTTGGGAGTGGCGGCTGGGGCGGCACCATTCCGACTTCATGGATTGCCGGAGCGATGGCCGGAGGCTTTGCGGTTGCCGCGACGGACGACGGCCACCAGGTTACGGACATGGCAAGCTCGATAACTCCGACTTGGGCGCTTGGTCATCCGGAGAAGGTGATCGACTTCGGTTATCGCGCATTGCACGAGACTGCGGCGATGTCGAAGACGGCCTTGCAGGGGTACTTCAGCAAGCCGGCGTTGCAAGCTTATTTCATGGGATGCTCGGATGGCGGGCGCGAAGCGCTGATGGAAGCCGAACGCTATCCGGAAGATTTTGACGGCATCGTTGCCGGAGCCCCTGCGAACCATTGGACGCACCATTTCGCGGGTTTCGTGTGGAATGAGCTGGCGCTGAATGCAAAGCCGGAGAGCCGCATCGCCCCCGAGCAACTGCCGGCAATCGAGAAGGCAGCACTGGCGGCCTGCGATGAGCTGGATGGCGTGAAGGACGGTTTGATTGAAGATCCGCGCAAGTGCCACTTCGATCCCTCGGTCCTGCTTTGCCGCGGAGCGTCTACGGCAGAGTGCCTGACGCAGCCGCAGATTGACGCCCTGAAGCTGATCTACGCGGGGCCCAGGAATCCAAAGACAGGAGAACAGATTTATCCGGGATATGAGCCTGGCGGCGAGGCGGAAGCCGGCAACTGGACGACGTGGATTCTGCCCATGCCCCCGCCTGTCCTGACCTCCGTTCAGAGCTTTTTCGGGAACGGGTTCTTCTCTCTCGTGGTCCATGAAGATCCTAAGTGGGACTGGCATACGATGGACTTCGATGGGGATGTAAAGGCCGCGGATGAAAAGGATGCGCCCATCTTCAACTCTTACAATCCCGATCTGCGTACATTTCGAGACCACGGCGGCAAGCTCATTCAGTATCACGGCTGGAGCGATGCGGCCATTGCTCCGCGTGACTCCATCAACTTCTACGAGAAGGTGACTGCGTTCCTTGCCAGCGCTCCCGATCCGCGGGCTGCGGATGCCAGGGATGTTCAGGGGTTCTACCGGCTGTTCATGGTTCCGGGCATGGGGCACTGCGAGGGTGGGCCGGGACCAACGAGTTTCGGAAACGGCGGGGGGGAAGCGGGCACTCCTGTTGATGCTGACCACAACGTGCTGTTGGCGCTGGACCGATGGGTTGTGCAAGGGGTGGCTCCGGAAAAGCTGATTGGCAGCGGCCATATCGGCGGCCAGGCCGGCGGCGGCATGGTCGGCAACGGCACGACCGTCAAGGTCACACGTCCGCTATGCCCGTATCCCAAGGTAGCTCGTTACAAAGGCCTGGGAGACAGCAATGTTGCGGACAGTTTTGCGTGTGTAAAGGAGCAGGGCGATTAGGCGCCCCGGTATGGATTGAAATGAATAGGCCGATCCGGGTAAACCCGCCGATCAAATTCATGGGTTCAGCTCGAATGGTCTCCAGTTCGTGAGTAACAGAAGCTGCCGGTTAGCCGGTAATCCAGGCGTGATTCATTCATCGTTCATGCGGACCGTGCCGATCGCCGCTGAGAGCCGAAGGTTTGGGTCGTTTGCCGAATGCTGTGGACTACTCGTTTCTGATTTCGGCAGGGACATTCAATGTGCGAGTGCTCGGGAAGTGCTTATCGAAAACGGCATTGTTCCCGACTTGAACGATAATGATGATCGCCAGCCCGAGCAGAGCTAAACTGGCACTCTTCAGCAGCGATCGCCAACCAAGCGGTACGTCCCTGAACCACGCAAGCGAGGCACATCCCGCGAAGAACAGAACAAGGAAAACAAGATCAAGGGAATGACCCGACGGGCTTGCTCCCAATGCTGTCTGCGCTTCTTGCCACTCTGTAGCGTCGTGACCGCGCCCTTCTAGCAGGAAACGAAGTGTGTACACCCCTGGGATTATGAGACAACCGGCAAGGGCTGCCGCGCTGGTTAGGTTACGCCTAACGACATACCAGAAAAGAGAGCCGGAGATGACGACAACGCTGGCGAGCACGCCGCCTAGCGAAATCAAGGTCTTTTGGTGCCACTCTACCTGCGGTTGCAGGATGTACTCCTTGGCCGGAGTCGGCAAGACAGGGATGCCTTGAAACCAGCCAAAGACGGCATGTCCGATCTCGTGAAAGAGCATGCTACCAATGCAGGCCGCCAAGAAGATCGACGTGAACCTGAGTTGACTCTTCATAAGTCCTTCAGAAATTGCACAAATTATAACAGTCGGATTTGGAACGAAGGCCCCCGGGAGAGTTTCGGGCCGATTGTCGGCTACTCGCGTGGTTGAATGGTCGACAACTCGTCAGTTGCCATTTATGCAACAACCGGCGCTGCCTCAATGAATCCCAGCCTCAATGAATGAGGCCGGGGCTGTTGATCGCACTCTTCACTGTTAGCTGAAGGCTGTCAGCTTGAATTGTTTATTGCGCCGTGTCCGAGTCTGCTGCGGGTGGCGCAGGGTGCCTCAGCACGGGCTTTGCAGGCGGCGGCGCCAGGCGCTTGGACCACTTGCAGCCAACTTCATCGCCGGCCGTGCAGGCTTTGTCATAGATCGCTGCAGCCTTCACATCGTCCACCGGCACGCCTTTGCCTTCGTGGTAGATATCTCCAAGGTTGTCGCAGCTTTCAACATCGGCCTTGTCGCAGGCCTTTGTAAACAGCTCAATCGCCTTCGGGACGTCGAGAGCAATGCCGGCGCCGGAAAGGTACTTGAGGCCGAGTTTGCGGCAGGCCAGGGAGAAGTTCAGCTCGCAGGACTGCGAATAAAGGGCGGAGGCGCGCTCGTTGCTATCGGAAACCGCGTTGGTCTGTTCATACCAGTCGCCGAGGTCATAGCAGGCTTTGCCGTCGCCCGACGAGCAGGCCAAATTCATTTTTGTAGGTGGCTGGTTGGCTGCGTTCAGCGCATAGCGCCAGACAGCGAATCCCGCTGCAGCCAGCAGCAGAACAACAGCAAACCCAATCAGGAAGGTGCGGCCGCGATGGTGACCCGAATTGCCCTCCGCCTTCACGGCTTGCTGTTCGTTGTCGGTCTCCGGAACCGGAGTTGCCCCAGGAAGAAGCGTGGATGGATTGGCGGCTTTGCCCGAGTTCAGCCAGCTGACCGCATTTGCAGCTTGTGGCGGCTGGCTGCCTTCTCCCTGGGGCTGTCCGGAAGCTTCGACGGGCGCCGTGGACGTGTCCGCACGGCTGAAGGCTCCAGGAAGCTCGGGGACCAGCAACGGTGGTGCTTCAGGGAGTGCCGGCGTGTAGGGTACTCCAAAGAAATTCGTCGGTTCTGCGGTAGGGGGCCACTCTTCGCGCCCCAAACCGGTGGAATGCGGGCCGAATATGCTGGTGGCGGCGGCTGCCCGCCTCGGAGCATCGTCAGATTTAACGCCCAAATCCGGGAGCCCGAAGAGCCGATTCAGCTCCTCCATGTCCAGGTTTTGTTCTCTCGCCGGATTATCTGCAGGAATTGGCGGAGCAAAGGTGCTGGGGAGCTCTGGAGCGTTGGCGTGCATGGGCTCGGGCTCGGAGGGTCTGAATTCCGGAGCAGCAAATTGCGCCGGTTCCGGCTCGATGACAGGTTGTTCGACTGGCTCCGGCGGGGTGAAGGTCGCCGTGAGTTCAGCCGCCGCGATGGGAATTGGCTCGGCCTCGGCAGGCGGAATGAACTCAGGTTGTGGAGGGGCGAATTCGGGGTCGGAGAAATGCGGGAGTTCTGGAGCAACGACAGGTTCATCGAGCTGCTCCGGCGGGACAAGCTCTTCGACTGGCTCTGGCGGGGTGATGGTCGTCGGAAGTTCAGCCGTTGCGATGGGAATTGACTCGGCCTCGGTTGGCGGAATAAACTCGGGCGCTGGTGGTGCGAATTCGGGATCGGAGAGATTCGCTGGAGGATGCGCCGGCTCCAGAGAAACGGTGGGATCTTCCGGTGGCTCGGACGCGTCCCGCTCCTCCACTGGCTCCGGCGCGTTCAAGACGGGCGCAATAGCGTTGGGGTGGGGCGCCGCTTCGGGCTCGGCAGGCTGCACCTCCGGTTCCGCGGCCACTGGCTCGGCCGTGAAAGCCTGGCTGAGCAAAATCGGAGCTTCTTCCACGCTCACGGGTTCATCTTCCGCGGTCGGCTCCGTATGGCTGGGGGTGTCGGCCGATGAGGCTTGGACGGCGGCTTCAGGTTCCTCTGCGGGTTCCTCAGGCGGCAGAGCTTCCGGTTCGGGATCATCCTCGCTCGGATGGCTGTCTTCAACAAAGTGAATCCGTGGAATCTGGAGAAACCGAGAACCAAATTGCACCGCGTCAAGAAGCTCAAGCACCGCGGCGGCGTCTGCGGGACGGTCCTTGGGCTGCTTGGCCAGCAGCGTGAGGACCAGATCGTCGAGTCCGCGCCATACGGCAAGTTCCGGCCGCAATTCGCTGGGGATGCGGGGCGGAGCCGTCAGGTGCTGCCGGGCCCAGGCATGGTACTCATCCGCGTGAAAAACCGTTTCCCGGGTCAGCATTTCGAACAGAACTCCACCCAGGGCGTAAAGGTCGATGCGTCCATCGAGCTGTTCCGTCCGGGTGTCGAGCCACTGCTCGGGAGATGCGTAGGCGGGCGTGAAAAGCTTTCGTCCTGCGGTGAGAAAAGTGTCGCCGCCTTTGTGGATTGCGCCGAAGCCGAAGTTGGCGATTTTGGGCGCCAGCGAATCCGCTTCGCGGGCGATGAGAATGTTTTCCGGTGTCAGATCCAAATGGACAAACCCGGCAGCATGTGCGACCCTCAGGCCTTCGGCAACGCAGCGGGCAATGGACAGTGTGAGGCCAGGATCGAACAAGTCTGGCGCGATGTTGAGCAGAACCCTGAGGCTGGGCCCGTCAACATACTCCATGGCATAAAACAGCGAGTCGTCCTCGGCGCGCTGCAATTCCTCCGTGGCCAGTACATTCGGATGGTGCAGGTCCGAAAGCTCTTTTGCGGCACGCTCAAAGCGGCTGGTGAACGATTCGTCGCCGCTGAATTCACCGCTCAGAAACTTCAATGCCTTCCGTTCGCCGCCGGGAATCTCTTCCGCCAGGTAGACGGATCCCGTGCTGCCTTCGCCGAGTTTGCGTTGGATGCGGTAAGTACCACCGATCACTAAACCGGGAGGCAAATCGGCAATCTTAGTCAACGGGCCGCCGTGGAGCGGGCAGATTGATTCGCTGTCGGGATAGCCGGTTTCGCATTGGGGGCAGAGTTTCATGCGTCAGCATAGCCTTCTTACAAAACGATTTCCGACGTACATTGCATTGTGTCAGCCGTGGGGTCCAAGCGCAATGGCAAACGGTTGAAAAGACGGTCCGATGTGCCTGAGGGAAGATGCCATGCTCCGGGCGGCAAGCGCCTCCGAACCGCGTACCGTATAGACTGGTTGCTACACAATCATGAAAGATTCGATCCATGTTTCGAAAGAGAATTACCTTAAGGCCGTTCTGGAGGCCGAGGCTGAAGGGCGCGAGGTAATTCCGGCGCTGCTGGCGCACTGGCTGGAGGTGTCGGCCCCGGCAGTCACCATGGCGCTCAAGCGGCTAAAGCGGGATGGGTATGTGGAAGTGGGCGCAGACGGAATCGTGCGGTTGACCGCGGCTGGGCGCGAAACCGCCTACCATACCGCCCTCCGGCACCACCTCATCGAACGCATGCTCAGCGAAATCTTCGGCATGGAGTGGTACGAGATTCATGAGGAAGCGGAGCGGCTGGAGCATGCTGTCTCTCCTGAGTTCGAAGCCAAGCTGCGGGAGAAACTGGGCGAAGGCGGCGCCTGTCCGCATGGCAATGCGGTGTTGCCCGAAAGCCCTGCGGAGCGCAAGCGCCGTGGTGAGGTGCCCTTGTCCGAAGCGCAGGAGGGACACACCTACACGGTCACCAGCCTGCATGAGCGCGACCACAAATTGCTTCTGTTTCTGCATAACACCGGGATTGGGCCCAGCCAGAAACTGAAGGTTCTCAGCCAGAATTACGATCAGACGGTTTCCATCGAATTTCCCGGCGTGGAGGGTTTGCACAACTCGATTCTTGGAAGGCCCGCGGCCGAGGCGGTTTGGCTGCGGCCCGATGCGGCTTAGTTTCCATCCGTCCTTGGAATGATGCCAAATCTATCGGAGGAACCATCAAGCCCTATGAACGTCGAGCCCGTTTCATTGGAGTCGAAAGAGCTGCCCATTGAATTGAGGAGCCAAACACCGCGCAGGGTGCGGCTAACCAGCACCGGGTGGCTCAACATTTTTGCTGCGGCGTTGTTCTTTGCTGTCGGAGTGGCCTGGGGAGTCTCGGCCGTCAGGTGGGTCGTAAACGACATGACCGCACAAGACGCGCTGCGACAGGCCGGGCGCGATTCGTCGGCCCAGGTTATCGACAAGTGGACCACGAGGTCAGTGCCGTACGTAAGCTACGCGTTTTCAGTTGACGGTAGTTTTTATACCGGCAAGTCGAGAGTGCCGAGAGAGACCTGGAACAGGCTTCGCCAGGATGACTCGCTACCCATCCGTTATTTCCCTGCGAATCCAAATATCAACCATCCCGCCGCATGGGAGGACGCGACAATTTCAAATTTGTGGGCACTCCTCTTTCCAGTAGGATTGGCGATTTTTGGTGCGATGTTCGTCAGAAGGATCCCGTTGCAACGCCGCATTGCGATGGAAGGGATCGCTGTTCGTGGCTCGGTCTCTGAGCGCGAGTGGAAAGGTCCGTCCAAGGGTCAAACCTACGTCGATTACACATTTAGGAACGCGAGTAACGATGAGGTGGAGATTGGCAGCTGCCCCTACGATTTTCCACCGAAGGGCGGCTCGAATGTCTGGGTGCTTTACTTACCTACAAACCCGAGGCGCAGCGAGATTTATCCGTTTGGAATTGATTTCTTCCGTATTGAATAACGAGTAGGCGGCCGAGGCGGTTTGGCTGCGCCCGGCGGGGGCGTAAAGACTCAGGCCAGTTGAAACCCGTGCAGCCGTTTTGCGGCCCCTTCATCAAACGTCACGGTTGCCGAGCAACCCCTCCATGCGCCCAGCGAGCCGATCAATGCGTCTTCGAACGTTCCTATCCCGTTGCGAAGCGAAACGACCGCGTAATAGACCTCTTGCTCATTCTGAACCTCAAGGGTATCGGCCGCCAACAGCATTTCGATGTCGTTGGCGATTTGCTGCCGGGAACGCTTGAAAAGGCTCTTGAGAACCCAGACAATCTCAAGGATGCTCACGATGCTGACGAAACCTGGTTCCTGTTCGGTCAAGCGCTGTTCGATGATCTCCGTAGCACGAGGGGACTGCTTTGGATCGTCTTGCGTCAGGTAGCGCAAAAGGACGTTCGTATCGAGACCGATCATCTTCCGGGCCGAAATCTTTGCGTTGCGCCCTCTTCAATCGCGCGATCGATTTCTTCAAGAGATACCGGTTCGGCCGGTTGGGGAATCATGCCTTTGAGTCGAGCAGTTGAAATTTTGGGCAGAATGATCACACCGTCAGGGTGGAAGAAGAACTTGAACCGGTCCCCTGCTTTTATTTGCAGGCGATCACGAACTGCTTTCGGGATAGTTGCCTGCCCCTTGCTGCTGAGAGTGGCCTCCATGTGTCTCCTCGCTTTACATTTTATCAGAAGTAAAGGGATCAGGAGTTCGTCTGAGAGGGCATTGTGAGCGGCCAAGTTTCATCGTAATTTCATATAAGAAAATTCATTAACCATAATTAACTTTCTGTGGCATACTTGGGTTGAGAGACGTTTCCGGTCTCTTTTCCCCAGGAAACCATGGCGACTCAACGCATATCCTCCCCACCGCTCGCTCAGCCTTCCCTGCCGGAGGTTCATTCCAGTGTGGGCGTGTCCGCGTCGCCCGTCTACTGGCGGCGGCTGCTGGGGTTTCTGGGGCCGGGCTTCCTCATCTCCGTTGGGTACATGGATCCCGGCAACTGGGCTACCGACATTGCCGGAGGATCACAGTTCGGCTACACGCTGCTGTCGGTCATCATGATCTCCAACCTGATGGCGATTCTGCTGCAAAGCCTGAGCCTGAAGCTTGGCGTGGCCACGGAGCGCGACCTGGCCCAACTATGCCGCGAGCGCTATGGCCGCCTGGTGAGCTTCGGGTTGTGGATCGGTGCGGAAATTGCCATTGCCGCCTGCGACCTGGCAGAGGTCATCGGGTCGGCTATTGCACTGAACCTGCTGTTTCACATTCCGCTCTTCTATGGCGTGCTCATTACCGGCCTTGACGTGCTGCTGATCCTGCTGCTGCAGCGCTGGGGCTTCCGCCTGGTTGAAGTTCTGGTCATCACGCTCATCGGCACTATTATTGCCATGTTTGCCGTGCAGCTTTTTCTTTCGCGGCCGGAGTATGGCCCGGCGCTGCGCAACCTGTTCATTCCTTCGACGGCGATCATTACCAATCCCACCATGCTCTATATCGCCATCGGCATGTTGGGGGCTACGGTGATGCCGCATAACCTCTACCTGCACTCCTCCATTGTGCAGAGCCGGAGCTACAAGCGGACGACAGAGGGCAAGCGCGAAGCCATCTTCATGGCCAACATCGACTCGGCGCTCGCGCTGACCGTGGCGCTGTTTGTGAATGCGGCTATTGTGGTGGTGGCGGCAGCGGTGTTTTATCGCAACGGACACTACGAAGTCGCCGCGATTGAGGATGCCTACAAGCTGCTGAGCCCGCTGGTGGGCGCGGCGGGGGCGAGCACGCTGTTCGCAATTGCCCTGCTGGCAAGCGGGCAAAACTCGTCTATTACCGGCACACTGGCCGGCCAGGTGGTGATGGAAGGCTTCATCCACATCAAGGTTGCGCCGTGGCTGCGACGGCTCATCACGCGCTCGCTTGCCATTATCCCCACCATCATCGTGGTGGCCATCACCGGCGAGCGGGGCACAGAGAAACTGCTTCTGCTGAGCCAGGTCATCCTGAGCCTGCAGCTGAGCTTTGCGGTCGTTCCGCTGGTGCTGTTTACTGGTAGCCGCAAAACCATGGGCGAGTTTGTAAACGGCCGCTTGCTGCAGGGGCTGTCCTGGTTAGTGGCCGTGCTTATTGCCGGGCTGAACGCGTGGTTCCTGGTGATGATGTTCAAGGGTAACTGAGTCACCCCGTCTCCCTTGGGAGGTTCGTCATGATGACAAATCGCAGTGCCTCCTATTTTTTTCCCTCCTTTCTGATATTAACCATAGTTAATGCGGTGTTATTAGTGGCGCAAAGCGGAACTTCGGGCGCCATTTCAGGCACGGTGGAGGACGCGACAGGCGCGGCGCTTCCGAGTGTTGCAGTGATTGCGACCGATGAGAATACAAGGGCCAGCAGGTCAGGAGTAACCAGCCCCGATGGACGATTCCTGTTCTCCCAGGTGAATCCTGGAACCTACACAGTGACCGTGCGAGCCAATGGATTCGCGGAGCAGACCTCGCGACCAATTGAGGTCGGGGTGGGACGGACGGTCACGCTCGACCTGCGTCTTTCTGTCTCTTCGACGACGCAGAGTGTTGAGGTGAGTGCGCAGCAGGCGATGCTCAGCCTGGAGAATCCGAATACCACGACAACGCTGAACAGCAAGACCATTGGGAGTCTCCCCAACCCAGGGCAGGATATGACCTTTGTTGCGCAGTTTGCTCCGGGCGCGCTTATGAATACTGCGGGTTCTTCGAACGACGCCAAAGCAGCGGGCGGATATGGAAACGTGGAATTCAACGGTCTGCCCGCAACCTCGAATGGGTACATATTGGACGGGTACGACACGAACGATCCGTGGCTGGGATTGAATATTGGATTATCGACGAACCTTGTGATCGGGCTGGATGCGCTGCAGGAAGCAACGGTGAATACGAATTCCTATTCCGTTGATCAAGGGAGATACGGCGCTTCGCAGGTGAATTACTTCACGAAATCCGGGACGAATCGATTTCACGGCGACTTATACGAACTTTGGAATGGCTCCCTGTTGAATGCGGAAGACTATTTTCTTCACGCTGACGATACGGCTGACAGCATCGCTAAAAAGCCACGCTCGACGGTGAATGAGTTTGGGATAAGCGTGGGTGGACCGGTGCGGCGCGACAAGCTATTCTTCTTTGCGCATTATGAGGGAATCCGGATCGCTCTGCCGTTGGTTTCGCAAGTGGTTGCGCCGACTCCGGCTTATCAGCAGTACGTGCTGGGCCAACTGGCAAAGGGCGGGACTGACCCAATTACTGGAACCGCACTGCCGGCGCAGCCGGAGGAGATTGGGTTTTACCAGTCGATGTTCAAGCTGTACAGCAATACAAATGGGACGCCGATTGCGGTGAATTCCTGTCCCCTGGATGCCAGCGGGAACCTGCTCCCCGACACGCAGACGAGCGGAAACGTCATGGATGGGAGCGGTTGCGCAAATCAGAGGCAGGTGTCGCTGACCAACAGCGACGGCGAGAATCTGCTGGTGGTAAAAATCGACAACACCATCGATCGAAACAACAGCGTCTGGTATCGCTTCCAACAGGACACGGGGTTGCAGGCCGCTTATACCGATCCAATCAATTCGATGTTCAACTCGTATTCACCGCAGCCGCAACGAACACTGGTTGCCGGGTACACGCATATCTTCAATCCGAATCTTGTGAATCAATTCAATCCCGGCGCGAGCTGGTACTGCAGCATCTTTGAGCCGGAAAACTATGCCCAGGTGCGGCAGATGTTTCCCATTGTGCTGCAGGCGGGCACGAACAACGCCCCGTTTACGACCATCGGAGGCGATAACAATACTTATCCGCAGGGACGCAAAGTGACCCAATGGCAAATTAACGACAACCTGATCTCGACGCGGGGAAGAAACACCTGGAAATTCGGGGTGAATACGCGGCGGATCGATGTGAGCGACTACGATCTGGGAGAGGGAATCGTGCCCACGGTTGTCTATAACGATCTGGCACAGTTCACGTATGGCGTGGCTTTTACGGCGAGCCAGACGTTCCCTGTTTCGTTGAAGGAGCGCGTGGCGGCGGGCAATCTGGATGTGTATGCGATGGACATGTGGAAGCCCACCGCGCATATAACGCTGACTGCCGGAATGCGGGCGACGTGGAATACCAATCCAGTGAATCAGCAGCGCCTGTTTGCGCGTCCGGCGGGATCGTTTCTGGACATTTCGCACGATGCAGGAGAGCCTCTCGATCAGGCGATCCAGACCCACCTTCGAGGGTTGTTCCCGGCAACGCCGCTGCTGATTTGGCAGCCTCGCGTCTCGGTAGCTTACGCCTTTAGGAGTAAGACCGTGTTGCATGCAGGGTTCGGCGTTTTCAACGACATTATTCCTGCGCAAATCGCGGATCTTGCGACCACAAACGCGCCTTATGCGCCAACGTTTGTCGGCGGAATTGGGGGACAGGTGGGCGGCGTGGGCATTGCGCCCAACGTGCCTGGCAGCGCGGTGGATGCGACAGCCAACGCTAACCAGAGTTTTCAATCTGTATTCAGCGAGGGCTCAGCGCCGTGCAAGGGGATTGCCGCAGGGGCCCCGACCTGTCCGCTGGCAGTGGGCTTGAACACGTTCGAGAGCGGCATGCTGAAGACGCCTTACTACTACCAATACAACTTCGGTGTGGAACGGCAAGCCGGAGCGCATGGCGCAGTGCGCGTGGACTATGTGGGGACGCGCGGGGTCCATGAGCCCTACCAGGTGGAGTTGAACGGCTACCAGACTGTCTGCGACGGGTGCTTCGCGCCCTATCCCTACCAGAAGCCACTCGATCAGAGATTCGGCAGCGTCAATGAGTTCGAAACCAATGCGACCAGCAGTTATTCAGGATTACAGGCCGGAATTACCGAGCAATTCCGCGGACTCACCCTGCGAGGCAACTACACGCTCAGTCATTGTCTGGATGAGGTATCGAATGGAGGCTTGCTTACGTTTTCCACGCAGGGAATTCTGTCGCCGCTGCCGGGGGAACTGAGCAGCGATTATGGAGATTGCGACTATGACGTGCGGCATAACTTCTCGGCATTCGGGATATACCAGATACCGTTCCGATCTTCTCATGCGCCTATGCGGGCCGTGTTGGGTGGATGGTCATTTTCAGAGACGGCGTTCCTTCACTCCGGGCTTCCGTTCACTGTACTCAGCCAGCCCTATTCAGCAAATGGCAGCGGGATCTTTCAAAACAGCGGGGCGCAGTTTGCGAGGCGCATTCCCGGTGTGCCCGTTTACCTCAAGACTCCTTATCCCGGCGTGACGGTGGCGGGGACGAAGCAATGGCTGAACCCGGAAGCGTTTGCCTCCACAGTGGACCCGACAACCGGGACCTGTGTTGGGGGCGACATGGCGGCCAACTGTCAATTTGGAGATTCAGGTCGCAATACGGTGCGCGGGCCGCATTTCACCTACTCTGACGTCTACCTGACCAAGAGGTTTCCAATTAGAGAAGCGGTAAGCCTGCGATTCGATACGCAGTTTTTTAATGCATTCAATCATCCCAATTTTGCGCTGCCCAGCAACGTGGAGGCGGGAGTGCCCGGAGTTTATGTTCCGGCAAAATTCGGCACGCTGGAAGGCACGATTTCTCCGCCGACGGGGTTGCTTGGGGTGGGGTTGGGTGGAGACAGTTCGCCGCGCATGATCGCATTTCAGGCGAGAATTGAATTCTGATCTTTGGTCCTGCAGTCGAGCGGACAAGGGAAATCCGCAGCTAAGTTGGCTACAAGAATACACATGCAGATCTCGCCGGAGGTCCGTCACAGACAATTTACAATCGATCCACTACCATCTCCATCATGAACGTTCTCTCGACTGTCGAAATGCAAGCCTGCGATCATGTCACGAGCGAACGCTATGGTGTGACTGCCGTTGACCTGATGCGCGCGGCGGCTGGCACCGTAACTGCCTTCGTGCGCTCCCAGTTCCCGCGCGCCTGGCGGGTTACGGTGTTATGCGGGCGGGGCAGCAACGGGGGCGATGGGCTGTTGGCGGCGCGGATGCTGACCGATTCCGGTTTGAATGTGACCACACTGCTACTTGGCTCTCCGCTGGGGCTTGTGGGTAACGCAGCCGATGCATGGCGGCAGTTAACCAGCGGCGGGGGAGGCACCTATTTCGTTGTGGAGGGTGCGGAAGATCTGGAGCAGTACAGGAAGGCTCTGGATGCGGACCTGATCATAGACGCCGTGCTGGGCACGGGTTTCAAGCCGCCCCTCAAGCCCCTGGTGCTGGCCACCCTCGAGTGGTTGAAGGACAGCAAGGCCCCCATTCTGGCAGTAGACCTGCCTTCCGGATGGCCGGCGGATTCGACTGAAGCCACAATCCCCGGTCCGGTGTTTCCTGCCGATGCGGTGATTACATTTACTGCGCCCAAGCCGGCGCATGTCTTTGGCCAACTCACGCGGCGATGGGACCAGCCGGTGGTTATAGCGCAGATTGGGTCACCCGAGGAAGCCGTGGTGGGTGTGCTCAATCCCAGCTCGCCCGGCCTGCATTGGTCGGGCTCCGCGATGGAGATGGTGCAGGCGCCGCGATCGGCACAGGCCAACAAGGGTAACTTCGGGCACGTGCTGGTGATCGGTGGGATGTTTGGCCCGGGAGGCGGCCGGGCCGGCGCGCCTTCCATGTCCGCGCTGGCCGCGCTACGCTCCGGTGCGGGGCTGGTTACGGCAGCGGTTCCCGCGACGGCTGCGGCGCTTGTAGCGGCAATCGCCCCGGAACTCATGACCTGGCCGCTGGCGGCAAACGCGGCAGGCGGCATCTCCAAAGAGAATCTTGCCCCCGAGCTCTTTTCGAGTTTGATGGCGGGCAAGACTGTGCTGGCCATCGGGCCGGGCATGGGACAGGCGCCGGAGACTGCGGAGTTTGTGGCCGCGCTGCTGGCGGTCAGCACCGTTCCCGCAGTCGTTGACGCCGATGCCCTGAATATTCTTGCCTCCCAGCCGCAACTGCTGGCGCGGCTGGCTGCCAAGACACAGGCGGGCCGCACGCTGGTGCTTACGCCCCATCCGGGAGAGATGGCGCGGCTGGCGGGAATTTCCATACGCGATGTCCAGGCAAACCGGCTGGGCGTTGCGCGCTGGTTTGCCCAGCGCTTCGGCGTGACCTTGGTGCTTAAGGGAGCCCGCACGCTGATCGCGCATCCCGACGGACGTGTGGCTTTGAACACCACCGGCAACCCGGGAATGGCCAAAGGAGGCAGCGGCGATTTGCTCACCGGCCTGGTGGCGGGGCTGCTTGCCCAACATCCCTCTGAACCCGGCCGGGCGGTCGAAGCCGCTGTATACCTGCACGGATTGGCTGCAGACCTCGCGGTCCGCTGCCCAGGGGGCGCCCACGATCAGCACACTTTGCTGGCCACCGACAGTCTTCAACAGCTTTCACGGGCTTTTCGCTTTGAATCGCGCGGCCCGAACGGGTATGTTTGGTTGCAGGGGCTGCCGCCGGCATTGCATGCGGCAGTCACCCAAGAGGCTCAGCAATGACCAAAGCCGCTCCTATCGCCGAAGGCAAGACACATGAGTTCATCACCAAAAGCGGCGCGGACACTATTGAAGTGGGCCGCAAACTTGCGGATTTGCTGAAGCCGCCGCAACTGCTCATCCTGCGCGGGGATCTTGGCACCGGAAAGACCACGCTGGTGAAGGGCATTGCCCAGGCTCTGGACGCGGCCGAGGCGGACGAGGTAACCAGCCCCACCTTCACGCTCATCCATGAGTACGACGGTACGCAGCACGGTAAACCCGTGAAGCTGTTTCATCTGGATGTGTACCGCCTGGAAGGCGAGCGCCAGTTGGAGACGCTGGGGCTGGACGAGCTGTTGACCAACGACGCACTGGTCCTCGTCGAGTGGGGTGAGAAATTCAAGAGCATCCGCAAAAAGGCCACCGGCGAAATCGCCATCAGCTCCGAGGGCGGGGATGCGCGCAAAATCTCGGTCACGCTCAAGGACTGAACACCTCCAGCCGATTTGTTTCAACGCGTTGGACCCGATCACACACTCCGGTTTCCTGTGTTTGAAGGCGGGATCGCGCGACCCTCTGCGTGTTCCTTTGCGACCTCTCCGCGGTGCAACCTGTTCCAACACCAGGTTAGATGCGCAATTTTGCTCACCATTAATGTGTAATCCAATACGTTACTTCCTGATAAATCTACTTCAAATGTGAGCGATTTAGCTCAGACCAGGTAACTTCCCGATTGCTACTTTCGCTAAGTCATGCCTCGTCGGCGCTCGGCGTCGGCTAATGCAAAGTTGAGCTATTGGACACGGGGACCCCCACAGTTGGGCGAGAGGGACAAATGCGCAAAATCAGATTTGGAATGACGTATTCGCTGGCGGCTTTACTTGCCGTATTGATTGCCGGTTGCGGCCAGGAAACGGTCACTGTTCCCTCCGTGGTGTCTACCATCCCCACCAATGGCGCTACAAGTGTGGCCATCAACACACCCATTAGCGCGACCTTCAACATGGCCATGAATCCGTCCACCCTCACCTCCTCGACCTTTACGGTGACGGGGCCAGGCGGAGCGGTCGCGGGGGCGGTTAGCTATAGCGGGCTGACTGCATCATTTGCGCCGGCCGCAGCGCTGGCTTATGCAACCACGTATACCGCGACAATTACGACCGGTGCTACGGATCCGGGCGGTACTCCCCTATTGGGCAACTACGTGTGGACGTTTACAACCATTACGCCGGCGCCGACAGTGATCTCTACGATCCCTGCGAACCTCGCTACGAATGTTCCCATTGGCCAGGTGCTCAGCGCGACATTCAGCGAAGCCATGAACCCGGCGTCCATCAGTGCATCGACATTTACGGTGACCGGCCCGGGCGGAACGGCCGTTACGGGAACAGTGACTTACAGCGGTGTGACGGCGACGTTTACCCCAACGGCTTCCCTGGCATACAACGCTGTCTACACGGCCACGATAACGACCGGAGCAACGGACGTGGCGGGTACTCCGCTGGCGGCCAACTACGTGTGGACCTTTACGACGATTACGCCTGCGCCTGCGGTGATCTCCACGATCCCCGCTAATAACGCGACAGGCGTGCCGCTCGGCCAGGTGATCAGTGCGACCTTCAACGAAGCAATGAATTGCTCGACGCTGGCGTCTCCAGCGAAAACCTTCACCGTTACGGGCCCCGGCGTCACAGCCGTTGCAGGCACAGTGGCCTGCACGGGCGCTGTGGCGACATTTACTCCTGCAGCAGACCTTGCGGTCAACACTTTGTATACGGCAACCATCACCACCGGAGCCGAGGATCTGGCGGGCACTCCCCTGGGCGCAAATTACGTGTGGAAATTCCTAACCCTTCCGGCGCCTACGCCACCGACGGTCATCTCCACTGTGCCCGTGAATGGGGCAACGGGTGTACCCATCAACCAGGCCCTCAGCGCGACTTTCAGCGTGGCCATGAACCTGGCGACCATTGACGGGGCAACCTTTACAGTGACGGGCCCGGGAGCGACCGCCGTTACGGGAGTCGTCACCTATGTACCGGCAGGATCGGTGGCAACATTCACACCATCTGCAAACCTGTTGCCGAGCACGCTCTACACGGCCACCATTACAACCGGGGCCGAAGATCTGGCAGACGTGGGGCTGGCCGCCAATTATGTGTGGACCTTCACCACCGCTGCCACCGTAGTCGTTGTACCGCCGACGGTGATATCGACCATTCCTCTGAACGGAGCCACGGGCGTACCGCTCAACCAGATTGTCAGCGCAACGTTCAGCACCGCTATGAACCCCGCGACGATCAACGGGACAACCTTCACGCTGACAGGCCCGGGAGCGACCGTCGTGCCGGGGCTGGTTGCTTATGCGGCGGTTGGAAATACGCTTACCTTTACTCCGACAGCGAATCTTGTGGCAAGCACGCTGTATACAGCCACCATCACAACCGGGGCCCAGGACCTGGCGGGCACTGGCCTCGCCGCCAACTACGTGTGGACCTTCACTACTGGCGCGGCCGTCGTTGTAATTCCGCCGGAGATTGTTTCCACGATCCCAGCGAACTTAGCTACAAACGTGCCTCTGAATCAGGCCGTGAGCGCCACGTTCAGCCAAGCCATGAATCCGCTGACCATTACCACGGGAACATTCCAACTGAGCGGGCCAGGGGGCATCGCGGTCGCGGGAACGGTCTCCTATGATGCGCTCGACTTCATCGCCACCTTCACGCCCACGCTGCCGCTGACCGCAAGCAGCAC